>NZ_JAESPG010000001.1:0-542014 GCF_016756915.1 Pseudomonas sp. HB05
GGCTTGCTCGCGAAGGCGGTGGATCAGTTGGCTAATAGGCTGCCTGACACTCCGCCTTCGCGAGCAAGCCCGCTCCCACAAAAGCTTCATGTTGTCCTGATGGATCAAGCCGCCGGCTGGTCCAGCTCCAGGCCCACGCCCAGGCGTCGGGACATGCACGGCCAGCGCTTCCAGGCTGCGCCGGTCGCCGGGCTGCTGAGTTTCTCGCGATAGGCCTCTACTGATTCCAACGCAAAGGTTTCGTCGTTGAGCATCTCATCGAACGTGTGATGCACCACTTCGTCGAGCTGGTTGGCAAATGCCTCGCCGATCAACTGGTGGGCGATCAGGTTGGCGACCGTCATGTCCAAGGGGATCAGTGGCTGGCCGAAATGCTTGATGTAGAGGTCGTTCACCTCTTCGACGAAGCGGTGCGCCAGGTAGGCTTCGTCGAGCAGGCTGTTTAGCCCGACATGCCCGGCCATGATCGTCGGAGGCTGGAGAAAGTATTGCTCGGCAATCTTCAGTACGGGCTTGATCTGCGACTCGATACCCGCCTCCTTGGCGACGTCATTGGCCGCATCCAGCAAGTCAGGCACTTCGTTGATGTAGGCAGCGACAAACCGCGCCAGGACGTCATTGGCATTGGCATCCGGTAGCTGGATGGCGGGGTGCAGCGTGGGTAACTGGGCCGTCAGCTGACGGCTCAACAGGCCGGTCTCGGCCTCATGTTGCTGGGCTTTTTGGATCTGCTCGCGCAATGCGGCGGTGTTCATGACAACTCCAGGAAACAACAGGCAATGAAATAGGAATGACATAACTTAGCTGGCGTAAAAAAACTCCTAAGACCTATTTTTCATAACTGCCCCTTCCTTGCTGCGTCGCCGTTATATCGGTTTGCCATCACTCAGGTTCGCATCCTTCTCCATTCGTGGGCTCTAGCGCAAGCCCCGGCTGTTTCAAACGATTTACGCCATCGCGTTGCGAGGTTGCAGGTGCTGTCTATACTCGGGTTGGAATGGAGTTAGCTGATGACACCCGATTGCATGTGCAGCAAGGCGCGGCGAGTCAATTAAGCAGTCTGAAAAGCCGATCCCTTGCCGCAGGCTTTACGCCTACGGGATAACAAGAACGATAAGGGGAACCCGCAATGACGCGACATCCACACGTATGGATGGGCCTCCTGTTGTGGTCGATTTTCAGTCAGGCGCAAGCGGCCTGGACTGTGAATATGGCGCCTGGAGCCACACAGATCAGCAACGCAGTCTTCGACCTGCACATGACCATCTTCTGGATCTGTGTGGTCATCGGCATCATCGTCTTCGGCGCCATGTTCTGGTCGATGATGATGCACCGCCGCTCAACCGGCCAGAACGCCGCGCATTTCCACGAAAACACCCGCGTCGAAATCCTCTGGACCATCGTGCCCTTCCTGATCCTCGTGCTGATGGCGATTCCGGCCACCGCCACGCTGATCAAGATGTACGACTCCAGCGAGTCGGACATCGACATCCAGGTCACCGGCTACCAGTGGAAGTGGCACTACAAATACCTGGGCCAGGACGTCGAGTTCTTCAGCAACCTGGCGACCCCCGCCGAACAGATTCATAACCAGAGCGCCAAGGGCGAGCACTACCTGCTGGAGGTCGACAAGCCGCTGGTGCTGCCGGTCGATGCCAAGGTGCGCTTCCTGGTGACCTCCGCCGACGTGATCCACTCCTGGTGGGTGCCGGCCTTCGCGGTCAAGCGCGACGCCATCCCCGGCTTCGTCAACGAGGCCTGGACCCGCGTCGACAAGCCCGGCATCTACCGCGGCCAATGCGCCGAACTGTGCGGCAAGGACCATGGCTTCATGCCGATCGTGGTGGAGGTCAAGAGCAAGCCCGACTACGAGAAATGGCTGGGCGAACGCAAGGCCGAAGCCGCGCAGCTCAAGGAGCTGACCAGCAAGGAATGGACGCGTGAAGAACTCGTCGAGCGTGGCGACAAGGTCTACCACACCACCTGCGTGGCCTGTCACCAGGCCGAAGGCCAAGGCTTGCCGCCGATGTTCCCGGCGCTCAAGGGCTCGAAGATCGCCACCGGGCCCAAGGCTGATCACCTGAGCATTGTCTTCCATGGCAAGCCCGGCACCTCCATGGCCGCGTTCGGCAAACAGCTGTCGGAAGTCGACATCGCCGCGGTCGTGACCTATGAACGCAACGCCTGGGGCAACAACAAGGGCGACATGGTTACGCCTAAAGAAGTGCTGGAACTCAAACAGGCGGAAAGCAAATGAGCCGGCCTGACGTCTGTTCCCGCAACCGGTCGGGGCGCGTTGCCCCGCGCCGTCCAGCCCATTGGTTCGAAGGAGAAAGGACATGAGTGCTGTGATCGATGACCACGGTCATGCCGACCACGCCCACGGCCCCGCCAAGGGCCTGATGCGCTGGGTACTGACCACCAACCACAAGGACATCGGCACCCTGTACCTGTGGTTCGCCTTCTCCATGTTCCTGCTGGGCGGCTCGTTCGCCATGGTGATCCGCGCCGAGCTGTTCCAACCCGGCCTGCAGATCGTCCAGCCGGAATTCTTCAACCAGATGACCACCATGCACGGCCTGGTGATGGTCTTTGGCGCGGTGATGCCGGCGTTCGTCGGCCTCGCCAACTGGATGATCCCGCTGATGATCGGCGCGCCGGACATGGCCCTGCCGCGCATGAACAACTTCAGCTTCTGGCTGCTGCCGGCGGCGTTCCTGCTGCTGGTCTCGACGCTGTTCACCCCGGGCGGCGGGCCGAATTTCGGTTGGACCTTCTACGCGCCGCTGTCCACCACCTATGCGCCGGAGAGCGTGACGTTCTTCATCTTCGCCATCCACCTGATGGGCATCAGTTCGATCATGGGCGCGATCAACGTGATCGCCACCATCCTCAACCTGCGCGCCCCCGGCATGACCCTGATGAAAATGCCGCTGTTCGTCTGGACCTGGCTGATCACCGCGTTCCTGCTGATCGCGGTGATGCCGGTGCTGGCCGGCTGCGTGACAATGATGCTGATGGACATCCACTTCGGCACCAGCTTCTTCAGTGCCGCCGGCGGCGGTGACCCGGTGCTGTTCCAGCACGTGTTCTGGTTCTTCGGCCACCCCGAGGTGTACATCATGATCCTGCCGGCCTTCGGTGCCGTCAGCTCGATCATCCCGGCGTTTTCGCGCAAGCCGTTGTTCGGCTACACCTCGATGGTCTACGCCACCGCCGCCATTGCGTTCCTGTCGTTCATTGTCTGGGCGCACCACATGTTCGTGGTCGGCATCCCGCTGGTGGGCGAGCTGTTCTTCATGTACGCGACCCTGCTGATCGCCGTGCCCACCGGGGTGAAGGTGTTCAACTGGGCCAGCACCATGTGGCAGGGCTCGCTGACCTTCGAGACGCCGATGCTGTTCGCCGTGGCGTTCGTGATCCTGTTTTCCATCGGCGGTTTCTCCGGGCTGATGCTGGCCATCGCCCCGGCGGACTTCCAGTACCAGGACACCTACTTCGTGGTCGCGCACTTCCACTACGTGCTGGTGCCCGGCGCGATCTTCGGGATCTTCGCCTCGGCTTACTACTGGCTGCCGAAATGGACCGGCCACATGTACGACGAAACCCTCGGCAAGCTGCACTTCTGGCTGTCCTTCATCGGCATGAACATGGCGTTCTTCCCGATGCACTTCGTCGGCCTGGCGGGCATGCCCCGGCGGATCCCGGACTACAACCTGCAGTTCGCCGATTTCAACATGGTCTCGTCCATCGGCGCGTTCATGTTCGGCACCACGCAGATCTTCTTCCTGTTCATCGTGATCAAGACCATCCGTGGCGGCCCCGCAGCACCGGCCAAGCCGTGGGATGGCGCCGAAGGGCTGGAATGGAGCGTGCCTTCGCCGGCGCCGTATCACACGTTTACCACGCCGCCGGAAGTGAAATAGATGACACCGGGGCCTTGTGTGGGAGCGAGCTTGCTCGCGATGGCGGTGTGTCTGACACACCGAGTCGCTGCTATCGCGAGCAAGCTCGCTCCCACAGGGTTCTCGGTAGGGACTGGAAATCATGGCTGACTCGATCTCGCTGAAGAAACTGGTCACCCGCCTGCTGCTGGTGGTGGTGGCCATGTTCATCTTCGGGTTTGCCCTGGTGCCGATCTATGACGTGATGTGCAAGGCGTTCGGCATCAACGGCAAGACCGCCGGGCAGTACGAAGGCGAGCAGACCGTGGATGAATCGCGGCAAGTCCGCGTGCAGTTCCTGTCGACCAATGCGGTGGACATGGTCTGGGACTTCTACCCCAAGGGCGACCAATTGGTGGTCAAGCCAGGGGCGGTCAACGAGATGGTGTTCGTCGCTCACAACCCCACCGACCGGCCAATGAGCGCCCAGGCGGTGCCGAGCATCTCGCCGAGCACCGCGGCGGCGTATTTCCACAAGACCGAATGTTTTTGTTTTACCCAGCAAGTGCTGCAACCCGGCGAACGCATCGAAATGCCCATGCGCTTCATCGTCGACCGGGACATGCCCAAGGAAGTGAAGCACCTGACGCTGTCCTACACGCTGTTCGATATCACTGCTCGTCATCCTCCGGTGGCTGTAAACACTGACCGATAGCGTGCCCGATAAGGAGAACAATAAATGGCAACTCATGAGCACTATTACGTCCCGGCCCAGAGCAAATGGCCGATTATCGCCACGGTCGGGATGTTCGTCACGGTGTACGGCCTGGCGACCTGGTTCAACGACCTGAAGGCGGCGCGCCCCGAATCCCACGGGCCGCTGATCTTCTTCGTCGGCGGCCTGCTGGTGGCCTACATGCTGTTCGGCTGGTTTGGCGCGGTCATCAAGGAAAGCCGCGCCGGCTTGTACAGCGCGCAGCTCGACCGCTCGTTCCGCTGGGGCATGAGCTGGTTCATCTTTTCCGAAGTGATGTTCTTCATTGCCTTCTTCGGCGCGCTGTTCTACGTGCGCACGATCTCCGCGCCGGGGTTGGCCGGCGAAGGCAGCAAGGGTTTATCGGAAATGCTCTGGCCGAACTTCGAATACGTCTGGCCGTTGTTGAACAACCCCGATCCCAAGCTATTCCCACCGCCCAAGGATGTGATCAGCCCTTGGGGCTTGCCGCTGCTCAACACCATCCTGCTGGTCAGTTCCAGCGTCACCGTGACCATCGCCCACCATGCCCTGAAAAAAGGCCATCGTGGGGCGTTGAAAATCTGGCTGGCGATCACCGTGTTGCTGGGTTGCGCCTTCCTGGGTTTCCAGGCCGAGGAATACATCCACGCCTATAAAGAGCTGGGCCTGACGTTGGGCTCGGGCATCTACGGCGCGACGTTCTTCATGCTCACCGGTTTCCACGGCGCCCACGTCACCATCGGCACGATCATCTTGTTCGTGATGCTGATGCGCATCATGCGCGGGCACTTCGACAACGAGCATCAGTTCGGCTTCGAGGCCGCGAGCTGGTATTGGCACTTCGTCGATGTGGTGTGGATCGGCTTGTTCTTCTTCGTCTACATACTCTGAGGCAACCGCTACCAGGACGGCTCTTTACCAAGGAGCATGCGACACCAACTGGCCGCTGAAAAAGCCCCAGGCGATCAAGCCGACGGTGACAGCGGCCAAGGCGACACGAATCGCCAGGGCGATGACCAGGCGATTGGAATTGCTTTCGTCCTTGACCAGAAAAAACAAGCCGCTGAACAGGCTGGCAACCGTGGCGATCAGCATCAGGGCGATGGCTGCTTTGAGCATCAGGAACACTCCGGGGGGACGCGATGCAGGTGAGTATAGCTATCTCGTTCAATAGCCTTTGGGCGGCGCCATGAAAGGCTTCCGGCCGGGCCTCGTGCCGTCATTGGTGGTAGCCGTGCTGGTGCCGGTGATGGTGTGCCTGGGGTTCTGGCAATTGGGCCGGGGCGAACAGAAGCGTGTGCTCATGGACACTTATGCCGAGCGCCGCGTGGCCAAGCCGATGGACAGCGCCGAGCTTGCGCAAACGGCGGATCCGGCCTTTCGACCGGTCAGCCTGCGTGGCCATTTCGACGCCGAGCACAGCCTCCTGCTGGACAACCGCCAGCACGACGGCAAGGTGGGCGTCGAACTGCTGCAACCATTCCTCGACCACGCCAGCGGGCTGTGGCTGCTGGTCAATCGCGGCTGGCTGCCGTGGCCGGATCGCCGCACCCCGCCAGTCTTCAGCACGCCGCAACAGACGGTCGACCTGCAAGCCTGGGTCTACGTCGCGCCCGGCGCCACGTTCCAACTTCACGCCGACCCGGCCAGCGCACCGTGGCCACGGCTGGTCACCACCATCGAGCCTCAGAAACTCTGGGCCGAACTGGACCGTGGCGGCTTCGCCTATGAATTAAGACAACAAAGCGGCCCCGGCGCCTACCGGACCGACTGGCCGGTGGTTTCCATGGGTCCGGAAAAACACCTCGGTTATGCCGTGCAGTGGTTCGCCATGGCGGCGGCGCTGTTCGGCCTTTTCCTTTATCTCGGATGGCACAACGCAGGGAGACACCATGGGGAACACCATGAATCCAACCAACACGTCTGAGGCGCCCGACGCCCGCAGCCGTCGCAAGGGGCGCGTGCAATTGTTGTTGATCGTGCTGGGCGTGATTGGCCCGATGATCCTCGCCACCGGCATGTACAAGTTCCAGTTCTGGGTGCCCGACAGCCGCAGCTACCACGGCGAGCTGATCGGCAACGGCCAGTCCCGCGCCGACATCGGCGTGCAGGCCGACGAGCAGCGCTGGCAGATCCTGGTCACCGCGCCGCAGGAGTGTTCGGTGGACTGCCGCCAATTGGTCTATCTGGCGCGGCAGGTGCAGATCGGCCTGGGCCGTGAAGCCGGTCGCGCCAGCCATGCCCTGGCGGTCGCGCAACCGTTGGACGGCGAATATGACGCGCAGTTGAAACGCGAGTACCCGCAATTGCAACGCTACCCGCTGGACCTGCCGGCCTACCAAAAAGGCGCCCAGGGCTCCGGCGGCGCCCAGTTGTGGATCATCGACCCCCACAGCAACCTGGTGCTGCGCTATGACGCCCGGGTCAAGGGCAAGGACTTGCTCAACGACCTGCGCCACCTGCTGAAACTGTCGAACATCGGATGAGGGCACCGACATGGCCAAGCCTGGATTTCGCCTCGCGCTGTTTGCCACGCTGCTGGCATTGATTGTCGTACTGTTGGGCGCCTACACCCGCCTGACTCACGCCGGCCTCGGTTGCCCCGACTGGCCGGGTTGCTACGGTTTCATCAGCGTGCCCAAGGGCGAAGCCCAGCTGGCCCATGCCGAGTTGCATTTTCCCGACACCCCGGTGGAGGCACATAAAGGCTGGAACGAGATGGTCCATCGCTACTTTGCCGGGGCCCTGGGGCTGATGATTACCGCGCTGGCCGCCCGAGCCTGGATGAACCGTCGTCGCCCCGGCCAACCTTTGAAATTGCCGCTGTTCCTGCTAGCGGTGGTATTTGCCCAAGCAGCGTTCGGCATGTGGACCGTGACGCTCAAGCTGTGGCCGCAAGTGGTCACCGGGCATTTGCTGGGCGGGTTCGCGACGTTGAGCCTGCTGTTCCTGCTGACGCTGAGATTGTCTGGCGTATTACCCGCGCTGACCGTGCCCAAGCGCCTGCAACACTGGGCCACGGCTGGGCTGCTGCTGGTGATCGGCCAGATCGCCTTGGGCGGCTGGGTCAGTTCCAACTATGCCGCAGTGGCCTGCATCGATTTCCCGACCTGCCACGGCGAATGGATGCCGCCCGCCGATTTCGCCAATGGTTTTCACCTGACCCAGCACATCGGCCCGAACTACCTGGGCGGGCAACTGGACAGCGATGCTCGTACCGCCATTCACGTGACCCACCGCATCGGCGCGTTGCTGGTGACCGTGGTGCTATTGGGGTTGGCCTGGCAATTGAAGCGGGTGGGCATGACCCGACTGGCGGGGCTGGTCCTCACCGCCCTGGCCGCGCAAATTACCTTAGGTATCAGCAACGTCGTGTTTCATCTGCCGCTGCCGGTGGCCGTGGCCCATAACGCCGGGGGCGCCGCCCTGCTGCTGACCCTGGTACTGGTCAACTATCACGCCCGCACCAGCCTGGTCCGGGTACGGCACCACGTCCCGCTGCGCTGGCGCTTCAATTCGCCTAAACACGGCGTCGCCCCCATCACGATTAAAGGAGAGATGCCATGGCAACCTTGACCGGTGAACGCCACAGCCAGGCGATCTGGCGCGACTACCTGGAGCTGACCAAGCCCAAAGTGGTGGTGCTGATGCTGATCACCTCGCTGGTCGGCATGTTCCTCGCCACCCGCGCCGGAGTACCGTGGACGGTCCTGGTGTTCGGCAACCTGGGCATCGCCTTGTGCGCTGGCGGCGCGGCGGCGGTCAACCACGTGGTGGACCGGCGCATCGACGCGGTCATGGCCCGCACCCACAAGCGGCCCTTGGCCGAGGGCCGGGTCTCACCGGCCGCCGCACTGACCTTCGCCCTGGCGCTGGCCGTCGCCGGCCAAGCCATGCTGCTGGTGTTCACCAACCCGCTGACCGCCTGGCTGACCCTCGCCTCGCTGCTCGGTTACGCCGTGATCTACACCGGCTTCCTCAAGCGCGCGACGCCGCAGAACATCGTCATCGGCGGCCTCGCCGGCGCCGCACCGCCGCTGCTGGGCTGGGTCGCGGCCACCGGCCATGTCAGCGCCGAACCGTTGCTGCTGGTATTGATCATCTTCGCCTGGACCCCGCCGCACTTCTGGGCCCTGGCGATCCATCGCAAGGAGGAATACGCCAAGGCTGATATCCCGATGCTGCCGGTGACCCACGGCGAGCACTACACCAAGATCCATATCCTGCTGTACACCTTGGTGCTGCTGGCGGTGAGCCTGATGCCGTTCGTGATCCAGATGAGTGGCTTGATCTACCTGGTCTGTGCGCTGGTACTGGGTGCCCGGTTCCTGCAATGGGCCGTGGTGTTGTACCGTGGCAGCCGGCCGCACGCGGCGATCAACACGTTCAAGTACTCTATCTGGTACTTGTTCCTGCTGTTCATCGCCCTGCTCGTAGACCATTACTTACTGTTGAGCCTATGACTCGAACCCAGAAAACCGTCTTCATCCTCGCCGCCGTGATCGCACTGATCCTCGGCCTGACCATCAACAAGGTGCTCTCCAGCAAAGGCCAGGGTGACCCGACGGCGTTGATCGACGCCGGTATCATCCTGCTGCCCCAGAGCCGCAACCTGCCGGACGTGAAAATGACCGACCAGGACGGCCAGCCCGTGGCGATGGACGGGTTGAAAGACAAGTGGAGCCTGCTGTTCTTCGGCTACACCTTCTGCCCGGACATCTGCCCGACCACCCTCGCCCAACTGCGCCAGATCAAAAGCGAACTGCCGCCCGAGGCGGTGGCCAAGTTGCAGATCGTATTGGTCAGCGTCGACCCGAACCGCGACACGCCCAAGCAACTCAAGCAATACCTGGGCTACTTCGACCCGCAATTCAAAGGCCTGACCGCCGCCTCGGTGGAAGACCTGCAGAAACTCGCCAACGCGGTGAGCATTCCGTTCATTCCGGCGGACACCAGCAAGCCCAACTACACGGTTGACCACAGCGGCAACCTCGCCGTGATTGGCCCGGACGGTACTCAGCGTGGGTTTATTCGGGCGCCGTTGAATAACCAGAAGCTGGTGGCGCAGTTGCCGGAGATGCTTAAGCGGAAATGAAGTCAAGGCGAGGCCACTTGCTTCCTGATAATGCATCTCCCCGTGGCGAGGGAGCTTGCTCCCGCTCGGCTGCGCAGCAGTCGCAAAACCGGGCGATGCGGTTTGCCTGGAGAAATGCAGGGGCCTGCTGCGCAGGCCAGCGGGAGCAAGGCCCCTCGCCACAGGGGTTAGTGTCGAACCAAATATCCCGCCCAACGCCACCCACTGTGGGAGCGAGCTTGCTCGCGAAAGCGTCGGGTCAGCTTGCATCCATGTTGAACGTGCCCCCCTCTTTGCGAGCAAGCCCGCTCCCACACCGAGCTGCGGTGAACAAAGCATCTGCAACAACCCCGATCCCCTGCGGGAGCGGGCTTGCTCGCGATGAAAACGACACGGTTCCAGCGCAGGACACCCCACCCCGCATCATCAAAAAACCTGCCCCCACCTACCCCCTCTACTAGGCTACGCATCCTTGCGTCTTCGGCAATAAAAGGCAATGAGGGGACAGATTATTGCCCGTAAATAAAACTCAATGACACATACTGTGAGCAGCGATGACATTGGTTCATAAAAGACAAGAACCCGCTACGGCCGCCGGGATTGTGTAATCTTTGGCGCCTTATCTATTAGTTGCCGTAGTTCGCCCAATGAATTAAAAAAAGTACCTACAACTCTGCCTTGGGTATTACGACTATAAAGTACTGACTTGAAGGGGGCATTGGCCCCATCTGCAGTACCTCCAGCGGTAGAGCTAAGATGCCCTGCGTACTGTAAAAACTTACCAATAACAACACCCTCTTTCCCTGAGAGAAAGTCATCAATAAAGTCATAATGTGCTTTAGAGCTTACAGCCTCAAGAGGAGGGCTTCCAATTGACCAGTTCGGACAAACCACATCTACATATGGCGATAACTTTATATCCATGCACATACTCGAAATTCTATGGGCAATAAAGTGGGTAGTTCTGGATAACGCCGCGGTTTCACTTGTTAGATTTTTACATAGCTTTTCTCGGAGTGGCTTTCTGTACTCATCCCGAATCTCTCTTTCAAACTCTTTAAACTCAATAAGTATGCACGAGGAGTTAGTTCCGGCAAAAAAATCTGCATACTTACGGTCTTGACTGCCAGAAAAATTCCCAATGGAATATTGCGAATGGCTTCCAAATCTATTGATAAGCTCATCCTTCAATGCCGTAGAGAAAAAGTCTATAACTTGCGACTCTCCGAATTTGCTTTTTGCCAAAACATGCCTCCAAGCGTCCAAACCCGTTTTGGGTTATTCAGCGAACATTAAAAAAAACGGCGACAGACTACGATTATGAGACGGTCAGACCACAGGTGAACGCAATATCGTGGTCTGTCCCAGTTTCGCAATGGTAGTTACTCCGCGGTCGCCTCTTCTTTCAGATTCAGGCGGAAAGTGTCGCGAGCGGCTTTGCCCACGTAGGTGGTGAGCGCGTAATTCGCCGTTCCACCAACGATGACTCCAATGCCGAACGGAATCACTTTTGCCGCGGCTTTCTGAGTGAACGAGATGCCGATTTTGGCAAACAATTCCTTGATGATCTGAAGCGTCGGCCCCTTCAAATATTGACGCACCATACGCACACCGGCCTTGCTGGCGATTTTGGTTGCAGTGGCAGAGCCCATCTGCTCCAGGGAGCCGTATAGCGCAATGATGTACGACATGTGCTTGGCATCTTCATTGGACATCTTGCCGTTGATGGCGACCGCCAGGCACATGGTCATATCGATCTGCAGCTTCATGCATACCGAAATATCTGCCAGTCCTCCTCCAACAGCGCTCACCATAGTACCGATACCCGGAACGACACCCGGAAGAGCAGTGGCTGCGCCGGAGGTCGCGGCCAGTTTTGAATAGCGGCTGATAATTTTGTCGACAACGGCGTCTTGAATCTTTTCATCCGTGGCGGATGGCGCCGAGCTGCGTGCCTGACTTTCATACTGGGTAACCAGTTCACGGGCGTCCTGCGGGCTAATGGCGATGGCTTCCACCATCTTCATCAATGAGGAGCTGCCTTCTTCTTTCTCCGTGGTCATGCCGGATTCCTTTCGAGTGATATTGATCAGCGGTTTTCGAGCCTGAGCGCTAACGCGGAGGGTGGCACAATTGATATCAAAATAACACTACACCCTTGGCTATGTGGAAGTCGTCAGGATCGAAACAGCTCACTCAGTCGAAGGAATAGATGTTTTGCCACCCAAGCGGATGACCTCATTGGAGAAACACAGGCCAACGATGATCAATGCCGCTCCCGCATACAGGCTGTCGCGCGGTACTTCATTGAGCGCCACAAACGCCAGCAGCGCGGCGAACAGGGGTTCGGTCAGCTCCAGCGCCTGCACTTGGGATGGCTTGAGGTACTCGATGGCCTTGGTGGTGCAGAAGAAGCCCAGGATGGTGGGCAGCGCGGCCAGCGCCAGCAGTGCGATGATCGCCAGCGGCGTCAGCTCGCCGATCGCGAAACCATCGGCCGCAGCCGGCATCAGCAGGTAAAGGCTGCCGAAGAACAACAATTGTCGGGTGAAATGCAGCCCCCCCGACACCCCCATGCGCTTCATCGCAACCGAAAAGGCCCCGTAGCCGCAACCGGCCACGGCGGCGAGCGCTGCACCTTGCAGGGTAAAGCCCTGCTGCAGGTCGCCGCCGAAGATCACCGCGATCCCGGCGATAGCCAGCCCGGCGCCGACGGTAGCGTTCGCGGTGATGGCGTCCTTGAGGAAAATGCGCCCCAGAATGATCGAGGAAATCGAGGCACTGGCCATCAGCATCACCACCACACCGGCTGCAGCGTAGTGTCGGTAGGCGGACGTTTCGAAATGGAACAGCACAAAGATGCCAAGGAATGCGCAGATGGCTGCATGCGTCCATTTGATCGATGCCGCCGGGCGTCTGAGGAAAAACAGCAGGACCGAGAGCAGCACACAACCCAATACGGTCTTGATGACAGCGACACTGCTGGCGGTGAAACCATTACTCATGAGGACTTTGCTGAGCACACCGATCGTTGCGTTCAGTGCCGCAGCGGAGAGTGCAAACATGACGCCTTTGCTGAAGGTGGATTGCATTGAGGACGATCCCTGTCGGTGATTTTTCGGTCGATAGCATGCCACCCCGCCTCGACGGCGCACAGGCCGATTTCAAGCACGCTGGTTTTGCATTTCCAAGTTGATGAATCCTCAGCGGGCCTTGTCCTGCGCCAGGCAACAGGAATTGACGAACGTTGCAGTGTGCTGCAACGCCTGGCGTATATCCGGCTTGGTTATTCCATGCCTGTTGGCAAATTGCTCGAGCGCCGCAGTATCAAAACGAGTGGTCTGGATAAAGTCCAAGGCTTCGGGCTTGCTGTTCAAAAAGCGCGCGACGGGAGGAATACCCAGTAGCCACTTCAGCAATCGCAGCGGAATGTGATGCTTGGGCGACGTTATGCCAAGGGGTTTTGCGACCTCTGCCAGGAGTGCTCGCAAGTTGGGACTCTGATCATCAAGCGCCAACAGTTCCTGCCCCGCCATGGCCGGGTCAAACGCACAAACCGCCACCAGTTCGACCAGGTAATCCACGGTGACCAGGGGTAGCCAATGCTCGGCGGTGCCGGGCACTGCGGTCAGCTTTCCCTGCACAAGGTTGCGTATCAGCTCCACCAGCGGCTGACCATCAACGATATGCCCCGTGCGGCTGTGGCCACACACCGTCGCGGGGTGGACAACGGTGATCTCCCTGCCCAGGGTGGACATGACCTCCAGGGTCGCAAAATGCGCCTCCAGCTTGCTCCCCTCGTAACCCCCGACATGCCGGTAGACGGCAGGCCAATTCGTCAGCTCCGGAGAGCGAGGATCGATCCCGATGCGCTGCAGATGTTCATGATTCTTCAGCATGTAGCCGCCGATCATCACCAACCGGCTTTTTTGCCCGGCCGCCAACAGCGCCACCCGCTTCGCCCCTTCCACGTTCACCGAGCGAGAGCTTTCCATTGAAAGCCCCCAAGCGAAGTGAGCGCCCAGGTGGAAGAAGACGCTGGCGTGCCTCAGCACCTCTCGGTCAGCACGACTCAGCCCGAGGTTGTCCCGTTCCAGATCGCCCGCCACGGCCAATACCCGGGCCCCGCTCCCTCCCAAATTGTCGACTTGCTCACGCAGCGCAGCCAGTCGCTCCGGGCGACGCATCAACACCCGAACGGTGTGTCCCTTTGCACTCAGGTACGCCACCAGATGTTGGCCGATGAAGCCGGTACCCCCCGTGACAAAGCACTCCACGCCCATTTCCCTGCTCCTGGTTAAGGTGAAAAATCGAGCGTAATCTATCGACCCAACTCTACAGTCAAGCGGTGTTTTTCATGAGAATCGGCGAACTCGAGGCCCGCAGCGGCGCCAGCCGCCATACGCTGCGTTATTACGAGCAGATCGGCCTGATCTCACCGCTGCGGCGAACGAATAACTACCGCGTCTACACCGCGCAGACCCTGCAAGACCTGGACTTTATCCAGCGCGCGCAAAGCATGGGGTTTTCCCTGGGGGAAATAGGTCAGATCCTGGATGCGCAGCGCAACGAACTGATCGACTGTGCTGACGGTGCCAGGCTGATTGAAAAGAAAATGGCGGAAATCAAACTGAAGATCGCCAACTTGAAAAGCATCTATCGATACCTCGACGAAGAGCGCGCAAACCTCGAAGCCAGCGCGGCCAGGCAACTTGCGCTTCAGCAGTTGAGCAACGCTTCCAACTGAACTGTCAGTCTCCGGGGAGCGCAGCCCAGCCCCCCGTGGCGAGGGAGCTTGCTCCCGCTGGCCTGCGCAGCAGGCCCCTGCATTTCTCCAGGCAAACCGCATCGCCTGGTTTTGCGACTGCTGCGCAGTCGAGCGGGAGCAAGCTCCCTCGCCACAGGGGATTGGGTGTCCGCTCTTCAGTCTCGATACTTCAAGCCTTCCTCAAACGACCACTCAGAAATCAACAGTCCCCGAAAACTTCACCAATCGCGGATCACCCTGCGAAAGGTAGCCGCCGTTTGCCGAGGCCCAGTAGTTCTTGTCGGTGATGTTTTCCACGTTGACGCGCAACGTCAGGTCTTTCTCCACGAATTTCATTTTGTAACGTGCGCCTGCGTCGAAACGGTTCCAGGTGGGCAAGCTCAGGTTGTTAGCCTGATCCGCATACTGCCCGCCCGTGCGCAACATCCTCGCGCTGAGCGCGGCGCCTTCGAAACCCGGAATATCCCAATCCACGCTGGCATTGAGCTGAAACGTTGGCACGCCAATCGCGTGGTTGCCATCGTTGAGGCCGCCGGCAGTGTTTTTCAGTTCGGACGTCATGCGGGTACCGCCGGCCATTAACCGGAGGCCTTCGATGGGCTCGCCGAAAACGCTGATCTCCAGCCCCTTGTTGACCTGTTCGCCATCACGCACATAGAGCTTCTGCGCGTTGTCGACGTAACCATCGGACGGTTTCTCGATACGGAAAACACCCACGTTGGCACCGAAGGTCTGCATGTCCAGCTTGATGCCCGCTTCCAACTGTTTTGTACGGCCAGGGGGAAAGGCTTCGCCCAGGTTCGTGACGCCTGTAGCAGGCGCCACCGGCCCTTTTGCAAGGCCTTCGATTCGGTTGGCGTAGAGCGACACGCTCTCCACCGGCTTGTACACGATGCCGTAGACAGGGGTGGTGATGGCTTCCTCGTAGGGCGTGCTACGGCTGCCATCGTTCGCGGGATTGGGGACACCGTTTGAAGTGGTGCCATCGTACTTGTAGTTTTCGACACGCAATTGCTGACGACGGACACCATAAGTGACCAGCAACTTGTCATCGAACAAGCCCAACGTATCGGAAATCGCCAGGCTACGATTGCGGGTTTTGCCGGTCACCCCGGGGTCACCCATTTCACCGCCGGTGCTGGACACCGCCGTCGGCTTGGGAAGCTTGGGGGTGTCGTAGATATTGGTGTTGCCGGTAACGGGACGATAGAAGGTGTAGGCGTTTTCCTGCTCGGTCCAGATCGTCGAGCCGCCGATCGCAACCTGGTGGGAAACAGGGCCCGTGTCAAAGCGCCCGTTCAACCCGCCACTGAATGAGGTGTTGTCTTCGTTGTGAGGAATCTCCGAGCCACCGATCGTCGCTACGCCGTTATTGCCGACCAGCGTCGGCGTGGCGTACACCCCGGTTTCGCGGGTGTGCTTTACACCGCCAGCCAGGTAGGCGGTCCAGTTTTCGTTCAGGTCCCAATCGCCACGAACCATGCCGAAAGTGTCTTCGGTTTCGGAGTAAGTCCAGTCCTGTCCATAATTGTGGCTCGCGTTCGGAGCCGTGGGAATGCGAGTGGCACTCCCGATGTTCACAGAGTTACGCAGTCCGTTGATACGCTGTTTCTGGTACCCGAAATCGGTGGAAACGCGGAAGTCATCACCTCGATAGTCCAAGCCCGCAACGAACAACTTTGTGCGCTGATCCTGGTTGTCGATCGCTGTTTCACCTTCGCGCTGGCTCAGGTTCAACCGGGCGCCAAAGCGGTTGTCCTCGCCGAATCGCTGCCCGATATCCAAATGTTCGCCAATGCGGCCATCGGTGCTGATGTCCTGGGTATAGCGACGAGTCGGGACATCTTCCGCGCGTTTGGGCTGCAGGTTGACGCCGCCCCCAAGCCCCGAGCCCGTCGGACTGACACCGTTGATAAACGCGTTGGGGCCTTTGAACACCTCGACACGCTCGATCGCATCCGTCGACAGAATTTGTCGCGGTAAAACGCCGTACAGCCCGTTGTACGAAATGTCGTCGCTGGCAAGCGGCAGGCCTCGAATCACGAACACCTGGGATTGGTTGCCAAACCCATAGGATTGCCGCACCGACGGATCATTGAGCAGCACATCACCCACGTCTTCGGCTTGTTGATCTTCAATCAACTGGGAGGTGTAACTGGTCATCACGAACGGGACATCCATGTTGTCCTGATTGCCCAGCACACCCATCTGGCCCCCCCTCGCCACCTGACCACCCGCATAGGGTGCCGGTAGCGTGTTGGAATTGGTTTTGACCGCATCGGCAGTAACGTCGGTCATGCCCAATTCGATAGGTTCAGCCGCTTGGGCAAGAAAACTGACTGAGCAGCACGCGGCAAGCAAGGTAAGGCGAGATGGAAATAGCATGGGGTGAGTACCTGCGGGGAAACGGAAAATCAATTTAGTGAATGCTAATGATTCGCAGATGGATTATCCATACTAATGGCTCGTTGCCATAAAAGATTCGGGCAGCGGTTTGGTTTCCCCAACGAAAAACCCGGCCACCTGCGCCGGGTTTTTTAGTTTTTCTCGAAGAAAAGCGGATGAGGCTTTTAGTCGCCCCGCTCTACCTGATCACTCTTTCGAACTGGCCTGCGCCGCTTCAACAATCAGCTCCGCAACTTTCCCCGGATTGGACGTCATCACCACATGGGAAGCCCCTTGAACGGTGACAGTCTTCTTCGAGCCGGCGCGTTCGGCCATGAACTTCAAGGCCGCCTCGGGGATGTTCTTGTCCGCCGAGCCGTAGATGAACCAGGACGGCAGTTTTTTCCAGGCCGGCTCGCCAGACGCTTCCTTCAATGCCGCCTCGCTGATCGGGCGTTGGGTGGCGGCCATCAGGGCGGAGTCCGCCGCTGGAACGTCGGCGGCGAACTGTTGGCCGAATTTGTCCTGCTGGATGTAGAGATCCTTATTGCCGTCGTCCAACTGCACCGGAGCCGCCAAGGTCGGGCCAAGGGTGCCGCCAGGGTAGCGACCGGACAGTTCGATGGCGGTTTCGCCTTTGTCCGGCGCGAAGGCTGCGACGTAGACAAGTCCCTTGACCTTGGGGTTGTTATGCACGGCGTTGGTGATCACGGCGCCGCCGTAGGAATGACCCACCAGAATCACCGGGCCGGCGGTGTGCTCGACGATATCGGCGACGTAATCGGCGTCCTGCTTCACGCCGCGCAGCGGGTTGGCCGCTGCAACGACCGGATAACCCTGCGTCAGCAACTGGGCGGCAACGCCGTTCCAACTGGAGGATTCGGCGAATGCGCCATGCACCAGCACGATGGTGGGCTTGGCGGCATCGGGTTGCGCGGCGGTTGCGCTTTGGACGGATCCCAGTGCCAGCGCAGCGGTGATGGTGACGGCCAACAGCGATTTGAGATTGAGCATGATCATTCCTTTTCATTTATTGGAGGATGCGATGGGCTTACTTAGCCAGGAAATCCAACAGATCCTGATTGAGGCGGTCCTTGTGGGTGTCGGTCAGGCCGTGCGGGGCGCCCGGATAGACGATCAGCTCGGCGTTCTGCACAAGCTCGGCGGCGGCATGGGCGGAGGCGTCAATCGGGACGATCTGGTCGTCATCGCCATGCACGATCAGTGTCGGCACGTCGAACCGGGCCAGGTCGGCGCGGAAGTCCGTTGCCGAGAACGCCGCGATGCAGTCATAGGTGTTCTTGTGGCCGGCTTGCATGCCCTGCACCCAGAACGAATCGATCAGCCCCTGGGAGACGTTCGCCCCGTCGCGGTTGAAGCCGAAGAACGGGCCCGACGCGATGTCGCGATACAGCTGCGAGCGGTTGTCCAGCGAGGCCTTGCGCAGGCCGTCGAACACCTCGATCGGCAGGCCGCCTGGGTAGTCTTCGGTCTGGAGCATCATCGGCGGAACGGCGCTGATCAGTGCGGCCTTCTTCACCCGGTCGGTGCCGTGGCGGCCGATGTAGCGGGTGATTTCGCCGCCACCGGTCGAGAAACCCACCAGGGTCACGTCGTTGAGATCCAGGGCGTTGATCACAGCGGCCAGGTCATCGGCGTAGTGATCCATGTCGTTACCTTCCCAAGGCTGGCTGGAACGGCCATGGCCGCGGCGGTCGTGGGCGATCACCCGATAGCCTTGGTCCGCCAGGAACAGCATCTGTGATTCCCAGCTATCCGAATTCAGCGGCCAGCCATGGCTGAAGGTGACGACTGGCCCATCCTTCGGACCCCAGTCCTTGTAATAGAGCTGTACGCCATCCGGGGTGGTGATGTAGCAGGCTGCTTGAGCGAGGGAGGACTGGGTATTCATGGCAAGATCTCCTTAGGTCAGGGCTCGCCATTCGGGGGATCCGGTGGCGAGTTGATGGGGAGAATTCTTGCAGCGGCATGTATACCGGAAATGTTCGACACCCGGCCGCTATGCGTTCTTTTAAGTCTGTAGATGCGCTGGATACAGTGGCTTACAAATGCATGCCACTGATCCAGCAGGAGCGGTCTACTGATCGACGCCGAAGTCGAGGGTCACGCAAAGACCGCCGCCGTCGCGGTTGCGCAGGCTCAGTGAGCCACCAATCGCGACGGTCAACTGCTGGGCGATGGCAAGGCCCAACCCGGTGCCGCCAGAGCTGCGGTTGCGGGAGCTTTCCACCCGATAGAACGGCTTGACCACCTCGGCCAGGATCTCCTCGGGAATGCCCGGCCCTCGGTCAAGCACACTAATGGAAACGCCAGTGTTCGCAGTGCCGCCGATTTCCACCTCGGCGGTGCCGGCGTACTTCAGCGCGTTATCCACCAGATTCACCAGAATACGCCGCAGGGCATGGGGCCTTGTCTCGATGATCGCGCCGTTCTGGCCGCGCAGGCTGACCTCGCGACCGGTGTCCTGGTAGTCGCACACCAGGCTGTCGAGAAAAGAATCCAGGCTGATGCGGCAACTGGTCTCCGTCGCCCCATGGACGCTTCGCGCATAAGCAACACCCTCGCGCACCAGATGCTCGATCTCGTTGAGGTCGTTGCCCAGTTTGTCTTTCTCGACCGAGTCGTCCATGAACTCCGCGCGCAGCTTCATGCGCGTGATGGGCGTCTGCAAGTCATGGGAAATCGCCGCGAGCAATTGCATGCGCTCTTTCAGGTAAGCGGCAATGCGCGCCTGCATGCTGTTGAAGGCGCGGGCGGCGTAGGCCACTTCCCGCGGCCCGGTTTCATCCAACGGCACGGGATGGGCGTTCGGGTCGAGGTTCTCGACCGCCTCGGCCAGGCGACTGAGCGGGCGTATCGCGATGCGCACGGCCAGCCAGGTGCAGCCGATCATCAACAACAACTGACCGAACAGGACAAAGGGCAACCAGGGCGACAACGGCCTGACCGAGGGACGCACATCGATGGTCACCGGGCTGCCGTCGGCCAGTCGCACCTGGGCTTGGAAATGCTGGCGTGGGCCCGGGATCTCGACAAAGGTCAGGTCATAATTGCTGCCCAGCGAGACTTGCAGGGATTGCGCCGCCGTCGCCGCGAGATCGTTGGAAGTGAGTGGAATGCCGGGATCGTGTTCGCGCAGCAAATAATCATAGTTGCGCCGCTGCAGGCGTTTGGTCCATGCCAGGCGCTCGTCAGCAGGCAGACGGTCGAGGATGGCGATGGACGTCGCCGTGTCGTGCTCGAAGTTGCCCAACATGGCCGTCTTGGTGCTTTCGTAGCGTTCGTAGTACTGGGCTGCGAACGTCAGGGCCTGGGCGAGTATCAAGCCGACCAGGAACACCAGCCACAGCCGCGAGGCCAGCGTGCGAGGCCATTGCAACGCGAGTTTCATGCCTGCTCCTCAAGCATTTCCACCGCAAAGGTAAAGACGTAGCCTTCATTGCGCACCGTCTTCAAGTAGAGCGGTTCGCGTGCGTCATCCAGCAAGCGCTGACGCACGCGGCTGACCAGCAGATCAATGGAACGGTCGAAGATGTCCGCGTCACGGCCCTGGGTCAGGTTGAGCAACTGGTCGCGACTCAGCACCCGCTGAGGATGATCGAGAAAGACCCGCAGCAACCGGTACTCGGCGCCGCTCAGCGAGACCAGCGTGTCGTCTTCATCGAGCAGATGACGGGCAGTGGTGTCGAGGCGCCAGCGGCCGAACTTGAGCATGCGGCCGCTTTCGCTGACGACAAAGTTGGGCGGCAGCATGCGGGTGCGCCGAAGCACCGCGTTGATGCGCGCCAGCAGCTCCCGGGCCGCGAAGGGTTTCGCCAGATAATCATCGGCGCCCATTTCCAGGCCAATGATGCGGTCGGTCTCGTCGCTGCGAGCCGTCAGCATCAGCACGGGCGTCGCCTTATGCTTGCCGGCGCGCAGCTCGCGACACAACAGCAGCCCGTCATCCCCCGGCATCATGATGTCGAGCACGATCAGGTCCACCTGATTGGCTTCGAGAAAGGCCCGCATCTGCCGGCCATCCGCAACCACGGTGGTGCGCAGGCCGTTCTTGATCAGGTAGTTGCCGACCAGCTCCCTGATTTCCCGATCATCATCCACGATCAAAACGTGATCGACATGTTCCATGCCCTGCTCTCCGAAATGCGCGCATCGATTTGCGCAGTGTGACGATGCCGTGTTGCCGGTTGGCGACGCACCGTGCGTTCAGCTTATCCAGCCTTGAATCAAGCCAGAGCGAAGCGAAAACAGGGGGGATTGTATCGATCTGTATCGCAATTCACCTCAGATACGTACGCATCCAACCACGGCGTTTTTTCGACACAGCCGAGATACCTCACGAGCCTTTAATGAGCCCATCCAACTCATTGAAGGGAAACGACCATGAACCTGAAAGCCATCGCCACTGCTTGCCTGATCACTGCCCTGAGCGCCGGCGCATTACCCGCCCTGGCCCAGGACAAAGCGGCAGGCGAAAGCTATTCCTACGGCACTCACCTGGACATCGACAAAGTGATCTCGCTGACTGAAGACAGCGGCCAGAACTGCGGGTTGGTGAATGCGCAAATCACCTACCTTGATTCGATGGGTGAGCGGAAAGCGCTGACGTATCTCAAGCACGGGGCCAGCTGCAACAATGAAGGCAGCTGAGGGGTGGCTCCAGGGGCGAGTTCAATTTCCCTGGCCGCCGCAAATCCCCTGTGGGAGCGAGCTTGCTCGCGAATACGGTGGGTCAGCTTGCATCAATGTTGAATGTACCAACGCCTTCGCGAGCAAGCCCGCTCCCACACTTGTTCGGTGGTATTCATAAATACCGTGTGCAACACAAAACCCTGTGGGAGCGAGCTTGCTCGCGAATACGGTGGGTCAGCTTGCATCAATGTTGAATGTACCAACGCCTTCGCGAGCAAGCCCGCCCACACACTTGTTCTGTGGTGTTCACAAATACTATGTGCAACACAAAACCCTGTGGGAGCGAGCCTGCTCGCGAAGAAAACGACTCGGTCCCAGCACAGAACACCCCACCGATATCGCCAAAAATCCTCTCTCCTACAGCCCTCCCCTACACCGTCCATCAAGCTACGCATCCTTGCGCCTTTGCCTACAACTACGCCAGAATCCGCCCGCTTGTGCGCCTTGTCCCGGGGCTCTATTGTCTTCCTGCCACTGCCCATCAGTGGTCGGGTTTAGTAGCCCAGATGACATCCGGTTGCATGAGTCTCATCAGTTAGGCATTCGCCTGCACTCGATGGTGGCTGTGCGCATGGCGCCCTCGGGCGCGCCGGTTTTAGGTATGTCACCGGTCTACTAACCTGCGCACAGCCGCCACCCTATCGTTTAGTAGCGAAATGGTTGCGGCCCTAACTGAGACATACCTATGTTCAAAATAACTCCGAATCCGCCAGAAGCAGATTCCACCTCTACATCCGCAAAATCCAAAGCCAAGCAGCAAGACGAAATCACCCAACGGGTGCTCGATCATTACTTGCTACCAAAACCGGATAAACCCAAAGACGACCCCAAACCGGGGCAGCTATTCACCGTCGTGAAAGGCCTCGATAACGAATGCCTGCTCGCCAACCTCACTGAGACGTTGGCTTCGGCTGATGCGATGGTGAGTGATCTGGCGTTTGATCTGGATGGGGCGAGGCGTCATGTGGCGCTGGGGATTCAGCAGTTGATTGAGCTGAGTTCGTTGTTGGCGAATCGGGTGTTGGATAATGTGGAGCCGGGGCGGTAGGTAAAGGTTTGCGAATGGAAAAACCCGGCGTTTTGCGTCGGGTTTTGACTCTTTCATCCGCAGACAGGGGCGAGTGATCTAAAAAATCTTCCAGTCGACAACCTTTTCCCATATTTCTGATAGCCACGCTTCCTAGCGATAGGCCGCAAACACACCGTCATTCTCGACACTCCCCAAACCGTGGTCTAAGGTTGATATCGTTTCGCCACCTTGCTTGCGCCTCACTCCGCAGGGAGAAGCACCTACGGCTAACTCATAAATCGGTCCAAGGAAGAGACTTATGCGGCTTCATAGGCTTTCTATTAAAGGTTTCAAGCGTCTGCACACTGCTGAAATAGAGTTCGGTAATGCGACCTTTCTGATCGGCGCTAACAATGCGGGAAAAAGTTCTGTACTCAAGGCCATTGGATGGCTGTTATCTAATAGCAAACGCATGGATATCGATTGCTTCTGCTCCGAATTAGATGAAGAGACAGGTGAGACGAAAACCACTTGCGATACTGTCGTTCTAGAAGCTGAGTTCAGGAACGTCCCCGAAGCTGGTTCTATGTGGCGAGGCTTCAAAGGACGTATCTTCTCGTATGATCCGAAAGACACCGGAGAGACCGGGAATAGCATTTTTTATCGCAAAACGTATAAGCTACTCGAAGATGTAAAAATCGAATTAAAGACTCTTAAACGAACGATGAAACCTGGATTTGTCGATTTGCAGAAACCCGCCGAGTTCATCGCCGCCGGGGCAACTCCAGAGCTGATCGCCGAGACCTTCTCTGTCTTGGACAAAAAAATATCGGTCGGAGACCGAGATAAGCTCGAACTCATCGACGAGCTGTGGGAAACCAGCGAAGAAGAGGTATGGGCGCTTAATCCAGGCGGCATAGGCGGCGTTGTTCTCTCTAAACTTCCCTCCATCTTGATCATTCCAGCAGAATCTGCATCCCACGAAATCGACCAGAAAAGTGGTGTACTGCAGAAGATACTGCACGAGCTGTTCAAGGATGTACGTGAAAGCTCTGCAAATTATAAAGATGCTCAAGCTTGCCTGAGCCTGCTCGCCAAAGAACTTGATCCAAGTGATGCCGGCTCAGAGTTTGGCAAGATGATGGGGGAGTTGAACACTGTTCTCGGGGGAGTCTTCCCAGAGTCTCGCATTTACGCTGCTGCTGATCTCTCTAGCCCAGATGCGCTGGTTCCCACATTCGCAATTGAAATGTCCAGTAACATCCGTACGAGCGTAGCAAACCAGGGTACAGGCATGGTTCGCGCGGCAGTGTTTGGCCTGCTTCGATTTAGACAACAATGGCTGAAACGACGCGAAGGTAACGATGAGCGCGGACTTATTATCGGCTTTGAGGAACCGGAGATTTATCTGCATCCAAGTGCCGCAAACCAGATGCGGGATCTTATATATGACTTGTCCGACCAAAACTCTCAGATAGTTGCCACCACTCACTCACCCTACCTGATCGACCTTTCTCGCAAACCAAAACAGGTCCTCAATCGCTTTCAATACGAAAAGGGACATACCAGCGTACTGTCTTTTTCGGTATCCGAGAAGTTTGTCAAGCTGCAAGACAACGATAAAGATCAGGTCAAAATGCTCATCAAGCTTGATGATCATGTGTCACGAATATTTTTTACTCGTAGGGTATTGGTTGTCGAAGGCGATACTGAAGAGGTTGTTATTAAAGAGGCAATCCGCAGAATGCCGCCGGAAATGAAATCACTGGTCCTATCAGGGAGCGAAATAGTCAAGGCGAGAGGTAAAGCCTCAATTATCGGCTTGGTTAAATATTTGAGTGCACTCAATGTAGACTTTTTTGTTATTCATGATCGTGACAAAGGCACCGAAGGCGCGGAAAAATTTAACGAGCCGATAAAAATGGCGGTGGGTAACGACAAAAAGCTAGTTCTTTTGGAGGAGTGCATCGAAGACTTCTTGGGTTACCCGGCACCAGGTTCTGAGAAACCTTTCAATGCTTACAAACGAACTCTTGAATGGGGAGAAGGTTGGGACGGCGCTCCAAAACAGCTAAGAGAGTTATTAACCGAGGTCTATTCTCCGTTGATTTAAAAAAGCGACGATTTTATTTAAATGAAATAGATTCGCAATTTTTGGCCAATGAATTACTACGCAGCTGGCCTACATCCTTTGTGCTGTAAAGACGTCTGCGTAGGTTTGGAACCGAACGACCAGTTGATTTAGAAATGAGGAAAAAACCTATGTCCCTTAGCGACTATTGGAAAGGCCCCGCACACCGACTACGCGCGGATGATTTGGAAGCCCAGCTTACGGATCTCCAAAAGCAATATGCGCAGCTCCAGGCGCTCACTACGAAGATCGGCGCCATGGAGGTCTTGGAGGTTCAGAGGCTAATCGAGCAAGAGAAAGAGAAGCTTGCTGCCGTCCGCCAAGAAATTCAGCGAGCTGAGCGGGAGGTGGCTGCGCTAGCGCAACGTTCCTCTGATTTGCAAGATCAGATACTCGTGTGGGAGGAAACGTTACTGTTAGAAAGCTTTGCGCTTTATGAACCCAAATTCAAGCTAATCAGCAGCCAGGAGTACAAGTCCCGACTGGACAGTGTCCGCGAACGTCAAAAAGCGATGATTAAAGGCGGGGAGGCAGCGACCGGGAACATGGACTGGACGGTCAACAACAGCAAGGCCCAAGGTCGGAAGCTCGTGAACGACATGATCAAGTTGGTGATTCGCTCGTTCAACAACGAAGCAGATGTCTGTGTGGACAACGTGAAGTTTGACAACGTCGAACTGGGCGAGAAAAGAATCTTCAAATCGTTCGAAACCTGCAACCGCCTTGGCAAGATTATGAGCGTAGAGATATCGCCCGCTTATCTGCGCCTCAAGCTTGATGAATTGCACCTTGCCCAGGAGTTTCAGATCAAGAAGCAAGAGGAAAAAGAAGAAGCGAAACGCGCCCGAGAAGAGTTGCGGGAACAACAGAAGCTGGAGCAGGAAATTCGCGCAGCCCGGGAGAAGATCGCCAAGGAGCGCAAACACTTTACGACCGCCATGCGTGACCTCCAAGCTCGCCTGAATAAAGCAGAATCTGAAGAAGAGCGCGCCGCCCTGCTGGCGAAGCTAGCCGAGGTCGAAGCGGGCCGAGCCGAACTCGAGAGCGAAGAGAAGCTCATTGACTATCGCGAACAGAATGCCAAAGCCGGCTATGTGTACGTGATCTCCAACCTAGGAGCATTCGGGGAAGGGATTTACAAGATAGGTATGACGCGCCGCTTGGAGCCCATGGATAGGGTTGATGAGCTGGGTGATGCGTCGGTACCGTTTTGGTTTGACGTGCATGCTATGGTCTTTTCAAATAACGCTCCCGCATTGGAAGCAAAACTGCATGAACGCTTTGCCGTAGGTCGCCTCAACAAGGTTAACGGGCGCAAGGAATTCTTCCGCGCGGACATTGCTGAGATTGAGTCGGTCATTCGAGAAAATTACGATTCCGTTGTCGAGGTTACCCACGAAGCACCGGCGGAACAGTATCGCGAAAGCCTGCGCATGGCATTGCCAAAACCCGCAATCCAGCAATCAGAACGACTTGCGGCACAAAGCTGAAATTTGACTTGGGGGAAACGGGACAGACCACGATTATGAGACAGACCGATTACAGGTGAGCCCAATCGTGGTCTGTCCCCGGCTTCCTCTCTGCCCACTAAAATAAACCTGTCCCCTTTTCCCAGAGAGCTGCAAGTGAAAAAGCAAGTCAAGAAGAAGCCGCATTCCCCCGCAAAAATATGGAATGACGTCCAGAGAAAGGTGTTACGCCACGAGCTAGGACACTGGTTGGTGGCCCGAAAACTGGGCTTCGATACTGGTGACATCACCATAAAGATCAGACAGCAGAGCCAAGCTCATCCTCCTGTGCAAGAAGGCGACTCCTGGATCAACCCAGCCCCAGTCATCAAAAACATCGACGACCTTACGCTCTATCTTGAGGATCGGATTTCTGTTCTATACGCAGGATTAGCAGCACAGACGCATGGGCTTGAGCTTGACCCTGTGGAGCTTGGCAGGGTCCAAGAGCAGGATGCCGCAACAGACCTACGAATTATCAGGGAGTTAGTCCCTGTTCTGAGGGGAACACTGCATGGGCCAAGAGTTGATCAAGGAACATTTTCGGATCAGTGCTTAGAAGCTTTGGACCCGATTTGGGAAAAAACTAAAGATCTAATCGCAACGCTGTATCCAAAACTGGACTGGATGGCAGATCAGATGGGGCAGAAGGTGATCAGTTCAAACAAAACTTACGTGTTCACACTGCGCGATCTAGAGGCAATCGAACAGAACTACCCTGAATAGCGAATGAGCGGACACATTTATTTTCCGCAGATTTGCCCCTTCAATAGCACTCGCAATGGGTGCTTGCTCCTGCTTCTCCACCTGCTGCGGGCCAAGCCAGAACCTGACCACCGCACTTCCAAGCCACGTATCCTCGCGCCTTTGCCTACAACTGCATCAGAATCCGCCGGCTTTGCAGCCGTGCCCTCGGGCTCTATCGTTTCCTTCCACTGGCCGAGCCGGTATCGATGACATTCAGGCACGCTAGGTGCCCTCGAAAGTCATTGGCCCGGGAAGTGGGAGGAGGTCCACTCTCTTATCCGTGGAGGACGCTAATGTGGCCTAGCTCGGGCAAAGAAGCGCTGCTATCCACTCTCGTACACAGCCCATCTGCGACCTTAATACCTGTAGCAAAAAAAGGAGAACTACACCGCCATGGAAATCCAGGAAATCAAGCAACGCCTAGCCCGCCCCGCCGTGAAGCTCATTGCCGGCGGCTTTCGTCCTGCCGGCACCGATGAAGAAAGCTGGCTGGGCAATGTCTTCCTGTTCCGACCGGATGAAGAGGTGCCCACTAATCAGGCGGGGCAACCGTTGCTCCCCTATGCGCAGTTTTACCTGCCCGCCCTGCCCATCAACAGCCCTCTGCTAGCGGGGGTTCGTGTGCTGACGGTATTCATTTCAAACCCGTTCCCCGAGCACCTTGAGCCGATGGGGAATAATTGGGTCATCCGCGAGTATGGGCCGGATGATGTGTTGGTCCGCAAGTCTCTGTCGGTGGCAGGTACATTCCTCAAACCCTTCCCACTGACAGCGCAAGCGGTGCCGGAGGACTTTCCGTTGTGGGATGGCGGTGGTGTCCCGGAAGACCTTGAGCAAGCAATCCTCACGCTGGAACGCGCGGGCAAGATCCAGAGCTATTACGACTTGATCACCCACACCTACGAACACAAGATCGGCGGTTACCCCTCGTTCTGCCAGTCGGGTGTTGATCCGGGTGAAGGCTTCGAGTTTGTGTTTCAGATCTCGTCGGACTCGAAGATCAATCTGAACGTGGTCGACAGTGGGAGCCTGATGTTCTGGAAGCACAATGAAACTGGAGAGTGG
This sequence comes from Pseudomonas sp. HB05, assembly GCF_016756915.1. Classification (NCBI taxonomy): domain Bacteria; kingdom Pseudomonadati; phylum Pseudomonadota; class Gammaproteobacteria; order Pseudomonadales; family Pseudomonadaceae; genus Pseudomonas; species Pseudomonas sp. HB05. The sequence goes on from NZ_JAESPG010000001.1 coordinate 28,021, forward strand.
GCGCTTTATTACGACTTTTACTAGGCGTCGGGGGGCAGATTTATTTTCAGGTTCAATCAGCCCCTTTCTTCCCTACACCAACCTCCTCAAACCGCCGCCGCTTCATGAACAACCCCATCCCTATCGGCACGGCAAAAACCGACAACAACCCCAGATCAAACCCCAACAAGTGTTTCTGACCGGCCAAAACGCAGCCAACCGCACCCGCGGCCACCATCACCACGCCTAGCCACTAGCGCAGCAGATACGGCTTGAGAAACCGATCGAGCAGAAAGGACAGCCCCAGGGCAATGAGCATTTGGGTAATTTCGGACATGTGTATTTCCAGTCAGGTCTTGGTGATCAGTGTCGAGAGGGTGCGTTGCGGGCCGATGCTGGAGCGGTGAATGTTTGTCCACTAAGCAGCCAGACAGACCACGCTGGATGCTTGGGGCTGCTACGCAGCCCAGCGGGGATAAATCCCCTCACCACAGGGGTTTTGTGTGTTGGCTGGTTGGCGGGCTGGTATTGAGAACGCGGTGGGCTTTTTTGTGAGTGCTTTGCACTCAAGCGGGAGCAAGCTCCCTCACCACAAAAAGGGGTTTTGTGCGAATTCAGAGATGGCGATCCAGTTTTTTAAGGAACACGGTCATTTCTTTTTCGGCTTGTTTGTCGCCGTGGGCTCGGGCGGCTTCCAGGCCTTGCTCCCAGGCTTGGCGGGCTGCAGCGGCATTGCCTTGGCCTTGGTGGGCCTTGCCCAGTAGTTTCCAGGCGGCTGAGTACTTTGGGTCGAATTCGACGCAGCGTTGGAGGTGTTCGGCGGCGCGGGGGAATTCGCCTAGGTCTAGGTAGCCTTTGCCGAGGCCGAAGCGGAGGAGGGAGTTATCCATGCCCTTGGCGAGCATTTTTTCCAGGGAGTCGAGCATGGGGCGCTTCCTTGGTGGTGTCAGTGATTGATCTGCTGGCCGTTGGACCGCTTTCGCGGGCAAGCCCGCTCCCACAGTAGATCTTTGTTGCTCACCATTGTCGTGAACAACAGCAAACCCTGTGGGGGCGAGCTTGCTCGCGATGAGGCCATGACTGCAACCGCACAGCCTGGATCAGAAGAAACTCAACCCCACATGGAACAGCTTCTCGACGTCGCGAATGTGCTTCTTGTCCACGAGGAACAGGATCACGTGGTCGCCGGTCTGGATCACGGTGTCGTCGTGGGCGATGAGGACTTCTTCGTCGCGGATGATGGCGCCGATGGTGGTGCCGGGCGGCAGGCCGATGTCGCGGATGGCTTTGCCGATGACTTTGCTGGATTTGGCATCGCCGTGGGCGATGGCTTCGATGGCTTCGGCCGCGCCGCGGCGCAGGGAGTGGACGCTGACGATGTCGCCGCGGCGCACGTGGGCCAGCAGGGTGCCGATGGTTGCCAGTTGCGGGCTGATGGCGATGTCGATGTCGCCGCCCTGGATGAGGTCGACGTAGGCCGGGTTGTTGATGATGGTCATGACCTTTTTCGCGCCCAGGCGCTTGGCCAGTAGCGAGGACATGATGTTGGCTTCGTCGTCGTTGGTCAGGGCCAGGAAGATGTCGGCGTCGGCGATGTTTTCTTCCAGCAGCAGGTCGCGGTCGGAGGCGCTGCCTTGCAGCACCACGGTGCTGTCGAGGGTGTCGGAGAGGTAGCGGCAGCGTGCCGGGTTCATCTCGATGATCTTGACCTGGTAGCGGCTTTCGATGGCTTCGGCCAGGCGTTCGCCGATCTGGCCGCCGCCGGCGATGACGATGCGTTTGTAGTTCTCGTCGAGGCGGCGCATTTCGCTCATGACGGCGCGAATATTCGCCTTGGCGGCGATGAAGAAGACTTCGTCGTCGGCTTCGATCACCGTGTCGCCCTGGGGCAGGATCGGCCGGTCGCGGCGGAAGATTGCGGCGACGCGGGTTTCGACATTCGGCATGTGCTCGCGCAACTGGCGCAGTTGCTGGCCCACCAACGGGCCGCCGTAGTAGGCCTTGACCGCCACCAGTTGCGCCTTGCCTTCGGCGAAGTCGATCACCTGCAAGGCGCCGGGGTGCTCGATCAGGCGCTTGATGTAGTTGGTCACCACCTGCTCGGGGCTGATCAGTACGTCCACCGGGATCGCTTCGTTGTCGAAGAGGTCGGCGCGGGTCAGGTAGGCGGCTTCGCGCACCCGGGCGATCTTGGTCGGGGTGTGGAACAGCGTGTGGGCGACCTGGCAGGCGACCATGTTGGTTTCGTCGCTGTTGGTCACGGCCACGAGCATGTCGGCGTCGTCGGCGCCGGCCTGGCGCAGCACGGTCGGCAACGAGCCGCGCCCTTGCACGGTGCGGATGTCGAGGCGGTCGCCGAGGTCGCGCAGGCGTTCGCCGTCGGTGTCGACCACGGTGATGTCGTTGGCCTCGCTGGCCAGGTGTTCCGCCAGCGAACCGCCAACCTGCCCTGCACCCAGGATGATGATTTTCATCCATTCACTCCTATCGAATCGGTTTAACCGCGTGCGGCGGCGATCTTGATCAGCTTGGCGTAATAGAACCCGTCGTGCCCGCCTTCCTGGGCCAGCAACTGACGGCCGTGAGGCTGCTTGAGGCCGGCCTGGGTGGCGATGTCCAGCTCCCGGGCGCCCGGCGTGCGGGCGAGGAAGGCTTCGATCACTTCGGTGTTTTCGGTCGGCAAGGTCGAGCAGGTGGCGTAGAGCAGCATGCCGCCCACCTCAAGGGTCGACCACATGGCATCGAGCAGTTCGCCTTGCAACACGGCCAATGCGGCAATGTCGTCCGGCTGGCGGGTGAGCTTGATGTCCGGATGGCGACGGATCACGCCGGTGGCCGAGCATGGCGCGTCGAGGAGGATGCGCTGGAACGGCTGGCCGTCCCACCAGGTCGCGGTGTCACGGCCATCGGCGGCGATCAGTTGGGCTTCAAGGCCCAGGCGTTCGAGGTTTTCCTTCACTCGCACCAGGCGCTTGGCTTCCAGGTCCACCGCCACGACGCCGGCCAGTTTCGGCTCGGCTTCGAGGATGTGACAGGTCTTGCCCCCCGGTGCGCAGCAGGCGTCCAACACCCGTTGGCCCGGTGCCAGCTCCAGCAGGTCGGCGGCCAGTTGCGCGGCTTCGTCCTGGACGCTGATCCAGCCCTCGGCGAAGCCTGGCAGTGCGCGCACATCGCCCGGGGTTTCCAGGACGATGCCGTCGCGGCTGTATTGGCACGGGATGGCCGGGATACCCGTCTCGCCCAGCAACGCCAGGTAGGCATCGCGTGTGTGGTGGCGACGATTGACCCGCAGGATCATCGGCGGATGGGCGTTGTTGGCGGCGCAGATGGCTTCCCATTGCTCGGGCCAGAAGGCCTTGAGGGATTTCTGCAACCAGCGCGGGTGGGCGGTGCGTACCACCGGGTCGTGTTCGAGTTCGGCCAGCAGGGTTTCGCTTTCCCGTTGGGCGCGGCGCAGCACGGCGTTGATCAGGGCCTTGGCCCACGGCTTTTTCAGCTTGTCGGCGCAGCCCACGGTTTCGCCGATGGCGGCGTGGGCCGGGACGCGGGTGTAGAGCAGTTGATAGAGGCCCACCAGCAGCAGCGCTTCGACGTCGGCATCGGCGGCCTTGAACGGCTTCTGCAACAGCTTGGCCGCGAGGGCCGAGAGGCGCGGCTGCCAACGGGCGGTGCCGAACGCCAAGTCCTGGGTGAAGCCGCGATCGCGGTCTTCGACCTTGTCCAGTTGGGTCGGCAGGGAACTGTTCAGCGAAGCTTTGCCGCTGAGGACGGCGGCAAGTGCCTTGGCGGCGGCCAGACGCGGGTTCATGAGGCGTCCGCCGTTTGGCCGAGGACGGTGCCGACGGCAAATTTCTCACGACGGCTGTTGAACAAGTCACTGAAGTTCAGTGCCTTGCCGCCGGGCAGTTGCAGACGGGTCAGGCACAGTGCCTGCTCGCCACAGGCAACGACGAGGCCGTCCTTGCTGGCACTGAGGATTTCTCCCGGTGCGCCCTTCCCTTCGGCGCAACTGGCCGCCAGCACTTTCAGGGCTTCGCCGTTCAAGGTGCTGTGGCAGATCGGCCAAGGGTTGAAGGCGCGCACCAGGCGTTCCAGCTCAACGGCTGGGCGGCTCCAGTCGATGCGAGCTTCGTCCTTGTTCAGTTTGTGCGCGTAGGTGGCGAGGCTGTCGTCCTGCACGTCGCCTTCCAGCGTGCCGGCGGCCAGGCCGGCGATGGCTTGGACCACGGCTGGCGGGCCGATCAGCGCGAGGCGATCGTGCAGGCTGCCGCCGGTGTCTTCGGCGCTGATGGGGGTGCTGACCTTGAGCAGCATCGGCCCGGTGTCCAGGCCGGCTTCCATGCGCATCACGGTCACGCCGCTTTCGGCATCGCCCGCTTCCACGGCGCGCTGGATCGGCGCGGCACCGCGCCAGCGCGGCAATAACGAGGCGTGGCTGTTGATGCAACCCAGGCGCGGAATATCGAGCACCACTTGCGGCAGGATCAGGCCGTAGGCGACCACCACCATCAAGTCCGGCTTCAGCGCCGCCAGTTCGGCTTGGGCTTGCGCGTCGCGCAATGTCGGCGGCTGCAGCACCGTGATGCCGTGCTCCAGGGCCAGTTGCTTGACCGGGCTGGGCATCAGTTTTTGTCCGCGACCGGCAGGACGGTCCGGCTGGGTGTACACCGCGACGATTTCGTGGGGGCTGGCCAGCAGGGCCTTGAGGTGTTCAGCGGCAAACTCGGGAGTGCCGGCAAAGACGATGCGCAGTGGCTCAGTCATGGAAAACTCTCAATTACAAAGCAGTCGCAAAAAGAAAAAGGCTTGCCGCGGCAAGCCTTTGAAGAGGGGCATCAAGCGTTCTGGCGATGGATCTTTTCCAGTTTTTTCTTGATCCGGTCACGCTTGAGATTAGACAGGTAATCAACGAACAACTTGCCGTTGAGGTGGTCGCATTCGTGCTGGATGCACACCGCCAGCAGGCCTTCGGCGATCAGCTCGTAGGGCTGGCCGTCACGGTCCAGGGCCTTGATCTTGACCTTCTGCGGACGGTCGACGTTTTCGTAGAAACCCGGCACCGACAGGCAGCCTTCCTGGTACTGGTCCATCTCGTCGGTCAGGGTTTCGAACTCGGGGTTGATGAACACCCGCGGCTCGCTGCGGTCTTCGGAGAGGTCCATGACGACGATACGCTTGTGCACGTTGACCTGGGTCGCGGCGAGGCCGATGCCTGGGGCCTCATACATTGTTTCAAACATGTCATCGACCAACTGACGCACTTCGTCGTCCACTACGGCCACCGGTTTGGCGATAGTGCGCAGGCGCGGGTCCGGGAATTCGAGAATGTTCAAAATGGCCATAAGCTTGATAAATGCACGTGTGAGGTAAAGTCGGGTGGCTGGCCTGGCGTGTCTTGGGATGCAGGCTACCGTTGTAAAACGTTGCTCTTTTGCAGAACAGCTCCGCAAGGTAGCGAGCCACGGGGGCTCTGGCGTTTTACGCGAACGCACATAATAAAGGGATTCACCGCATGAGGAAATCACTACTCGCCCTGCTGCTCCTGGCCTCGGCCGGTATCGCGCACGGGCAAGTGCAACTTCGGGAAGGTTTTCCACAGCAATACACCGTGGTCCAGGGGGACACGCTGTGGGACATTTCCGGCAAATACCTGCGCGAGCCCTGGAAATGGCCCGAACTCTGGCAGGCCAATCCGCAAGTGGAAAACCCGAACCTGATCTACCCCGGCGACACCCTGTCACTGGTCTACGTCAACGGCCAGCCACGGCTGACCCTTGATCGCGGCGCCTCGCGCGGCACCATCAAGCTGTCGCCGCGCATTCGCAGTTCACCCGTGGCCGATGCCATTCCGAGCATTCCACTGCAAGCCATCAACAGCTTTCTGCTGAGCAACCGCATCGTCGACACGGCGGAAGATTTCAACAAGGCGCCCTATATCGTGGCTGGCGACGCCGAGCGCGTGCTCAGCGGCACCGGCGATCGGATTTTTGCCCGTGGCACCTTCGATGCGAGCCAGTCGGCGTACTGCATCTTCCGCCAGGGCAAGGTCTACACCGACCCGCAGACCAAGGAATTCCTAGGCATCAACGCCGATGACATTGGCAGCGGTGAAATCATCGCCACCGAAGGCGACGTCACCACCCTGGCCCTGCAACGCACCACCCAGGAAGTGCGCCTCGGCGATCGCCTGTTCAGCGGCGAGGAACGCTCGATCAATTCGACCTTCATGCCCAGCGCGCCAAAGTCGGACATCCAGGGGCTGATCCTCGATGTTCCCCGTGGCGTAACGCAGATCGGCGCATTGGACGTGGTCACCCTGAACAAGGGGCGGCGCGACGGGTTGGTGGAAGGCAACGTCCTGGCCGTGATGAAGACCGGCGAAACGGTGCGCGACCGGATCACTGGCGCGCCGGTAAAGATCCCGGACGAACGCGCCGGCCTGCTGATGGTGTTCCGCACGTATGACAAGCTCAGTTATGGCTTGGTGCTGTACGCCTCGCGTTCGCTCGCGGTGCTCGACAAGGTGCGCAATCCGTAACGGGTCTCACAAGTTACCAACAGAGTTATCCACAGCTTGTTCCCGTTTGAACGGGGCTATAACGATCAAGGATTGATCACATGCCATTGCTTGAATCTGCGTCGGTTCCGCCTGCGGAGCTGGAGGCCCGTCTGCGCTTGCATCGCTTGCCGGAACTGGGACCTAAACGTTTCATGACCCTGATGGAGGCCTTTGGCTCGGCCTCCAAAGCCATCAGCGCGCCGGCCAGCGCATGGCGGGCGCTGGGGTTGCCGGCCACGTGCGCCGAGGCCCGTCGCGTGCCGGAAATACGCGACGGCGCCGGCCACGCATTGGCCTGGCTAGACGGCCCGGCCCAGCATTTATTGATGTGGGACCAGCCTGAGTACCCTGCGTTGCTGGCACAGATCAGTGATCCGCCGCCGCTGCTGTTTGTCGCTGGCGACCCTTCGATTCTGGAAAAACCGCAGTTGGCGATGGTCGGCAGTCGTCGGGCATCGCGTCCCGGAATGGACACGGCGGCGGCATTTTCCCGGAGCCTGGCCGGGGCCGGTTTTGTCATCACCAGCGGACTGGCGTTGGGCATCGACGCCGCCGCGCATCAGGCCGCGCTGGATGTCGGTGGGCAAACCGCCGGCGTGCTGGGCACGGGCCTGGAAAATTTTTATCCACAGCGCAATCGCCGGTTGGCGGAGGCGATGATTGCCCAGGGCAGCGCGGTGGTCTCGGAGTTCCCGTTGGACGCAGCGCCCCACGCCAGCAACTTTCCGCGCCGCAACCGGATCATCAGTGGTTTGTCCCTCGGTGTGCTGGTGGTCGAGGCCAGTGTCGCCAGTGGTTCGCTGATCACCGCGCGGCTGGCGGCGGAACAGGGCCGTGAGGTCTACGCCATTCCGGGGTCGATCCATCATCCCGGCGCCCGGGGTTGCCATCAGTTGATCCGCGACGGCGCGGCGCTGGTGGAAACGGTCGAACACATCCTCGAAGCGTTGCGCGGTTGGCAGCGATTGCCCCTTGCCTCGGAACCGGTGCCGGTGACGCATCCGCTGCTGCGCCTGCTGCATGCCGCGCCGCAGACCAGTGAAGCGTTGGCCGATGCCAGCGGCTGGGGCTTGTCCAAGGTCCTGGCGGCGTTGACCGAGCTGGAAATGGACGGACGGGCAGCGTGCGAGCACGGACGCTGGTTTGCTCGCTAGGTTTTATGGGGAAGATCGGTAAACTGCGCACAGCCTTATTGCGTTGCGGAGAGTCTTTTCATGGTCAACAGTTGGCGTGTGCAACAAGCCGCGCGAGAAATTCGCGCCGGGGCGGTCATTGCCTACCCAACCGAAGCGGTCTGGGGCCTGGGTTGCGACCCATGGAACGAAGAAGCGGTGGAACGCCTGCTGGCGATCAAGTCCCGACTGCCTGACAAGGGATTGATCCTGGTGGCTGACAACATCCGCCAGTTCGACTTTCTGTTCGAGGATTTCCCCGAAACCTGGATGGACCGCATGGCCAGCACTTGGCCAGGGCCCAACACCTGGCTGGTACCGCACCAGGACCTGTTGCCGGAATGGATCACCGGCGTACACGACACCGTCGCGCTGCGGGTCAGCGATCATCCGATCGTGCGCGACCTGTGCTCGCTGGTCGGACCGCTGGTTTCCACCTCGGCCAACCCCCAAGGCCGGCCGGCAGCGCGCACGCGGATCCGCGTCGAGCAGTATTTCCGCGGGCAGATCGACCTGGTGCTGGGCGGCAACCTGGGTGGGCGCAAGAACCCGAGCGTGATTCGTGACCTGGCGACTGGCAAGGTAGTCCGGCCGGACTGACTTCTTGTAAGCACACCACCCCCTGTGGGAGCGAGCTTGCTCGCGATAGCGTCAGGTCAGCTGGCATTGATGTTGGCTGATACACCGCTATCGCGAGCAAGCTCGCTCCCACATTGGTTTTTGCAAAGATCTTCAGTTCAACTCAAGGCAGCAGAACCGTCGACCCCGTCGTCCGCCGCGCCGACAACTCGGTATGCGCCTTGGCCGCCTCAGCCAGCGGGAATCGCTGGTTGATGTCCACCGTGAGCTTGCCGCTGGCGATCATTCCGAACAGTTCATCAGCCATGCGCTGCAGGTTTTCGGCGTTGTTGGCGTAGGTCGCCAGGGTTGGGCGGGTGACGTACAGCGAGCCCTTGGCCGAAAGAATCCCCAGGTTCACGCCATCCACCGCGCCGGAGGCGTTGCCGAAGCTCACCACCAGGCCTCGCGGCGCCGTGCAATCCAGGGAGGTCAGCCAGGTGTCCTTGCCAACGCCGTCATACACCACCGGGACTTTTTTGCCGCCGGTCAATTCCAGCACGCGCTGCGGGACGTTTTCCTTGCTGTAGTCGATGACTTCCCAGGCGCCGTGGGATTTGGCGATGGCGGCTTTTTCCGCCGAGCTGACGGTGCCGATCACCTTCACGCCCAAGGCCTTGGCCCATTGGCACGCCAGGGAACCAACACCACCGGCGGCGGCGTGGAACAGGATGGTTTCGCCGCCCTTGAGCTCGTAGGTCTGGCGCAGCAGGTATTGCACGGTCAGGCCCTTGAGCATCACGCCGGCGGCCTGTTCGAAACTGATGGCTTCAGGCAAGTGAACCAGGTTGGCTTCGGGCAATACGTGCACATCGCTGTACGCCCCAAGCGGACCACTGCCATAGGCCACGCGATCGCCGACCTTGAAGCGCGTCACGTCGGAACCAACGGCCTCGACCACGCCCGCGCCTTCGGCACCGAGCCCCGACGGCAGGGCCGGTGGCGGATAAAGACCACTGCGGTAATAGGTGTCGATGAAGTTCAGGCCGATCGCCTTGTTGCTGACGCGGACCTGTTGCGGACCGGGCTCGGCCGGCTGGTATTCCACGTACTCGAGCACTTCGGGTCCGCCATGGGCGCTGAACTGGATGCGTTTGGCCATCTTCACTTTCTCCTTATCGTGGGACTTTTACCAAGCCTGCTATCGGACTCCTAAGCTTGATCTTCGTCAACTGTGGTGTGGGCGGATGCGGTGTTATCCTGTGCGCCCATTTTGCCGGCGGCCTGTGTACGCCGCGCAGCGTAGCCCTGATCAAGGTGATGTCATGACTACTCGCACCGAGGCCGTGAAAGCCTATCTGTTGGACCTGCAAGACCGCATTTGCGCAGCCCTGGAAGCCGAGGATGGCGGCACTCGCTTCGTCGAGGACGCCTGGACCCGGCCCGCCGGCGGTGGCGGTCGCACGCGAGTGATCGAAAACGGCACGGTGATCGAAAAGGGCGGCGTCAACTTTTCCCACGTCTTCGGCAGCGGTCTCCCACCCTCGGCCAGCGCCCATCGGCCGGAACTGGCCGGACGCGGCTTTGAAGCCCTGGGCGTGTCACTGGTGATCCACCCGCACAACCCCCACGTGCCGACATCCCACGCCAACGTGCGCTTTTTCATCGCCGAAAAAGAAGGCGAAGAGCCGGTCTGGTGGTTTGGCGGCGGCTTCGACCTGACGCCCTATTACGGCGTGGAGGAAGATTGCGTGCATTGGCACCGCATCGCCCAGCAAGCCTGCGAGCCGTTCGGCCCGGAGGTCTATTCGCGCTACAAAGCCTGGTGCGACAGCTATTTCCACATCAAGCATCGCAACGAGCCCCGGGGCATCGGCGGCCTGTTTTTCGACGACCTGAACGAGTGGGACTTCGACACCAGCTTCGCCTTCATGCGCGCCATCGGCGATGCCTACATCGATGCCTACCTGCCGATCGTGCAGCGCCGCAAGAACGACGAGTTCACGCCCAAGCAACGGGAATTCCAGGAGTTCCGCCGTGGCCGCTACGTGGAGTTCAACCTGGTCTATGACCGGGGCACGCTGTTCGGCCTGCAATCGGGCGGGCGCACCGAATCGATCCTGATGTCTTTGCCGCCCCAGGTCCGCTGGAGCTATGACTGGAAAGCCGAGCCGGGCAGCGACGAAGCGCGGTTGACTGACTATTTCCTACAGGATCGCGATTGGCTGGCGACGGCCTGAACGGGGAAAACCATGGACCGCTACGTTGTAATGGGTAACCCGATCGGCCACAGCAAGTCGCCGTTGATCCATCGCCTGTTTGCCGAACAGACCGGCCAGGCGTTGGACTACAACACCTTGCTTGCGCCCCTGGAGGATTTCGCCGGTTGCGCCCAGGCATTTTTCCGCGAAGGGCGTGGGGCGAATGTCACCGTGCCCTTCAAGGAAGACGCTTTTCGCCTGGCTGACCAACTGACCGAACGGGCGCAACGGGCCGGGGCGGTCAACACCTTGAGCAAGCTGGCCGATGGCCGTTTGCTGGGCGATAACACCGACGGCGCCGGGCTGGTCCGGGACCTGACGGTCAACGCCGGCTTCAGCCTCAAGGGCAAGCGCATCCTGTTACTGGGGGCCGGCGGCGCAGTGCGTGGTGCCTTGGAACCGCTGCTGGCCGAAGCGCCGGCGTCGGTGATCATCGCCAATCGAACGGTGGAAAAAGCCGAGCTGCTGGCGGAGTTGTTCGCCGACCTGGGCCCGGTCTCGGCCAGTGGTTTCGATTGGCTGAAGGAGCCGGTGGACCTGATCATCAACGCCACGTCCGCCAGCCTGTCAGGCGATGTACCGCCGATTGCCGGAAGTCTGATCGAGCCGGGCAAGACCTTTTGCTACGACATGATGTACGGCAAGGAGCCGACGTCGTTCTGCCGCTGGGCCCGTGAACACGGCGCGGCGGTGGCGATGGATGGCCTGGGCATGCTCGCCGAACAAGCCGGCGAAGCGTTCTTCCTCTGGCGCGGCGTACGCCCGGACACCGCGCCGGTCCTGGCCGAGCTACGCCGTCAGCTCGCACAGTAGGCTTTAGGCTGTTGTGGCGAGGGGATTTATCCCCGCTGGACTGCGAAGCAGTCCCCAGAAAGCGGGGCCGCTTCGCGCCCCAGCGGGGATAAATCCCCTCGCCACAGGTGTGTAAACCTACAGACCTATGCGCCATAAGCTCCTCCACTCTTCAACCCTCGAAGTGGATCGGGCATTTGTCCGGTCCTTCCAGCTTCAACAACTCCTCCACCACCTGCGACCTTGCCCCACGCAAGGTCAGGCTGCGCCCCTGGCCGCGCAACCGCCGGGCTTCCTGGTGGAGCATTTCCACGCCGGAATAATCGATGAAGTTGATCTGCTGGGCATCGATCACCACCCGCTGCGCCTGCAAACGCTGTAAACGCACCTGCAAATAATGACTGGCGCCGAAAAAGATCGAGCCACCCACCCGCAGGACGTCCGCCTCGCCTTCGCGACTATGGTGCACGCGCGGCTGCGAGGTGCGCTTGAGGTAGAAAAACAGCGAAGCGAGTACGCCGGCATAGATGGCGGTTTGCAGTTCCAGCAGCAGCGTGGCCAGGCAGGTCAGGCCCATGACCAGGAATTCGGAGCGGCTTACCCGGTGTAGCGCACGGATGCCCCGGTGGTCCACCAGGCCCCAGGCAATCAGCAAGATGCTACCGGCCATGGCGGGAATCGGAATGTGCGCGATAAGTTTCGCGCCGGCCACGGCAAACAGTGCCACCCACAGCGCCGAGAACACCCCGGCCAGGGGCGAGCAGGCGCCAGCCTCATAACTGAGACCGGAACGGGTGAAGGAACCGGCTGATAATGACCCGGCGAAAAATCCTCCAACGATATTGGAAAGGCCTTGCGCCCTGACTTCCTGATTCGCATCGAGCAATTGCCCCGAGCGGACCGACAACGAGCGAGCGATGGACAGGCTGGTTACCAGCCCGAGCATGCCCACCGCCACGGCACCGGGCAGCAGACGCAAGATCAGCTCCAGGTCCAGTGGCAACGGCGTGAACGGTGGCAGGCGCCCGGTAAAGGCGCTGACCAACGCCACATGCCCGAACATCGCCGGCCAGGCCCAGACCACCAGGCTGCTGATGACCAACGTTATCAACAGGCTCGGCCAGCGCGGTAGCAAGCGTTTGAGGACGATGCCCAGGACCAGCGTCCCTAAACCCAGCACCAGCGAAGGTTTATCCACAGCCCCGATGTGGCTGACCAACATGAGCAGGCTTTTCAACGCCGTGGCTTCGTTCGGCAGGTCCAGGCCTAGCAGATTCGGCAGTTGACCCAAGGCGATGACAACCGCCGCGCCCAGGGTGAAACCCAGCACCACCGAATGCGAGACGAAATTGACCAGCGCCCCGAACCGCAGCAACCCGAGCAGCCACTGGAAAATACCGGCCAAGACCGTCAGCAACAGGATCAGTGTGATGTAGTCCTGGGAAGCAGGCACGGCCAGGGGACTGACCGTAGCGTATAGGACGATGGAGATGGCCGCCGTAGGACCGCAGATCAAATGCCACGACGAACCCCACAGGCAGGCGATCAGCACGGGCACGATCGCCGCGTACAGCCCGTATTCGGGCGGCAATCCGGCAATCAGGGCGTAGGCGATGGACTGCGGCAGCGCCAGGATCGCGCCGCTGAGGCCGACCACCAGGTCGCGACCGACACTGGCGCGTGTCTGCCGTGGGAGCCAGCTCAAGAAGGGAAAGAGTGAATGGCGCGTGGGGATTGCCATGGGGCCTCAAGGATGGAGTTTGCGAACGAGGGTATCAGGACAAGGCTCCCTTTCTCCTGTGGCGAGGGGATTTATCCCCGCTGGGTTGCGAAGCGACCCCGGACAGTTAAACACCGTTGTCCTGACACACCGAGGCTAAACAGTGGGGTCGCTTCGCAACCCAACGGGGATAAATCCCCTCGCCACAAGAGCCGCTCGCCACACCATTATGCCTAGAGCTTGGCCTTCACCGCAGCCAACGCATCCTTGCCATCCACGGTCTTCACGCCGTCCAGCCATTTATCCAGCACCGCCGGGTTGGCCTTGATCCAGGCCTTGGCCGCTTCGGCGTTGCTGACTTTCTTGTTCACCACCTCGGCCATGATGCTGTTTTCCATTTCCTGGGTGAAACTCAGGTTGGTCAGCAGCTTGCCAACGTTCGGGCAGGCCTGTGCATAACCTTTGCGCGTCAGCGTGTACACGCTGCCGGTGTCGCCGAAGTATTTCTCGCCGCCCTTGAGGTAATGCATCTTCAACTGCACGTTCATCGGGTGCGGGGTCCAGCCGAGGAAGGTCACGAACTTCTGTTTTTTCACTGCGCGGGAGACTTCCGCCAACATCGCCTGCTCGCTCGATTCCACCAGCTTCCAGTCACCCATGCCGAAGTCGTTGGTCTTGATGATTTCCTTCAGGGAAAGGTTGGCCGGGGCGCCGGAGCCGATGCCGTAGATCTTCTTATCGAACTTGTCGGCGAATTTGTTCAGGTCGGCAAAGTTATGCACACCCGCATCCCAGACATAATCCGGGACCGCCAGGGTGAATTCGGTGCCATCAAGGTTCTTGGCCAGTTGCGTGACATCGCCGTTGGCCACGAATTTGTCATAGAAGCCCTGCTGCGCCGGCATCCAGTTACCCAGGAACACATCGACCTGGCCGTCTTTCAGGCCGCCAAACGTGATCGGCACTGCAAGCGTATCGACCTTGGGCTTGTAACCCATGCCTTCCAGCAGGAAACCGGTGATGGCGTTGGTCGCGGCGATGTCGCTCCAGCCCGGGTCAGCCATCTTGACCGTATCGCAGCTTTGCTCGGCCCACGCCGAAACACTGCTCAACGCCAACAGCCCGGCGGCCAGTACTGTGGATAACTTTTGCATGTGCTTCCCCTTACGTTATTGGTTTATTGGCAGGGTTGTGGATAACGGGCCTTGCGCTCCAGATCGTCCAGGTCGATGTGGTTGCGCATGTATTGCTGGCTGGCGTCTACGAACGGCTGGTGATCCCAGCTCTTGAGCTTGCCCAAGGTCAGCGCATGGGCAACGAAACGGCGACGGCGCTGGCTGGCGAGCACTTGTTGATGGATCGTTGGAATGTCCCATTTCGCCCGCGCTTCGGCGAGAAAGTCGGCCATCAGGGATTGATGTCCGGGCGACTGGCTGAGGTTTTCCATTTCCTTGGGATCGTTGCGTACATCGAACAACAGACAAGGATCATCCTCGCTGTAGATAAATTTCCACGGACCGCGACGGATCATCATCAGCGGACTGATCGTGCCTTCGGCCATGTATTCGCCGAAGACCTCATCATGGCCGCCCTGCCCTTGCAGATGCGGCACCAGCGAACGACCGTCCAGCGGCAAACCTGGTTCAAGCGTACCGCCGGCCAGTTCCACCAGGGTCGGCAGCAAGTCGGCGGTGGACACCGCCGCGCCAACCCGGCCGCTGGCGAACTGCCCTGGGGCGCTGATCAACAACGGCACACGGGCGGCCATTTCGAACCAGTGCATTTTGTACCAGAGCCCCTTTTCGCCGAGCATATCTCCGTGATCGCCGGAGAACACGATGATGGTGTCATCGATCAATCCGGTGTCCTCGAGAGTTTGCAGCAGCTTGCCGACGTTGCCGTCGATGTAGCTGCACGCCCCGAAGTACGCGCGGCGGGCGTCGCGAATCTTATCCACAGGCAGCGGCTTGTCCCAGAGATCATAGACTTTGAGCAAGCGCTGGGAATGTGGATCGAGTTCGGTTTGCGCCCGGGTCTCTGGCAAAGGGATATCGTTGTCGTCGTACAAATCCCAGAACGCCTTGGGAATCGTGTACGGATCGTGTGGGTGAGTCATCGACACCGTCAGGCAAAACGGCTGGTCGCCGTCCTCGCGGATGTGGTCGAACAGGTATTGCTGGGCCTTGAAGACCACTTCTTCATCGAAGTCCAACTGGTTGGTGCGCACGCACGGTCCGGCCTGCAAGACCGACGACATGTTGTGATACCAGCTCGGCCGCACATCCGGCTCGTCCCAATTCACGGCCCAGCCGTAGTCAGCCGGATAAATGTCGCTGGTCAGGCGTTCTTCGTAACCGTGCAACTGGTCCGGCCCGCAGAAATGCATCTTGCCGGACAGCGCCGTGCGATAACCGAGGCGACGCAGGTAATGGGCGTAGGTTGGAACGTCCGCCGGGAAATCCGCCGCGTTGTCATAGGCGCCGATCTTGCTCGGCAACTGCCCGCTCACCAGCGTAAAGCGCGACGGCGCGCAGAGCGGGCTGTTGCAATACGCGGCGTCGAACACCACGCCTTGGTCGGCCAGGCGTGACAGGTTCGGCAACTTGATCGGCGACGGACCGTAGATCGGCAACATTGGCGCGGCCATTTGATCGGCCATGATGAAAAGAATGTTCTTGCGCTTCATGTATTCGCGGCATTCCATAGTGGGCAGTTATGCGATAGTGCTGCGATTGAGCATGTAGCCCGTGCCTTTTGGGGTAAAGCCCATGCAAGACAATGACTAGGATAAGCACAGCTTATGTATGACGCCTTGGGTGACCTGTCGCTGGACCTGTTCCGCGCCTTCGAATCAGCGGCTCGCCAGCAGAGCTTTACAGCGGCCGCGATTGAGCTAGGCACCACGCAACCGGCCATCAGCCAGCAGATCAAGCGGTTGGAGGAACAACTGGACACGCGGCTGTTTGATCGCATCTATCGCGGCATCGAACTGACCGAGGCCGGCGCCATCCTGTTCGAACAGGTGCAGGCCGGTTTGCAGAGCATCGACGCAGGGCTTACCGCGATCACCGCCCAGCACCAGCACGAAGTGCTGCAAGTGGCGACGGATTTTGCGTTCGCCGCCTATTGGCTGATGCCGCGCCTGCATCGGTTTCACGCAGCCAATCCGCAGGTCGATGTGAGCCTGGTGACCAGCGAACGCAACCACAATATGCTCCGTACGGATATCGACGTTGCGGTATTGTTCGGCGACGGTCGCTTCAAGCAAGGCGAAAGTCATTGGCTTTTCAGCGAAGAAGTTTTTCCGGTGTGCAGCCCGCTGCTGCTCAAGGAACGCCCCCTGCCCTTGCCGGCCCAAGCCCTGTCGGAATTCCCGCTGCTGCACCTGCGTGGCGGCAACAGCAGCGCCTGGTTCGACTGGAGTGGGGTTTTCCGAGAGCTGGGCATCACCTCGCCACCCGCGCCAGGGCAACTGCGGTTCGACAACTACACCCTGCTCATCCAGGCGGCAATCGGCGGCCAAGGCGTCGCCATCGGTTGGCGGCACCTTGTGGATAACTTATTGGCGCAAGGGCTGCTGTGTCGTCCGATCGCCGAAACGGTGCTGTCGCGGCTGGGGTATTACGTGGTCTTGCCCCAACGCAAACGGCGTGGAGTGTTGATCAAGTTGTTCGTGGATTGGTTGATGGAGGAACAGGCCAATAGTGCGGAGTCGCTGACGGGATTGCCGCTGCCGTCGATTGCGGTTTGAGCCAGGGGCCGATCCGTTTTAAGGGAGCCGCTATGCGGCCCAGCGGGAGCAAGCTCCCTCGCCACGGGGGGCACTAAACGGCGGGCACGAAATTCACGTGCTCGCCCACATGCAGGTTCAGGCGCAGCTCATCGGCGATGCCAACCGCCACGCGACTCAAGCGCTCCAACGACTCGGCCATGCCCGGTTCCAGACTGGTGCTGACGTGGCTGAAATGCTCGATACTCAGCCCCTGCACGGCATAGGGCGCATTGACGAGGGTCCATTGCAAGGCGCTGTTTTTCAGGGCATCGAGGATTTCTTCGGCGGCGTGCCGCTGCAGGTCGTCTTCCGAGGAGTCCTCCTCCAGCACCGAGAAATTTCCAACCAGGAATAAACGCGGAATATTGACCGCCTGCATGCCGGCAATCAGCGCATCCACCGCCAGGACCTGTTCCACCGGGCCAGGGATAAGCGTGCGCTCCACCTGTTCGCTGTTCATTGGCAGCCCCGGCGCATTCAACAGGCACACCACGGCGCTGGCACCGGCGACGCTCTGCTTCACGCGCTCAGGGTCGAAGAGGTCGCCGGTCTTGGCTCGCAGGCCCGGACGCGGCGCCAACGCCGTGAGATCATCCAGGATGGCGATGATTTCATGCTGGCGTCGCAGCAGTTCAGCCATCAACGCACTGCCGAGGCTGCTCATGGCACCATAGAGCACCACCTTGATGACCGGGGTTTCGGCGTTTTTCATGGCTGGTTTTCCTTTTTTCCCGCGTGTAAAGGCTCTGACACACGGTAAACCGAGAGGGTTCGGCTGGTCTTGCAAGGAGTGACAGATGCAACGGATCAAGGGCTATCACGCCCACGTCTATTTCGACGCCCACACACTCGACCAGGCGCGGGCCTTGTGCGAGGAAGCCGCGCAACTGTTCCCGCTGGAAATGGGTCGGGTGCACCAACGGCCGGTCGGCCCACACCCGGACTGGAGTTGCCAACTGGCATTCGAACCGCAGTACATCGGCGTGGTCTTGCCGTGGCTGGCCCTCAACCGCAAGGGCCTGGTGGTTTTTCTGCATCCCGACACCGGGGATGACCTGGCGGACCACACCGAACATGCGATCTGGATGGGCGCGGTGCGGCCGTTGAAACTTTCAGCCTTCGAAGCAAAAACCTGACTGTTTTTGTGGCGAGGGGATTTATCCCCGCTGGACTGCGCAGCAGGCCCAAAAAGGCAGAACGCATTTTTCCTGAAAATAACGCGATGAGAAACTCAGGGGCCGCTTCGCGCCCCAACGGGGATAAATCCCCTCGCCACAAAGGAACTTCGTGCGTTTGGTCATACGGTCGGCGTGCGAAAGGCTGCTGAAAGCTTGCGCGATTAGGATCGCCTCACCTACCGGCAACAGACCGGTTGGCCAACAACGAGTTTCCAAACGCTCGTGCGGCCTTTTTAACAACAACAATGGTGATCCTGATGTCCGCTGCTACCTGTCCCGCTGCACCCACTCCATCCGTCCGTCCCGTGCTCTGCATCCTGCGCTGACCTGTCCGGTTCGCATTTCATAGCCGCGCCACGCCTGGAGTATTTCCCATGCTGACTTTCCTTGGCTTCGCCATGGTCATCACGTTCATGTTCCTGATCATGACCAAGCGCCTGTCCGCGCTGATCGCCCTGATCATCATCCCGATCCTGTTTGCCCTGTTCGGTGGTTTTGCGCCGAAGATCGGCCCGATGATGCTCGAAGGCATCACCAAGCTCGCCCCGACCGGGGTGATGCTGATGTTCGCCATTCTGTATTTTGCCTTGATGATCGACTCCGGCCTGTTCGACCCGGCCGTGCGCAAGATCCTCAAGCTGGTCAAGGGCGACCCCTTGAAAGTTTCGGTCGGTACCGCCGTCCTGGCGCTCGTCGTTTCCCTTGATGGTGACGGCGCGACCACTTATATGATCTGCGTGGCCGCCATGCTGCCGCTCTACAGCCGCATCGGCATGAGCCCACGGATCATGGCCGGCTTGATCATCCTCGCCGGCGGCGTGATGAACATGACCCCTTGGGGCGGGCCAACCGCCCGGGCGGCCAGTGCGCTGCATGTCGATCCGTCCGACATCTTCGTGCCGATGATTCCCGCCATGTTGGCCGGCGTCGTGGCGATCCTGGCGATTGCCTACATGTACGGCAAACGCGAGCGTGCCCGCCTGGGTGAGCTGCACTTGGCTGGCGATGAAATCGACCATAGCGAAATCAGTGTTTCCCAGTTCCCGGACGCCCGCCGTCCGAAGCTGATCTGGTTCAACGGCGCGCTGACCCTGGTGTTGATGTGCACCCTGATTGCCGGCCTGCTGCCGTTGCCCGTGCTGTTCATGGTGGCGTTCAGTATCGCGATGATCGTCAACTACCCGTGCCTGCAACAGCAGAAAGACCGCGTCGCCGCTCACGCGGGCAGCGTCCTGGCGGTGGTCGGGCTGATTTTCGCGGCGGGGATCTTCACGGGCATCCTGTCCGGCACCGGCATGGTCGATGCCATGTCCAAGAGCCTGCTGGCGGTCATCCCGGACTTCCTCGGTCCTTACCTGGCGGTCATCACCGCGCTGGTGAGCATGCCGTTCACGTTCTTCATGTCGAACGATGCATTTTATTACGGAGTGTTACCAGTTTTGGCCGAAGCGGCCAGCCACTACGGCATCACCGCGGTCGAAATGGCCCGTGCTTCGATCGTCGGCCAGCCCGTCCATCTGCTGAGCCCGCTGGTTCCGTCGACTTATCTGCTGGTGGCCCTGGCCGGTATCGAGTTCGGCGATCACCAACGCTTCACCTTGAAGTGGGCAGTGCTGGTTTGCCTGTGCATAATGTTCGCCGCCTTGCTGATGGGGATTTTTCCGCTGTTCAGCACTCTATAAAAGCAATGCCCGCTGCGTCGCCCCCCCGGGTAACCGGAGGCGCGGCGCGGCCTAACACTCGCTCAAAGGAACTCACATGGAATGGCTGACCAACCCGGAAATCTGGGTTGCCTTCTTTACCCTGACCGCCCTGGAAATCGTCCTGGGCATCGATAACATCATCATGATCTCGATCCTGGTCAGCCGCATGCCCAAGCACATGCAGGCGCGCACCCGGATTTTCGGCCTGGCGCTGGCGATGATCACGCGGATCCTGTTGCTGCTGTCCATCACCTGGGTCATGCGCCTGACCGCCGATTTGTTCGAAGTGTTCGGCCAGGGCATTTCCGGTCGTGACCTGATCCTGTTCTTCGGTGGCCTGTTCCTGCTGTGGAAAAGCTCCCAGGAGATGTACCACGCGCTGGAAGGCGAAGATGAAAGCAGCGACGAACCTTCGGGCAAGGGCGGCAACTTCCTCTACACCATCATCCAGATCGCGATCATCGACATCGTGTTCTCCCTGGACTCGGTTATTACCGCGGTCGGCATGGTCTCCCATGTACCGGTCATGGTCGCGGCGATCATCGTCGCCGTGCTGGTGATGATGCTGGCCTCGGGCACGATCAGCGAATTCATCGACAAACACCCGTCGCTGAAAATGCTGGCGCTGTCGTTCCTGCTGGTGGTCGGTACCGTACTGATCGCCGAGTCGTTCGACGTGCACGTGCCAAAAGGCTACGTCTACTTCGCCATGGCGTTCTCCCTGGCGGTGGAAGCGATCAACATCAAGATGCGCACCGCCATTGCTCGCAAGCGCAAGCAGCAGGATCCGGTGAAACTGCGCAAGGATGTTCCGGGTCAGTAGAGGTGTAGGGCAATGAACGAAGGGGCTCTTGGGAGCCCCTTTTTCATGCCCATGGAAAACCGGCCGGATGCAATACCTGTGGGAGCGAGCTTGCTCGCGAAAGCGGTCTGCCTGAACCGGTGATGTTGGATGTGATGCCGCCTTCGCGAGCAAGCTCGCTCCCACAGGGATTCGGGGTGTTTTTCGAGGAATCTGTTTTTATGACAGTTTTGTTTCAAACGCTTCTTTAGCTGTGCAATGCTGGCGTCCGAACCATTCGGCAACTACAGCTTAAGTACAAGAAGTAAAACGATGTGGCACCGTCAATTTGTCCCTTTGGGACGCTAACAGGGGGCTCCTCATGCTGACCCTGCTGAATCTACTCTCCGCCGTGGCCCTGCTGATCTGGGGCACGCATATCGTCCGTACCGGCATCTTGCGGGTCTACGGCTCGAACCTGCGCCATGTCATTGGCCAGAACATGTCCCGCCGCTGGCTGGCGTTTATCGCCGGCATCATGGTGACCGCCATGGTCCAGAGCAGCAACGCCACGGCCATGCTCGTCACCTCCTTCGTCGGCCAGGGCCTGATGGCGCTGACCCCTGCCCTGGCGACCATGCTGGGCGCCGATGTCGGCACCGCGCTGATGGCGCGGGTGCTCACCCTCGACCTGTCGTGGCTGTCGCCGCTGCTGATTTTTCTCGGGGTGATTTTCTTCCTGTCGCGCAAACAGACCCGCGTCGGGCAAATGGGCCGGGTCGGCATCGGGCTGGGCCTGATCATCCTGGCTCTGCAACTCATCGTCGAAGCCGCCGCGCCCATCACCCAGGCCCAAGGCGTGAAGGTGATCTTCGCCTCGCTGACCGGCGACGTCCTGCTCGATGCCTTGGTCGGTGCGCTGTTCGCGATGATCTCCTATTCCAGCCTGGCGGCCGTGTTGCTGACTGCGACACTGGCTGGCGCCGCGGTGATCAGTTTGCCGGTGGCCATCGGCCTGGTGATCGGCGCCAACATCGGCAGCGGCGTGCTGGCGTTTCTCAGCACCAGCATGCAGAACGCCGCCGGCCGCCAGGTGGCGCTGGGCAGCCTGTTGTACAAGCTGATCGGCCTGTTGCTGATCATTCCGGTGCTCGATCCGCTGGTGGGCTGGCTGGACAGCCTGGATTTCAGCCCCCAGGAAACCGTGATTGGTTTCCACCTGCTCTACAACACCGTGCGTTGCCTGGTGCTGTTGCCCAGCGTCGGGCCGATGGCCAGGCTTTGTGCCTGGTTGCTGCCGGAACGTCCGGAAACCAATGGCAAGGCCACGTCCCGACACCTGGACCCCACCGCCCTCGCTACCCCGAGCCTGGCACTGGCGAACGCCGCCCGGGAAACCTTGCGCATCGGCGACCTGATCGAAAACATGCTCGAAGCCATGCTCGGCGTGCTGCGGGGCGAGCAAACGGCGATCACCCAGCAAGTGCGCAGCATGAGCGACGACGTCGAAGCGCTGTGCAGCGCCATCAAGCTCTACATGGCGCAAATGCCCCGTGAAGACCTCAGCGAGCAGGACAGCCGTCGCTGGGCGGAAATCATCGAACTCGCCATCAACCTCAAGCTGGCCAGTGACCTGATCGAACGCATGTTGCGCAAGGTCCAGCAACAGAAAACCTCACAACGCCGCTCGTTTTCCGAAGTAGGGCTGGAAGAGTTGGCGGGGCTGCACAGCCACCTGATCGCCAACCTGCGGTTGGGGCTGTCGGTTTTCCTCAGTGCCGATCGGGAAAGCGCTCGCCAACTGCTGCGTGAGAAACGGCGTTTTCGCGCCCAGGAACGGCGGATGGCCCATGCCCACGTCAGCCGCCTGCAGCGCAAGATCGTGCAAAGCCTGGAGACCAGCTCCCTGCACCTGGAACTGATCGCCGACATGCGGCGCCTGAACTCGCTGTTCTGCGGCAGCGCCTACGTGGTGCTGGAAACCTCCGAGATTGGCGCGCTGGCCGCCGATGAAATTTCCGATATTACCCATTCGCCGTGAACGACTGGCGCCCTGGTCAGTCATTAAAAGGGGGCCGGGTCTCCAGCCAACCACGAGCCAGACAACTCCCACTGTCCTGAACACAGCGTAAATCAAGGTGGGAGCGAGCCTGCTCGCGATGAAGCCAGTCCGGCCCCATGGATCTTCATAAGCCGCCAGGAAGCCCCGCTATGCGTTGTCTGTTGTTCGCCTTGCTTTTGTTTGGTTCCTTGCCTGCGTTCGCCGCGGATCGATTCCAGGTTGAAGGCTACGCGTTGCCCAACGGCATGCAGCTCATACTCAAGCCCGGCACGGAACGCGGGCATGTGGCGATTCGACTGGTGGTGGGCGTGGGCCTGGATGATTTCAATTGTGCCGACAAGGAGCTGCCGCACCTGCTCGAACATCTGCTGTTCAGCGGCGTCGACGACAGCGGCGAAGGCGGCCTGGAAGAACGCATGCAGGCGCTTGGCGGCGAGTGGAACGCTTTTACCAGCAACGCCGATACGACGTTTGTCATCGAGGCGCCGGCGAGCAATCAACGCAAGGTCCTCGACCTGTTGCTGGCGCTGTTGACCCGAACCCGCATCGATGAAAAGGCCCTGGCGGCGGCCAAGCGGGTGGTGGAACGCGAGGACGGCGGGCATTACACCCACCTGCAACGCTGGCTGGACCATCAAGACCTGGGCCACAAGGCCAGCAATCAACTGGCGGTGGAGCTGGGCTTGCGTTGCGAGGAACGGGCCGAGGTCGAACATCTGTCCCTCGCCCGAATCGAGCAGGTGCGCAAGGCCTGGTATGCGCCGAACAATATGACCTTGATCGTGGTCGGCGACCTCGATCGATTGCTGCCGGCGTATCTGGAGCGCACCTTCGGCGAGCTCGAGCCGGTCGAACCCAGTGTCCACGAACCGCTGCCCCAGATCCGCTACAGCGCGGTCACCAAGCGCAACCTCATCCAAGGCCTGGTCGGCAATGGCGCCAAGCTCCATTGGCTATTCCCGGAACCGGTGTTGGAAGAGCAACACGACGAAACCTTCGACTTGCTCAAGGAATACCTGGATTGGGCACTCTATCGCCAATTGCGCTTGGCCGACGGCCTGTCCTACGGCCCTTGGACGGAGCGGGAAGTGCTCGGCGGCGTGGGTTTCATGAGCCTGAACGCCGACCTGGCCCGCGAGGACCTGCCGCAGGCCGAACAGTCGTTGGAACAGCTGCGCAGCACATTGCTCAAGGACGGCCTGAATCCCGAGAGTTTCGTGCGGATAAAACGCGCCGCCATTGCCCACCAGTCCTGGGCCGTCCAAGGCAACAGCGCCCTGGCGGATTACTACTGGAGCGCCCTCGGGGACTACGAAGACGGCCGCTTCGCCAATCCCGCCGCGCGCCTGCAGGACGTCAGCCTGGAACAGGCCAACCAGGCCCTGCGCGAACTGCTCAAGGACCCGGGATATTTGCGCATCGAGAGGCCATTGCTCAGTGATGACCAGCTTGTCTGGGGACTGGGTGGGTTGCTGGGGTTGGTGTTACTCGGCGTGGTGATGTGGCAGGTACGACGCATGGCTCGACCGCACGAGGAATAATTTTGTGGCGAGGGGATTTATCCCCGTTCGACTGCGAAGCAGTCGCAATCAAGGACGGCTCGGTTTTACTCAAGGGTTTGTAGGGTTGCTTCGCAACCCACCGGGGATAAATCCCCTCGCCACAGATAAATCTCACTCACCACAAGAGTGCTCGTCACATCGATGCCCTGGCGATACTCTGTCAGGGATATTTCCTACGACTTACTGTGAAACCGCCGAATGCCGAACCTGACTCATTTAATCCAGCGCATCCTCGAACTGATGAAGCGCTATCCAGGGGTCATCGCGCTCGGCGGTTTTGTTTCCGGGGTCGGCAGTTTCATGCTGGTGGACCGCCAGCAGAGCCTGGCGACCTGGATCACCATCATCATGTTGGTGAGCTGGCTCTGGCTGATGCTGGAAAACACCCTGACGCGGTTGTTCACCAAGGTCTTCAAACGAGAAATACCCCAGCCGCTGTTGCGCTACGCCACGCAGATGATCCACCAGGAAAGCCTGTTTTTCGTCCTGCCGTTTTTCTTCATCACGACCACTTGGAACAGCAGCCAGCTGATCTTTACCGGCCTGCTGACGATCGCGGCGCTGATTTCGATCACCGACCCGCTGTATTACAAATGGCTGGCCCCTAGGCGTTGGGCGTTCCTGGCGTTGCACACGCTGACGCTGTTTGCCGCCCTGCTCACCGCGCTGCCGGTGATCGTGCACCTGACCACCGACCAGAGCTTCAAGCTGGCGCTGGGCATCGCCATGTTGTTGTCGTTCCCGAGCCTGGCCTCGATCTTTCCGATTCGTACCGTGCGCAACGCGTTGGCCATCCTGTGCATTACCTTGGGGATTGGCGCCGCCGGCTGGGTGCTGCGCTCCTGGGTGCCACCGGCGACGCTATGGATGACCGAAGTGGCGATCAGCACCCAAGTGGAAGATCGCACACCGGGCGCCAGCCTCAAGCAAGTCAGCGCGGCGCAGATCCGCAGCAATGGCCTGTATGCCTACACCGCCATCAATGCCCCGCGAGGGCTCGACGAGCGCATTTACCACGTCTGGAAATTCAACGGCAAAGAAGTGGACCGCATCGCCTTGGACATCCATGGCGGACGCAAGGAAGGCTATCGGGCGTGGACCCACAAGCAGAATTTCCCGGAAAACCCGACGGGCAAGTGGCAGGTGCGTGTGCTGACGGAAAATGGCCAGATGATTGGCGTGCTGCGTTTCGAGGTGACGAACTGAAGGTCCTTCGGACCTTATCGCGAGCAAGCTCGCTCCCACAGGGGATCTGCGGCGTTCATGGCCTCAGGGGAAGACACTTGACCTGTGGGAGCCGAGCTTGCTCGCGATGACGGCGGCACATCCAACAGATGTGTCAACCGATCATCGTTATCGTGAGCAACTCACTCCGCCGGTCAGCCAAAGAACCAGTAGCAAACCCCGATAGCCGCCACCACCCCGGCCAATTCAGCCAGCAGCGCGCAACCCACCGCATGGCGCGCGCGCTGGATCCCCACGGCGCCAAAATAGACCGCCAGTACGTAGAAGGTGGTTTCGGTGCTGCCCTGGATGGTCGCGGCCACCAGGGACGGGAAGCTGTCCACCCCGGACGTCTTCATGGTTTCGATCAGCATCGCCCGGGCGGCGCTGCCGGAGAACGGCTTGACCATGGCCGTCGGCAGCGCGTCGACAAAACGCGTGTCCAGGCCAGCCCATTGCACCAGGTGGCGAATCCCGTCGAGGCCGAAATCCAGCGCTCCCGAGGCCCGCAACACCCCCACCGCACAAAGCATCGCCACCAGGTAGGGCAACAGGCTCTTGGCAACGTCGAAGCCTTCCTTCGCGCCTTCGACGAACGTTTCGTACACCTTGACCTTGCGCAGCGTGCCCACCACCAGGAAGAGGATGATCAAGCCGAACAGCGTCAGGTTGCCCAGGATCGACGACAGCCCCGCCAGCGCAGTGGCCGAGAGCGTCGCCAACAGCGCCATGAAGCCGCCCAGCGCCAGCGCACCCGGAATCAGATAGGCCAGCACCACCGGATCCCACAGGCGCAGACGTTGCACGAACGCCACGGACAGCAGCCCCATCAAGGTCGAAGCGCTGGTGGCGAGCAGGATCGGCAGGAACACCAGGGTCGGGTCCGGCGCGCCTTGCTGGGCGCGATACATGAAGATCGTGACCGGCAGCAGGGTCAACGACGACGCGTTCAGCACCAGGAACAGGATCTGCGCGTTGCTGGCGATGGTCGGACTGGGATTGAGGTCTTGCAGGGCGCGCATGGCCTTGAGGCCGATGGGCGTGGCGGCGTTGTCCAGCCCAAGGCCGTTGGCCGCGAAGTTCAGGGTGATCAGGCCGATCGCCGGGTGGCCGGCAGGCACTTCCGGCATCAAGCGCAGGAACAGCGGGCCGAGGGCCTTGGCCAGCCAGTCGACGATGCCGGCTTTTTCAGCGATGCGCAGGAATCCCAGCCACAGGGTCAAGGTACCGAACAGCAGGACCATGACTTCGACCGACAGCTTGGCCATGGCAAAGATGCTTTCCACCATGGCGGCGAAGATCCCGGCGTTGCCGCCGATCAACCACTGCGCCAGCGCCGACACGGCTGCCACGATAAAGAAGCCAAGCCACAGGCCATTGAGCATCGGTTAATCCCCCGGAAGATGCCGCGAATGATAGCGGGGCTGGCAGAAACGACAAACCCCGGATTTCTCCGGGGTTTGGTTGGCACTGCATAGATGATCAATGGAGCCCTGTGGGAGCGAGCTTGCTCGCGATGGCTGCGTATCAGTCAACAACAATGGTGACGGATGCGACGCAATCGCGAGCACGCTCGCTCCCACCAATACCGGGGGTTGAGGTACGTTTTTTGTGACCCGAACGCCCTTCAGGAATCAGCGGCTGGAAGTTTCCCCCGCTGGCAACGGCTCCTTGCTGCGCCAGTGCGGCAGGGAATTCCAGTAGCGCTGGCCCTTGGCATCGTCGTACATGCCTTCCCAGCGGGAAATGACCAGCACGGCCAGGGCGTTGCCGATCACGTTCAGCGCCGTACGGGCCATGTCCATGATGCGGTCGACACCGGCAATGAACGCCAGGCCTTCCAGCGGAATGCCAACGCTGCCCAAGGTGGCCAGCAGCACTACGAACGATACGCCCGGCACACCCGCAATGCCCTTGGACGTGACCATCAAGGTCAATACCAGCATCAATTGCTGACCGATGGACAGGTCGATGCCATACAGCTGGGCAATGAAGATCGCCGCGATGCTCTGGTACAGGGTCGAACCGTCGAGGTTGAACGAATAACCGGTGGGCACCACGAAGCTGCAAATGGCTTTCGGCGCACCGTAGGCTTCCATCTTCTCGATCACCCGTGGCAACACGGTTTCGGAACTGGCGGTGGAGTAGGCCAGCACCAGCTCATCCTTGAAGATGCGCATCAGCTTGATCACCGAGAAGCCGAACAGGCGAGCGATCAGGCCCAGCACCACGAAGGCGAAGAAGGCAATGGCGAAATAAACCAGGATGACCAGTTTCGCCAGCGGCAGCAGGGAAGCGAAACCGAAGTTGGCGACGGTCACCGCGATCAGGGCGAACACGCCGATCGGCGCGTAGCTCATGATCATGTGGGTAACCTTGAACATGCTCTCCGACACGCCCTGGAACATCTTGACCAGCGGATCACGCAGGTCAGATTGCAGGCTGGACAAGCCGAGACCGAACAGGACGGAGAAGAAAATGATCGGCAACATCTCGCCGCGAGCGACGGCGGCGAAGATGTTCGACGGGATCAGGTTGAGGATCGTCTGCACGAACGCATGCTCATGCTGGACCTCGGCGGCCGTGGCCTGGTACTTGGAAATATCCACCGTACCCAGCGTACTCATGTCGATGCCATTGCCCGGCTGGAAGAAGTTCGCGAGCAACAGGCCGACGACGATGGCGATGGTCGTGACGATTTCAAAGTAGATGATGGTCTTGAAGCCGATCCGCCCGAGTTTCTTGGCGTCGCCGACCCCGGCGATGCCGACGATCAGCGAAGAGATCACGATAGGGATCACGATCATCTTGATCAGACGGATAAAGATATCGCCAGCCGGTTGCAGCACGTTGCTGATCCACCAGGCCTTCTCGGCACTGAAGTGGTTGAGCAGCGCACCGATTGCAATCCCGAGCACCAGACCGATGAGGATCTGCCAGGCGAGGCTTAGTCTTGCCTTCTTCATATCATTACCCTTACTTCAGTTGGACTCGGGCAGCAGCGTCAACGGACGGCCAGGATGGCGATGCGAAGTCGTGCTGCTGCCCCCGTATAACGTCACCCGAGCGCCCACGACGGCTCACTGGCAGGCGAAAAAAGGCGCAACTATTGCCACGCGAGGGGGGATCGTCTAATGCCGTAACCGCCTACCCCATGCCGAATCGGCATGAGATTTCCCAAGTGAAACGTGCGCCCCAATCGGTTCGAAAGCGCCACTTCAGCAGGCATAAACGCCGTCAGCCGGCCATTTCAGCGTGGCCGTGCGTTGCTCTGATTGCTGGAGCGTCGATGAAAGGATCGAGCGTTGGAGTCCACTCGGGAAGAGAAATGGCGGGCGCATTCTCCGATATACGGTCAGCGTTGGAACAGTGACATTCGTCCATCAGGACAATATGCCGCAGCGCCTGGCGGGTTCTGTCAGGAAAGACAGCCAGCCGCTCTAACGTGAGCATCAAGCTCTCCGCAAGTTCGCCAAGCCATCGAGACTTCGCGAACTTGCGTCGCAGCTTTTACCTGACCCGGCCCTTTCGCAGGCACCCCTTGTGCCCGTAGGTCACTCCGACCCTTTTTGGTCAGAGCGTCCCAGCCCCCTGGTCATGCTTCGGCCCTCCTCGGGCCTCGCAGAGAGAAAAGCAGGGCTGCCTTTCCCGTTCTCAAGTCTCAGTACCAATTCGGATCTTTTTTCAGCTGTTCCATTAACAGTTCTTGCATACCTTCGTCGGGATTACCGAGGAAGCGATAGTCCGCATGACGGGTTGGCGACTTGTCTGCCGGCAGCCCCGCGGGCACTTCGACCAACAAGGCATAGGCCTCGTCTTTGTCGAAACTGAACGCCACGAACAGGCGTTTGCTCCGGCAAGTTGCCTGGGTTTCGCACAGCGGTCCTACCAGATACTTGTCGCCATCCTCTTCGACGGCATTCATCTGTTCGGCATCGCCCGTCAGGTTCATCACCCATTCGGGCAGACGCTCTTCCTTTTTGACCACTTGCTGCCAGGTCTGGCGGTACTGCGGGTCGGCCTCAAGCAGTTGATTGACCCGCATCTGTCCGTCATTGGCAGCCAATGCCATGGCACTGCCGCCCAACAGCAGGGCGGCGGCCAGTCCTTTTAATGACGCGTTCATGGTCAGCCTCGGCCGCGACGACCAAAAAAGAACGAAGCGATGAACATCACCAGGAACACGACAAAGAGAATCTTGGCGATGCCCGTGGCGGTGCCTGCGATACCACCGAAGCCCAATACCGCGGCGATGATGGCAATGATCAGGAAGGTAATTGCCCAGCTCAACATGATGATTCTCCTTACGCTTTTCTACTTAGTTGGGGTGTAGCGGTGTTGGTTCCGGCTCGACGGACGACCGGTCCATCGGGTTTAGAACACCCAGCGCTCCTCACGAGGCATGTCGGTAAGGGGCTGCGTTTGGTCGACCTCCATCATTCGCATCGAGGCGGACGCCTCGGCGACGCTGCTGACCGCACTGAAATGCGTTTGGGGAGCTCGTTGAATCGACACCAGCGGCGCTTCCGGCTGTTGGCTTCCATGCCACAACATCAGTTGTTGGCCCGCCACAAGCGTGATCAGCAGTGCGACGACAGCCCACAGCCCTTGTTGGATGGACAGGGCAGTGATGCGAAATTGGGCGGCACGTTGACGATTCATCCTGGAATTCCTCCCCACCCTTGCGGTGATCTGGTTGAGGCGCTTTAACGCCATGTTGATCTGGATATTGCAGTCCGCATGCCAGAATTATAACCAGCTAAAAACCGTTCAAAATCAAATAGTTACCATGTGAAGCCAAAGCATGCGGGGCGCATCCTGCACGATGGGCCCGAGCGGAGTCGTGCGTAATGCACGAATCGGAGAAAGCGAAGCGCAAGATTCTTTTTTTGAATTGAAGGTGGGAAACGGCTGTCGGAATGAGCGAACCGAACCGAAGGCTACAGGCGGGGCGAAAAAAAAGATGAAAATCAGGCTTTTAGACGCCAGAGGTCCACAGAAGCCTGTTCGGTGAGTAATATTCGACCAGAATGAACCATGCAACTTGCCCGATTTTTCTGACACTAATCATCATCATTCATTAAGGAGCGTAGGAAAAATGGAATCCGCCACTGAGCATCAAGGCCGCATTCTGCTGGTGGACGATGAGTCCGCCATCCTGCGTACCTTCCGTTATTGCCTTGAAGACGAAGGCTATTCCGTCGCCACCGCCAACAGCGCCGCCCAGGCCGAAGCGCTGCTGCAACGCCAGGTGTTCGACCTGTGCTTTCTCGACCTGCGACTGGGCGAGGACAATGGTCTCGATGTACTGGCGCAGATGCGGATCCAGGCGCCGTGGATGCGGGTCGTGATCGTCACCGCCCATTCCGCCGTGGACACCGCTGTCGATGCGATCCAGGCCGGGGCCGCCGACTATCTGGTCAAGCCTTGCAGCCCGGATCAACTGCGCCTGGCGACGGCCAAGCAATTGGAGGTACGTCAGTTATCCGCCAGGCTCGAAGCCTTGGAAGGCGAGATCCGCAAGCCGAAGGACGGCCTCGACTCCCACAGTCCGGCCATGAAAGTCGTGCTTGAAACTGCCCGCCAGGTCGCCAGCACCGATGCCAACATTCTTATCCTGGGGGAATCCGGCACCGGTAAGGGTGAGCTGGCGCGGGCCATCCATGGCTGGAGCAAGCGCGCGAAGAAATCCTGCGTCACCATCAACTGCCCGTCGTTGACCACCGAGTTGATGGAGAGCGAGTTGTTCGGCCACAGCCGTGGCGCATTCACCGGGGCCAGCGAGAGCACACTGGGGCGGGTCAACCAAGCCGATGGCGGGACGTTGTTTCTTGACGAAATCGGCGATTTTCCCCTCGCGTTACAACCTAAGTTGCTGCGTTTTATTCAAGACAAGGAATACGAGCGGGTAGGCGACCCAGTCACCCGTCGCGCCGACGTACGGATCCTCGCAGCGACCAATCTCAATCTCGAAGACATGGTGCGCGATGGACGTTTCCGCGAAGACCTGCTGTATCGCCTGAACGTCATTACCTTGCACCTGCCGCCATTGCGCGAGCGGGCCGAGGACATCCTGACCCTCGCTGATCGCTTCCTGGCGCGCTTCGTCAAGGAATACGCCCGCCCAGCCCGGGGCTTCAGCGACGAAGCGCGCGAGGCACTGCTGGGTTATCGCTGGCCGGGCAACATTCGCGAACTGCGCAACGTGGTCGAGCGGGCCAGCATCATTTGTCCGCAGGAAAAAGTCGAAATCAGCCACTTGGGCATGGCCGAGCAACCGGTCAACAACGCCCCGCGAATCGGCGCCGCGCTGAGTCTCGACGAACTGGAGAAGGCCCACATAGGCGCGGTGTTGGCCACCGCCGATACCCTCGACCAAGCGGCAAAGACCCTGGGCATCGATGCGTCTACGCTGTACCGCAAACGCAAGCAATACAACCTGTGAGCGCCACCTTATGAAACTGGCGATGAAGCTGCGCACACGGCTGTTCCTCAGTATCTCGGCACTGATTACCGTGGCGCTGCTGGGGCTTTTGCTGGGCCTTGTCAGCGTCATGCAGATGGCCAATACCCAGGAAAAGTCCGTGCGCGACAACTTTATCCTGCTCGACCTGGGTCTCAAGTTGCGCCAGACGCTGGGCGATCAGTTGATGATCATGCTCGATGAAAAACCCGATCTGGCGGCGCTAGAAGAATCCAAGCGCCAATATTTCGAGTTGTTGGATGAGGGCATTGCCCATGAGCGAGAACAGGACGATTCAGCCGCCCGCTTCAGCCACGCCAAAGCCGATTACATCAGTTTTATCCAGGCTTTCGACGCGTCTCTCCAACAATCGACGCCACTGAGCAGCAATCAGGACCTCACAGAGAAGTTCAACGTGCTGCGCGGCGGCTTGATCGATGGCTATCGACACGCACTGAACAAAATCAGCGATACACAGGACCGCGCCCGTGAACGGGCTCTCCTGATTTCCAGCTTGCTGGGCCTGGTGGGCCTGGCGGTACTGATCATCGGGTTCGTGACCGCGCACGGCATAGCCAGGCGTTTCGGCGCGCCGATCGAGGCCCTGGCGGCCGCGGCGGACGATATCGGGCAGGGCAAGTTCGAGGTGACGCTGCCCATCTCCTCAGCGGCGGAACTGAACCTGCTGACGCGGCGTTTCGGCATCATGGCCCAGGCGTTGCGCGAACATCAGGCCACCAATGTCGATGAACTGCTCGCTGGCCAGCAACGCCTGCAAGCGGTGCTCGACAGCATTGACGACGGCCTGCTGATGATCGACCGCCAGGGCCGGCTGGAGCACCTCAATCCGGTGGCCCAACGGCAACTCGGCTGGGACCAGGAACGCCTGGGCCAAGGATTGGGCGAGGCGCTTGGACGTATCGAGCTGGATGACGAGCTGCAAGTGGTCCTGCGCGGCGGTTCCCAAGAGCGCGCGCCAGACGACCTGAGCATTGAGGTAGATGGCGAATCCCGCGTGCTGACGTACAGCCTGACGCCGGTCATCCATACCCAGGGCCAGATTCTCGGGGCTGTGATGGTATTGCATGACGTCACCGAACAGCGCGCCTTCGAGCGCGTACGCAGCGAATTCGTATTGCGGGCGTCTCATGAGCTGCGCACCCCCGTGACCGGCATGCACATGGCATTCGGGCTGCTGCAGGAGCGCGTGCATTTCCCCGAGGACTCTCGCGAGGCGGACCTGCTCAATACGGTCAATGAAGAAATGCAGCGGCTGATGCAGCTCATCAACGACCTGCTCAACTTTTCCCGCTATCAGAACGGCTTGCAGAAACTCACCCTGGCGCCTTGCTCCATCGAGCAAATGCTGGACGCGGCCCGGCTGCGGTTTGCCGAGCAGGCCGAAGCGAAGGGCGTCGAGCTGTTGGTGGAGATCCAGGGACCGTTGCCGCGCCTGCATGCCGACGCCGCGCAGTTGGACCGGGTCTTGGACAACTTGATCGACAATGCGATGCGTCATACCAACGATGACGGCCAGATCCGTTTGCAGGCCCGACGCCACGGCGAACGGGTGATTATCAGCGTTGAAGACAACGGCGAGGGTATCGCCTACGGCCAGCAGGGCCGGATCTTCGAACCCTTCGTCCAGGTCGGACGCAAAAAGGGCGGCGCGGGGCTCGGCCTGGCGCTGTGCAAGGAGATCGTCCAGCTGCATGGTGGACGCATGGGCGTGTATTCCAGGCCAGGGCAGGGCACCCAGTTTTATATGGCCCTGACGGTCTGAAACCGCCTCAAGCTTCGTCGTCCAGGCGTCGTCCGAGCAAGCGCCGACCGCGGGTGATCAACTCTATGAGCTGCACCGCACTGAGCGCGTGGGCGAACAGCCAACCCTGACCGAACTTAACGCCTTCGCTGCTCAGGTATGACGCCTGGGCCTCATGTTCGATGCCTTCGGCAATCACCTTTAGCTGTAACGCATGAGCCATGCGGATAATGTGCGGCGCCACGCCACTGCTGGCTGCATCATGGCCCAAGGCGTCGATGAAGGCCTTGTCGATCTTCAGGCAATCCACCGGCAGCGTCTGCAGGTAAGCCAGGCTGCAATAACCGGTGCCAAAATCGTCGATCAGGACCTGATGCCCCAGGTCGCGCAGCGATTGCAGGTTATCCCGGGCCACCAGCACATCAACCAACCCACGCTCGGTAACTTCGAACGCAATCTGGCGCGCCGACACTCGATGCCGCGCCAGCAGGCGGGTAATCACTTCCCCAATGCGCGGGACCATCACATCGCAGGCCGCGAGGTTCACCGAGATGTACAGGTGTGGGTTGGCGCGCAACAACTGGCCCAACTGGTCGAACAGCCGCTGCAGGACGAAGTCGGTAATCTGGCGAATCTGCCCGGTGTTCTCCGCCATGGGAATGAACAGGTCCGGGCTGGTCAGCGTACCGTCTGGTCGTCGCCAACGCAGCAACGCTTCGGCGCCGACACAGTTGCGGCTGCGCAGATCGAAAATCGGCTGATAGAGCACCTGTAGCTCGCCGCGCCGGATGGCCCCGTGCAGCTCGGCGTCCATGGATTGGCGCTGACGCGCCAGCAAAAACACTTGGAAGCCGATGCCAAGGCCCAGCATCAAGCTGATCGGCAGCATCCACCAGGCGTTGGCGGGAATGCGAAGGCCGTTGCGCGGCGCAATCAGCACCAGTTGATATTCCGGGTTGTCGGTCGGCATCCGATAGATCAGCCGGGTCTGGGTCACTTGCAAGGCGTCCCGGCTTTTTGGCGGCCACGGCTCCGCCGGCGGCCAGCGTTGCTCGGTGCCGAGGACTGGAATGGCCCGCTCGCCCTCGTCCAGGACCACAAGGAGGCTGCTGCCTGGGGGCAGGTCGACGACATCGGTCAGGTGACCGCGAGACGTAGCGACCCGGAAATTGCCGCGCCCCAACATCAGGGCGGCACGATTTTCGTCGGGCTCCGTGGTGGTGTTGAGCCAGTAACTGTAGGCCGGGCCTCGCAAGTCGGGTGGGCGGGCCAACGATAAGCCGCTCTGGCGCGGGCGATTGGAACATACGCCGTGACTATCGATGTAAGCGGCTTCATAGACAAAACGGTAATTGAAGCTCACCTGTTGCAGCGTCGCGATCATGTCGTCATCACAGCCGCGCAGAGGTTGGGCCTGAAGATCATCGAGGCTTTCGCGCAGTTGGCCGAAAAGCTGTTCCAGGCGCTGCAGGAAACGCTCGCCCTGGGCATTCATCTGGTCGCTTTCGCGCTGCTGGATCTGTTGCATCACCACGAACAGGCTTCCCGCGAGCAACAGCACGGTACTCAGGGCAGCCGCGACCATCGCCAGGAAAACAGGGCGATGGAGCCAGCTTTGCAGGGTTTCTCGGGCAGCCGTCATCGTTGGTAATCCGAAAGTTACCAATGAGTTATAGCTTCTGTTTTGGAATTGGCCCGCGCAGTCGGACGGGCGTCATTATTTTGTCTGGTTGAGGACCGTCAGGATCGCCGCACTTTGGGCGTCTGGCGCGCCATCGAACCGGGCCGGTCGATAGTGCATCTGGAACGCGGCCAGGACCTGATGAGTGGTGACGTCCCATTCGCCGGTGCGCGGCGTGGGGTAGCCAAGGCGCGCCAGCTCGGCCTGGAACCAACTGGCGCTGGGAAGCTGATCCACATAGGCGGCCTGCTGGCGAGCGACTGCCCGTTCGTCTGGCCAAACCCCCAAGCCGGCCTCGGCCAGGCGTTTCCAGGGAAACAACGGCCCGGGGTCCAGTTTGCGCATGGGCGCGATATCGCTGTGACCGATGATGTTCACCGGATTGATCGCGTTACGCCGGGTGATGTCCTTGAGCAGGACGATCAGGGACTGGACTTGAGCTTCGCTGTAGGGATACCAGAGACGTCCGGTGGGCGTATCGATATAGCCCGGGTTGACGATTTCGATACCGATCGAGCTGGAGTTGAGCCAGGTCCGGCCTTGCCATTCACTTTCGCCGGCATGCCAGGCACGTCGGCTTTCGTCCACCAGCTTGTAGATGGTTGCGTTCTTGTCATCGCCGATCAAGTAATGGGCACTGACTTCGCCATGGGTCAGCAGGGACAAGGAGCGTTCCAGGGACGCCGAGGTGTAATGCACGACAACGAACTGGATTCGACTGTCGTGGTTGACCGAGGGATGGCTGGTGTCGAGTCGGGGACCGCTCGCGCAACCGGCCAGGAGAAGCAACGAAGCAAGAAGCGGGGCAAATTTCATGGCGATAGGGTGTATGCAGAAAAATAATGCAACAGTGTAACGTATCGCCCAGCAATGATCCGATTGGACCGCGACATTAAATAATTTGGAACAATTGAAGCCTCAGCCTAGCTCCACGCGATTACGTCCTGCATTTTTAGCCCGATATAGCGCCTGATCGGCTCTTTTAAGCACCAGATCGCTATGTTCTCCCGGTTTGAATGCCGTCATGCCCATGGACACCGTGACCGTGACCGGTTCGCCTTTGAAGTGAAACGGACAGGATTCGATGGCCACGCGCAACGCCTCGGCCAGTTTTGCACCAGCGGCCAGGGGCGTATCGGGGACCAGCAGGACGAACTCCTCGCCGCCGAAGCGGGCAATGAAATCGCCACCGCGTATACGCTTGCGCAGCACCGAGGCGATGAGCTTCAGCACACGGTCGCCGGCCAAGTGGCCATAGTTGTCATTGATCCGCTTGAAATGATCCAGATCGAGCATAGCAATCAGCAAGCTGTTGCCATGCCGCTGCCATTGCTCGACTTCCCGTTCGAGACGTTCGCTCCAGGCGGCGCGGTTGGGCAAGCCGGTCAGCGGATCGACCAACGCCTTTTGCCGCTGCTCTTCCAGGTTCTCCCGAACGATCAGGGCGTCCTGCTCCATCAATGCAACGCGCTCGGCCAGGCTTTTCAGGCGAGCCGACACTTCCTGCTCGCGCAAATCCCGTTGTTTCTGGTGCTGATCCATCGTGCCGAGCAAACCTTCAAGGTGGTTTTCCAGCACGTGCTTGAGGCTCTCCAGGTCATCGGCCTGCTGCACGCTGTTTTGCAAGCCATCGACCTGCTCGCGGATCTGGGTGTCCATCTCCCTGGAGGCCGACGAATGATCGGCATGGTCTTCGCTGGCCGCCCGCAGGGTGTTTTGAAACGACTCCAGCCGATCGTTCAGCCGCTGAAGATAAGCTTCGAATTCGTGCTGGCCGCTGTCGGTGATCGCCAGCATGAGCACAGCCAGGTCGTCGAGAACCGGCAGCAACTCGTACCAGTTCAAGCCGTTTTTCAGCCGTTCCCGCATGGCCTCGGCTTGAGGACGATGCCGCTCCGGCAATGTCAGGTCGCCCAGCAACCCCAGCAAGGTGTCTTCGATGTGGCGAGCGACCGAGCTGTAGGACGGCTCCGGGGAATCAGGCAGATTATAGGGAGACTCATCCGGATCGATCGCCGCGGGAAGCTCGGCAGGTTCTTCCGGAACCGCTGTAGCCTCGAGGATGGGCTGGGGCGGTTCCTCTGGCGTCAGCTCGTCGGGATTCTCGGCAGCGGGGGCCGGCTCGGTGGGTTCATCGGGGGTCGGCGCCGACTCGATGCTCGGCTGGGCAGGCGACACGACGGGTGCTGGTGCTGGTGCTGGTGCTGGTGCTGGTGCTGGACCAGGCTCGTCCACTGTTTCAATGGATGCCACCGGCTCGGGCGTCATGTCCGGTGCGTGGACTTGTTCCGCTTTGGATAGCGGCGGCGCCGGTGCCGCGGCTGCAGTATCAATGGCTTGGGGTTGGGAGGGCAGCGGGGCCGCTTCGGCTTCAGCCGTCAGGGCGGGCGCGGGTGTCGCTTCCGAGTGATCGTGGCCGCCAAACAGTCGTTGAAGCAGGCCGGGACGGCTCGGCTCCTCCGGCGTGTCCAGTGCCCTGATCGCCTGCCCTTGCAATTGGCTCAGTTCACTGAGCAACAGCGGGATTTCCCGCGCCTGGTCGGCCCGGGCCTCCAGTTGCTTGGAGAATTTCTTCAGGGGCCGGCTGACTTCCTTCGGCAGCGGCAGGCTCTGCAACTGGGCGACCAGGGCCGTCAGCGCCGCGCTCACCTGTTCCGCGCGGGTCTCGCGACGCTGTTCGGAATCAAGTACGGCTTTCTCCAGGCGTGGAAGCAAGGCGGCGAGGGCGGCGTCCATGTTGTCGGTACGCACCACTTCGCGCATTTCCTTCATGCACTGGTCCACGGCCCGATCGGTACCCTCGGCGGCGAGGGTGCTGCGCACCAGGCCACGACGCAACAAGTCGAGCCGAGCGTCCCAGCGGCGCTCGAGCTTTTCCTGTTGTTCGATGCTCTTGAGGTATTTTTCTCTCCAGCGTTCGGCGTCGTCGCTCATTCATCGGATCCGCGAGGGGCAGGACTCAGCGCGGGGAATGCATCAGCCGTGAGCGAACCCGGCAAACGTATTTCGACCGCGACGGGCAGGTGATCGGAAATGGGCTGGGCCAGCACCTCGACCCGTTCGAGGGTCAGGGTCGGGCTCAGCAGGATATGGTCCAGGCAGCGTTGAGGACGCCAGCTGGGGAATGTCGCTTCAAGTTGCGGAGCCAGCAGACCAAGGTCGCGCAGGGGGGAGGTCTGCAACAGGTCGGTGGCATGGGTGTTCATGTCGCCCATCAGCACCTGATGCTTGTAGCCGCCAATCAGCTCGCGAATGTACGCCAATTGCATCGTGCGGGTACGCGCCCCGAGCGCCAGGTGCATCATGACCACGATCAGCGCCTCCGGACCTTCGCCGAAACGCGCGAGGATCGCGCCGCGGCCCTTGGGGCCCGGCAGCGGATGGTCTTCGATCGCCCACGGTCGCAAGCGGCTCAACACACCATTGCTGTGCTGGCCGAGACGTCCGAGGTTGCGATTGAGTTGCTGGTACCAATAGGGAAACGCGCCCAGTTGGGCAAGGTGCTCGACCTGGTTGACGTAGCCGGACCTCAGGCTTCCGCCGTCGGCTTCCTGCAAGGCCACCAGATCGAAATCCTTCAACAGGTCGCCGATCTTCTGCAGATTGCCGGCGCGTCCCGTATGGGGCAGCACATGTTGCCAACCCCGGGTCAGGTAATGCCGGTAACGTTCGGTGCTGATACCGACCTGGATATTGAAGCTGAGCAGCCGCAAACGACTGTCGGCAGGCAGGCCCGTGGACGCGACATGATGCTCGTTGACCCGTGCTTCATGCAGGCCAACAACGCGTTCGGTGCTCCAGCGGGCCATGGCAGGCGCTACGCTTAGTTGGCAGCGGTCTTGGTCGCCGCCCGCTCTTTGGCGATCAGCTTGTCGGCCAGTTGCAGTGCTTCGTTCGCGCCGCCAGCGGAGCCGATGTCAAAGCGGTATTTGCCATTGACGATCATGGTCGGTACGCCAGTGATTTCGTATTTCTTCGCCAGCTCACGAGCCTTTTTGATCTGCCCCTGGATAGCAAAGGAGTCAAACGTGGCCAGGAACTTGTCCTTGTCGACGCCCTGGGTCGCGAGGAACTCGGCCATGTCTTCTTTCTTGGTCAGCTTCTTGCCTTCTTTCTGGATCGCATTGAACACCGCTGCGTGAACCTGGTGCTCGACGCCCATGGCTTCGAGGGTCAGGAACATCTGGCCGTGGGCGTCCCATGGGCCGCCGAACATGGCCGGAATGCGCACGAAGTTCACGTCCGAAGGCAGTTTTTCAACCCATGGGTTGATGACTGGCTCGAACGCATAGCAATGCGGGCAACCGTACCAGAACAGTTCCACCACTTCGATCTTGCCAGGCACAGCCACCGGAACGGGGTTGGTCAACTCGACGTAAGGGGCCTTCGATTCCTCGGCGTTGGCTTGGGCAGCCATGCCGAACAGGCTGGCGGCGACGAGCGCGGCGCTGATGATCAGATTACGCATGCTTTACTCCTGGACAATGAGGTGGCCTCGCGAGACCTGTTTCTAAGACAGACCGTGGCGGGTTCAAGTTCGCTAGTGTAACGGCAGCGGCCACAAAAAAGGGCGGCCAAAGCCACCCTTTTGATGTTTGCATCGACAGATTAATCGAGTGTTAACGTTGCGGGGAATGCAAACCTCACAACGCCTGGCCAACGGTCTTAATGCAGACCCTGGATATAACTCGACACAGCGGCGATGTCTTCGTCGCTCAGCTTGCGCGCGATGGTGCGCATGGTCATCGCGTCGCCGTCGTTGGCACGACCACCTTCTTCCTTGCGGAAATCGGTCAATTGCTTGGTGACGTATTGCGCGTGCTGGCCGCCCAGGTGTGGGAAGCCTGCGGCGGCGTTGCCGCTGCCATTCGGCGAGTGGCAGCCGGTGCAGGCGGGCAGGCCCTTGTCCAGGTCGCCGCCGCGGAACAGCGCTTCACCGCGAGCCACGAGTTTTGGATCAGCGGCGCCGACGCTGCCCTTCTGGCTGGCGAAATAAGCGGCGATGTCCGACAGGTCCTGATCGCTCAGGTTGGTCAGCAGGCCGGTCATTTCCAGGACGACACGCTTGCCGTCCTTGATGTCATGCAATTGCTTGGTCAGATAACGCTCGCCCTGGCCCGCCAGTTTCGGAAAGTTGGGCGCCATGCTGTTGCCATCCGGGCCGTGGCAGGCCCCGCATACGGCCGCTTTTGCCTGGCCGGCGGCGGCATCGCCTGCGGCGTGGGCTACGCCGGACATCCCCAAGGTCAACAGCAGACTCACGATCAGTTTGTTCATCAGCTAATCCAACTACGGCTAAGGGTTAAAGAGTTATGGACCGGGTTTACTCGCTCATCCACTGGATGATGGCTTGGTAATCCTCGGCACTGCAGTCCATGCACAAACCACGCGGCGGCATCGCCTTGAAACCCTGGGTCACGTGTTGCACCAGCGTCCCCATACCTTTCGCCAACCTTGGCGTCCAAGCTTCCCGGTCACCCTTGCGGGGTGCCGTGGGCAGTTGGCCGGAATGACAAGCACCACAAACACGGTTGTACACAGCTTCCGGATCCTGTGTAGCCTGAGCGCTGTAAAGCGGCATCAAGACACCGGCAGCTAGCAGCCATTTCGTCATAAAACGACCTTTTCAGGGTTGAGAGCGAGCTGCGTTCTAGTGCGCAATTTCGGTCGGTCGCTCCCGTGAGCCTCATCCTACGCTGGGACAAAGCGCACACAAAATCTGCGGCATTATATACTGGCGTCACTGAAACGGAAACGACACAGCTTGCCGCGTCCATTCCCGACGCCGCCCACATCGGAAATCCCATGCAACTGAAGAACCCTATCCTCGGCCTGTGCCAACAGTCCACCTTCATGCTCAGCGCTGCCAAAGTCGATCAATGCCCTGACGACGAAGGCTTCGAAGTGGCTTTCGCCGGGCGTTCCAACGCCGGTAAGTCCAGCGCGCTGAACACCCTGACCCATGCGAGCCTGGCCCGTACTTCGAAAACTCCGGGCCGCACACAGCTCTTGAACTTCTTCAAGCTAGACGATGAACGCCGTTTGGTCGACCTGCCCGGCTACGGTTATGCCAAGGTGCCGATTCCGCTCAAGCAGCACTGGCAACGCCACCTGGAAGCCTACCTGGGCAGCCGAGAAAGCTTGAAGGGTTTGATTCTGATGATGGACATCCGCCATCCGATGACTGACTTCGACTTGCTGATGCTCGATTGGGCAGTCGCCAGCGGCATGCCGATGCACATTCTGCTGACCAAAGCCGACAAACTCACCTACGGCGCCGCGAAGAACACGCTGCTCAAGGTGCAGTCGGAGATTCGCAAGGGCTGGGGCGATACGATCACCATCCAGTTGTTCTCGGCCCCCAAGCGCATGGGGTTGGAAGAAGCCTACACGGTGCTGGCCGACTGGATGGAGCTGGCGGACAAGGGCAGCGACGCGGCTGAATAAGCCAAATCGCAGGCAAAAAAAACCCCGGACTTCGTATGGGGAGGGGGAAGTTCGGGGTCCAAGTTCCGGACCGCTAGGGCGGGGTCCAGATATCTGCCAACACTTAACACAACATAGGAGCATTGAAGGGCTTCACCAGCCATTCAGAATCTCTGAGTGGGATTTCACGGGTTTAGTTCAGATTTTTTTGGAAATAACTGTAGGAACTTTCAGAGCTGATGCTCCCGACGCTGCATTGCGGTGACTCCCTCGCCACAAGAGCACTCGACCTAGGTTTGCGATCAGTGCGCCTCATCCCAGTTATTGCCCACACCTACTTCTACCAACAGCGGCACGTCCAGCGTGGCGGCGGCGCTCATGTGCTGGCGGATTTCCCCGCTCACCTGATCGACCAGGTCTTCGCGCACTTCCAGGACCAGTTCGTCGTGGACCTGCAGGATCACCTTCGCATCCAGCCCTGAGGTCGCCAGCCAGCGATCCACGGCCACCATGGCTTTCTTGATGATGTCAGCCGCGGTGCCTTGCATCGGCGCGTTGATGGCGGTGCGCTCGGCGCCTTTGCGCAGGGCCGGGTTCTTCGCGTTGATGTCCGGCAGGTACAAGCGACGACCGAAAATGGTTTCGACGAAACCTTGCTCGGCCGCCTGGGCGCGGGTGCGCTCCATGTATTCCAGCACACCCGGGTAACGGGCGAAGTAGCGGTCGATGTAGGCCTGGGACTGCTTGCGATCAACGCCGATCTGCTTGGCCAGGCCAAACGCGCTCATGCCGTAGATCAAGCCGAAGTTGATCGCCTTGGCGCTGCGACGCTGATCATGGGTGACGGCTTGCAGTTCGACGCCGAACACTTCGGCGGCGGTGGCACGGTGCACATCCAGGTCGTTGCGGAACGCATGGAGCAGACCTTCATCCTTGGCCAGGTGCGCCATGATCCGCAGCTCGATCTGCGAATAGTCCGCCGCCAGCAGCTTGTAGCCTTTCGGCGCGACGAAGGCCTGGCGGATGCGCCGACCTTCGGCCGTGCGGATCGGAATGTTCTGCAGGTTCGGGTCGATGGACGACAGGCGTCCGGTCGCAGCGACGGCTTGCTGGTAGTTGGTATGGACGCGTCCGGTGCGGCTGTTGATCTGCTCCGGCAGGCGATCGGTGTAGGTGCTCTTGAGCTTGCTCAGCGAGCGGTACTGCATCAGCACCTTGGGCAGCGGGTAATCCTGTTCCGCCAGCTCGGCGAGCACCGCTTCGGCGGTGGACGCCTGGCCCTTGGCGGTTTTGCTGAGCACCGGCAGGCCAAGTTTTTCGTACAGGATGACGCCCAATTGCTTCGGCGAGCCCAGGTTGAATTCCTCGCCGGCAATGGCAAACGCCTCACGCTCCAACGCCACCAGTTTCTCGCCCAACTCGACACTCTGCGCGCCCAGCAGGTTGGCATCGACCAGCGCCCCTTGGCGCTCGATCCGCGCCAGGACCGGCATCAATGGCATTTCAATCTCGCTGAGTACCTTGCCCAGGCTCGGCGTGGCGGCCAGTTTTTCCTGCAAGGCCTGGTGCAGGCGGAAAGTTACGTCGGCGTCTTCGGCGGCATAAGGCCCCGCCAGCTCCAGGGATATCTGGTCGAAGGTCAGTTGCTTGACGCCTTTGCCCGCGATGTCCTGGAAGTCGGTCTTGCTTTGGCCCAGGTACTTGAGCGCCAGGCTGTCCATGTCGTGGCGAGTCGCGGTGGAATCCAGCACGTAGGATTCAAGCATGGTATCGAAGGCAATGCCTTGGACCAGGATGCCGTTGTCTTGGTCGCCACCGATGGCGCAGTTGGCCAGGATATTGGTTTCGAACTTGGCGTGCTGGCCGACCTTGAGCTTGTTCGGATCTTCCAGCAGCGGCTTGAGCGCCTTGAGCACCGTGTCGCGGTCCAACTGCTCGGGCACGCCCATGTAGGAATGCGTCAGCGGGATATACGCCGCTTCGAAAGGCGCCACGGCAAACGACAACCCAACGAGTTGCGAGTGCTGGGCATCGCCTCCGTTGGTTTCGGTGACGAAGGCAAACAGCGGCGCCTTGTCGAGTTTCGCCAGCCACGCGTCGAAGCGCGCCTGGTCAAGGATGACTTCGTACTTGGCCTCGGCAGCGCCGGGCTGTTCTTCGGCAACTTCGACGATCTCCTGGCCGGCACGCTTGGCGTCCCGCTGGTTTTCTTCAAACCAGCTCTTGAACTCCAGCAAGGTGTAAAGCTCGGCCAGTTTCTCGTGATCCGGCGCGCCCATCTGCAGGTCGTCGAGGCCGACATCCAGCGGCACGTCGGTCTTGATGGTCGCCAGCTCATAGGAGAGGAAGGCCATTTCCTTGTGCTCTTCGAGCTTGGCGGCCAGGGTCTTGGCACCGCGAATTGGCAGCGTGGCGACAATATCCAGCTGTGAATACAGTTCGGTCAGGCCGCCATTGACGCCCACCAGCAGGCCGGAAGCGGTCTTCGGCCCGATGCCCGGAACGCCCGGGATGTTGTCGGACGAATCGCCCATCAACGCCAGGTAATCGATGATCTGCTCCGGAGCGACGCCAAACTTCTCCTTCACGCCAGCCACGTCCAAGGCGCTACCGGTCATCGTGTTGACCAAGGTAATGTGCCCATCGACCAACTGCGCCATGTCCTTGTCGCCGGTGGAGATCACCACCGGACGGTCAGCCGCCGCGCTGCTGCGCGCCAGGGTGCCGATCACGTCATCGGCCTCGACGTTGTCCACGCACAGCAGCGGGAAGCCCAGGGCCTTGACGCTGGCGTGCAGCGGCTCGATCTGCACCCGCATGTCGTCGGGCATGCTCGGGCGATTAGCCTTGTATTCGGCGTACAGCGCATCGCGAAACGTCCCACCCTTGGCGTCGAACACCACGGCGAACGGACTGTCCGGGTACTGCTTGCGCAGACTCTTGAGCATGTTCAGCACGCCCTTGACCGCGCCTGTCGGCAGGCCTTTGGACGTGGTCAGCGGCGGCAGCGCGTGAAAGGCGCGGTACAGATAAGAAGAACCGTCCACCAGGACGAGGGGGGCTTGGCTCATGAGCAGGATCAACCTTTTCGGCGGGTCCAAGGCTAGAATAGCGGGACCGTTGACGACAAAGGGACAAGGTTATCATGCGTACACTAAATCGCCTGTTACTCGCTGGCTTGTTTGCATTCACCCCGATAGCCGTCATGGCGGCGGACGACGCACCCTCGGCGGACCCGGATGTCACCATCCGCACCGAAGGCGACAAAACCATCCAGGAATATCGGC
The DNA here is from genome assembly GCF_016756915.1 of Pseudomonas sp. HB05. Taxonomy (NCBI): domain Bacteria; kingdom Pseudomonadati; phylum Pseudomonadota; class Gammaproteobacteria; order Pseudomonadales; family Pseudomonadaceae; genus Pseudomonas; species Pseudomonas sp. HB05. The sequence goes on from NZ_JAESPG010000001.1 coordinate 72,963, forward strand.
AAAACGGCTTTCTGTACGCGATCAAGGTCACGCCCAAGAACGGCAAGCCTTATTTCCTGGTACGCGCCGACGGCACTGATGCAAACTTCATCCGCTCGGACCAGCCGGATATGCTGATCCCTTCGTGGAAAATCTTTGAGTGGTGATGCCGCTCCCGACTTCAACCGGCGCCCGCTGAAGGGCGCCCGTACTGGCAGTTTTAACCATGTCTGTGTTCACGCCCCTGGCTCGGCCCGAGCTGGAAACCTTTCTCGCCCCTTATGGGCTTGGCCGTCTACTTGATTTCCAGGGGATTGCTGCCGGCAGCGAAAACACCAATTTTTTCATCAGCCTGGAGCAGGGTGAATTCGTCCTGACCCTGGTCGAACGTGGCCCGGTGCAGGAAATGCCGTTCTTCATCGAACTGCTGGACGTTCTGCACGACGCCAATCTGCCGGTGCCTTACGCCTTGCGTACGACAGACGGCGTTGCGCTGCGGGAACTGGCGGGCAAACCGGCGCTGCTGCAACCGCGCCTGGCCGGCAAGCACATCAAGCAGGCCAACGCCCAGCACTGCGCCCAGGTCGGCGAATTGCTCGCGCATCTGCACTTGGCGACCAAGGACAACATGATCAAACGCAAGACCGATCGTGGCCTGGACTGGATGGAGGAGGAGGGCGGCAAACTGCTGTCGCACCTTGATACCGAGCCACGTCAGTTGCTGGAAGCTGCGCTGGAGGAAATTTCGCTGAAGAAAGTCGGCATCCTGGCGCTGCCCCGGGCCAACATCCATGCAGACCTGTTCCGTGACAACGCGATGTTCGAGGGCACGCACCTGACCGGACTGATCGACTTTTACAACGCCTGCTCCGGGCCGATGCTGTACGACGTCGCCATCGCATTGAATGACTGGTGTTCGGATGACGACGGTGTGCTCGATGGCCCACGGGCGAGGGCATTGCTGGGCGCCTATGCGGCGCTACGGCCGTTCACCGCCGCCGAGGCGCAATTGTGGCCGACCATGCTGCGTGTGGCATGCGTGCGGTTCTGGTTGTCGCGGCTGATCGCCGCCGAGTCGTTCGCTGGTCAGGATGTGTTGATCCACGATCCGATGGAATTCCAGCAGCGGTTGGCGCAGCGGCAGAAGGTCCACGCGTTGTTGCCTTTCGCCCTATAACAGCAGGCGACGCGAAGGCTTTTGTGGCGAGGGAGCTTGCTCCCGCTCGGTTGCGCAGCGACCGCAAGATTTTTAGGGCCGCTTCGCAGCCCAGCGGGAGCAAGCTCCCTCGCCACAGGTTCTGCGTTGACAGGCTATAGCGACTCCAAACACCCCGCCAAATCATTCCCCAACTTCTCCAACAACTGCTCATACCCCTGCGCCGTCGCCGGGGTGTAGCCACCCAGCGCGTCCAGCTCCGCCAGTTTCACCGGCAACCCGGCCACCAGGGTTTCGGCCAGGCGCGGGCGCAACGGTGGTTCGCTGAAGACGCAGGTCTTGCCCACCGCCTGCAAGCGCGTGCGCATGGCCGCCACGTGCTGGGCGCCGGGCTGGACTTCGGCGGCCACGGCGAACACCCCGGCGTGCTTGAGTCCATAGTTGTCTTCGAAATAATCGAATGCTTCATGGAAGACGAAATACGGCTTGCCCGCGATCCCGGCCAAGCGTGTCTTGAGGCGCGCGTCCAAGGCATCGAGGCGCTGGTTGAAACCCTTGAGGTTGCTTTGATAACGGGCAGAATTCGCCGGATCCGCTGCGCTCAGGTCAGCCGCCATCCTGGCGGCGATCACGCGCGCATTGTGCGGCGACAGCCACAGGTGGGCATCCACGGTGCCGGGGCGATGATCATGATCGTGCTCATCGCCGCCATCGTCATGATCTTCGTGGGACGCGCTGTCCTCGGCGAAATGACGCAACGTGAGCCCCGGTAGGTCCTGCACCGCAACCGATGGCAACGTACGACCGTTCAGCACACGCGGTAGGAAACCTTCCATGTCCGGCCCGATCCAGTACAGCAGGTCCACCGATTGCACCTTGCGCACATCGGAGGGCCGCAACGCGTAGTGATGGGGCGAAGCGCCCGGCGGCAGCAGCACTTCCGGAACGGCCACGCCGTCCTGCACGGCGGCGGCAATCAATTGCAACGGCTTGATGCTGGTGAGCACCTTGACGTCGGCCTGGGCCGAGCCAATCAGCAGGAAACTTGCGACAAAAGCGACAAAGAGCGAAAAAAATCGGGACACGATGACCACTCGAAGAGGCGAGACCGGGTAACATAATAACGTCTCTCACTGAACACGTCGCTGCCCATGCCTATTACACCCCTTGCCAGTCGTCCCCATGATCACTCCCACTGCGTGCACAGCGCGCTGTCCGAGGCCGATGCCATTTGCGCGCGCCAAGGGTTGCGCCTGACGGCCCTGCGTCGGCGGGTGCTGGAATTGGTCTGGCAAAGCCACAAACCGCTGGGCGCCTACGACATCCTCGCCGTGCTCAGCGAGCAGGATGGCCGTCGTGCCGCGCCGCCAACCGTCTACCGTGCCCTGGATTTCCTCCTGGAAAATGGCCTGGTGCATCGCATTTCGTCGCTGAACGCCTTCGTCGGCTGCAACCATCCGGAACACGCCCACCAAGGCCAGTTCCTGATCTGCCGCGATTGCCACGCCGCCATCGAGCTGGAACAGAAATCCATCAGCGATGCGATCGTCGCGAGCGCCAAGGACGTCGGCTTCGTGGTCGACACCCAGACCGTCGAAGTGGTCGGCCTCTGCTCCGGCTGCCAGGGGGCCTGATGAGCAACGCGCTGATCCGCCTCGAGCAGGTGGCCGTGACGTTCGCCGGGCAGAACGTGCTGGATAATATCCATTTAAGCGTCGAACCGGGGCAGATCGTGACGTTGATCGGCCCCAACGGTGCCGGCAAGACCACCCTGGTGCGCGCCGTGCTGGGGCTGCTCAAGCCGGACAGCGGTAGCGTGTGGCGCAAGCCTCGGTTGCGCGTCGGTTACATGCCGCAAAAACTCCATGTCGATCCAACGTTGCCGCTGTCAGTCCTGCGGTTCCTGCGTTTAGTGCCGGGCGTGGATCGTGAACGCGCCTTGGCAGCGCTGAAAGAAGTCGGCGCCGAGCAGGTGATCGACAGCCCGGTCCAGAGTGTTTCCGGCGGCGAGATGCAGCGGGTATTACTGGCCCGTGCCCTGTTGCGCGAGCCCGAACTGCTGGTGCTCGACGAGCCGGTGCAAGGGGTCGACGTAGCCGGACAGGCCGACCTGTACAGCTTGATTACCCGTTTGCGCGACCGCCATGGCTGCGGCGTGTTGATGGTGTCCCACGACCTTCACCTGGTCATGAGCACCACCGACCAGGTGGTCTGCCTGAACCGTCACGTCTGCTGTTCCGGGCATCCTGAACAGGTCAGCGGCGATCCGGCTTTCGTCGAGCTGTTCGGAAAGAACGCACAGAGCCTGGCGATTTATCATCACCACCATGACCATGCCCATGACCTGCACGGTTCGGTGGTCAACGCCCCTTCTGCTTCAAAACATGTTCATGGAGACGGCTGCAAGCATGGCTGATTTTCTGTTGTACGCCCTGCTTGCAGGCTTGGCGCTCGCGCTGGTGGCCGGTCCACTGGGGTCGTTCGTGGTCTGGCGGCGCATGGCCTATTTCGGCGACACCTTGTCCCACGCGGCGCTGCTTGGCGTGGCCATGGGTTTTCTGCTGGACGTCAGCCCGGCCATCGCGGTGACGGTTGGCTGCCTGCTGCTGGCGGTGGTGCTGGTGACCTTGCAACAACGCCAGCCGCTGGCGTCCGACACGCTGCTGGGCATCCTGGCGCCGAGCACGCTGTCGCTCGGGCTGGTAGTGCTGAGCTTCATGCGGGACGTGCGGATCGACCTGATGGCCTATCTGTTCGGCGACTTGCTGGCGATCAGTCCGACGGACCTTGCCTGGATCCTCGGCGGCAGCGCGGCGGTGCTGCTGTTGCTGGTGGCGCTGTGGCGTCCGTTGCTGGCGGTCACCGTCCATGAAGAGCTGGCGCGAGTCGAAGGTTTGCCCGTGGTGGGCCTGCGCTTGGCACTGATGCTGTTGATCGCGGTGGTCATCGCCGTGGCGATGAAAATCGTCGGTGTCTTGCTGATTACCTCATTGCTGATCATTCCTGCGGCTGCGGCACAGCGTCACGCCCGCTCACCCGAGCAGATGGCCTTGGGTGCGAGCCTGCTGGGCATGCTCGCGGTGTGTGGCGGGCTGGCGCTGTCCTGGTTCAAGGACACCCCGGCCGGCCCATCGATCGTGGTCAGCGCCGCTGCGTTGTTTCTGCTGAGTTTTGTCCTGCCCCGTCGAGGGGTGTAGACTTGCTCGCTTTTTGCGCAAATAGAGAGTCGCAGGAATGAAGCCGTTCGCCTCCCGTTATCTGCTCCTTGTCGCGTTTTCCCTGCTGCTGGGTGCCTGCCAGAGCACGCCGCCAGTCGTCGAGGCCCCTGATACAAGGGCTCCGGCCATCGCCCAGCTCGAACAAAGCCTGGCCAGCAATGAGCTGGCCACCGCTGAAGACCAATTGGCCGCTTTGCAAAGCCAGGCGCCCGAAGATCGCTCGCTGGAGCCCTACCAACGGCAACTGGCCGAGGCGTACCTGCGCCGCAGCCAGATCGATCTGCAAAAAGGCGATGTAAACGCCGCCGCCACTGCCCTGAGCCGTGCCCGGGCGTTGATGCCAAAGGCTCCAGCGCTGACCGGCGAAGTCAACAGTGCCATTGCCGAGGCCCGCAAGGCCGAGCTGGATAAAGCCGAAGCAGACCTCAAGGCTGCCGAAGCAAAACCCGTCGCCAAGGTGATCGACCCGAGCGCGCCGAGCACCACCGTTGCGCTTAACCTCGCTGATATACAGCAAATGCGTCGGCAATTAGACGCCATCGCCGCCGATGTGGTGAGTTATCAGTGTGACGTCAGCATCCAGGCGCCACGCACCAATGACTATCCATGGCTGGCGACGTTGCTGACAAAGCGGGTCAAGAAGCTTGATCCGGGGTTTGACTTGAAACTGCAGAAGCAGATTTTGCGCAGTGTGCCGGCACAGCTGGTGCTGACGCCGCGTAAGCCCTAAAAGCATCGCGAGCAAGCTCGCTCCCACAGTGGTTTGTGTCGATCACGAAACCCCATGTGGGAGCGAGCTTGCTCGCGATAGCGCCCTACCAGACAACAAATCTCTTTAGGCCGGAACCGCCTTGGCCTTCGGCTCCCGCGCCCAAACCCGATGCTGGGCAATCGCCGCAAAAAACCGCGAAAAACCGCTCGCATCCGCATCTTCGATCAACCCCGCATCCACCTCCAGCTTCAACTCCACCAACAGCTGCCGGGCCTCACCATGAAGCCCAATGGCTTTCAGATGCTTGTAGGCCTCCAGCACGTAATGCAACGCCACGCCGTCGCGACTCAAGGCCTTGATCGACTCCGCACCGCCCGGCACGAACACCGCGTCAAAGGCAATCGACGGCAGGCCTTCCATGGACGCATCCACCGCCAGCGTCTGCCCATCCGCCGTGGCGACCGGCGCCGAGGTCGGCCCCAGCACTTTGGCGTGGGCACCTTCGGCCTCCAGGGCTTGCTTGAGTGCATCAATGATCGACCCATCAACACCGTTGGCGACCAATACCGCCACTTTGCGCGTCTTGATGTCGCCAGAGAGCAGGTTCGCCTGGCTCAGGGCGGGGGATTGCTCCAGCGATGGCGTCGGAACATCAACCGTACCGGCGATCGGTGCCGGCAAGCCAAGGTTCTTGGCAACTCGCCCGGCCAGTTCCAGGTCGATGTTGGCGAGGATCTCGTTCACCTGCCGCGCCCGGATGAATTCACGCTCCACTTTTCCCAGTTCAAAGCTGTAGGCCGCAATGATGTGTTCTTTTTCGTGGGGGCTCATGCTTTTGTAAAACAGCCGTGCCTGGGAGAAATGATCGCCAAACGAATCGCTGCGCTGGCGAATCTTGTGAGCGTCGATACGCTCCGGATAGCTTTCAAAACCGCCATCCTGTGGGCCGGGCGGCGTCTCTTTTGGCCAACCGCCATCGATGGAGTTCGGCTCGTAGGACGCGCGTCCCTTGTCGATGGTTGTGCGGTGCATGGCATCCCGCTGGCCGTTGTGCACGGGCGTGATCGCGCGATTGATCGGCAACTCATGAAAATTCGGCCCACCGAGTCGGCTGATCTGCGTATCGGTGTAGGAAAACAGCCGGCCTTGCAGCAACGGATCATTGGTGAAATCAATGCCCGGCACGATATGCCCGGGGCAGAACGCAACCTGCTCGACTTCGGCGAAGAAATTATCCGGGTTACGGTTCAGCACCATCTTGCCCAGCGGCGTGATGGGCACCAGCTCTTCGGGAATAATCTTGGTCGGGTCGAGCAGGTCGAAGTCGAACTTGTGCTCGTCTTCCTCGGCAACGATTTGCACACCGAATTCCCATTCCGGGTAATCGCCCATCTCGATGGACTCCCAGAGGTCGCGACGGTGGTAGTCGGTATCCTTGCCTGCAAGCTTCTGGGCTTCGTCCCACACCAAGGAACAGGTCCCAGCCTTGGGTCGCCAGTGGAATTTGACGAAGCTGCTCAGGCCTTCGGCGTTGATCATGCGGAAGGTGTGCACGCCAAAACCCTGCATGGTGCGCAGGCTTTTTGGAATGGCCCGGTCAGACATCGCCCAAATCACCATGTGAGCCGATTCCGGCACCAGTGAGACAAAATCCCAGAACGTGTCGTGGGCCGAGCCGCCGGTGGGAATCTCGTTGTGGGGCTCGGGTTTAACCGCGTGGACGAAGTCTGGAAACTTCACCGCGTCCTGGATGAAAAACACCGGCATGTTATTGCCCACCAGGTCGAAGTTGCCTTCGTCGGTGAAGAACTTCACGGCAAAGCCACGCACGTCCCGCACGGTGTCACCGGAACCCCGCGGACCTTGCACAGTGGAAAAACGCACGAACACTGGCGTCTTTTTACTCGGGTCCTGTAGGAAACCGGCCTTGGTCAGGGCCGAATGCGCTTCATAGCTTTGGAAATAACCATGGGCGCCAGTCCCGCGGGCATGAACGATGCGCTCCGGGATGCGTTCGTGGTCAAAGTGCGTGATTTTCTCACGCATGATGAAATCTTCCAGCAGCGACGGCCCACGCGCACCCGCCCGGAGCGTGTTCTGGTTATCAGCGATTTTTACGCCCTGGTTGGTACGCAACGCCTGTTCGGTGGCGTCGGAGCGAAACTGCTCCAGGCTCTCGAGTTTGGCGTTGGTATTGCTGCGGTCCAGGGTATCGGTCCCGGCCAATTGGCTGGGGCCGGCAGGTTTGTTAATGCTCATCAGGCATGACTCCTCGTTGCGATCCCCGCCATGGCCAGGACCCATGAGTTCGATGCGCCAGGCACGGCACCTGGGCATGTTTTGAGTTGCTTAATGAGTGACCGATGGCGTTTCGCTGTGTTCCTTTTATCTGTCCTTTGATCGCCTTATTGCCAAATCACTGGTTCATTCTCAAATAAATGCTAAGAACCTCTATACGGACAGGCTAAAATGCGCGCCCGGCTAACCGCTGATCCTTTTTCAACGCGCCCCACAAGGTTCGCTACGTGATCGAGTTTCAAAATGTTCATAAAACCTACCGAGTCGCCGGTAGGGATATCCCCGCCCTGCATCCGACCAGTCTGACGATTGAGAACGGCCAGGTCTTCGGCCTGATTGGCCATTCCGGTGCAGGAAAAAGTACCCTGCTGCGCCTGATCAATCGCCTTGAAGATTCCACGGGCGGAAAGATCATCGTCGACGGTGAAGAAGTCACCGCCCTGGACGCCAGCGGCCTGCGCCGCTTCCGCCAGCAAGTAGGAATGATTTTCCAGCACTTCAACCTGCTGGCGTCCAAGACCGTGGCCGACAACGTCGCGCTGCCGCTGACGCTGGCTGGTGAATTGTCCCGCAGCGAAATAGACCAACGCGTCGCCGAGCTGCTGGCGCGGGTAGGGCTGTCCGACCACGCCCGCAAATACCCGGCGCAACTGTCCGGCGGCCAGAAGCAGCGCGTCGGCATCGCCCGCGCCTTGGCGACCAAACCCAAGATCCTGCTGTGCGACGAGGCCACCAGCGCCCTCGACCCGCAGACCACCGCTTCGGTGCTGCAACTGCTGGCGGAGATCAACCGCGAGCTGAAGCTGACCATCGTGCTGATCACCCATGAAATGGACGTGATCCGCCGCGTTTGCGACCAAGTGGCCGTGATGGATGCCGGCGTGATCGTCGAGCAAGGCCCGGTGGCCGAGGTGTTCCTGCATCCGAAGCACCCGACCACCAAGCGTTTTGTCCAGGAAGACGAGCAGATCGACGAAAGCGAACAGCGCGACGATTTCGCCCACGTCCCAGGGCGTATCGTGCGTCTGACGTTCCAGGGCGAAGCGACCTACGCGCCATTGCTCGGCACCGTCGCCCGGGAAACCGGTGTGGACTACAGCATCCTGGCCGGTCGCATCGACCGCATCAAAGACACCCCCTACGGGCAACTGACCCTCGCCATCACCGGCGGTGACATGGAGGCGGCATTCGCCCGCTTCACCGCGGCCGATGTCCACATGGAGGTGCTGCGCTGATGGAATTTTTTGCAAACGTCGACTGGCTGGAAATCTGGCTGGCAACCGGCGACACCTTCCTTATGCTGTTCGGCTCGCTGCTGTTCACCGTCCTGCTCGGCTTGCCCCTGGGCGTGTTGCTGTTCCTCTGCAGCCCGCGCCAACTGCTCGAAGCCCGCGGCGTCTATGCGCTGCTGTCGCTGATCGTGAACATCCTGCGCTCGCTGCCGTTCATCATCCTGTTGATCGTGATGATCCCGTTCACGGTGTTGATCACCGGCACCTCCCTAGGCGTGGCCGGCGCGATCCCACCGCTGGTGGTCGGCGCCACACCGTTCTTCGCCCGCCTGGTGGAAACCGCCTTGCGCGAAGTCGACCGCGGCATCATCGAAGCGACCCAAGCCATGGGCGCGACCACGCGGCAGATCATCGTCAACGCCTTGCTGCCGGAAGCCCGCCCGGGCATTTTTGCAGCGATTACGGTGACAGCGATTACGCTGGTGTCCTACACGGCCATGGCCGGTGTGGTCGGCGCCGGTGGTCTGGGCGACCTGGCAATCCGCTTCGGCTACCAGCGTTTCCAGACCGACGTCATGGTCGTCACCGTGGTGTTGCTGCTGGTGCTGGTTCAGGTCCTGCAAACCGTGGGCGACAAGCTGGTTGTGCATTTCTCTAGAAAATAAGGCCTCGCGCCCATAAACATGAGCCGGCCATTCGCTGGCAGGCGCCGAGAGCAGGCGCCTCAAAAGGAGTTAGCTGAATGAAAAAACTACTGGTTGCCTTCGCTGCCGCCGCCGCGTTCTCCGCCCACGCCGACACCCTGACCGTCGCGGCCACGCCCGTGCCCCACGCGGAAATCCTCGAATTCGTCAAACCGGCGTTGGCGAAGGAAGGCGTGGATTTGAAGGTCAAAGTCTTCACCGACTATATCCAGCCGAACGTGCAGGTCGCGGAAAAGCGCCTGGACGCCAACTTCTTCCAGCACCAGCCGTACCTGGATGAGTTCAACAAGGCCAAGGGCACGCATCTGGTGAGCGTGGCCGGCGTGCACCTGGAACCCCTGGGTGCTTATTCCAGCAAGTACAAGGCACTGACCGAATTGCCGGGCGGCGCTAACGTGGTGATCCCGAACGACGCTACCAATGGCGGTCGTGCGCTGTTGTTGCTGGCTAAGGCTGGGATTATCAAGCTGAAGGACTCGGGCAACATCCTGTCCACTACCAAGGACATCGTTGAGAACCCAAAGGATCTGAAATTCCGTGAGCTGGAAGCGGCGACTATCCCGCGGGTGCTGACCCAGGTGGATCTGGCGTTGATCAATACCAACTATGCGTTGGAGGCCAAGCTTGATCCTTCCAAGGATGCGTTGGTGATTGAAGGTAACGACTCGCCTTATGTGAACATCCTGGTGGCTCGTGAGGATGACAAGGACAGTGAGGCGATGAAGAAGCTGGTCGCCGCGCTGCATACGCCGGAAGTGAAGGCTTTTATTCTTGAGAAGTACAAAGGCGCGGTTTTGCCGGCGTTTTGAGCTGATTGGGTGTGAAAAGAACGGGGCTGCGTGGGAACGCAGGCCCGTTTTTTTTTGCAGCGTTTGTCCATCGTTCGGGCCGAATAAACCCTGGGATCTGCTTCATTGTTCCACAACCCTCATGATAAATTCGCGCCGCGACCTCTAATCAATAGAGGGCATTCAGGGAGAGAAGTAAGTGATCAAGTCTTTGTTGGTTGGGGCATTGCTGGCAATGGCATCCGCATCGGCGTCTGCGATGAGTTGCGACAACCCTAGGAACGCCTATGACAGAACCTATTGCGCGTCGCTGAAAATGGTTCAGTCGGATCAGGACATCAATGATCAATACAAGAAGACGATGAGTGCCCTGAACCCGGATCAAAAGAAAAAGGTGAAAGCCGCTCAAATCCAGTGGATCAAAAATCGTGACAGCGCCTGCTCCAACGATGGCCTGCTCTACCTGGACTGCGCCAATGAGAAGACCGAGGCGCGTATCGTCATACTCAAGGCTGTGGAGCGCGAGTGCCGTGCTGCCGGTTGCGACGACGCCAAGCTGTCGCAAGTCGAGTAATCCGATAAGCACGTCGAACTTGCAGTCGTACCCACGAAGAACCCGACGTAAAGCGTCGGGTTTTTCTTTTTTATCAGCGCTACGCGGCGCCACGCTCGACCATCGCGCGCCATGCCCGGACGCTGGGGCGCTCCTGCATCCTGGCGTGCCAGGCTCGAAGTGCTAGGCACTCTCCAGGCACGGGGAGCTGCACCAGCGAGGCGAAGATCATCCCGCCCAGTACCGCAATGTCTGCCATCGAGAATTTCTCGCCCGCCACAAAGGGCTGGTCTTTGAGCAGGCTGTCGAAATAGCGCATGCCTCTGATCGCCTTGTCGCGCATCCGGCCGCCCCACTCGGCGTTCTGGTACAGCTCGACATCTGGGCCGAGGCCCGGCGTGGCATGGTGGAAGTACACACTGACGGCGTCGAGAAATTCGAGCTCGGCACGCTTGGTCATCATGTGGATAAGGCCTTTTTCCAGAGGCGTTTCGCCCGTCAGCGTCGGTTCGCCGACGAGGCTATCCAGGTATTGGGTAATCGCCGTGCATTCGGCGATCAGCGTCCCATCGTTCAGCTCCAGCACGGGCAGTGTCCCGGAGTAATTGATGGCGAGGAATTCCGGTTTCTTGTGCTCACCGGTCCAGAGATTCACCGGAATGAATTCGATTTTCGGCAACAAGCCTTTTTCCGCCAGTGCAATGCGCACGCGGGCGGGGTAGGGGCCGTTGAACCAATCGTAGATTTTCATTTCAGGAACCGTTGAAACGTCAGCGCGCTGTTGTGAAGAAGACATGATTCGATCACCTGCCTGTCAATTGGTAGGTAAAAGATTGAGCTGATATTTTAACCGCGTCAATCCCCTACCTGACAATTGGCAGGTAAGCGGATCCGGGCGTAGAATCGCGTCCAACTGACGGAATCAAATCTCGAAACGAGGCGGTAACGTGAACGAAAATGCTCGAGAAGCCATCTTGGCGGCAGCGAAATCCGCTGCCCAACTGCACGGTTACAGTGGGATCAATTTCCGTAGCATTGCCGAAGCGGTGGGCATCAAGAACGCCAGCATTTACTACCACTTTCCGAGCAAGGCCGGGCTGGCTGCCGCGGTTGCCGAGCGCTACTGGCAAGACGTGCAGCAGGTGCTTGAAGGGATACGCGCCGCCAACCCCGAGCCGAAGGCGTGCGTTCAGTTGTATCCATCCATTTTTCGAAAGTCGCTTGAGGACGGGAACAGGCTATGTCTGTCCAGCTTCATGGCCGCCGAATACGAAGATCTTCCCGATGAAGTCTTGCGGGAGATCCGCGCGTTTGCGGACGTTAACGTGACATGGCTTGCCCAGGTGTTGGCCGATGTCGAAGTGGGCAGCGCGGCAGAATGTGAGCGCCGAGCCCGTGCCATCTACACCGCTGTTGCGGGTGCCCAGTTGATCGCGCGGACTCGGGCGGATGTCGGTCTGTACGATGATTTGATATTGAGTTACCGGGAGACAGGGTTGATTCCAGCCTGATCCTGGTTGTCGTCAGGAAGGAATGGTTGGGGCGTCTGACGTTTTGCTAAATCCCCTCGCCACAGTAATTCAGTTGTTTGCATTGGTGGCAGGGTGCCACAATCGCCGTTTTCGTTGCGTCACGATCAGGTGGATCAAATGGATGGCCCAAGATCTCGGAACGGCCAGGATTGCTTCATAGCCGAGCAAGTGCGAACTGACCGACTGCAACAACTGTTTCGCCAATCCGTTTCTGCGGTTTTCGGCAGTTACCTGGCTGCCATCATGCTGAGCTGGCTGTGTTGGGATCGGTTTGAGCACAGCGTTATTTTTTGGTGGCTGGCCATCCTGACCGCATCGACACTGTTGCGTATCGCAATGTTCGTTGCCTATTTCCGCAGCGACGAAAGTAAGCGCACGCCTCAACGTTGGGAGCGCAAATACTGGATCACACTGGTGTTATCCGCCGGTATCTGGGGCGGCGGCGCGTTTGTGATCATGCCGGCGGACGATCTGTTGTCCCAGGCATTGGTCATGCTCTTTACGGTCGGGATGTCCGTCAGCGCGGTGTCCTGCTACTCGGCCTACCGCGATATGACCCTGGTCTCCATTGGCCTGGTGCTGTTTCCCTGCACCGCCTGGCTGCTGTTTCAACCGTCCTCGATTCAAGTCGGCATGGCCCTTTCGATCCTGGTGTTTGCGGCCTTTGCGGCCCGCGCCACGCACAAGATGTCCCAGGCACTGGAAATCGCCTTTCGTCTTACTCGCGAAATGGAACAGGCGAACAGCATTTCGACCCGTGCCGCACAAACCGATGAACTGACCGGCCTGAAGAGTCGGCGGGCTTTTTTCGAGCATGCCCAGCAACTCTACAACGAGTGCAAGAGCAAACGATTGGGGTTGTGTGCGGTCATGTTGGACATGGATCACTTCAAGCACATCAACGACACCTACGGCCATCAGGTGGGGGATCAGGTTTTGCGCGAGGTGGGGGTGGTGATCAGTTCGTCGTTTCGGGCAACCGATATCCACGGGCGGCTCGGCGGGGAAGAGTTCGCCATTCTGCTTCCGGACACTTCCATCGAAGTCGCTACCCAGATTGCAGAACAGCTCATCGATACGATCGCGGGTTTGATGATCGAGCCTGTCCACGGCATATCGGCCAGCCTCGGCGTCGCATCGACGGGGGCCTGTAATAAGGATCTTCACAGCTTGATGAACGATGCGGATAAGGCCCTGTATCGAGCGAAGGCGTTGGGGCGTAATCGAGTGGCTGTCGCTTAGTCGGGTTGATTTGTATTAACAGTCGGAATTTGACTGGGCCTGCCTTTGTCGATGTCGGCTACGCGGATCGAGCTCCGGCTCCAGACAGGTCTACGGAAGCTCTGATGGCATCAATTGCGTCTTGAGCGAGCGCCATAACGATCGTTGTACTGGTTTCAATCCGACTGATGATGTCTTCTCTCGGACCCTGCTTCCAGGCAACGCTTGCGTAAAAAACTGCTTGAGATACCTGGCGATGGCTTTCGCTTTCATAGGAGCGAATCAGGTGATAGTTGTCACTATCATGTAATGAGCAGCCATAAGAAACGACATCCATGCCCGCCTCCAGGTGAAGCGGAACACTGACATTCTGCATTACTTTGTGAAAATCCAATCCCGATCCTGGCCTCAAGGTGTACGTCAGGATTTCAATAATTCGAGTCATTCCAAATCTTCCATGTGGCATTTCCACGGGAGCATCCGCGCAGCTCAGCTTACGCCATCAGGGCGAGTTGCGTTACGGCACGCGTTGGACGATCGAGAAGCCCATCATCGGTGCGAATTTCCCTCCCTTTGAGAGCCTGCAATTGCGCGGGTCCTGCTGATTCCCCAGGCGCGTCCTTCCCCTGGCCTCACCTCGCGGCTCACGCGGGCTGGCGATATTGCAAAGCCTAAAAATAAATTTCCTTTCATATCAACTGGTTAATTCAAAGACGAAAAATTTTTCAAAATTTATCTTGCGCGCTAATTATTCATCCGTTAACTTTATCGCAACTGGTTAGCGCGCAAACATTTAGCGCAAACCAAAACAACTCAAACCCATCAGCAAAAGAGGAAACACCATGAACGTTCTCTACACCGCAGTCGCAACCTCCACCGGTGGCCGTGATGGCCGTGCTGTTTCCAGCGACAAGATTCTCGACGTGAAACTGGCCACTCCAAAAGCCCTGGGCGGCGCCGGTGGTGAAGCCACCAACCCTGAGCAGTTGTTCGCCGCCGGCTACTCGGCCTGCTTCATCGGCGCGTTGAAATTTGTCGCCAGCCAGAGCAAACGTAGCATTCCGGCTGACGCCTCGATCACGGCCCACGTCGGCATCGGCCAGATCCCTGGTGGTTTCGGTCTGGACATCGACCTGCACATCAGCCTGCCAGGCCTGGATCAAGCCGATGCCCAAGCGCTGGTCGATGCGGCTCACCAGGTTTGCCCGTACTCCAACGCGACACGCGGCAACGTCGAAGTCCGTTTGCACGTCACCGTCTAACTCACTCTATCTACGAATAAAAAGGATCAGGACATGAACACTCTCGGCAAAACACTCATTGGCTCGCTTCTGGCACTGTCCCTCGGCAATGCGTTCGCGACTTCCTATGTTCAACCTACGTTCGCCGAGGGTGGCTCGGATCGACTGATCGAGAACCGTGTCGCTGAAGGCGGCTCGGATCGACTGATCGAAAACCGTGTAGCCGAAGGTGGCTCGGATCGACTGATCGAAAACCGCGTAGCCGAAGGTGGCTCGGATCGACTGATCGAAAGCCGTGTAGCCGAAGGTGGCTCGGATCGACTGATCGAAAATCGTGTAGCCGAAGGTGGCTCGGATCGACTGATCGAAAATCGCGTAGCCGAGGGCGGTTCGGACCGACTGATGGAAAATAGAGTGGGCTAAACAATCCCTCCACCGCCCCAAGAGCTGGTCGAATCAACCCATGTTGTTTCCAGCCACAAACGCCGCTTATCTCTCACGAGGAAGCGGCGTTTTTTTTTGCAACATGTTCCGGGGTCCTAAACGATGCTATCCACCACACCGCCATCGACACGCAGTGCCGCGCCAGTGGTGGCCGAGGCCTGTTCCGAGCTGGCGTAGATGATCATGTTGGCGACTTCCTCGACGCGCGCCGCGCGCTGGATGATCGAGGTGCTGCGATGCTCGTTGACGAAATCTGCCGCGACCTTTTCCAGGCTTTCCCCGCTGCGCTCGACGTCGGCCTGGAGCATCTGGGCAACGCCTTCGGAAAGCGTCGGCCCCGGCAACACCGAGTTCACCGTCACGCCCGTGCCAGCGAGGCGCTTGGCCAGGCCACGAGCGATTGAAAGTTGGGCGGTTTTGGTGAAGCCGTAGTGGATCATGTCGGCAGGAATGTTCACGCCCGATTCCGACGAGATAAACACAATCCGCCCCCAACCGCGCTCGACCATGCCCTGCGCATAGGCCCTGGAAACACGCACGCCGGACATTACGTTGGTTTCGAAGAAGCGCTGCCACTCACTGTCCGGCGTTTCGAAGAAGTCTTCCTGTTTGAAAATGCCCAAGTTGTTGATGACGATATCGAAGCTGGGGTGCTGGGCGATGAGTGCCTGGCAGCCAGGCGCGTGACTGAGATCACCGACAAAGCCAGTCGCCCTTGAAGCAAGGGCGCCCAAGCGCTGCAGCGCGTCCTCCACACTGCTCTCGCTGCGACCGTTGATAACCACTTGAGCGCCAGCTTCAAGGAAGCCTTTGGCAGTCGCGAAACCGATACCGCTGGTGGACCCGGTGACCAGGACATGACGTCCGGTGAAATCGATATTCATGAGGGGACTCCTTGATTAACGAACCAGAGGAAGTGCGATATTTCTGGCTGAACGGTCGTCCGACGGATCTAGAAAGGCTTTGCCGTCCAACGTCGCCGATATCGCAGGCCCTTAATCATGGACACGATTGAGGCTTTGCGCCTCTTTGTGACGGTCTTTTCCGCGGATGCCCGTTGCTACTTCCTTGGCAGGTTGGGGAACAAGCAAGGTTAGGGCATCAGCCGACATCGATGTGAAGTTGCCGGCCTCTTCGCGAGCAAGCTCGCTCCCACAGGGTTGGTGGGGGTTCTTGGTCATGGGGAGGGGCTGCTGCGCAGCCCAGCGGGAGCAAGCTCCCTCGCCACGGGGTTCGGTCGACCCAGCTTTCAGGCTTGCGCGCTGAATCGCTGCGCAGCACGCCGCTCAAGCATTGCGGCTTCCGTCTCTCGCGTCGCCCGTTCGCCTTTGTACGCCAGTTGGTTGAAAAACAACCCGTCCGAAAACTCCTGGGGAGGGACCGAGCCGGCGCGTTTGAGCATCGGCGCCAGATCGATGGTGCTGGCGAAGTTTTCCTGGGTCAGGTTGTAGCGGCCCAGGTAA
Source organism: Pseudomonas sp. HB05 (assembly GCF_016756915.1). Lineage (NCBI taxonomy): Bacteria > Pseudomonadati > Pseudomonadota > Gammaproteobacteria > Pseudomonadales > Pseudomonadaceae > Pseudomonas > Pseudomonas sp. HB05. The sequence goes on from NZ_JAESPG010000001.1 coordinate 89,504, forward strand.
CTGCCGGACCAGGGCGAGTCGGCGTCGACCATGTCGATAGAGGCGTCACGGAACGCAACGGCGGCGGCTTTCAGGTCAGTGGACTCATTGAGCAGATCGGTCAGCCGCTGGGTGTCCGCGCTGCTGAGTTGGCCGGCCGTGTCGAGCACCTTCAGGCGGCCATCGGCCTCGACGGTGAAGCCATATTTCTTGCCGGCCAGGTCCGGATGGGTTGCCGACAGCATTGACTGGAACGTCTCGAAAGAGCTTCTCAGGGTGTTTTTCGCGCTCTCGGTAATCGCGGCGAATCGAGGGAAGTCTGGCGATTGGGAGCGACCGATCCAGGTTTCGATGATGACCGGCGATTGCACCATGGTCTGGGTTTCTTCACTGGGGTGAAAGATCGCTGCAGGGCCGGCACTTGTCAGCTGCTTTACGGCGTCCGCAGGAGGATTGGTTACCAGCTTCTGGTCGGAGCGGGTGAGGTTAGTGTTGGCGGGGGAGATAGCGGCAGAGCTAACAGAGAATTCCATTTCATCGGTCCATGATTGGCGGATACATCGGGTTATCGACAACCGGAGACCGAGCTTTAGGGGCGGGGGCTGCTGCGCAGCCCAGCGGGAGCAAGCTTCCTCGCCACAATCAGGATCCTTGCCGGATTTAATGCCCTGCCTTCAGTACCACCGCGCCTCGCCCGGCGGGCGTTTCTTGAAGCGTTTCATGCTCCACATGTACTGGCTCGGGTAGGCGCGTACGTAACGCTCGACCACCTTGCTCATGGCGGCGCAGGCGGTTTCGGTGTCGGTGCTGTACATCTCGTCCGGGGCGGCTTCGAGGATGACTTTGTAACCCGAGCCGTCCGGCAGGCGTAGGGCGTGGAGGAACACGCCGACTGCTTTACCGCCAGCGAGCATGTTCGGCACGAACTTGCTGGTCAGGGCCTGGGTGGCGAAGAAGGGCACGAAGATACCGGCGGATTCGGACGGTTCCGGGTCGGCGGGGATGCCCACTTGGCCGCCTTTGCGCACTTCCTTGATGACGCTGAGGATGCCTTCCTTGGTCGACGCCGCGACTTTGTTGCCCAACTGTACGCGTTGCTTTTGCAGCAGTTCATCTACCGCCTTGAGCTTGGGCGGACGGTAGAAAATGATCGGTTTGCACTGGCTGCAATAGAAGTGGTTGAGCACTTCCCAGTTGCCCAGGTGGCTGGTGATGCCGACCACGCCTTTGCCGGAGGCCAAGGCTTCTTTCAGCACCTCCAGGCCTTCGACTTCGCGCACCAGTTCGATGGAGCGCTGGGCCGGCCAGATCCAGGCGCAGGCGCTTTCGGTCAGGGATTTGCCGATGTCCTTGAGGCTCTGGCCTACCAGGCGCTCGCGCTCGGCCGGGTCCATCTCGGGAAAGCATTTGGCAAGGTTGATCCGCACCACGTCGCGGGAACGGTTGGGCAATTTCCACATGAGCCAGCCGATGGCCGAGCCCACCGCTTGCACCGCTCGCCAGGGCAGCAGCGCAAACAACCGCAGAGCGCCGACCAGCAAGGCGCCTTTCAACTTATCCACAGGTCACTCCTGAATGTATGGGCCGTGTTGCGAGCCGGCTATTCTAACCACCGTTTACCAACTCGGCGTAGCGGTCACAGTCCTGGGTGTGGTCCATGACCATGCCGGAGGCCTGCATCAAGGCGTAGCAGATGGTTGGCCCGACGAAGGTGAACCCGGCTTTCTTCAAGCCTTTGCTCATCGCCAGCGCCTCGGGCGTAATGGCCGGCACTTCGGTGCGATCCTTGAAATGATTGATGATGGGTTTATCGCCGACGAACGACCAGAGGAACGCCACCGGGTCTTCCAGCGCCAGCCAGGCCTGGGCATTGCGGCGGGCGGCCTTGAGCTTGAGACGGTTGCGGATGATGCCGGGGTCGAGCATCAGCTCATCGATTTCCGCGTCACTCATTTGCGCCACGCGCTGCACGTCGAAGCCGTACAACACTTCCCGGTAGCGCTCGCGTTTGCGCAAAACGGTGATCCAGGACAGCCCGGCCTGGAACCCTTCGAGCAAAAGCAACTCGAACAAACCCTGCGCATCGCGCAGCGGCGTGCCCCACTCCTGATCGTGATAAGCCATGTACAAAGGATCGTCAGAACACCAAAAGCAGCGTGGCATAAGGCTCCAGGGGGCGTGCGCACGAACGAATCGGGTATACTCCCGCTCTTTAAATCGCAGCCCAAGAAACAGGTGAATTTCGTGAGCCAGCCTACGCCAGCCGTGCGTACCTTCCAAGACTTGATCCTCGCCCTCCAGCAATACTGGGCCGAGCAAGGTTGCGTGGTACTTCAGCCCTACGATATGGAAGTAGGCGCCGGCACTTTCCACACTGCCACGTTTCTGCGTGCCATCGGCCCGGAAACCTGGAACGCCGCTTATGTGCAGCCCAGCCGCCGCCCGACTGACGGCCGCTACGGCGAAAACCCGAACCGCCTGCAGCACTACTACCAGTTCCAGGTGGTTCTGAAGCCGAACCCGGAAAACTTCCAGGAACTGTACCTGGGCTCCCTCAAGCATGTCGGCCTCGACCCGCTCGTGCACGACATTCGTTTTGTCGAAGACAACTGGGAATCGCCAACCCTGGGCGCCTGGGGCCTGGGCTGGGAAGTCTGGCTCAACGGCATGGAAGTGACCCAGTTCACCTACTTCCAGCAGGCGGGCGGCATCGAGTGCTACCCGGTCACCGGCGAGATCACCTATGGCCTGGAACGCCTGGCCATGTACCTGCAGGGCGTGGACTCGGTCTACGACCTGGTGTGGGCCGACGGCCCGTTCGGCAAAGTGACCTATGGCGACGTGTTCCACCAGAACGAAGTGGAGCAGTCGACCTACAACTTCGAACACGCCAACGTCGAGAAGCTGTTCGAACTGTTCGACTTCTATGAAAGCGAAGCCAAGCGCCTGATCGAACTGGACCAGCCGCTGCCGTTGCCGAGCTATGAAATGGTGTTGAAGGCGTCCCATACCTTCAACCTGCTGGATGCACGCCGGGCGATTTCCGTGACCGCGCGCCAGCAATACATCCTGCGTGTACGCACCCTGGCGCGCTCCGTTGCGCAAGCCTACCTGCTGGCCCGTGCCAAGCTGGGCTTCCCGATGGCGACCCCGGACCTGCGTGATGAAGTGTTGGCTAAGCTGGAGGCTGCACAATGAGTGCTCAAGATTTTCTGGTTGAACTGGGCACCGAAGAACTGCCACCCAAAGCCCTGAACACTCTGGCCGACGCGTTCCTGGCCGGTATCGACAAGGGCCTGCAAGCCGCCGGCCTGAGCTACGAAGCCAAACAGGTCTACGCCGCGCCGCGCCGCCTGGCCGTGCTGATCACCGCCCTGGCGACCCAACAGCCGGACCGCAGCATTAACCTCGATGGCCCGCCACGCCAGGCTGCGTTCGATGCCGACGGCAACCCGACCCAGGCCGCCCTGGGCTTCGCCAAGAAGTGTGGCGTGGACCTGAGCGAAATCGACCAGAGCGGTCCGAAGCTGCGCTACAGCCAGAGCATCAAGGGCAAGCCGACCGCCAGCCTGTTGCCGACCATCGTCGAAGACTCCCTCAATGACTTGCCGATCCCCAAGCGCATGCGCTGGGCGGCGCGCAAGGAAGAGTTCGTGCGTCCGACCCAATGGCTGGTGATGCTGCTCGGTGACCAGGTCATCGATTGCACGATCCTGGCCCAGACGGCCGGGCGTGATTCTCGCGGCCACCGCTTCCATCATCCGCAAAGCGTACGCATCACCTCGCCGGCCAACTACCTGGCCGACCTGCGTGCCGCCTACGTGCTGGCCGACGCCAACGAGCGCCGCGAGCTGATCAGCAAGCGAACCGAAGAGCTGGCCACCCTGCAGGAAGGCACCGCTATCGTGCCGGCCAACCTGCTGGACGAGGTGACCGCGCTGGTGGAATGGCCAGTGCCGCTGGTGTGCTCGTTCGAGGAACGTTTCCTTGAAGTGCCGCAGGAAGCGCTGATCACCACCATGCAGGACAACCAGAAGTACTTCTGCCTGCTGGACGCCGAAGGCAAGTTGCTGCCGCGCTTCATCACGGTCGCCAACATCGAAAGCAAGGACCCGCAGCAGATCATCGCCGGTAACGAAAAAGTCGTTCGCCCGCGCCTGACCGATGCCGAGTTCTTCTTCAAGCAAGACAAGAAACAGCCCCTGGAAAGCTTCAACGAGCGCCTGCGCAACGTGGTGTTCCAGGAGAAACTCGGCAGCGTCTACGACAAGGCCGAGCGCGTTTCGAAACTGGCGGCGTTCATCGCCCCACGCATCGGCGGCGATGCCCAGCGCGCAGCCCGTGCCGGCATCCTGTCCAAGTGCGACCTGTCGACCGAGATGGTCGGTGAGTTCCCGGAGATGCAAGGCGTCGCCGGTTACTACTACGCCCTCAACGATGGCGAGCCGCAAGACGTGGCCCTGGCCCTGAACGAGCAGTACATGCCCCGCGGTGCCGGCGCTGAACTGCCCACCACCCTGACCGGTGCGGCCGTGGCGATCGCCGACAAGCTCGACACCTTGGTCGGCATCTTCGGCATCGGCATGCTGCCCACCGGCAGCAAGGACCCGTATGCCTTGCGTCGCGCGGCGCTGGGTGTGTTGCGGATCCTAATCGACAAGCAATTGGACCTGGACCTGAACGACGCCGTGGCCTTCGCCGTCAATGCGTTCGGCAGCAAGGTCAAGGCTGCCGGCCTGGCCGATGCAGTGTTGGAGTTCATCTTCGACCGCCTGCGTGCGCGTTATGAAGACGAAGGCGTCGACGTTGCGACCTACTTGTCGGTGCGTGCCCTGAAACCGGGTTCGGCCCTGGACTTCGACCAGCGCGTACAAGCGGTGCAAGCATTCCGCAAATTGCCGGAAGCGGCAGCACTGGCGGCGGTGAACAAGCGGGTTTCGAACCTGCTGGGCAAGGCCGAAGGCAACATCGCGGCCACCGTCGAAGCCAAGTACTTCGACAATGCCAACGAGTTCTCCCTGTACTCGGCGATCCAGCAGGCGGACCAGGCGGTCCAGCCAATGGCGGCGGCGCGTCAGTACAGCGAAACCCTGGCGCGCCTGGCGGCGTTGCGTGAGCCGGTGGATGCGTTTTTCGAAGCGGTGATGGTCAACGCTGAAGATGCCAACGTTCGGGCCAACCGCTATGCACTGCTGGCGCGCCTGCGTGGGTTGTTCCTCGGTGTTGCCGATATTTCGCTGCTGGGGTAAATCTTGAAACTGCTGATTCTCGATCGGGATGGGGTGATCAATCACGACTCCGACGCTTACATCAAATCGGTGGAGGAGTGGTTGCCGATACCCGGTTCCATCGAGGCCATCGCGCAGTTGAGCAAGGCCGGCTGGACGGTGGCGGTGGCCACCAACCAGTCGGGCATTGCACGCGGTTACTATGAACTCGCCGTCCTCGATGCCATGCATCAGCGCTTGCGCGACCTGGTGGCAGAGCAGGGCGGGGAGGTCGGCTTGATCGTCTATTGCCCGCACGGGCCGGACGAGGGTTGCGATTGCCGCAAACCCAAGCCAGGCATGTTGAAAACCATCGCCGCTCATTACGGCATCGCGCTGTCGGGTGTGTGGTTTGTCGGCGACAGTCTCGGTGACCTGGAGGCGGCCAAGGCCGTCGATTGTCAGCCAGTTTTGGTAAAGACCGGGAAAGGCGAGAAGACTCTGGGCAAGACCCTACCGGTGGGCACCATGATTTTTGACGACCTGGCGGCGATTGCCGCTGAACTTATCCACAATTAGAGCTCCCAGACATCCTGATCAAGGATCGTTCGGGAAGCGCTTAAGCAGGCGGGCCTTGCCCGCAATGGTAAACGCCGCTATGTCGATACTGCAGGCCATCAGAACCTTTCTCTTTTACCTGCTGTTGGGCACCAGCTCCTTGCTGTGGTGCACCTTGAGTTTTTTTGTCGCGCCATTCATGTCGTTCAAGACGCGCTACCGCTTCATCAACGTTTACTGGTGCCGCTGCGCCTTGTGGTTAAGCAAGGTATTCCTGGGTATCAGTTACGAAGTGAAGGGTGCCGAGAACGTGCCTGACCGGCCCTGTGTCATCCAGTCCAACCACCAAAGCACTTGGGAAACATTCTTTCTCTCCGCCTACTTCGAGCCGTTGAGCCAGGTGCTCAAGCGTGAACTGTTGTTCGTGCCGTTCTTCGGCTGGGCCATGGCGATGCTGCGTCCGATTGCCATTGATCGCGACAATCCCAAGGTTGCACTCAAGCAGGTCGCGCAAAAAGGCGACGTGCTGCTCAAGGACAACGTTTGGGTGCTGATCTTTCCTGAGGGTACTCGTGTGCCTTATGGGACGATCGGCAAGTTTTCCCGCAGCGGTTCCGCATTGGCGGTAAACGCGTCCCTGCCGGTGCTGCCGATTGCACACAATGCGGGCAAATTCTGGCCAAAGGCTGGCTGGATCAGAAAACCGGGTGTCATCACAGTGGTTATCGGCCAACCCATGTACGCAGAGGGTACTGGGCCCCGCGCCATCGCTGAGCTCAACGATCGCGTACAGGCTTGGAATGAGCAGACGCAAAGGGAACTGGGTTCGCTTCCGCCAGCGCCTGCCGCACCCGCAGCACCGGACCAGCTCGCTGTTTGAGAACTGTGGATAACCTGTGTACCGTTTTATCCGATTTCGTTGCTTTTATTTTTTAACTCTTTGTTTTTAAAGCATATTTCTTAAGCACATAAAACAGCTAAAAAGGTGCATAAGTTTTTATACCCGCCAAATCGCAGCTTCGCCATTCCGTCGAAGACTGCGATTTTTCGCTCAGCTCAACAGTTGAAACCGCAAGCTGAACGTCGTTCCTTTCCCAACCTCACTATGACATCCGATCTGGCCATCATGACGATCCACGACCGCCTTGACCATGGACAGTCCAAGGCCGATGCCGTCTACGCCGTGGGCGGAGGAGAAGCGTCGATACTGGCTGAACAACTCCGGCAGTTCCTCAGCGCCAATGCCTTTGCCCTGGTCGACGACGTCGCACATCAACCATCCCTCCACGCAGCGAACGTTTAGCGAAACGCGCGTTTCGCGCGGGCTGTATTTGATTGCGTTCTCCAGCAAGTTGAATATCGCGCGGGTCAGCAGCGGCTGATCGGCGCTGACCATGGCTTCGTCATCTTCCAGTTCGTGTTCCAGCTGGATTTTTTTTGCCCGGGCAAGGGGCAATGCCTGATCGATCACGTCCAGGACCAGCATGGCAAACAAGGTCGGTCGGAATTGGTAGGCCTCTGACTCCGCCTTCGCCAGTTGCACGAAACCGTCGGTTAGATCCAACGCACGGCGCACCTGGTGCTCTATCTGATCGAACAATGGATTGTCCGCGCCAGCCTCATGTCGCTGCACGTCGAGCAGCGCGAGTATCGCCGAATGTGGCGCGCGCAGGTCATGCGACAAAAACCGGAGCATCACGCCGCGCTGTTCTTCTGCCTCGCGCTCGGCACTCAGGTCAGTCAGGCTCAGCAACCAGCCAATGGGCACGTCACCCTCGACCGGCAGCAGTGCCGCACGTTCGAGGCGCAGGCTGCGCTCTCGGATATCGCGAAACTCAGTCAACGGCAAGGTAGACAGGCGATGCACAGGGCTGTGGTCCAGTGGCGGATACCCCAGGCGGGCCAGTTCCTCGATCACGTCACCGCCTACCAAGGTGTGGCCGAACAACTCACGGGCCTTGCGGTTGCCAAGCAGTATCTTGCCTTGCGGATCACTGATCATGGTGGCCACCGGCAGGTACTCCAAGCCATCGGCGATAAAACGACGGGTATCACGCGTCCGGCCCATGGCTTGTTCCAGTGCCATGATTTGCCCCTGCAAACGGTCACTTCCGGTATAGGAGGCTCGGCGCCGCTCGGGGAATACTTTCGGCTCGGCATCCAGCCGGGCCAACTCCCAACCGAAATAAGCCAACACCACGCTCAATCGTCGCCAGTTCCAGATCAGGTAGCCACAGAGCATTCCCATCAAGCTGGCCACCGGCGACCACCACCATCCCTGAGCGCCCAACAGTGCGCTGGTCAACAGGGCCACGCTCATGCCCCCTAGCGTGACCCCCAGTGCAAGGCGGGGGCGCAACAAGAGCAAACCGAGCACGGCTCCAACCAGACACATAGACAGCAATGCGGCTTCTGGTCCATTGGGGGCCGTTTGCGTGCTGAACGAAATCAGCGCCGTCAGCGGTAACAGAAGCAGGCTTATCCAAAACCACTCCCGCATCAATTGCCGAAACAATTGTTGTACCTGAGTCGGTTCACGGCTTTCACGGCGACGCGGATTGCTCATAAGGGCCCTGGCGGAACATGAGGAAGAAAATTGCCAACACTCGGTCTTGGAATGCAAGCCCGAGGACCGAGACTATAACGGACTCGATGGACGGCGTGCGGCTGCCTTTCCCTGCGCGTTGCGAGCCGGTATTGTCTCAGCCAGCGATGGGAGGATGGACGATTCAGCTATCGGGTTGGGCGTTCATGTCCGCCTGGAAGATGTCCGTTATTTTTCGAGTTCAAGGAATCGCGTCATGCGTATCGCCATACTGGATGACGAACCGGCCGAGCTGCGCCGGGTGGAACAGACACTGCAGCAAATCCCCGGCAGGGGCGAACAAGCCTGGACCCTGCACAGTTTCGAACGCACCGAAGACCTGCTGCGCCAACTGCGGCGTGAAACCTTCGACCTGTTGATCCTCGATTGGCAGTTGCCTGATATCAGCGGACTTGCCTTGCTGCGCTGGACGCGCGAGCACATGGACTCGCCGCCAGCCGCCATCATGCTCACCAGCCGCGACGGCGAGCACGACATCGTCCAGGCCCTCAACGCCGGTGCGGACGATTACGTCAGCAAACCGTTCCGCCCCAACGAACTCAAGGCCCGGGTCACCGCCGTGCTGCGCCGCCACAACTTGCAACGCACTCCGGCCAGCGAGGTGCTGGTGTTCAATGACCTGGAATTCGACGATGCCGAACTGACCGTCACCCGTGCCGGCATTCCCATCAGCCTCACCGAGCGGGAGTACCGCCTGGCCCGCTGCTTGTTCGCCAACCTGGGCCGGCCGCTGTCGCGTGAATATTTTTATGAGCGCTTCTGGACCCACGAGGAAATGACCTCGTCCCGTCCGCTCGACACCCATATCTATCGCCTGCGCAACAAGCTCGGGCTGACGGCGGATCGGGGTTGGCAGTTGCTGACGATCTATGGCTATGGGTATCGATTGGAGAGTGTGGCGGCGGGGAGTGAGGCGTCTGTCGCGAGTTAGGGAATAGCTCGGTATATCCGTGGCGAGGAGTTTCGTCCGGCTTTAGCTGGCTGGCGCTACAGTGCGAAGCGTTCGCGAGAAAAGCGGGGCCGCTACGCAGCCCATTGGGAGCAAGCTCCTTCGCCGCGGATTCCCACAATAAGCTTCGTGGGGCAGCAGGACGAGATAAGTAAATAGAGGAAGGCCAACGCACGAGCGTTGGCCTTTTTCGTTGGGGCAGCGTGAACCGGATGCATATCCTTAACCAGCAATTTGAAAGGATTGGCGAAAGCGAAAATTCTCGCTTCCAAAATGATGGGTTCCACGTGGAACAAGCAAATGCAGCCATGATTGCCGGGGCGACGTGGATGACATTATCAATATGGAATGGAATGATGCATCTACCTGCTCCAGAATCAATGCGCCATCCTGAATATATATACACGCTGTTGTTGCATACAGGTATTGATTAATGACAAGATATATTTGAGTGAATCGTCGGGTATGTACTAGGCGACAATCGATCTGACATATATGGGGTATGTGTGGAAAGTCTACCGAACATGCTTGGTATCGTACTGGGCGTGGCACCAGCATTTATAATCCTGGGTGCAGTGAAAGGCATGCAGCCGTGGCGCATTTGGACATTGATAGCTGGACTTGCCTTGGTCATACACGCAACACTGATGGTAGGGATCATGACTGATTTCGTATCTCTCTTTGAAGCTTTGCAGGTGCAAGGCAAATTGACCGGAGAAATAGCATCGAACGCCCAAAAGCATCTTGCCCTCTGGACCATTATGTTCCCGGCAATTGTCGGTGCTATCGGTGCAAACTATCTAACGGCTTGGTTTCAATCAAACAAACCATAAGCGTTCCTGCCAAACCCGTGGATTAGCGCTCACGAGTGCTTGGATAGCTATATCTAGGCACTACCTAATCAAGGGCCGAAGGCGTTTACAACATTATCGACGAATCCACGGAAGGAAATGGATATGCAAAAAATATCAGAGCCGGAATTCAACCCACGCCTTTACATTGAGAGCTATTATTCTGCGCTAGAGATTGATAAGGATAATAATCCCTTTCCACGCCTGATGGCTTGGGAGTTTCTCTATGAATATATATGGGGTAAGGAGCGTCCTTGGAGTTCGCTGACCGATTCGACCAACCTCGACACTACCGCATTGCACGTGGGATTCTATCTGGCCAATTGGGGAATGTTTCGAGGCCGCTCGGAGCTGCTGCGCAACAGCAATCTCGACCTGATGAAGGAACTGGTAATGCGTCTTTTCCAAGGCCGGGGTCCTGAGCTATTTGACCTTAGCGCTAAGGACTTCATACCGGGAGCACCCAACCTTGAGCACAATCAGGCTCTACTGGACGAGGTGGTTCAGATCTTTCACGACATGCCTGGAAACGTGTCTTGGACCGACACCTTGATCAGTAAAATTTTACTAGGCGTCTGGGGTGAGTTCCCTGCACTCGACCGCTACTACAAACTTGGTATACGGTCATTCTACCCGCACCGCGGCCTAACCGAAGTCAGTGGTCGCTCACTCACGTCGTTGATGGAACTGGTCAAGACGGAGAAATTCGACCTTCCAACCATCGAAACCAAGAACTTACGACTTGCCTACCCAAAAGGACGCTTGTTAGATATGGCTTTTTTTCAAGCTGGCCTCAGAGGTAAAGGACACGCTTTTACGCTATGAGAATGGCGTCAACGTTGGATCTCGTCTTATACGCCGCCCTTTTATCACTTCGATCTAAAAATAATAAAAGCGTTATTCTTCATAGTGAATGAGGGCCGGCAAAAATTTGCTCGGGTAGCGAGATGGCAAATATGACTTATCCATATTCAATTCCGTCAGATTTTAAGCTGAATCTAACCTTCCATTTGCAAGGGTGTATGAGCCGATGAACGATGCCATAAAGCGTTACATAAGCAAAAAGACTCAAGATATGATTATGATGCCTCCTCTGAAGCGCGAGGCTTTTCGTCTGATAATTTGTTGCGCGTTTGCATTTAACTCAACGTGATTCTTTATACCGGTATTGAAACCGACGGCACTGTCAAGGGGTGGGCAGAAGGGCCATTGCAATTATTAGCCTCGACGACGATGCTCCTGTTTATGATTAAATTTTTCTTACCCGTGCTTGGTTGGACGATACTCAAAGCGGTACTTCTGAGTGCTAATAATACTTTCAGCGGAATTCTTAGCTTTCTGGCAAATCAATTTACCGGAGCGATGTATTGCGCAGGCCTTGTTCTAGGTTCAATCACACTAAAGCAGTACCTATTATCCAAATCGTTGGATGCAGAAATGGCCACCTTGTCAGCCTTCATGTTCCTGGCAGGTTTCATTTACTTCTATCTGTTTCAATGCGCGATCCAAAAAAACCCATTGCCTGCTCTTCTTAACCAGCCGATGCGCCGCCGATAGATCGACACTCTAATCGCCGTATGTACCAATTGAACTGGCTCGTTACTCTTAGCCCTGCGGCCTGTACCTCTGGATTTCTATCGAGCGATCGCAACGTCACATTCCTTTTGATCGGCGATGGCTCTGCTAGCTCTGGCTCGCATGCGTGAAGGCGAGCCTTGGCCCGCCAGCAGGTAATCAAGCAGCCTTTTCGGCACCTTTTCATCTCGCAGCTAAAGTCTCGGTGACAGATAGAGACATTTTGGTCGCAGGTTGAATGACATCGTCGACGGACGGAAGGGTGATCCAGTGAAGCACGAGGCCGGCCAATATGCTTGAGATAGTGTTGATTGAAAATGCGGCGATCGTATTACGCATTTTGAAGCGTCCATTTATTTTAGGTGGACCTCTATTAAATGCGCACAGGCGGTGTGGCACCACCACCTACAGAAAATTTCGTCGCACCCCAGAATGAGAACTCACAATCGGGAACCCACAACCGGATGAGGAGTGCATCCGCGACGAGGATTGCTCCAGCGCGCCAACAAAAAGGCCAACCCGCGCGGGTTGGCCTGTTCCTGGCGCAAAGCAGCATATTGGGAAATACACCAGCTTTTCTGGGATCCTACAACCGGATCAGAAATCCAGGTTAGACACCGCCAACGCATTGCTTTCGATGAAGTCACGACGTGGCTCGACCGCATCACCCATGAGGGTGTTGAAGATCTGGTCCGCGCCAATGGCGTCTTCGATGGTGACTTTCAGCATGCGACGCGAGCCCGGGTCCATGGTGGTTTCCCACAGCTGATCCGGGTTCATCTCACCCAGCCCTTTGTATCGCTGGATAGTGTGGCGCTTGGTGCTTTCGGCCATCAGCCATTCAAGGGCTTCCTTGAACTCGGTTACCGATTTCTTGCGCTCGCCACGTTGGATGTACGCACCTTCGTCCAACAGCGTGCTCAATTGCGCGCCGAGGGAAACGACAGTCTTGTAGTCGTTGCTGCCGAAGAAGTCGCGGTTGAAAGTGACGTAGTTCGACAGGCCGTGGGAGATCAGTTCGACCTCCGGCAGCCAGACGTTACGTTCACGGTCTTCGCGCAGGCTGGCCTTGTAGACCAGGCCGGATTTTTCCACGGTGCGCAGGCGTACTTCGTACTGGGCCAGCCAATCCTGCATCGCAGCGTGATCGGATAATTGCTCCAGGCTGACGGCCGGCAGGTAGATGAAGTGCTCGGTCAGTTCCTGTGGGTACAGGCGCGACAGGCGCTTGAGGGTCTTCATCACCAGGCGGAAGTCATTCACCAGGCGCTCAAGGGCTTCACCGGAAATGCCAGGGGCATCTTCGTTCAGGTGCAGGCTCGCGTCTTCCAGGGCCGACTGCGTCATGTACTCTTCCATGGCGTCGTCGTCTTTGATGTATTGCTCTTGCTTGCCTTTCTTGACCTTGTACAGCGGCGGCTGGGCGATGTAGATGTAGCCGCGCTCGATCAGCTCCGGCAACTGACGGAAGAAGAACGTCAGCAGCAGGGTACGGATGTGCGAACCGTCGACGTCGGCGTCGGTCATGATGATGATGTTGTGATAGCGCAGCTTGTCGATGTTGTACTCTTCGCGACCGATACCACAGCCCAGCGCAGTGATGAGCGTGCCGACCTCCTGGGAGGAAATCATCTTGTCGAAGCGTGCTTTCTCGACGTTGAGGATCTTGCCCTTCAACGGCAGGATGGCCTGGGTGCGGCGGTTGCGGCCCTGCTTGGCGGAACCGCCAGCGGAGTCACCTTCCACGAGGTACAGCTCGGACAGGGCAGGGTCCTTTTCCTGGCAGTCGGCCAATTTGCCCGGCAAGCCAGCGATGTCCAGCGCGCCTTTGCGGCGGGTCATCTCACGAGCCTTGCGCGCGGCTTCACGGGCACGTGCGGCGTCGATCATCTTGCCGACCACTAGCTTGGCTTCGTTCGGGTTCTCCAGCAGGAAGTCGGAGAAGTACTTGCCCATTTCCTGTTCGACAGCGGTCTTCACTTCGGAAGACACCAGCTTGTCCTTGGTCTGGGAGCTGAACTTCGGATCCGGCACCTTCACCGAAATGATCGCGGTCAGGCCTTCACGGGCATCGTCACCGGTAGTGGCGACTTTGTGCTTCTTCGCCAGGCCTTCCTGTTCGATGTAGTTGTTCAAGTTACGGGTCAGCGCCGAACGGAAGCCCACCAGGTGGGTACCGCCATCACGCTGTGGAATGTTGTTGGTGAAGCACAACAGGTTCTCGTTGAAGCTGTCGTTCCACTGCAGGGCGATTTCCACGCCGATGCCGTCTTCACGCTGGACGTTGAAGTGGAACACTTGGTTGACCGGGGTCTTGTTGGTGTTCAGGTACTCAACGAACGCACGCAGGCCACCTTCGTATTTGAATAGCTCCTCCTTGCCGCTGCGCTCGTCCTTGAGGACGATGCCGACACCGGAGTTGAGGAAGGACAGTTCACGAATCCGCTTGGCCAGGATGTCCCAGCTGAAGTGGATGTTCTTGAAGGTTTCGCTCGAAGCCTTGAAGTGGATCTGCGTGCCGGTGGTCTCGCTGTCGCCGACAATCGCCATCGGTGCCTGAGGCACGCCGTGGACATAGGTCTGTTCCCAGATCTTGCCGCTGCGGCGAACCGTCAGAACCAGTTCCTCGGACAGCGCGTTCACCACCGAGACACCTACGCCGTGCAAGCCGCCGGATACCTTGTAGGAGTTGTCGTCGAACTTACCGCCAGCGTGGAGGACGGTCATGATGACCTCGGCGGCGGAAACACCTTCCTCTTTATGCACATCTACCGGGATACCACGGCCGTTGTCGCGAACGGTGATGGATTCGTCCGGGTGGATGATGATGCTGATATCGTCGCAATAACCGGCGAGGGCTTCGTCGATGGAGTTGTCGACCACCTCGAACACCATGTGGTGCAGGCCGCTACCATCGTCGGTGTCGCCAATGTACATACCGGGACGTTTGCGTACGGCATCCAGGCCTTTCAGCACTTTAATGCTCGTTGAGTCGTACGTATTTTCTTCGCTCAATGCCTTCACTCCCGATGGTCGTGGGTCTGGGTGATACGGCCCTGTTCCACGTGGAACAGAGCGACTGGCGTTTCCGTCTGCCAGCCTTCCCTCAATAATTCGTGGTCTACACAGGTAATGAATACCTGGCAGCGTAAGTCTTCCAGCAAGCGGCACAGCGCACGGCGGTGGGCCTCGTCCAGCTCGGACGGCAAGTCATCCACCAGATAAATACACTGACCGCGACGGGCCTGGCTGACCAGATGCCCTTGGGCGATACGCAAGGCGCACACCACCAACTTCTGCTGACCCCGGGACAAAATGTCCGCGGCGTTATGTGCGCCCAATCTAAGACGCAAGTCAGCGCGTTGTGGTCCAGCCTGGGTGTGTCCCATCTGCTGGTCCCGCTGCAACGAGCCAGCCAGCACGGCACTCAATTCCCGGTCCTTGTCCCAGCCTCGGTAATAGCTGAGCGTCAGTCCCTCAAGCTCAACCAGTTCGCTCAAGGTCTGCTCGAAGACCGGTTTCAAGGCTTTGATATAAGCGCGGCGGTATTCATCGATTTCAGCGCTGGCCTGGCACAGTTCCCTGTCCCAAACCGCTTGCGAAACGGCGTCAAGTGTACCATGTCGCAGCCAAGAGTTACGCTGGCGCAGCGCCTTCTGCAGACGTTGCCAAGTCGCCATGAAACGCGGTTCCACGTGGAACACGCCCCAATCCAGGAACTGCCGACGGATCTTCGGTGCGCCTTCCAATAGACGGAAGCTATCCGGATTTATCAGCTGCAACGGCAGAATCTCTGCTAGCTGCGCAGCACTGCGGGCGTTCTGCCCGTCGATGCGAATCTGGAACTCGCCTTGGCGATCCCGGGAAATCCCCAGGGCGCTGTGGCCACCTTCCGCCAGTTCCACCTGCCCGAACACCGTGCACGCCAGTTGATCGTACTGGATGACCGGTAAGAGGCGGGTGCTGCGAAACGAACGGGCAAGCCCTAGCAGGTGCACGGCTTCCAGAACGCTGGTTTTGCCGCTGCCGTTGGCGCCGTAAAGGATATTGATGCGGGGGGAAGGGGAGAAGGTCACCGGGTGCAGATTGCGCACCGCGGTGACCGAGACGCGACTTAAGGACATCTAGCTGGTTACAGACGCATCGGCATGACAACGTAAGCCGAATCGTCGTTATCGGACTCCTGCACCAGCGCACTGCTGTTGGAGTCGGACAGGATCAGACGCACTTGCTCGGTGGTCATCACGCCCAGCACGTCCAGCAGGTAGCTGACGTTGAAGCCGATTTCCAGGGAGCCGCCGTTGTATTCAACGCCGACTTCTTCTTCCGCTTCTTCCTGCTCCGGGTTGTTCGCCTGGATCTTCAACTGACCGTTGGCCAGTTGCAGACGGATGCCGCGGTACTTCTCGTTGGAGAGAATTGCGGTACGGCTGAAGGCTTCGCGCAGCGCTTGGCGATCGCCCAGCACCAGCTTGTCGCCACCTTTTGGCAATACGCGTTCGTAGTCTGGGAACTTGCCGTCCACCAGTTTCGACGTGAAGGTGAACTCGCCGGTGGTGGCGCGGATGTGGTGTTGGCCCAACACGATGCTGACATTGCCATCCGGCTCGGTCAGCAGGCGGGCCAGCTCCAGGATGCCTTTACGCGGCACGATCACCTGGTGGCGATCCGGTTGACCGATATCGGCCTGCATCGAGCACATGGCCAGGCGGTGACCGTCGGTGGCGACGGCGCGGATAACGCCGGCAGACACTTCCAGGAGCATGCCGTTGAGGTAGTAACGCACATCCTGCTGGGCCATGGCGAAACTGGTGCGTTCGATCAGGCGACGCAATTTGCTCTGGTCCAGGCTGCAGGTCAGCGAACCCGGGCCTTCTTCCACAGTCGGGAAGTCATTGGCGGGCAATGTGGACAGGGTGAAGCGGCTGCGCCCGGCCTTGACCACGAGCTTCTGTTCATCGACCTTGATGTCGATCAGCGCATCGTTGGGCAAGCTCTTGCAGATGTCCATCAGCTTGCGCGCCGGCACGGTGATGGAACCCGGATCGGCCGGCTCTTCAAGTTGCACACGACCGACCAGCTCGACTTCCAGGTCGGTACCGGTCAGCGACAATTGCTGGCCTTCGACAACCAGCAGCACGTTGGAAAGTACCGGCAAGGTCTGGCGGCGTTCGACGACGCCCGCGACCAGTTGCAGGGGTTTCAACAGGGCTTCGCGTTGAATGGTGAAATGCATGGTCTAGTCCCTTGCCTTAATAAGCTGCGCTGGTGGTCATCAAGTGGTCAGTGTACGCAGCAGGTTCTTGTAGTCCTCGCGGATGTCCGCGTCGGATTCCTTAAGTTCGTTGATCTTGCGGCAGGCGTGCAGCACGGTGGTGTGGTCGCGTCCACCAAACACATCGCCGATTTCCGGCAGGCTGTGGTTGGTCAGTTCCTTGGACAAGGCCATGGCCACTTGGCGCGGACGTGCCACCGAACGCGAACGGCGTTTGGATAGCAGGTCGGAAATCTTGATCTTGTAGTATTCAGCAACAGTACGCTGAATGTTATCCACAGATACCAGCTTGTCCTGCAGCGCCAACAAGTCCTTCAAGGACTCACGGATAAGCTCGATAGTGATATCGCGCCCCATGAAGTGCGAGTGAGCGATCACCCGCTTGAGGGCACCTTCAAGCTCACGCACGTTCGAGCGAATACGCTGTGCAATAAAGAAAGCGGCGTCATGAGGCAGTTCGACCTTGGCCTGGTCGGCCTTCTTCATCAGGATCGCGACACGGGTTTCCAGCTCCGGCGGCTCGACGGCAACCGTCAGGCCCCAACCGAAGCGTGACTTGAGGCGTTCCTCGAGGCCTTCGATCTCTTTCGGGTAGCGGTCACTGGTAAGAATGACCTGCTGCCCGCCCTCAAGCAAGGCGTTGAAGGTGTGGAAAAACTCTTCTTGGGAACGTTCCTTGCGAGCGAAGAATTGAATGTCATCGATCAACAAGGCGTCCACCGAACGGTAGAAACGCTTGAACTCGTTGATCGCGTTCAGTTGCAACGCCTTGACCATATCGGCCACGAAACGCTCGGAATGCAGGTACACAACCTTGGCATTCGGGTTCTTCTTTAATAGATGGTTGCCCACCGCATGCATCAAGTGGGTCTTACCCAGGCCGACGCCGCCATACAGGAACAGCGGGTTGTAGCCGTGCTTGGGGTTGTCCGCCACCTGCCAGGCCGCCGCGCGAGCCAACTGGTTGGATTTACCTTCGACGAAATTCTCGAAGGTAAATGTCCGGTTCAGGTAGCTGGTGTGCTTGAGAGCGCCTTCGACCTGGACAGTGCGCTGTTCGGCCCGCACCGGTGCCTGCTGGGAGCTGGCGCCGGCCATTGGGTCGAAGCTGTCCCGGGAGGGCTCTTCGCTGACTTCGGCAACCTTTTGCGCGTTGCGTTTGCTCGGGGCGGGCGTGGGCGCCGTGGCGGTATGGTTGTTGACCTGTGCCGGGGCTGCCTGCTGGGCCTGGGAAGCTGCGGCAGCAGCCAGCGGCGCGTTGGGCGCGGCGCGAGGTGCCGAGCTGCGCTTGCTGCCTATTAATAAGGACAACGCAGGCGCCATGCCATTGCCATGCTCGTCGAGCAGTTCCATGACTCGGCCCAGGTACTTTTCATTGACCCAGTCTAGGACGAAACGGTTTGGCGCATAGACGCGCAATTCGTCGCCTTCGGCTTCGACCTGTAGCGGACGGATCCAAGTGTTGAATTGTTGGGCAGGCAGCTCATCGCGCAAAAGCTCCACGCACTGCTGCCAAAGTTCCACTGACACGGACATCCCCTAAGTTGAAAGCCGGTGAGGCAAAAACAAGCGGCCATTGTAGCGATCAGTCGCTCACTTATCCACATGCAGCTTGTCGGTCGCCCATGATTTATCAATGCGTTAAGTGAACGAAAGACGACGGGCGGTCAGTGGATAAGCCTTGTGGATAACCATGCCTGAGGTCGTTGCACAAGTGAGGGGGCAACTCGGTGGATAAACCCTCTGTGGATAACTGGCCATTCCACCCACAGCTTATCCGACAGTGCAGCACAGGCTGGACACTGCTTTCCCGCGTAGTTGTCATTCTCTGTACATGGCGGATTACAAGGCCTCAACGCTGTTATCCACAGATAGGTGGCAGCCTTGCTTTTATAAGCTTTACAGAAAAGCTTTAAATAATTCCTTCTTTATTTTTATATCTAGCGCTGTCTGACGAATCAGCCGAAAGCACCTGGACATCTATTTAAAGGAAACGCTGGTTGGAAATTGACCTAGAGGCTTGCTTTCTCTAGAATCCCCGGTCTCTTAAAACGGGGGCCATTCCGGCCCGTTGTGGACGAACCAGGTAACACGACATGAAACGTACTTTCCAACCAAGCACTATCAAACGCGCTCGTACCCACGGTTTCCGTGCTCGCATGGCTACCAAGAACGGTCGTGCCGTCCTGTCGCGTCGTCGCGCCAAAGGTCGTGCGCGTCTGGCAGTTTGATAATCCGGCACTGGAGGTGAGTCAGGACTTCAGTCGGGAAAAGCGTCTGCTTACACCCCGGCATTTCAAGGCAGTCTTTGACTCCCCTACCGGCAAGGTTCCGGGGAAAAATCTCCTGCTCCTTGCGCGCAGCAACGATCTCGATCACCCCCGACTCGGGCTGGTTATCGGGAAAAAGAGCGTAAAGCTCTCCGTTCAGCGCAATCGCCTCAAACGTCTGATGCGCGAATCGTTTCGCCTGAACCAGGATTCACTGGTCGGTTGGGACATCGTTATCGTCGCGCGCAAAGGTTTGGGTGACGTAGAAAACCCCGAATTGATTCAGCATTTCGGCAAGCTCTGGAAGCGACTGGCCCGTAACAAGCCGGTACCAGCAGTCAACACCGAAACTGTAGGGGTAGACAGTCACGATGCGTAAACTGGCGCTCGTTCCGATCCAGTTTTATCGCTACGCCATTAGTCCTTTGATGGCCAGTCACTGTCGTTTCTACCCCAGTTGTTCCTGCTACGCGTACGAAGCCATAGAAAATCATGGCCTCCTGCGCGGTGGCTGGCTGACCTTTCGTCGTTTAGGTCGCTGTCATCCGTGGAATCCCGGCGGTTATGACCCGGTTCCGCCTATCCCTACCTCCCGTTCTTCTTCGATGGCCGAGTAATCATGGATATCAAACGCACGATCCTGATCGTCGCCCTGGCAATCGTGTCCTACGTCATGGTCCTTAAATGGAACCAGGACTATGGCCAGGCTGCCCTGCCGACTCAGAATGTTGCAGCCAGCAATACCGCACCGAGCCTGCCGGATGCTCCAGTTGGCAACAACGCTGCCAGCAATGACGACATCCCACGTGCGGCAAGCGATACCAGCGCTCCTGCCGAAGCCCCAGTGGCCGTAAGCAAAGATCTCATCCAGATCAAGACGGACGTGCTCGAGCTGGCAATCGATCCACAAGGTGGTGACGTCGCCCAGCTGAAGCTGCCGCTGTACCCACGTCGCCAGGATCATCCGGAAATCCCGTTCCAGTTGTTCGACAACGGTAACGAGCGCACCTATCTGGCCCAAAGTGGCCTGATCGGTACCAACGGTCCGGATTCGAACCCGGCCGGTCGCCCGATCTACTCTGCCGAGAAGAAGACTTATCAACTGGCTGATGGTCAGGACCAACTGGTCGTGGACCTGAAGTTCAGCAAGGATGGCGTCAACTACATCAAGCGTTTCACAGTGAAACGTGGCATGTACGACGTAACCGTCTCTTACCTGATCGACAACCAGAGCGCCCAGCCTTGGTCCGGTGCGATGTTCGCGCAACTCAAGCGTGACGCCAGCGACGATCCTTCTTCCAGCACCGCCACCGGCACCGCGACTTACCTGGGCGCTGCCCTGTGGACAAGTTCGGAACCGTACAAAAAAGTGTCCATGAAGGACATGGACAAGGCTCAGCTGAAGGAAACCGTCCAAGGTGGCTGGGTTGCCTGGCTGCAGCACTATTTTGTAACAGCCTGGATCCCGCAGAAAGGCGACAGCAACGTCGTCCAGACACGTAAAGACAGCAAAGGCAACTTCATCATCGGTTACACCGGTCCGACATTGACTGCCGCCCCCGGTGCAAAAGCCGAAACGAGCGCCGTTCTGTATGCCGGTCCAAAAAGCCAAGCCGTGCTGAAAGAGCTGTCCCCAGGCCTGGAACTGACCGTTGACTATGGCTTCCTGTGGTTCATTGCACAGCCGATTTTCTGGCTGCTGCAACATATCCACAGCATCGTGGGTAACTGGGGTTGGTCGATCATTTTCCTGACCATGCTGATCAAGGGGATCTTCTTCCCGTTGTCGGCCGCCAGCTACAAGTCGATGGCGCGCATGCGTGCAGTGGCACCGAAACTGGCCGCTCTGAAAGAACAACATGGCGATGACCGGCAGAAAATGTCCCAGGCCATGATGGAGCTGTACAAGAAAGAGAAGATCAACCCGCTGGGTGGTTGCTTGCCGATTCTTGTACAGATGCCGGTTTTCCTCGCGCTTTACTGGGTTCTGCTGGAAAGTGTGGAGATGCGCCAGGCGCCGTTCATGCTGTGGATTACCGACCTGTCGATCAAGGATCCGTTCTTCATCCTGCCGATCATCATGGGCGCGACCATGTTCATCCAGCAGCAGCTGAACCCAACGCCTCCGGATCCGATGCAGGCGAAGGTCATGAAAATGATGCCAATCATCTTCACCTTCTTCTTCCTGTGGTTCCCGGCAGGTCTTGTGCTGTACTGGGTTGTGAACAACGTGTTGTCCATCACTCAGCAGTGGTACATCACGCGTAAGATCGAAGCGGCGACGAAAAAAGCCGAGGCGTAACTTGCTCTGTGGATAACCACACAAAACGCCCCCTAGTGGGGCGTTTTGCTATCTGCCACTTTTGTCTGGATACCGGTTTATGAGCACTCCGCGTGAAACCATCGCCGCTGTTGCCACCGCCCAAGGTCGCGGGGGGGTCGGCATCGTCCGTATTTCCGGGCCGTTGGCCAGTGTCGCGGCCCAGGCTATCAGCGGCCGCGTACTCAAACCGCGGTTCGCTCACTACGGGCCGTTCTTCGATGCGCAGCAGCAGGTGCTTGATGAAGGGCTCGCCTTGTATTTTCCAGGGCCCAACTCATTTACCGGTGAGGATGTGTTGGAGTTGCAGGGGCACGGCGGCCCAGTCGTCCTGGACATGCTGCTCAAGCGTTGCCTTGAACTGGGTTGCCGCCTGGCGCGACCGGGGGAGTTCAGCGAACGGGCGTTTCTGAATGACAAACTCGATTTGGCCCAAGCTGAGGCGATTGCCGATTTGATTGAAGCGAGCTCTGCGCAAGCGGCACGTAATGCGTTGCGCTCGTTGCAAGGGGCGTTTTCACAGCGTGTGCATAACCTCACGGAGCAACTGATCGGCCTGCGCATCTACGTCGAGGCAGCAATCGATTTCCCGGAAGAGGAAATCGACTTCCTCGCCGATGGCCACGTATTGAGCATGCTCGATAAGGTGCGCGAGGAGTTATCCACAGTATTGCGCGAAGCAGGGCAGGGCGCATTGTTGCGCGATGGGATGACCGTGGTGATTGCCGGCAGGCCGAATGCCGGCAAATCCAGCCTGCTTAACGCGCTGGCCGGGCGCGAGGCAGCGATCGTCACGGAAATCGCCGGCACTACTCGCGACATCCTGCGTGAACATATCCACATCGACGGCATGCCGCTGCACGTTGTGGACACCGCCGGTTTGCGCGACACCGAGGACCAGGTGGAAAAAATCGGCGTCGAGCGCGCTCTCAAGGCCATCAGCGAAGCCGACCGAGTGTTGCTGGTGGTGGATGCCACCGCGCCGGAAGCGGACGATCCCTTTGCCTTGTGGCCGGAATTCCTCGAGGTCCGCCCGGATCCGGCGAAAGTCACTCTGATTCGCAACAAGGCCGACCTGACCGGGGAAGCGATTGCCCTGGATGTCAGCGACGACGGCCACGTGACCATCAGCCTGAGCGCAAGGTCGGCGGGCGAGGGGCTGGAATTGCTGCGTGAGCATCTCAAGGCCTGCATGGGTTATGAACAGACTTCGGAGAGCAGCTTCAGCGCCCGCCGCAGGCACCTTGAGGCATTACGCCACGCCAGCGCGGCCCTGGAACACGGTCGTGCACAGTTGACCTTGGCGGGGGCCGGAGAACTGCTGGCCGAAGATCTTCGCCAAGCTCAGCATTTCCTCGGCGAAATTACCGGCGCCTTCAGCTCTGATGATTTGCTGGGACGGATCTTCTCCAGCTTCTGCATCGGTAAATAACCCCACCGGACTGACGACGAACCCGTGGCGAGGGAGCTTGTGCTCCCGCTCGGCTGCGAAGCAGTCGTAAACCGGCGGGTGCGGTGTGTCAGGTACTCCGCATTCGGCGGGTTTTGGGGCCGCTTCGCGACCCAGCGGGAGCAAGCTCCCTCGCCACAGGCCTATCGAGCGCAACACAAACCCGCTACCTCCTCTCTTTTTTGAACGGATTGCCCAAATGGTGGCGTGCCTGCGGGCGCTTCGGCGACCCCTTGTCGGCTGTTTCTGTGGATTAAGCTCTGTGAATAACTTCCATTGAGGTCGGTTGATAAACCACCTTCAAATCTGAAGATAACTGCCTCTGTGGATAACCACCTCATTAATCCACAGGCTTACACCGGTTATCCAAGCCCCTCAATGGCACATGACCACAGGGTTTTGAATCTCTGTACACGTTGAAAATAAAGGCCTTCGGAATGTTATCCACAGATAAGGTGCTCAGTAAGAATAAACATAAAAACAAAGATTTTATAAATTTCTTTCTTTTTTATTTTTTTAACCGCGAGTTCTCCACAGCTGGTTAAATTTTGTGCAAAGGGTTCTTTAGAAAGGGCGAAGTCCCTATACTTGCCGACCTGGCTCAAAAAACACCCAGGACCAGACTCAAAACCTATTTCCGAATTACCTGAATAAAGCAGGCACGAGGTGCGTGGTGGATTTCCCTTCCCGTTTTGAAGTGATCGTCATCGGCGGCGGTCATGCCGGTACCGAGGCAGCACTTGCATCAGCACGTATGGGGGCCAAAACCCTGTTGCTGACGCATAACGTGGAAACCCTCGGTGCCATGAGCTGCAACCCTGCCATTGGTGGGATCGGCAAAAGCCATCTGGTCAAGGAAATCGATGCCCTTGGCGGTGCGATGGCCATGGCCACGGATAAAGGCGGCATCCAGTTTCGTGTGTTGAACAGCCGCAAAGGTCCGGCCGTGCGCGCTACCCGCGCACAGGCTGACCGAGTGCTGTACAAGGCCGCGGTCCGCGAGATCCTGGAAAACCAACCGAACCTGTGGATATTTCAACAGGCGGCCGATGACCTGATCGTCGAACAGGACCAGGTGCGCGGTGTGGTCACGCAAATGGGCCTGCGTTTCTTCGCCGATTCCGTGGTGTTGACCACAGGGACCTTCCTCGGTGGACTTATCCACATCGGTTTGCAGAATTTTTCCGGCGGGCGCGCCGGGGATCCGCCGTCGATTGCTCTCGCTCACCGTCTGCGTGAGTTGCCATTGCGTGTCGGGCGCCTGAAAACCGGTACGCCACCTCGCATCGACGGCAAGTCCGTGGATTTCTCGGTGATGACCGAGCAGCCTGGCGATACTCCGATCCCGGTGATGTCGTTCATGGGCAACAAGGAACAGCATCCACGGCAAGTCAGTTGCTGGATCACCCATACCAACGCACGCACCCACGAAATCATCGCGGCGAACCTCGATCGTTCGCCGATGTATTCCGCTGCCGGTGAAATCGAAGGTGTCGGCCCGCGCTATTGCCCGTCGATCGAAGACAAGATCCATCGCTTTGCCGACAAGGAAAGCCATCAGGTGTTTATCGAACCGGAAGGTTTGACCACCCATGAGCTATATCCGAACGGGATATCCACAAGCCTGCCGTTCGATGTGCAACTGCAAATCGTGCAGTCGATCCGTGGCATGGAGAACGCGCACATCATGCGTCCGGGTTACGCGATCGAGTACGACTACTTCGATCCGCGAGATCTGAAGTACAGCCTGGAAACCAAGGCCATTGGCGGCCTGTTCTTCGCCGGGCAGATCAACGGCACCACCGGTTACGAAGAAGCCGGCGCCCAAGGCCTGTTGGCCGGTGCCAACGCGGCACTGCGTGCCCAGGGCAAAGACAGCTGGTGTCCGCGTCGCGATGAGGCGTACATCGGTGTGTTGGTGGATGATCTGATTACCCTGGGTACCCAGGAACCGTATCGGATGTTCACGTCCCGTGCCGAATACCGCCTGATCCTGCGTGAAGACAACGCCGACTTGCGCCTGACCGAGAAAGGTCGCGAGTTGGGTCTGGTGGATGACGTGCGCTGGGCTGCGTTCTGCAAGAAACGCGAAAATATCGAACTGGAAGAGCAACGCCTGAAAAGCACCTGGGTTCGTCCGGGTACCGAGCAGGGCGATGCCATTGCGGCGAAATTCGGCACGCCGCTGACCCACGAATATAACCTGCTCAACCTGTTGAGCCGGCCGGAAATCGATTACGTCGGGCTGGTGGAAGTGACCGGCCAGGGAGCGGATGATCCGCAAGTGGCCGAACAGGTCGAGATCAAGACCAAATACGCCGGTTACATCGACCGCCAGCAGGATGAAATCGCCCGCCTGCGTGCCAGCGAAGACACCAAGCTGCCTGTGGATATCGATTACACCGGCATTTCCGGGTTGTCGAAAGAAATCCAGAGCAAGCTCGGCGCAACGCGTCCAGAAACCCTGGGCCAGGCATCGCGCATCCCCGGTGTAACCCCGGCAGCGATTTCGCTGTTGATGATTCATTTGAAAAAACGCGGCGCGGGCCGCCAGTTGGAGCAAAGCGCTTGAGTTCGATGGTCACCTCGCAACACGCTGAAGAGTTATCCACAGGTGCCCGTCAGCTCGGCGTCAGCCTGAGCGAAGCCCAGCATGCTCAATTGCTGGGTTACCTGGCGCTGTTGATCAAGTGGAACAAGGCCTACAACCTGACCGCGGTGCGTGATCCGGATGAAATGGTTTCGCGGCATTTGCTCGACAGCCTCAGCGTGATGTCCTTCATCGAGAACGGACGTTGGCTGGACGTCGGCAGTGGCGGCGGCATGCCCGGTATCCCGTTGGCGATCCTGTTTCCCGACTCAAAAGTGACCTGTCTGGACAGCAACGGCAAGAAGACCCGCTTCCTGACCCAGGTCAAACTCGAACTCAAACTGGATAACCTGCAAGTTATCCACAGCCGCGTCGAAGCGTTCCAGCCGGCTGAGCCATTCAACGGGATCATCTCCCGGGCGTTCAGCAGCATGGAGAACTTCAGCAATTGGACTCGCCACTTGGGCGATGCCAATACGCGGTGGCTGGCAATGAAGGGCGTTCATCCGGCCGATGAGCTGGTAGCATTGCCGGCAGACTTCCACCTCGATAGCGAACACGCCTTGACCGTACCCGGTTGCCAAGGCCAACGCCATCTGCTGATACTGCGCCGCACGGCATGATTGGGAACACAAGCAAGAATGGCTAAGGTATTCGCGATAGCGAACCAGAAGGGTGGTGTGGGCAAGACCACCACCTGTATCAACCTCGCAGCATCCCTGGTCGCGACCAAGCGTCGGGTGCTGTTGATCGATCTCGATCCACAGGGCAACGCCACCATGGGTAGCGGTGTGGATAAACATGGCTTGGAAAACTCCATATACGATGTCCTGATCGGCGAGTGCGATCTGGGCCAGGCCATGCATTTCTCCGAGCATGGCGGTTATCAACTGCTGCCGGCCAACCGCGACCTGACGGCGGCCGAAGTGGTGCTGCTGGAAATGCAGATGAAGGAAAGCCGCCTGCGCAGCGCGCTGGCGCCGGTTCGCGAGAATTACGACTACATCCTGATCGACTGCCCGCCGTCGTTGTCGATGCTGACGCTCAACGCCTTGGTGGCCGCCGATGGGGTGATTATCCCCATGCAGTGCGAGTACTTTGCCCTCGAAGGGCTGAGCGACCTTGTGGATAACATCAAGCGCATTGCCGAGTTGTTGAACCCGGAGCTGAAAGTCGAAGGGTTGCTGCGGACCATGTATGACCCGCGCCTCAGCCTGATGAACGACGTATCGGCTCAGCTCAAGGAACATTTCGGCGAGCAGCTCTACGACACGGTCATTCCGCGGAACATTCGCCTGGCCGAAGCGCCGAGCTACGGCATGCCGGCGTTGGCCTACGATAAACAATCCCGTGGTGCGCTGGCCTACCTGGCCCTGGCGGGCGAGATGGTTCGCCGTCAGCGCCGCCAACCACGCATCGCTGCAGCCCAGCCAACTTAAGGAAACCCCATGGCCGTCAAGAAACGAGGTCTCGGACGTGGACTGGATGCGCTGCTCAGCGGTCCGACCGTCAGTTCACTGGAAGAGCAGGCCGTGCAGACGGATCAGCGCGAATTGCAACATTTGCCGCTGGACCTGATTCAGCGTGGCAAGTACCAGCCACGTCGGGACATGGACCCGCAAGCTTTGGAAGAACTGGCACAGTCGATCAAGAGCCAGGGCGTGATGCAGCCGATCGTGGTCCGGCCGATCGCCAATGGCCGCTTCGAGATCATCGCCGGCGAACGCCGCTGGCGCGCCAGCCAGCAGGCCGGCCAGGAAACCATCCCGGCGATGGTCCGCGATGTGCCGGACGAAGCGGCCATCGCCATGGCGCTGATCGAAAACATCCAGCGCGAGGACCTCAACCCGGTCGAAGAGGCCGTGGCCCTGCAGCGCTTGCAGCAGGAATTCCAACTGACCCAGCAGCAAGTGGCCGAAGCGGTGGGCAAGTCCCGGGTGACGGTGGCCAACCTGTTGCGGTTGATTGCCTTGCCTGAAGTCATCAAGACCATGCTGTCCCACGGCGACCTGGAGATGGGTCATGCCCGGGCATTGCTCGGTTTGCCGGAAAATCAACAAGTTGAAGGGGCGCGACATGTTGTCGCACGCGGTCTGACCGTGCGCCAAACCGAGGCACTGGTCCGTCAGTGGTTGAGTGGTAAACCGACCCCTGTCGAGGCGCCAAAACCTGACCCGGATATCGCTCGCCTGGAACAGCGCCTGGCCGAGCGCCTAGGCTCTGCGGTGCAGATTCGCCACGGAAAGAAGGGCAAGGGGCAGTTGGTGATCGGCTATAACTCTCTCGACGAGCTGCAAGGTGTCCTTGCACACATTCGCTGAAACAATTGCCCTTGTAGCGCGCAGTCGGAAATCACTACCTGAAGGTTGAATAGGGGCAGAACCGCCCCTATACTCTGCGCGCATTTTGTCGGCACAAATTATGCCAAGTTAGTGAATTCAGGCAGCCGACCATTGGAGAGCAAAAGCGATGGAAACACGCACGCCAAACCGCTTGCCGTTCCATCGTCTGGCAGTTTTCCCGGTTTTGATGGCCCAGTTTGTCGTTGTACTGATCGCCACGTTGGCGCTCTGGCAATGGAAAGGAGTCGTCGCCGGATACTCGGGTCTTTGCGGAGGCCTGATAGCCTTGCTTCCCAATATTTACTTTGCTCACAGGGCCTTTCGGTTTTCCGGCGCCCGAGCAGCCCAAGCCATCGTCCGGTCTTTTTATGCTGGCGAGGCGGGGAAATTGATTTTGACGGCAGTGCTGTTTGCACTGACGTTCGCAGGTGTGAAGCCACTGGCGCCGCTGGCGGTATTCGGCGTGTTCCTGCTGACCCAGATGGTCAGCTGGTTCGCTCCCCTGCTAATGAGAACAAGACTTTCGAGACCTTAGGGCGTTTGAGGCAACCATGGCAGAAACAACCGCTTCGGGCTATATCCAGCACCACTTGCAGAACCTGACCTTCGGGCAGCTACCTAACGGCAGCTGGGGTTTTGCCCACTCCGCAGCAGAAGCCAAGGAAATGGGCTTCTGGGCTTTCCACGTCGATACCCTCGGCTGGTCGGTCGCACTGGGCCTGATCTTCGTTTTCCTTTTCCGCATGGCGGCGAAGAAAGCGACCTCCGGTCAGCCAGGTGCACTGCAGAACTTCGTTGAAGTCCTGGTCGAATTCGTCGATGGCAGCGTGAAAGACAGCTTCCACGGCCGCAGCCCGGTGATTGCACCGTTGGCACTGACCATCTTCGTCTGGGTGTTCCTGATGAACGCCGTCGACCTGGTACCGGTCGACTGGATTCCTCAGCTGGCCATCCTGATCTCCGGCGACCACCATATCCCTTTCCGCGCCGTGTCGACCACCGACCCGAACGCGACCCTGGGCATGGCGTTCTCGGTTTTCGCACTGATCATTTTCTATAGCATCAAGGTCAAGGGCATCGGCGGTTTCATCGGCGAACTGACCCTGCACCCGTTCGGCAGCAAGAACATCCTGGTTCAGGCCCTGCTGATCCCGGTGAACTTCCTGTTGGAATTCGTGACCCTGATCGCCAAGCCAATCTCTCTGGCACTGCGTCTGTTCGGCAACATGTATGCCGGCGAGCTGGTGTTCATCCTGATCGCTGTGATGTTCGGCAGCGGCCTGCTCTGGCTCAGCGGCCTGGGTGTGGTGCTGCAATGGGCGTGGGCTGTGTTCCACATCCTGATCATCACCTTGCAGGCGTTCATCTTCATGATGCTGACCATCGTCTACCTGTCGATGGCGCACGAAGAAAACCATTAAGGCCAGTCTCGACTAGTCTGATGTCCTTCCCGGTCACACGGGAAGGAGCCCGGTACGGGCTGGGAAACGATTTGTTTTACCGCTTTAAAATCTAAAAAACCTAAACCATACGACGTAAAAGTCGGGAGGAAAGATGGAAACTGTAGTTGGTCTAACCGCTATCGCTGTTGCACTGTTGATCGGCCTGGGCGCACTGGGTACCGCAATTGGTTTCGGCCTGCTGGGCGGCAAGTTCCTGGAAGGCGCAGCGCGTCAGCCAGAAATGGTCCCAATGCTGCAAGTCAAGATGTTCATCGTTGCCGGTCTGCTCGACGCCGTAACCATGATCGGTGTTGGTATCGCTCTGTTCTTCACCTTTGCGAACCCGTTCGTTGGTCAAATCGCTGGCTAATTACTCGGATGTCTCGAGTAGATTGGTGTGATGGACAACGTAACTGCGAGGTGTTGGCGTGAACATTAATGCGACCCTGATTGGCCAGTCCGTTGCGTTCCTGATTTTTGTACTGTTCTGCATGAAGTTCGTATGGCCTCCGGTCATTGCGGCATTGCACGAACGTCAAAAGAAGATCGCTGATGGTCTGGACGCTGCCAGCCGTGCAGCTCGCGACCTGGAGTTGGCCCATGAGAAAGTGGGTCAGCAACTGCGCGAAGCGAAAGCTCAGGCAGCTGAAATCATCGAGCAAGCCAAGAAACGCGGTACCCAGATTGTCGACGAAGCCCGTGAACAGGCTCGCGTCGAAGCTGACCGTGTGAAGGCTCAGGCTCAAGCCGAGATCGAACAGGAACTCAACAGTGTCAAAGACGCGCTGCGTGCCCAAGTGGGTAGCCTGGCCGTTGGCGGTGCTTCGAAGATCCTGGGTGCCACAATCGATCAAAACGCGCACGCAGAGCTGGTAAACCAACTGGCTGCTGAAATCTAAGCGAGGGCGATCATGGCAGAACTGACCACGTTGGCCCGACCTTACGCTAAGGCGGCCTTCGAGCACGCTCAGGCCCACCAGCAACTGGCCAATTGGTCAGCCATGCTCGGCCTGGCAGCAGCGGTGTCGCAAGACGACACCATGCAGCGCGTGCTCAAGGCCCCGCGACTGACGAGCGCAGAAAAGGCCGCCACGTTCATTGACGTGTGCGGCGACAAGTTCGATGCCAAGGCACAGAATTTCATTCACGTCGTTGCCGAAAACGACCGTCTCCCGCTTCTGCCGGAGATTGCCGCTCTGTTCGACCTGTACAAGGCCGAGCAAGAGAAGTCGGTAGACGTGGAAGTGACCAGTGCTTTTGCATTGAACCAAGAACAGCAAGACAAACTCGCCAAGGTTCTCAGTGCACGACTCAACCGGGAAGTGCGCCTGCAAGTCGAGGAAGACAAGTCCCTCATAGGGGGCGTTGTAATCCGCGCCGGCGACCTGGTTATCGATGGCTCGATTCGCGGCAAAATCGCGAAACTTGCCGAAGCATTGAAATCTTGAGTTTGAAGGGGCAGCAGAGCAATGCAGCAACTCAATCCTTCCGAAATAAGTGAAATTATCAAGGGCCGCATCGAAAAGCTCGATGTGACCTCCCAAGCCCGTAACGAAGGCACTGTCGTCAGCGTATCTGACGGCATCGTGCGGATTCACGGTCTGGCCGACGTCATGTACGGCGAGATGATCGAGTTTCCGGGCGGCGTCTACGGTATGGCCCTCAACCTGGAGCAAGACTCTGTAGGTGCCGTGGTATTGGGCGCGTACACGACTCTGGCTGAAGGCATGAGCGCCAAGTGCACCGGCCGCATCCTCGAAGTTCCAGTCGGTAAGGAACTGCTGGGTCGCGTGGTCGACGCACTGGGTAACCCAGTTGACGGCAAAGGTCCGCTGAACAACACCGAGACCGATGCGGTCGAGAAAGTTGCTCCTGGCGTGATCTGGCGTAAGTCGGTAGACCAGCCTGTACAGACTGGCTACAAGGCTGTCGATGCCATGATCCCTGTCGGCCGTGGCCAGCGTGAGCTGATCATCGGTGACCGTCAGATCGGTAAGACCGCTCTGGCGATCGACGCGATCATCAACCAGAAGAACAGCGGTATCTTCTGCGTCTACGTGGCAATCGGTCAGAAGCAATCGACCATCGCCAACGTGGTTCGCAAGCTGGAAGAAAACGGTGCACTGGCCAACACCATCATCGTTGCCGCCAGCGCCTCCGAATCGGCTGCCCTGCAGTTCCTGGCACCGTACTCCGGTTGCACCATGGGCGAATACTTCCGCGACCGCGGTGAAGACGCGCTGATCGTTTATGACGATCTGTCCAAGCAAGCAGTGGCCTACCGCCAGATTTCCCTGCTGCTGCGCCGTCCACCAGGCCGTGAAGCCTACCCAGGCGACGTGTTCTATCTCCACTCCCGTCTGCTGGAGCGCGCATCCCGCGTTTCGGAAGAGTACGTAGAGAAGTTCACCAACGGCGCCGTGACTGGCAAGACCGGTTCCCTGACCGCCCTGCCGATCATCGAAACCCAGGCTGGCGACGTTTCCGCGTTCGTTCCGACCAACGTGATTTCCATCACCGACGGTCAGATCTTCCTGGAATCGGCCATGTTCAACTCGGGCATCCGCCCTGCAGTTAACGCCGGTGTTTCGGTATCCCGTGTGGGTGGTGCCGCTCAGACCAAGATCATCAAGAAGCTGTCCGGTGGTATCCGTACCGCCCTGGCCCAGTACCGTGAACTGGCGGCATTCGCCCAGTTCGCTTCTGACCTGGACGAAGCGACCCGTAAGCAACTTGAGCATGGTCAGCGCGTTACCGAGCTGATGAAGCAGAAGCAATACGCACCGATGTCGATCGCTGACATGGCGCTGTCGCTGTATGCCGCTGAGCGTGGGTTCCTGACTGACATTGAAATCGCCAAGATCGGCAGCTTCGAACAAGCGCTGATTGCTTTCTTCAACCGCGATCACGCCGATTTGATGGCGAAGATCAACGTTAAAGGTGACTTCAATGACGAAATCGACGCTGGCCTCAAAGCCGGTATCGAGAAGTTCAAGGCCACCCAAACCTGGTAAGCCGCAGCGGGAGCCGCAAGGCTCCCGCTTGCTAACCTGATAGGTGTTACATGGCAGGCGCAAAAGAGATTCGCAGTAAGATTGCGAGCATCAAAAGCACGCAAAAGATTACCAGCGCCATGGAAAAAGTGGCGGTCAGCAAAATGCGCAAGGCACAAATGCGCATGGCTGCTAGCCGTCCTTATGCGGAGCGCATCCGCCAGGTGATTGGTCATCTGGCCAACGCCAACCCGGAATACCGCCACCCTTTCATGATCGACCGCGCCGTCAAGCGCGTCGGTTACGTTGTGGTGAGCAGTGACCGTGGTCTGTGCGGTGGCTTGAACACCAACCTGTTCAAGGCCCTGGTCAAGGACATGGCGGTAAACCGCGAACAAGGCGTCGAGATCGATCTGTGCGTGGTCGGTAGCAAGGGTGCGGCTTTCTTCCGCAACTTCGGCGGTAACGTCGTCGCTGCTATCAGCCACCTGGGTGAAGAGCCGTCGATCAATGATCTGATCGGCAGCGTCAAGGTGATGCTGGATGCTTACCTGGAAGGCCGGATCGACCGCCTGTCCGTGGTATCCAACAAGTTCATCAACACCATGACGCAACAGCCGACCGTGGAGCAGTTGATTCCACTGGTGGCGACCCCGGAACAGGAACTCAAGCACCACTGGGACTATCTCTACGAACCGGATGCCAAGGAGCTGCTCGACGGCTTGATGGTCCGCTACGTGGAGTCGCAGGTCTACCAGGCGGTGGTCGAGAACAACGCAGCTGAACAAGCGGCGCGGATGATCGCGATGAAGAACGCTACCGACAACGCCGGTGATTTGATCAGCGATTTGCAGCTGATCTACAACAAGGCGCGTCAGGCTGCGATCACCCAAGAGATCTCGGAAATCGTCGGCGGCGCTGCCGCGGTTTAACGGTTCAAATATTCAGAGGATCCAGCTATGAGTAGCGGACGTATCGTTCAAATCATCGGCGCCGTTATCGACGTGGAATTCCCACGCGACAGCGTACCGAGCATCTACGACGCCTTGAAGGTTCAAGGCGCCGAAACCACCCTGGAAGTTCAGCAGCAGCTGGGCGACGGCGTGGTTCGTACCATTGCGATGGGCTCCACCGAAGGCTTGAAGCGCGGTCTGGACGTCAACAACACTGGCGCAGCCATCTCCGTACCGGTCGGTAAAGCGACCCTGGGCCGGATCATGGACGTACTGGGCAACCCGATCGACGAAGCTGGCCCGATCGACACCGAAGAGCGCTGGGGCATTCACCGTCCTGCGCCAACCTTCGCTGAACAGGCCGGTGGCAACGAGCTGCTGGAAACTGGCATCAAGGTTATCGACCTGGTTTGCCCGTTCGCCAAGGGCGGTAAAGTCGGTCTGTTCGGTGGCGCCGGTGTTGGCAAGACCGTAAACATGATGGAACTGATCCGTAACATCGCCATCGAGCACAGCGGTTATTCCGTGTTCGCCGGTGTGGGTGAGCGTACTCGTGAGGGTAACGACTTCTACCACGAGATGAAGGATTCCAACGTTCTGGACAAAGTGGCACTGGTCTACGGCCAGATGAACGAGCCGCCGGGAAACCGTCTGCGCGTAGCCCTGACCGGCCTGACCATGGCCGAGAAGTTCCGTGACGAAGGTAACGACGTTCTGCTGTTCGTCGACAACATCTACCGTTACACCCTGGCCGGTACCGAAGTATCCGCACTGCTGGGCCGTATGCCTTCGGCAGTAGGTTACCAGCCGACCCTGGCTGAAGAGATGGGCGTGCTGCAAGAGCGCATCACTTCGACCAAGCAAGGCTCGATCACTTCGATCCAAGCGGTATACGTACCAGCGGACGACTTGACCGACCCGTCGCCAGCGACCACCTTCGCCCACTTGGACGCCACCGTCGTTCTGTCCCGTGACATCGCTTCCCTGGGTATCTACCCAGCGGTAGACCCACTGGACTCGACTTCGCGCCAGCTGGACCCGAACGTGATCGGCCAGGAGCACTACGACACCGCTCGCGGCGTCCAGTACGTGCTGCAGCGCTACAAAGAGCTGAAGGACATCATCGCGATCCTGGGTATGGACGAGCTGTCGGAAGCCGACAAGCAGTTGGTAAACCGTGCTCGTAAGATCCAGCGCTTCTTGTCGCAGCCGTTCTTCGTGGCTGAAGTCTTCACCGGTGCCTCGGGTAAATACGTTTCCCTGAAAGACACCATTGCTGGCTTCAAAGGCATCCTCAACGGTGACTACGACCACCTGCCAGAACAAGCGTTCTACATGGTCGGCGGCATCGAAGAAGCGATCGAGAAAGCCAAGAAACTGTAATCCCGGCGCCCGGCAACGGGCGCTAATTTAGGTTGAGGCAATCAGATGGCTATGACAGTCCATTGCGATATCGTCAGTGCGGAAGGGGAAATCTTCTCCGGTCTGGTCGAGTTTGTGGTTGCGCACGGTGAGCTGGGTGATCTTGGTATCGCCCTGGGTCACGCACCGCTGATCACCAGCTTGAAGCCAGGTCCGATTACTCTGACCAAGCAGGGCGGGGACAGGGAGGTGTTCTACATCTCCGGTGGTTTCCTCGAGGTTCAGCCGAACATGGTCAAGGTTCTTGCCGACACCGTGCAGCGTGCTGCCGACCTGGACGAAGCCTCTGCTCAGGAGGCCGTCAAGGCCGCCGAGAAGGCTCTGCATGAAAAAGGCGCGGACTTCGATTACGGTTCTGCTGCCGCACGTCTGGCCGAGGCCGCAGCCCAGCTGCGTACCGTCCAGCAGATCCGCAAGAAGTTCGGCGGCTAAGCCGTCTGCTTTCTGTGCGATTGATTAAAAAGGGTAGCCTCGGCTACCCTTTTTCTTTTTCCGATACTCATCATCTGGTCGCAGCCGCTGACCACCCAGGATTGGTAGCCAGTCATGTCTCTCGAAATCGTTATTCTCGCGGCCGGTCAGGGCACCCGCATGCGTTCGGCGCTGCCCAAGGTGTTGCATCCGGTCGCAGGCAATTCCATGCTCGGTCATGTTATCCACAGCGCGCGGCAACTTGATCCACAGCGCATCCATGTGGTGATCGGCCATGGTGCCGATGCGGTGCGTGAGCGCCTGGCGGCGGATGACCTGAATTTTGTGCTGCAAGACAAGCAACTAGGCACCGGCCATGCGGTGGCCCAGGCTGTACCGTTCATAACGGCTGACACGGTATTGATTCTCTACGGTGACGTGCCGCTGATCGAGGTCGAAACGTTGCAGCGCTTGCTCAAGCATGTCGCGCCACGGCAGCTAGGTCTGTTGACAGTCGAGCTGGATGATCCGACCGGCTACGGCCGCATCGTGCGCAACGCAGAAGGCCAGGTCACGGCGATCGTCGAGCAGAAGGACGCCAACGAAGCCCAGCGCGCCATCACCGAAGGCAACACCGGGATTCTCGCCGTGCCGGCTGAGCGGCTGGGTGACTGGATGAGTCGCTTGTCGAACAACAATGCCCAAGGCGAGTACTACCTGACCGACGTGATCGCCATGGCCGTTGCCGATGGACTGGTGGTCGCCACCGAGCAGCCGCTCGATGCCATGGAAGTACAAGGCGCCAATGACCGCCGGCAACTGGCCGAGCTGGAGCGCCACTATCAATTGCGTGCTGCCCGTCGCCTGATGACCCAAGGCGTGACCCTGCGTGATCCGTCCCGTTTTGACGTACGTGGTGAAGTCAGCGCGGGACGCGACGTGGTCATCGACATCAATGTCATTCTCGAAGGCAAGGTCGTCATCGAAGACGACGTGGTCATCGGCCCGAACTGCGTCATCAAGGACAGCACCCTGCGCAAAGGCGTGGTGGTCAAGGCCAACAGCCACCTTGACGGCGCGGTCATGGGAGAGGGCAGCGATGCTGGTCCGTTTGCCCGCCTGCGTCCCGGTACCGTGTTGGAAGCCCGGGCGCATGTGGGTAACTTCGTCGAGCTGAAGAATGCGCACCTGGGCGAAGGCGCCAAGGCCGGCCACCTGACCTACCTGGGTGACGCGGAAGTCGGCGCCCGCACCAACATTGGCGCGGGGACCATCACTTGCAATTACGACGGCGCCAACAAGTGGAAAACCGTTTTGGGTGAAGATGTGTTCATTGGTTCCAACAACTCCCTGGTGGCGCCTGTGGATATCTCCAGCGGTGCAACCACGGCAGCCGGTTCGACCTTGACCCAAAATGTGGATAAAGGCCAATTGGCAGTCGGACGCGCCCGTCAGCGCAACATCGACGGCTGGAAGCGGCCGGAAAAGATCAAGAAGTCTTAAAAGTTATCCACAATCCCTGTGGGAGCGGGCTTGCTCGCGATAGCGGTGTATCAGGTAAAGCAGCTTTGCTTGACCTGGCCCCTTCGCGAGCAAGCTCGCTCCCACAGTGATTTAGGGAGTTTCTGAATTTTTCTCCGGGTGCCTTGACGATACCGCTTCAATAGGTTTTGATTGCTTACGTTATCTTTCGAATCGAAACTTAAGCCGCCATGTCAAAGCGCAACACACCACAGCGTCGCCACAACATCCTCGCCTTGCTTCAGGAGCAGGGCGAAGTCAGCGTGGATGAACTGGCCAAGCGCTTCGAAACCTCCGAAGTTACGATTCGCAAGGATCTGGCCGCCCTGGAAACCAACGGCCTGCTGCTGCGTCGCTACGGTGGCGCGGTGCCGATGCCCCAGGAGTTGGTGGCCGATAGCGCCCAGACCGTGTCCAAATACAAACAAGCCATCGCCCGGGCCGCGGTCAAGCGGATCCGCGAGCATGCGCGCATCATCATCGACAGTGGCAGCACCACTGCCGCCATGATCCCTCAGCTTGGCAATCAGCCGGGGCTGGTGGTGATGACCAATTCCCTGCATGTCGCCAATGCCTTGAGCGAACTGGAGCACGAGCCGGTGCTGCTGATGACAGGTGGCACCTGGGATCCGCATTCGGAATCGTTCCAAGGCCAAGTCGCTGAGCAAGTGCTGCGCTCCTATGACTTCGACCAGTTGTTCATCGGTGCCGACGGCATCGATCTGGCGCGCGGCACAACCACCTTCAACGAACTGCTGGGCCTGAGCCGTGTAATGGCTGAGGTCGCGCGCGAAGTGATCGTGATGGTGGAGGCCGACAAGATCGGCCGCAAGATCCCCAATCTGGAACTGCCGTGGAGCAGCGTCCATACCTTAATTACCGATGATCGCCTGCCCGTGGAGGCACGCGATCAGATCCAGGCCCGCGGCATCAATGTCATCTGCGCGTCTGTCAGCCAGGAGAAATAGCATGTGTGGAATTGTCGGCGCCGTTGCTGAACGCAACATCACGGCCATCCTGCTTGAAGGCCTCAAGCGTCTCGAATATCGCGGCTACGACAGTGCCGGCGTGGCGGTGTTCACCAATGATGAGACGCTCGAGCGTGTGCGTCGTCCGGGCAAGGTGAGTGAGCTGGAACGAGCGTTGGATGCCGAGCCGTTGATCGGTCGCCTGGGCATCGCCCACACCCGCTGGGCCACCCATGGCGCGCCGTGCGAGCGTAACGCCCATCCGCATTTTTCCGGCGACCTAGCGGTGGTGCACAACGGCATCATCGAGAATTATGAAGCCTTGCGCGAACAGCTCAAGGCGCTCGGCTATGTGTTCACCTCGGACACCGACACCGAAGTCATCGCCCATTTGCTCACCCACAAGCTCAAGGATCTGGCGGACCTGGCCGTGGCGCTCAAGGCCACGGTCAAGGAACTCCATGGTGCTTATGGCCTGGCGGTGATCAGCGCAAAACAACCGGATCGCCTGGTCGCGGCCCGCAGCGGCAGCCCGCTGGTCATCGGCCTGGGCCTTGGCGAAAACTTCCTGGCCTCCGACCAACTGGCGCTGCGCCAGGTCACTGACCGCTTCATGTACTTGGAAGAAGGCGATATCGCCGAGATTCGCCGCGACAGCGTGCAGATCTGGGACCTGAATGGCAAAAACGTCGAGCGTGAAACCGTCCAGTACCGCGACGGCGCCGAAGCCGCCGACAAGGGCGAGTTCCGCCATTACATGCTCAAGGAAATCCATGAGCAGCCGGCCGTTGTGCAGCGCACCCTCGAAGGTCGCCTGAGCCAGGATCAAGTGCTGGTCCAGGCCTTCGGCCCGCAGGCTGCCGAGCTGTTCGCCAAGGTCCGCAACGTGCAGATCGTTGCCTGCGGCACCAGCTATCACGCCGGCATGGTCGCGCGTTACTGGCTCGAAGAACTGGCGGGTATCCCGTGCCAGGTCGAAGTCGCCAGTGAGTTCCGCTACCGCAAGGTGGTGGTGCAGCCCGATACCCTGTTCGTGACCATTTCCCAGTCCGGCGAAACCGCCGACACCCTGGCTGCCCTGCGCAACGCCAAGGAATTGGGTTTCCTCGCCAGCCTCGCAATCTGCAATGTCGGCATCAGCTCGCTGGTGCGTGAGTCCGACCTGACGCTGCTGACCCAGGCCGGTCGTGAGATTGGCGTGGCGTCGACCAAGGCGTTCACCACGCAATTGGTGGGCCTGCTGTTGCTGACCCTTTCCCTGGGCCAGGTACGCGGCACGCTGGCGGAGGGCGTCGAGGCCAAGCTGGTAGAAGAACTGCGCCGCTTGCCGGCTCGCCTGGGCGAAGCCTTGGCGATGGACAGCACCGTGGAGAAGATCGCCGAGCTGTTCGCCGAGAAGAATCACACCCTGTTCCTGGGCCGTGGCGCGCAATTCCCAGTGGCGATGGAAGGGGCGTTGAAGCTCAAGGAAATCTCCTACATTCACGCCGAGGCCTACCCGGCCGGTGAACTCAAGCACGGCCCGCTCGCGCTTGTGGATAACGACATGCCGGTCGTCACCGTGGCGCCGAACAACGAGCTGTTGGAAAAGCTCAAGTCCAACCTGCAGGAAGTGCGCGCCCGTGGCGGCCAATTGGTGGTTTTCGCGGACGAGAAGGCGGGCATGACCAATGGCGAGGGAACCCATGTGGTGCACATGCCACATATCCACGACATCCTGTCGCCGATTCTTTACACGATCCCGCTGCAGTTGTTGTCCTACTACGTGGCTGTGCTCAAGGGCACCGACGTGGACCAGCCGCGTAACCTGGCAAAATCGGTAACGGTTGAATAACGGCGTCGCGCGCGGGCACAGACGCTCAACCTGACGGTTGGAACCTGGCCCACTGATCGAACTAACCCCCTGAATCCAGGGGGTTTTTTTATGGCCTCAACTCAACGGGTTCGCCGTTTGGATCAGCAAGGAAATACGAATTCGAGCTTTTTACTCAACCCTGTTCGTCGTATTCACGGTGAGTCGCCGAACAACTGCGTTGACAACATGGGGTAGAGGTGATGATATCCAGTCATACGACAACGTATGACATAAAATAATAAAAACTAAAGGTGCAGCCATGTCTCCTGCATTTGCCACCCAGAGAGTATGCAGTCCTCCGGTCCCACGCTTTAACGCCGTGCGCCGAGTACCTTCTTTCTTATCCGAGGAGTCCCGAGCGGGCTCACAGCTTCTACCGAACGCCTCGCTTTCCACACCCAAGCACTTTCGCCTGTCCCATCAGGCGTTACCACCGGGCGTGTCCGTTTCTCGTTCAGCTTCAATCCCCCAATGAATGGCAGCACCCGGAGAACAATAATGAAGAAAACACTCTGCGCCTCTTTGATCGCCTCGTTTCTGAGCCTCACCGCCGGCACCGCAATGGCCGCCGACGCCAGCAACTGGCCAAGCCGTCCGGTGCAAGTGGTGGTGATCGCCAACGCCGGCGGTGACACCGATTTCAACGCACGGATGATGGCCAAGTACTTCACCAAGGTCACCGGCAAGACCATGGTCGTCACCAACATGGCCGGCGGGGGCGGGACGATTGCCGCCGATGCGGTCAAGAGCGCGGCGCCGGACGGCAATACCATTCTGTTTACTCACACCGGCCAATTGATCGTCAACGAGGTCGCGGGGCTGTCCGAAGACCGTTTCGATGCGTTCGATATCTCCTGCATCGCCGGCGTCGACAAAGGTGCGGTGTTCGTCTCGGCGAAAAGCTCGGGTATCGACACCCTCGACCAATTGGTCGAGAAGGCCAAGGCCAAGCCCGGCACCATTACCTACGGCACCGAGATGGGCAACTTCTCGCACCTGCAAGGCTTGATGTTCGAGAAGCTCGCCGGGGTGAAACTGAAAATGGTCGACAGCGGCACCGTGTCCGAAAAAATCGTCGCCTTGCTGGGCAAGCGCATCGATCTGGGCGCCATCAGCTACGGCTCGGTCCAGGACTACATTTCCAGCGGCAAGATGAGCGCCCTGGGCCAGCCCAACGCCGAACGCAACGCGCTGCTGGGCGACGTCAAGACCTTCAAGGAGCAAGGCGTCGACCTGGTCCTGGACAAGCCTTACGTCGTCGCTTTCCCGAAAGGCACCGACCCGGCCATCGTCAAGAAAATGGCCGATACCATGAAAAAAATCACCGAAGAGCCGGAATACGCCGAGGAGCTGAAGAAGTCGTTCAAGCAGCCGGTCAGCTTCCAGGGCACTGAAGAAGCCATCGCCACGTTGAACAAAACCCGCGACAACTTCATGCAGTTCAAGGACGAGATGCGTAAAGCCAAATAATTTTGCGTAACGGTTCGGGCGCGTGCCGCGCAGGCAAGCGTCCGAACCCCGTCCTTACCCGCTAAAGGAGCCTGTATGGATTCCTACAAAAGAAACGAGCTGATCGCCGGCCTGGCCATGCTCGGCGCCGGCGTGGCGTATCTGGTCCTGACCATGAACCTGCCGCGTCGTGGAACGATCGATGCCGCGTTTGTGCCTTGGGTGCTCGCCGTCTCGTTGTGCCTGTTGGGCGCATTGCAATTGTGGATGTGGCGAAAGCTGCCGGATAAACGCGCCGAACCCGCAGAAAAGCCAGAGGCGATTGATTACCCAACCGTGTTCAAAACCCTGGCATTGGTGCTGCTTTACACGGCGCTGATGGAGCCGGTGGGTTTCGTGATCACGACTGTGCTTTATCTGTATGCCCAGTTCATCGTGCTGACTCCCGGGGAACAGAAGGTCAAGCACTTGCAATACGCGCTGATCGCAATCGTCTCGGCGGTCCTGATCTTTTACATCTTTCGCCATGGTTTCGACTTGCTCCTGCCGGTCGGCCTATTGGATTTCTAGGGGACGGCCATGATTGAACTCATGCAGACAGGCTTCGCAGCCGTACTTACACCCTACGCTTTCCTGATAATCACCCTCGGCGTAGTGGTAGGGATTATCTTTGGTGCGATACCTGGACTTTCGGCCACGATGGCGATCGCTCTGTTTCTACCGCTGACTTACTCGATGGGGCCTGGTACTGGCCTGGCACTGCTGGTGGCGCTGTTCGTCGGCGCGACCTCGGGAGGGCTGATATCGGCGATATTGCTCAACATACCGGGTACGCCGGCCTCCATCGCGACGACGTTCGATGGCTGGCCGCTGATGAAACAAGGCCATGGCGTCAAGGCCCTTGGGATTGGCGTGGTGTTCTCGTTCCTCGGCACGATCTTCAGTATCGCCGCGCTGATGTTCATCGCCCCGATCCTGGCGGAACTGGCCCTGAGCTTCGGTCCGCACGAATACTTCTCCATCGCGATTTTCTCGCTGACGTTGATCGCTACGTTGTCCACCGGCTCGCTGGTCAAAGGCTTGTTTGCCGGTGCCCTGGGTTTTGCCTTCTCCACCGTGGGTATCGCCCCGGTCGAAGCGATCCGCCGTTTTACCTTTGACCTGCCAAGCCTCAACGGCGGCTTCGCCATGCTGACGGTGATGATCGGTATGTTCGCCGTCGCCGAAGTATTGAAGTTCGCTGAGAGCGCACGCCTGAGCCACCGGGCCAAACCCCAGCACGTCAGCATGAAAGGCGTGAAAGGCTTTGGTTTCTCGATGAAGGAATTTGTCGGCCAGTTGCCCAATGCCACCCGTTCTTCGTTGATTGGCCTGGGCATCGGCATCTTGCCTGGCATCGGTGCCGGTACGTCGAATATCGTCTCTTACATCGTGGCGAAGAAACGCTCCAAGACACCGGAGGAGTTCGGCAAAGGCAAGATCGACGGCGTGGTCGCCAGCGAGACGGCAAACAACGCTGGCATCGGCGGCGCGATGATTCCTCTGCTGACGCTCGGCATTCCCGGCGATACCACCACGGCGGTCATGCTCGGTGGCTTCATGATCCACGGCATCCAGCCCGGCCCCCTGCTGTTCATCAGCCAGGCGCCACTGGTCTACACGATCTTCGCCGCGCTGATCCTCGCTTCCGTGCTGATGCTGGTGCTGGAGTTCTACGGCCTGCGCATGTTCATCAAGTTGCTCGCGGTGCCCAAGCACATCTTGCTGCCAATTATCCTGGTGCTTTGCGTGGTCGGCGCCTTTGGCCTGAACAGCCGGATCTTCGATGTCTGGGCGGTGCTGCTGTTTGGCTTGCTGGGGTATGGGTTCGTCAAAAGCGGTCTGCCGATCGCACCGTTCATCATCGGTTTCATTCTCGGCCCGATGGCTGAAACCAACTTGCGCCGAGGCCTGATGCTGTCCGATGGCAACTTCGGCGGCTTCCTGACCAACCCCATCTCGGCGGGCTTCCTCATCCTGGCCGCCGCGTCCATTTCCTGGCATCTGGTGACGGTCATTCGCAACCGCAAGAGTGCTGCGATTGAACTGATGCGCAGCTAGCCCACCGCATTGGCTGCTGCAACGCGCGCCCGTGTTGCAGCCTTGGCCTTGGGCTGTCAGTGAGCGAGCTGGACGCCCGGCCAGCCAGGGTTCGGGCGGCTTCTGTAACGGTTGAGGAGAGAGGGATGTCTTCGTTGAACGATGAAGTGTTCCAGCGCATCGAGCGGGTGGTCGGGCAGGCAGGATGGGTGCGCGACCCCCAGCTGATGCAAGGCTATCTGACGGACTGGCGTAACGCCTATCAAGGCCAGGCCGCCTTGGTGGTGCGCCCGGCCACCACCGAAGAAGTGGCCGAGGTTGTTCGGATCTGCCACGACGCCCAGATTGCCTTGGTACCGCAGGGCGGCAACACCGGGCTATGTGGCGGCTCGATCCCCGATGCCTCTGGCAACCAAGTGGTGTTGTCCTTGACCCGGATGAAGCGCATCCGCGACATCGACCTGGCCAATGAAACCATTACGGTAGAGGCGGGGGTGATCCTGCGGCAGCTACAGGACGCCGCCAGCCAGGCCGGACGTTTGTTTCCGCTGTCGTTGGGGGCGGAGGGCAGTTGCACGGTGGGCGGCAATCTGGCGACCAACGCCGGCGGCACGGCTGTGCTGCGTTACGGCAACATGCGTGAGCTGACCCTAGGCCTGGAAGTGGTGCTGCCGGACGGTCGCGTCTGGAACGGTTTGCGGGGCTTGCGCAAAGACAACACCGGCTACGATCTCAAGCATTTGTTCATTGGCTCGGAGGGCACGCTGGGTATCATCACCGCTGCGGTATTGAAATTGTTCCCGGCGACCCACAGCACGGCGACCGCCTGGGTCGCGCTGCCTTCGCCTCAAGCGGCGGTGGACTTGATCGGCCATGTGCGCAGCCTGTGCGCTGATCGCCTGACAGGCTTCGAGATGATGTCGCGCCAGAGCCTGGATTTCGTCCTGGACCATGTGGCCGG
The DNA here is from genome assembly GCF_016756915.1 of Pseudomonas sp. HB05. Classification (NCBI taxonomy): domain Bacteria; kingdom Pseudomonadati; phylum Pseudomonadota; class Gammaproteobacteria; order Pseudomonadales; family Pseudomonadaceae; genus Pseudomonas; species Pseudomonas sp. HB05. The sequence goes on from NZ_JAESPG010000001.1 coordinate 133,529, forward strand.
CTGCACTGACCCTCTGGAAGCGAAACATCCTTGGTACGCCTTGATTGAACTGCGCGACACGGTCCCCGACGCCTCCTTGGCTCCGTTGCTGGAAAATGGCCTGGCCCATGCTTTCGAGCTTGGTTGGGTCATCGACGCGGTATTGGCCGGCAGCCAGGCACAGGCCGCGGCGCTGTGGGCGCTGCGCGAAGGCATTTCCGAAGCACAGAACCATGAAGGCCCCAGCCTCAAGCATGACATCAGCGTGCCCGTGAGCCGCATACCGGAGTTCATCGAGCGCACCGACCGCGCGCTGCAACAGGACTTTCCGGGCGTGCGCATCGTTTCTTATGGCCACATGGGCGACGGCAATCTGCACTACAACATCAGCAAGCCGATCGGCGACGCGGACGCCTCGTTCAAGGCGCGGGAACAGGCGATCATGCAGGTCATCTACCGGATGACGAGCACCTTCAACGGCAGCATCAGCGCCGAGCATGGCCTTGGGCAAGCCAAGCCTGAGGCGGCGGTTCGCTTCAAGGACCCGCTGGAGATCGAGTTGATGCGTGCTATCAAGCGCACGCTGGACCCGGCGGGGCTGATGAATCCGGGTAAGGTCTTTACTGCCGGGCTGGAGTGACTGAAGGTATTTCTCGATTATTCCCGCAATTATTAAAAAATAGTTTCATATGCTGCTGTGGATCAGCAGCAACGCAAACCACGAAGAAACTGGCGCAGTATTCACGCTTGCGCGCTAAGCGCTACTCCAGAAAACACCGGTCAAAAAGGTAAACGCTGGCCGGCTTGAGATTCTCCACCGTGCGTTGCGGGCGGCCGCCTTCGCCGGCTTTTTTGCGGCCGGTTTCCTGCAGATAACCCGCCTCGGTCATTTTCAGCAGACGCTGGCGCATGCTGGTCTTGAGCACCGGACGACCGAGTACCACGGAGAAAATATCCACCGCTTCCGGCGCGCTGAATTCCGGGCCCAGGAACATCAACGGCAGGCTGCTGTAGAGGGCTTTGGACAGCAACCGTTCCTGGACCGCCGCCACCAGGCTGTTGTGGTCGAAAGGGAGTTTGATCGAGGCGTCTGCGACATCCTTGAGGGGAAAGAATCCCTGGTGTTCGGCGAGCTGGACCGTGTCGCTGAGAATCGCCAGGTAGAACGTCGAGGACGACCAGCAGCGCGGATCGCGGAACGCGTCGCCGACGGTGCCGACCTGTTCGATCCAGGCCAGCGGCATGCCGACCTTGCTTGAATTGCGCAGGCGCTCCACAGCGTCGTTCAGCGTGAGATCTTCGACGTCCCCATTGACCACGATCCCGGGCAACGCCCAATGGCCGGCGAACGGCTCGGCTTCCCGTCGGTTCAGGAGGATTTCCAGCGCCTGGGTCTCCCGGCAGAAGCGCAGCACACAAAGGTCGATGGTGTGCAGATAACCGCGCGCGGCGGCTGGGCTAGTGGGCATGTCGATTTCCGTGGGTAGCGTAAAGGTCATAGTTTAGCGGGTTCATGCCCGGAGCCATCCAGTGGGTGGGCAGCGGCTTGCCCAAGGCCAGTCGTTCGCGAACCACCGTGCTGCGCACGTGGATCTTTTCCTCCACGCGAAGAATGGAAAAGCGCTCCAGCAATTCCTCACCTCGATAGAACGTCGGCAGCAAATCGGCGACATCCTGGCCCACCACCAACGCGATCCGCTTGCCGTCCAGAGCCAGGCTGTCGGCGAGGTGGGCGAGCAGGGTGTAGCTGTAGATGGCGCCTTCAACGCCACGGGCCACGACCTGTTCCACCCGGCTTGCGCGCACTTCGGCGCGGCACAGTGGTTGCACCTTTTCGACGATCGACTCCAGCCAGTTCAGGCGAACCTCGTAGTTGACCATTTGCTTGCCGTGGGGATGCCGGAAGCTGGGGACCACCAGCACGCGTCTGGCAAAGCGTGAGGCCTCGATCATTACTTGAGCGTGGCCGGCATGAGGGGGATTGAAGGCGCCGCCATACAGGGCAATCTCGAACATGGCTTATCCTCGATTGGTACATGACATGTACTCTATAGGCAAAATCCTTTTTATGTAAACCTGATTCTTCTAGTTGCTTTGCTTAAGCATGGAAGCTTGGCCAAAAATATTTTTCGTGCCTGGCTTGTCATGAAAGTACATCACATATACTCTCGTGACCATGAAGAGGAGAAACCCAGCATGAACAGCCTGATCCGGAAAACCGCTTCCTTCGATGTCGATGCGCAAAAGAGCTTCACACCGCTGTGCCCTGACGAGCTTCCGGTGCCGGGCGGTGACCAGATTGCCGGTGAGCTGAATTTCATCGCGTCCCTGGCCAGCCTCCGCGTCGGCAGCAAGGACGCCCATTCGCCCCTGGCCCCATGGGTGGTCGCCGATCACGCACAGATGTTCGTGCCAACCGGGCTCGAGCACGCCGACATCACTTGGGTCAGCCACTGCGTTCCCGGTACTGAGGGTTTCGCCCTGCTGGATCAACTGCCGACGCCATATGACTACGACTATTTCGTCTGGAAGGGGGTAGAGCCGGATTTGCACCCGTACGGCGCCTGCTACCACGACCTGCACGGCAAGTTGTCCACCGGGGTGATCGAGTACCTCAAGGCCCAGCGTGTGGAGCAAGTCATAGTCGGCGGGCTGGCGCTGGATTTCTGCGTCAAGACCACCGCCCTGCAACTGGCCGCCGCTGGCTTCAAGGTGATCGTTCACCTCCCGGCCTGCCGGGCCATCAGTGAGGAGGGCGCCATTCAAGCCATCCAGGACATGCATCAAGCAGGCATCGCGGTGGCCGCGACGCGCGAAGAAACCCTCCGCCAGGCAAACGCATAAGGAAGAGACATGGACAGTGCATTCGATACAACCAGCGGCACCATCCAGAGTCTTCTGGACACCGACTACTACACCTTCACCATGATGCAGGCGGTCTTGCACCAGCACCCGAATGTCGAGGTGGAATACCAGTTCATCGTCCGCTCCAAGGAGCGGCTCGGTCACCTGATCCCGGATATTCGTGTCGAACTGGAGAAACTCGCCGGGTTGCAACTGCGCGAGGGGGAGCAGCGGTTTCTGTTCAACAAGCGTTTCCGTGAGTACCTGACACCGGACTTCGAACAGTTTCTCGGGCTGTTTCGCTTCAATCTGCGCTACATCCACGTTTCGGAGGTCGACGGCCAACTGCACATCCGCGTCCGTGGTCCGATGCTGCACTGCATCATGTTCGAGCAGCCGGTATTGGCGATGGTCAGCGAACTGCGCAATCGTGAGAAGTATCCCGAAGTCGAGTTGGCCGACGTCACCCGCAAGCTGTACCAGAAATTCGAATGGCTGGAGAAAAATGCCAGCCGTGAAGAACTCGCCGAGTTTCGCGTTTCAGACTTTTCCACCCGTCGTCGGCTGTCGTTCCGGGCCCAGCGGGAAGTGGTAAATGTCATGCGCAGCGATTTTCCTGGGGTCTTTGTCGGCACCAGTAACGCGCACTTGGCTTACGAATTCGATCTGCCCCTGATCGGCACCATGGCTCACCAGTGGCTGATGGTGCACCAGCAACTCGGACGCTTGCGCGAGAGCCAGAACGCGGCGTTGGAAAACTGGGTGCACGAGTATCGCGGCCGCCTCGGTATCGCCCTGACGGACTGCATCAGCACCGACTTTTTCCTCAAGGATTTCGACCTGTATTTTGCCAAGCTCTATGACGGCCTGCGCCAGGATTCCGGTGACCCGATCGTCTGGGCTGACAAGGTGCTGGGGCGTTACCAGGAACTGGGTATCGACCCGCGAACCAAGGACCTGATGTTTTCCGATGGCCTCAATTTCGAAAAATGCCTGCCGATCCTGCGTCACGTTCGCGGCAACGCCAAGTTCGGTTTTGGCATGGGCACCAGCCTGGCCTGCGATGTCGACGGTGTCGAACCGCTGAGCATCGTCATGAAGCTGGTGCGGGTCCACGGCGAGCCGGTGGTGAAGTTCTCCGATGATCCGATCAAGAACGTCTGCGAGGATGCCTCGTTTCTGCGGTACGCCGCCCAAGTGTTCAACGTTGCCCTGATCAATCCACAGTTGGGAGCTTGATATGACATCGTTCCTGCAAGAACGCATTGCCCAGGAACTGGGCATCGACCGTCAACTCACTCAGGGCGGCGAAGCCAGCGAGATCGCCCGCCGCGTCGAGTTCATCAAGCAGGTCCTGCGAGAATCCGGTTGCCAGTCCCTGGTCCTGGGGATCAGTGGCGGCGTCGACTCGCTCACCGCCGGCCGCCTATGCCAATTGGCGGTGGAGCAACTGCGCAATGAAGACTACGCGGCGCGATTCATCGCCGTCCGGCTACCGTACAAGGCCCAGGCTGACGAGCAGGACGCCCAGGCGTCCCTGGACTTCATCCGGCCGGACTTGATCACCATCAGCAATATTGCCGCGTGCGTTGACAGCTTGATGGGCAGCATTGCCATCGATGGCTTGCAGCCTTCGGCCGAACTCACCGACTTTGCCAAAGGCAACGCCAAGGCCCGCGCCCGGATGCTGGCGCAATACGCCATTGCCAATCTGAGCACCGGATTGGTGGTCGGCACCGATCATGGGGCGGAGGCGGTGATGGGCTTTTTTACCAAGTTTGGCGACGGCGCATGCGACCTGGCACCGCTGTCCGGGCTGACCAAGACCCAGGTGAGACTGCTGGCCGACGCGATGGGCGCCCCGGCGCACCTGGTGCGCAAGGCGCCGACCGCTGATTTGGAAGACCTGGCGCCCGGTAAGTTGGATGAAGTGGCGTATGGCTGCAGCTACGAGGAAATCGATGCGTACCTGATGGGCGAAGAGGTGTCGCCCAAAGCGCGACAAATCATTGACCGCGCTTACCTCAAGACAGCCCACAAGCGAGCACTGCCTCGCGTTCCGGTATCGTTGTAATAGGTTTAAATAGGGGCTTTGGTCTCGAACGGAGTGGAAAATGACCCAGGCAAGCAGCATCAAGGACCGCGTACGTATCAAGCAGGTCGAGGTCCTCTCGGACAATTGGTACATCCTGCGCAAGACCACTTATGACTACCTCGGCCGCAACGGCCAATGGCGCGAGCTGACCCGCGAGACCTATGACCGCGGCAACGGCGCCACCATCCTGCTTTACAGCAAAGCCAAGCAGACCGTGGTGTTGACCCGGCAATTCCGCTTCCCGGCGTTCGTCAACGGGCACGACGGCCTGTTGATCGAAACCTGCGCCGGCCTGCTGGACAACGATGATCCGCAGACCTGCATCCGCAAGGAAACCCAGGAAGAAACCGGCTATGTCGTCCAAGACGTGCGCAAGGTATTCGAGGCGTTCATGAGCCCGGGCTCGGTGACCGAGCGGATCCATTTTTTTGTCGGTGAATACTTCGACGAAGACAAGCAGCACGAAGGTGGCGGGCTTGAGGCCGAAGGGGAAGAGATCGAAGTGCTGGAGATGCCGCTCGACCAGGCCCTGGGCATGATCGAGACCGGCGAAATCTGTGACGGCAAGACCATCATGTTGTTGCAGTACGCCAAGTTGCATCGGTTGCTGGATTAGCAGTTGGCTGCCCAGGCCGCTTGCTTGCTGATTTCATCGCTGCCAAATCTCTCACGGTAGGCCGAGGGAGCCAGGCCCACCGCGTTGCGAAAGGCTGCGCGGAAACTTTCCACTGACCGATACCCACAGGCGTGTGCGATACCGGCGGTGTTTTGATCGGTGCTTTCCAGCAGCTCGCGAGCGCGGTTCAGTCGTTCCTGCTGAAGCCAGGCCTTGGGCGACAGTCCCGTGGTTTCAATGAAACGCCTCAAAAAGGTTCGTTCGCTCATGGCCACGCGAGCCGCCATGTCAGCCACGCTCAACGGTTGGTCCAGGTGCTCGCGGATCCATTGCAACACGCGCGTCAGCTCGTTGCGTGGTGACTTGCACACCGGGGCGACGATGAATTGCGACTGGCCGCCGGTTCTCTGTGGCGCCATTACCAAGCGTCGGGCCACCGAGTTGGCGATGTGCGTGCCGAAATCACGAGCGATCAAATGCAGGCAGGCGTCGATACCGGCGGCACTTCCGGCTGAGGTGATCACCTGGCCGGAATCGACGTAGAGCACATTAGGGTCAACCTTGATGTTGGGGAATCGTTCGGCCAGCTCCTTGGAAAATTGCCAATGCGTGGTAGCGGTTTCTCCATCGAGCAGCCCTGTGGCGGCGAGCACGAACACCCCCGAGCAGATGGACAGCAGGCGTGCGCCGCGGGCATGAGCTCTTGCAAGGGCTTGCAATAGCGCTTCGGGGGGCCGCTCATAACGGTTGCGCCAACCGGGGACGATGATGGTCTGTGCGGTTTCAAGCTCTTCCAGACCCGCGTCGACGGAGATTTGCAATCCTCCCAGCGCACGCATCGGCCCCTCGTCGACGGCAACGATGCGGTGGGTATACCAAGGGACGTCCAGTTCTGGGCGGGGTAGCCCGAAGATCTCGAGGGCGATGCCGAATTCGAATACGCAAAGGCCCTCATAGACGAGGATGGCCACTGTTCCAGGAAGAGCATTCATTTGGCGTAAATTCACCGTTTATTGTCGTCTGCTGCACTGTAGCGGACAGTCCCCTGCCCCTACAATCGCTGCCAGGCAATCAGGAAAACCAAGACGGCTGCACCCCACAAAGGTGATCGCCGCATTACCGGTACCCCACCCCATCGCACCGGTAGAGGATTGTCACTTCCAGATTTATTCCTGCTTCAACAGAATTCGATTCGTACGGATAGGCCAAGTGTGCGCATCTTATTGGGTTCTGTTACGGACGCTGTTAACGGATAACGGCGTTGAAGGAGTTGTGAGTTGTAACCGGATTAACCTGGACGTTGTAAGGGAAAGGACTATGTTGCTGATCCAGATAGTGTTTGTCATGTTGTCAGCAAAACTCCTGGGTGCTGCGTTCAATCGCTTGGGGCAGCCACAGGTTGTTGGAGAAATGATTGCCGGTTTCATGTTGGGCCCCGTTGTACTGGGCCAGTTGTTTCCCGCCTTCCATCAGCAACTATTCGATAGCAGCGCTATCACCCAGCTCAAAGTCCTGAGCGAGTTGGGCATATTGTTGTTCATGTTCGTCATTGGTGCCGAGTTTCGTTTCCCATTGAAACAGAGCAAGACCGGCTTCCATGCCATGGTCATCGGCGCCTTCAGCATTGTCATCCCTTTTTCCCTCGGCGCCGCGATAGCTCCCTGGCTGTACGAACATTTCGCCAGCACCGGGACGTCTCGGTTGGCCTTTGTCTTGTTCATAGGCACCGTGTTTTCCGTCACCGCTTTTCCGGTACTGGCGCGGATCCTCAAGGAACGCGGCATGCTCGGTACGCAGACCGGTGCGATCGCCTTGCTGGCCGCCGCCATGAGCGATGTGGTCGCCTGGATGTTGATTGCCGCTGTCGCGATGGTGAACGGTCAGGACAGTGACTGGATGGCCCTGGTCGTCCGGGGTGGTTGCCTGTTACTGCTGGTGGCCTTTTCGTTCCTGGTGCTCAAGCCCCTCTTGAACCGTTGGCTCGCCGCCGAAGGAAAGCTTGCGCAACCGATGGTGCTCGTGGCGTTGCTGGCTGGTGTGATGATCTATGGCAGCCTGACCCACGCGCTGCAAGTGCACGCCGTATTTGGTGCCTTCCTGTTCGGCCTGTGCTTGCCGCGTGACCAGCGTTTGCTGGACATGATCATCGAACGGCTGGAGCACGTATCGCTGATCATACTGATGCCCTGTTTCTTTGCCCTGGCCGGCTTGAGCACCACCTCGTCGGCGTTCACCGGGCTTGGGGCCTGGGTGCTGCTGGTGATCCTGCTCGTGGCTGTCACTGCGAAGATATTCGGCAGCGCGCTGGGCGCTCGGCTTGTGGGTTGCTCCTGGTCGACGTCGCTGAGCATCGGTGCACTGATGAACACCCGCGGCCTGATGGAACTGGTCGTGCTCAAGATCGGCCTGGACATGGGCATCATCGGCAGCGAGCTGTTTACCGCCCTGGTGGTCATGACCATCGTCACGACGCTGATGACCGGTCCGCTGATGAATCTGCAAGAAAAGAAAATCTTTCCGGTACGCAACTCGTCGACTCCGAGTGCGTTGCCTCCCGTGGATTTGTAACACCGACCGATAACAATGGAATGGAGCGATAAATGAGCGAACAAACGTCCAGCTTGGTTATTGAAGTAATGGAGCAGCAACTGGCCAAGCATTTCCAGGCTCTTTTGCAGGATGAAAACCGGATGAAGCAGATTCGTAATGAATTTCGCCGCGACGGTTACTTCAACTTCAAAAACTTTTCCTTTCTGCCGAAAAGGATTTTGGAAAATGTTCATGCCGAAGTTCATGCGTTATTGGACGAGTATTCGGTGCGCCGCGATGTGACGGTTCCATCCACCGGTAATACCTACCGCAAAATGTATAACGTCAACCAACCGGAGATCGCCGAGGGCGGGACGTTCATTCCCGCGCTTTATCAATCCGAGTCGCTGCGTAAGTTCTTGGGCAATATTGCCGGCGACGACTTGGCGTCCTGCTGGGAGCAGGAGCAATACCTGATCACCAAACTGAGCCACCCGGGCGATACCCATGGCTGGCATTGGGGTGATTACCCGTACACCATGATCTGGATCATCGAGGCGCCCGAGGACCCGGCGATCGGTGGCGTGCTCCAGTGCGTGCCGCACAGCGAGTGGGACAAGCAGAACCCGCAGATCTGGCAGTACATCCTCAACAACCCGATCAAGTCGTATCACCACCTCAAGGGTGATGTGTATTTCCTCAAGTCGGATACCACGTTGCACCACGTGGTACCGATCCAGCAGGAAACCACTCGGATCATTCTCAACACATGCTGGGCCAGTGCCCATGACCGGCGAACCGATGTCGCCCACGAAAGTATCGAAGTGATCTGGGATACCAAGGCCAGGACCACCGAAGAGGCCTGACGGCGAGCGGCCGGGCGGATGGGTGTCCGCCCGGTTTCATATTTGGAAAATCAACGTTGCCCCCGGGGCTCAAGGAAGCAGGCCATGTCCATCACTCAAGAAACGTTTCAATCCGAAACCGCCTATGTCGTACGCAACGAAGGCGTCGATCTGGAGCTCAAGTTGTTCATGGATGAGCAGATCGAATACATCCTCAAGCATCGCGCGACCGAGCACCCATTTCTGAACGCCTATGCCGAGCACGGTCTGCCGCCGGAGCAAAGCCAGGTGCTGTACCTGGAAACCCTGCACTACTTCAAATACCTGCCGTTCTATGTTTGTGGGATTTCCACCATCACCCGTGACGAGGCAGTCCTTCGCACCATCGCCTTCAACGCTCGCGATGAACTGGGGGAAACCCATTCCCATTCCGACTTGTACCGCAAGTTCCTGCACGACAAGGGCATCAGCGAGGAGCAGATCGAGGCCTACAAGTGCCTGCCCAGCACTCAGGCGTTGAACGACGGCATTTGCGCGCTCTACAGCAAACCGCCATTGCAAAAGGCACTGGGTGGCTTGTTCGCCGACGAGGCGATGTCCGCATCGATGGTTTCCAAATACAACGATGGCTTGATCAAGGAAGGCGTCAGCGAACGCGGCCGGTTCTTCTGGACGCTGCACATGGAAGTCGAAGTCGGCCACTCCAACGCAGTGTTCAACGTCATGGAAAAACACCTGCAGACGCCGCAAGAGCGTCGTCTGTTCGCCGAAGGCATTGAACAGTACCTGCACCTGATGGAAGTGTACTGGGATGGCATCGAGCGCAAACTCAACGCTGGAGGACGCCAATGACTGCCCAGAACGAATCCGGACAAGGCGTCGCCTTCGGGCTCGGCGCCACGCTGCTCTGGGGCTCGTACCCGCTCTGGTACAAGCCGTTGGCCGGGCTCGATGCCTATCATCTGCTGTCCTGGCGGGTGGTGTTCGCCGAGTTGTTTCTCCTGGCACTGGTGTTGTTGACCGCGCGGGTCGGGACGTTGCGCGCTACGCTCAAGACCGTCCGCCCGGCCAATGTGCTCACGGTGTCCGCGGTGTTGGGGCTTTGGTGGCTGATGTACATCTACGGGATCATGACCGGGCGCGTACTGGAGGTGGCCTTCGGCTATTTCCTCAGCCCGATCATGAGCATGGTGGTGTCGCGGGTGATCTTCAAGGAGCGTCTCACGGCCCTGCAAACCTGGGCGATCTTCCTCGCCGTCACAGGCGTGACATTGATGGCGTTCGAGCTGCTGAACCTGCATTCATTCCCATGGATCGCGCTGGTGATCGGCTTCTGCTATTCGTTCTACGGCATCTTCAAGAAAAAGGTACCGGGTGATCCGGTGGTCATCCAGACGCTGGAAATTGCCGTGCTGCTGCCGTTCGCGGCGCTGTTCCTGGTGTGGGCTCAGGCCCAGGGCCAAGGGCACCAGTTCCTGCAGTCGGGTACTCGCGATCTGCTGTTGGTCGCGACGGGTCTGATCACGGTGTTGCCTTTGTGGTGGTACAGTCTGGCGGCCAAGCAGCTGTCGATGATCACGCTGGGCTTCTTGCAGTTCGTCCCGCCAATTTGCAACTTCCTGTTGGCGGCATTCGTTTATGGTGAACCGGTCTCGTCGTTGAAACTGGCGGCGTTCTCGTTCATCTGGCTGGCGCTTGCGTTGTTTACCTTGAACTCCATCCGGGTCCAGCGTGCAGCGGCGGCCGCCAGGTTGTCCGTGCAAATGCGTACGGCATGACATACCCGCCTGCGCCGTCTCGAGGCGGCGCGGGTTTTTTCAGGATAAGGGAATCGAAATGAAGAAAGTCGCCGTGGTGGGTTGCACCGGTGCAGTGGGCATGACCATGCTGCAATTGCTTGAAGATACCGACTACGAGGTGGTCTGCATGGCCTCTGAACGTTCGGCCGGCAAGCGCTTGAAGGCTGGTAGCACCGAGCACCTGATCGAGCCTTTTTCGGTCGAAGGCTGCGCCTCGTGCGATATCGTCTTCCTGTGTGTTTCCGGGGCGTTTGCCCTGGAATATGGTGAGCGACTGGCTGAAAATTCCTACGTTATCGATAACTCCTCGGCTTTTCGCTATCACCCGAATATCCCGCTGCTTGTACCGCCGATCAACGGTCAACGCTACAAGGGCGAAAAACTGATTGCCAATCCCAACTGTTCTTCGGCCATCGCACTCATGGTGCTGGGACCGCTGCACGACGCATACGAGCTTGAAAGCGCGATCATTTCCACTTACCAGGCCGCCAGCGGTGCGGGCCAACCGGCCATGCTGGAGCTGCGTGAAAAGGCCAAGGCGTTCAGCGACTATGGCGATCAGGACGGCAGCGAAAACTTCGCCCACAACCTGGCGTTCAACGTGATCCCTCAAGTCGATTCGTTTGAAGACAACGGTTATACCCGCGAAGAGATGAAAGTGGTCTGGGAACTGCGCAAGGTCCTGGACGAGCCGGAGCTGGCCATCAGCACGACGGCGGTTCGGGTACCGACCCTGCGTTCCCACGCCGAGAGCCTGAGCCTGCGCTTCAGGAAGCCGGTGCAATCACTGGCCCAGGTGCGTGAACTCCTGGCGGCTGCGCCAGGTGTCGAGGTGGTGGATGAACCCAAGCAAGGCGTTTATCCGATGCCCATGACCTCGACCTATAAGCACGCCGTGGAAGTAGGACGGATTCGCTACAATCTGATCTACGGCGATCACGGGCTGGATCTGTTTATCAGCGGCGACCAGTTGCTGCGAGGCGCGGCACTGAACGCGTTCGAAATCATGCAATTGGTCAATGACTGATCACCAAGGGGTTGAATGATAAACGCGCAACCGCTTTACAGCGGCTGCGCGTTTTTTCATTCAGCTGGACTGAGGCTCGCTGTCGTCCTGCAAATCGTCCAGGTATTCCGGTTGGTCCAGCTGTTCCGGCAGTTCAGTCACGACACTGAAGTCGCTGATCTCGATGGCGCCCGTCCCGTGGCCGAGCAAGTGGAAGGAGAACGCCTTGCGCGGCTGCGGGTTATCGAAATGGATATCCATCACCAGCGGCTGATCGGTGGTCACCGCGACGTCGGTGGGCAAATCCATCGGCACGTCCTGTTCGAACTCCTTGGCCTTGAGGGATATGTACGCGGCGTGGTCCGCGTCCACGGCTCGGATGCTCAAGCTGACGCGCGTGCGGGTGCCCTTGGGCATTTCCAGGTACTGGGCGCCGATCAGATTGTCGGTCCAGTCGTTGGACACCTGGGCCGGCAGCGGGATCTTTTCCGCGCTACCGAATTGGTAGTGTTGGTTCAAGGGCGTGGTGAACAACGTCTGGTCCAGTGCCGTGGCTCGGGCACTGACTTGTCTTGCGCGTTGGCCGCTGTATTGCCCCAGGTAGGTGGCGCTGTCGGCGATGAAGCCTTCGCTCCTGTAGTCGAGGCAATGTTGCTGGAAATCGCATTCGGTGAAGGTGCCCTTGCCATCGTGGTAGCGCAGCTTGCCGTTGGTGAACGACATGATTTCCCGGCCCGTCGCATAGTCCCTGAACATCGAGCGACCGGACAGCGAAGTCGGCACTTTGAAACCGAAGTAGTCGAGTACCGAAGCGGTCAGGTCGACATGGCCATGAACCCCTTGCTTGAGGCGCGGCAATGGCTCGGGCGCCAACATGAGGTTGAAGCCCCAGGACGAGGCCAGGCGCACATCGTCGATGCCGTGGGATTCATCCGAAGTGATGATCACCAGGGTATTGTCCAGGATGCCCTGGCGTTCCAGGCCGGCGAGGAAGCTGTCCAGCGCATCGTCCAGGTAACCCACGGCGGCCTGCTTGGCGGTGTCGTAGCGCTCCAGGTAATCCTCTGGCGCTGAATAGGGTTGATGTGTGCCCACTGTCAGCAGTGTGAGCATCCAGGGTTTATCCGCCTGTTGCAGGTGCCCGACGTAATCCAGCGCGCCTTCGAAGAAAGTCTTGTCATCCTTGCCCCAGGGAAACTCCAGATAGGCGGGGCGGGTGAACCATTCCATGCCCAGGGTCGTGTCGAAGCCGATGTGCGGCATGATCCGGTCCTTGGCCATGAACCGCAGGCCGGCGCCCTGCAGGAAGTGGGTCGAGAATCCGTTCTGGCGCAATTGGGCAGGCAAGCAGGCCTGGTTGCGCTGGCTCTGGTTGAGCATTTCGACGCCCTTGGGCGTGCCATTGTCGAGCTTGTCGTAGTCGCCGCACAGCATGGCGTACAGGCCTCGAATGGTCTGGTGGCTGTGCAACACGTAGTCGGGTGTGTTCATTCCGCGCTCGGCCCAGGCGCTGAGGCGCGGCATGAGGTTTTCCTGATAACTGCTTTTCAAGGCCTGGCGATTGGTTTCCAGGTAGGCGCCGGGAATGCCTTCCAGGGCGATGATCAGGACGTTGCGCGCGCGGCCCGGCGCGGCGAGCAGCTTTTTCCCTTCGAGATCCAGCCGGGTCAGCCCTTCCATGGGGGGAAGCGGTTCCTCGGTATCCCCGGCGACCCACTCTTGAATGTGCACCTGGCCGGCGGCGAGGCCTGCCGTCATGAGCTGGTGGGGCAGGTTGAACAGGTTCCACTGGTCCGCTTCGCTGGGCCGCCAGGTTTGCACCGTGCCGTGAACCAGCAAAAGCGCCGCCGGCAGCGCCCAGGCATGGCGCGGCAAGCCGGGTGCCCGGCGGCTCCGATTGATCCAGTGGACCGCCAGACAGAGCGCCAAGGCGACCAGCTGGACGGCGGCGAGCCAGGGATGAGCGAAGCCGCCACTGGTGGAGTTCTCGACAAATTGCGGGTCGGTCAAATATTGGAGGTCCGACGGCGTTGGCATCCGTCCGACCGCACTGACCAGTTCGCTGCTGGCCAACATCAGCGCGGCCCAGGCCAGCAATACCGATAACGCCAGCCACCCGGGGCGTCGATGCAACAACACGATCAATAAGCTGCCGATGGCGAAGTCGGACAGATAGCCCAGCAGGTCGGACCAGCCAAGAACCAGGCGCAGCCCCATCGGGACGAAGAGCACGCATCCGGCCAGCGCGAGAAGGCTCGCGAGTGGATGAGTCAGCGCTCGATAAAAAACATTCACGGAAACGGGCCTTTTGTTCAAACCAATCCAGCAAACACACAACCCTGTAGGATTCTGCATTTGGTCATTAAACAGTCACAAGACTGTGCAGGATGGTACCAAGCGCAGCAGCCATTTTTGGTCCACAACCTCGCGGCTGGCTGCGGTTCGCGGGTCAATCCCTCTACAATGGCGACACGGCGTGGCTTTCAGGCGTGTTTAATCTTGTTTCAAGATTTCTCATCGGAGGATGGATGGACAGGTTCCAGGAGATGCAGGTGTTTGTCGCCGTGGCCCAGGATTCTGGATTTTCGGCCGCCGCGCGACGCTTGGGCCTGTCGGCCGCCAGCGTGACGCGGGCGGTGGCGGCGCTGGAACAACGCATCGGTACGCCGTTGCTGGTGCGGACCACGCGCAACGTCTACCTGAGCGAAGCCGGCCAACGCTTTCTCGATGACTGTCGGCGGATCCTCGGCGATTTGCAGGAAGCCGAGGACTCGGCGGCCGGCAGTCACGCCCAGCCTCGGGGACAACTGACCATCACCGCGCCGGTGCTGTTCGGGCAATTGTTCGTCACGCCAGTACTGGTGGATTACCTGGGGCGTTTTTCCGAGGTTTGCGTCAACGCCTTGCTGCTGGATCGCACCGTCAGCATGGTGGAAGAGGGCATCGACGTTGCCGTGCGCATCGGTGAGTTGCCCGATAGCAGCCTGCACGCCGTCCGTGTCGGCGAGGTGCGGCGGGTGGTGTGTGGCTCCCCCGGGTTCTTCGCCCGCCATGGCCGGCCTGAACACCCGCAGGACCTGGAGCGGATGCCCGTGGTGTCGTCCTCGGCCATTGGCCAGGTCAGGAACTGGACCTTTGTCGAGGCGGGCCAGCCGCTCTCGGTCCGGCCTGCGCCTCGGCTGGTGGTGACGGCCAACCAGGCTGCCATCGGCGCGGCGTGCCAGGGGTTGGGGATGACGCGGGTCCTGTCCTATCAGGTGGCGAGCTGCATTGCCGCCGGCGAGTTGGAAATCGTCCTGGCCGACTTTGAGCTGCCGCCCCTGCCGATCCATGTGGTGTACCAGGGCGGGCGCAATGCGCCGGCGCGGGTTCGCAGTTTCGTGGACTTCATAGTGAGTGCGCTGCGGGAACACCCGGCCCTGTAGCGCTGAGGCATTGTTTCGCTGATAGAAATAAAGGATTGCGTTTGCAGGTGATTCTATAGCTCCAGGCATGAGCAGAAGATGACCCCATCGACGCCGCATAACGAGGGCGTCATTTCCCAGCGGAGTCGACCATGAACCCAATCAAGCTCTATCACTTCCCACTGTCCGGCCACGCACACCGTGTCCAATTGATGCTTTCGTTGCTCGAACTGCCGGTCGAGATTATTTTCGTCGACTTGGCCAAGGGGGCGCACAAACAGCCGGAATTCCTCGCGATCAACGCGTTCGGCCAGGTGCCGGTCCTGGACGATAACGGCGTGGTGCTGGCGGATTCCAACGCCATCCTGGTGTACCTGGCAAGCAAATACGGCCACGGTCACTGGCTGCCGACGGACCCGGTCGGCGCCGCTCGCGTCCAGCGCTGGTTGTCGGTCGCCGCCGGTCCTTTGCATGCCGGTCCGGCCACGGCGCGCTTGATCACGGTATTCGGTGCGTCGCACAACGCCGAGGATGTGATTGCCCGGTCCCATACTCTGCTCAAAGTCATCGACCAGGAATTGAGCAACAGCACCTATCTGGCGGGTGACGCGCCGACCATTGCCGACATCGCGGGCTACACCTATATCGCCCATGCGCCCGAGGGCAATGTTTCGCTGCAGGACTACGCCAACGTACGAGCATGGCTGGCGCGGATCGAGGCCTTGCCAGGGTTCGTGGGCATGCCACGGACCGCAGTGGGCTTGCAGAAAGACGCTTGAGCATCGGCCCGGTTGCGGCGAGGGTGCAATCGTCCTCGCCGCTGGTTTCTGTAAGACCACGGAAGCGTTAATCTGCCAGCCTTTCCCGGGGTGGCTACGTTTCATGACTTTTATCCACAGGCTCTCGCTGGCACTGGCCGCGTTGTTTTTGAGCGGCTGTGACCAGCCCGCGCCAACCGTCCTCGATCAACAACTCTATGTCTGGCAACGCCAATGGACGCCGGCCCATGAAGGCGCGTTGCGGCAAAGCCGTGGCGACTTTTCCAGCTTGCGGGTGCTGGCGTTGCAGGCGTTTCCCGGCGCCGGCTGGAATCGCGCGCGTATCGATGCGGCGCTGCTCAAGGCTGACGGTCGACCGCTCATTGCGGTGATTCGCCTGGACGGCCAGCTCAAATCCCTCGACCAAGACGACGTGATCGCACAAATCCAGCAATTGCTTGGCGACTGGCAAGCCCAGGGCCTGGCGCCCGTGGGGGTTGAAATCGACCACGACGCCGGCAACGCACGGCTGCCAGCCTATCGGACCTTCCTCGCCCGACTCCGGCAAACCTTGCCGGCGACCTTGCAACTGAGCATCACGGCGTTGCCGGCCTGGCTCAGCAGCCTTGAATTGCCCGAACTGTTGAAGACCGTCGACAGCAGTGTCCTGCAGGTGCATGCGGTCAGCGACCCGCGCCAAGGCTTGTTCGACGCTGAACAGGCCAGGCGCTGGGCCGAGCGCTGGGGCGAGGTCACTGCGCGGCCGTTCTACCTGGCGCTGCCAGCCTACGGTGTGGCGCTGCTGACCCAGGAAAGCGGTGCGCCGATGGTGGAGAGTGAAGTGCCCATCGACCGGGGCGGCGAGCGTCGGGAGTTGCTGGCCGATCCGCAGCAAGTGGCCGGGCTTGTGATGAAGCTTCGCGCCGAACCGCCCAGGCATTTGAGCGGGTTGATCTGGTTTCGCCTGCCGCTGGTGGGGGATCGGCGCGTCTGGAGCCTGGCGACCCTTGGCGCGGTGGCCCGTGGCGAAAGCCTGGAAAGCCGCCTGGTTGTGCAAATGGAAGAGCGGGACGGCCTCTACGATATCCGCCTGGTCAACCAGGGCAACCTCGACCTGCCTTGGCCCCAGCGCCTGACGCTGGCGGTGAGCGCGTGTGACGGGGTCGATGCCCTGGCCGGTTATACGTTGCAACAAACCCCCGGACTGCTTACCTTCACCCGCATTCAGGAAGGCCGCTTGGCTGCCGGTGCCCAGCGGGCGATCGGCTGGGCGCGCTGTACGAAAATTGACCAAGGAGGATTCAATGTCTACCCGTAAGTGGCCTCGTCGCCTGCTGTGCCTGAGCCTCAGTTTGCCGCTGGCTCACGCGTGGGCCTGCGGACCGGATTTCCCATTGCGCCTGCTGGATAACCGCGCCCAATCCCTGGCGGAGTTGCCCGAAGGCAGCTTTCGTTTCGAGATCAGCCGTCTCGGCCAGGCCATTGCCGGGTTGAAGCCGACGACGGAGGCGACGCGCAATCCTGATTACAGCTACGACGACGTTTCTTCTTACGTGGAACAGCGCACCAAGGCTGAACAGCTTGGCCTGACGCCGCCGCAACAAGCCGTGGTGGAGCGTTTGCGAGCGTTGAGCGATGTCGAACAGGTCGCCACCGAAGCGGCGAACCTGCCCGCCGAGCTGCGCTTGTACGCGGTTGGCGCGGCGGCCTTCAACGCCGGCAACCATCAGCGTGCGGTCGAGGCGTTCCAGCAATTGCTGGCATTACCGGCCGACGAGCGTCGCCTGCGCAGCACCTGGGCGGCGTATTCCTTGGGCCGTGCGTTGTTTGCCATGAGTGCCGAGGCCGGCAGCGGTGAACCCGCCGTGTTGCTGGATCAGTCGCGGCAAGCGTTTCGCCAGGTCCGCGAGCTGAGCATTGCCGGGTTCAGCGACCCGCTGGAGTTGGGCGTCGCCAGCCTCGGCGAGGAAGCCAGGGTGGCCTATACCGCTGATGATTGGGACAGCGCCATCGGGCTGTACGCGACACAAAATCTGCAAGGCTCGCCGGTGGGCTACAGTTCGTTGCTGCAGTTGGCGGGCGGCTTGAGCGTCGAGCCGGAAGAACGCTTGCGCACGTTGCTCAAGGCCAAGGCGGTCCAGCGCCTGGTGACGGCTTATCTGCTCAGTCGCGTTGGCTGGTGGGACGGTGAAGAGCCGTCCGGGGAGAAAACCCTCGTCAAGCTGTTGCAAGCCAGTGCCCAAGGCAACCTGGAGGATGCCGACCGCTTGGCCGCCGTGAGTTATCAACACGGTGACTACACCAGCGCCAGAGCCTTCGTGGACAAGGCCGCCGACACCGGGCTGGCCTGGTGGGTACGGGCCAAGCTGGCGCTGCGCGACGGTGACAAGGCCGGCGCGGCGGCGGCTTATGCCAACGCCGCCCAGGCATTCCCCAAAGACGAATCGTGGGGCGGTCGACGCACGCCGGACTGGGACTACGAGACAGTACAACCCAAGTGCCGGGTCGATGGCGAAAGCGCGATCCTGGCGCTGCAACGGGGCGACTACCTGCAAGCTTTCGATCAGCTCTATCGCGGCCAGTACAATTACTGGTATGACGCGGCGACCGTCGCCGAGCGTGTGCTGACCGTCGATGAGCTCAAGCAATATGTCGATGCCCAGGTCCCCGCACCACCGCCGTTGAGCCAGCAAGATCGAGACAACTATGTACCGTTGTCGGTGGCGGCGAATCTGCGCAACCTCTTGGGTCGTCGTTTGCTGCGCGAAGGTCGCTACGATGAAGCCCCGGACTATTTCGACAATCCCGAGCTGCAGGCCAAGGCCCGCGCCTACGGACAACTGCGTGAGGATGCCGAGTCCAAATGGTTGCCGACCAGCCGAGCCGAGGCGTATTTCAATGCGTCCGTCATCGCGCGCCGGTCCGGCATGCAGCTGCTGGGCTACGAAATGGCGCCGGACTACGCCAGCCTGGAAGGCAACTACAGTTTTGAACCGGTGGAGCTCAAGGTCGGTCCGCTGGTGGCGGAAAGCGAAGTGCAACGGCAACAGGCCAGCGCCGCCCAACCGGACGTGCGCTACCACTACCGTTTCGTCGCCACGGCGCTGGCGAGCCAGGCCGCCGATCACTTGCCGCACACCAGCCAGGCGTTCGCGGCGGTGTTGTGCAGGGCAGTGGGGTATAACTCCAGCCTCGAAGAACAAAGCGCGCTGTACCAGCGTTATGTGAAGGAGGGGCCTTACGTGGAGTGGGCGTGGGATTTCGGCCACCAATGCCCGGAACCGGCGTTCGACCAGGCTAACAAGCGCTACGTGACCCAGGCCTTGGCGCCCGTTCGCTCGGCGCTGCGACCATTCAAGACCTGGTTGGAAGTGGGCGGCGCGGTGCTGGTGGTCGCCGTTGCGTTGGCGTTGATCAGCCGGCGCAAGCGCAAGGCCCGGATGGCGGGGTAACGCCGCTCATTGAATTAAAAACGCAGGACATGTGGCGAGGGAGCAAGCTGCCTCGCCACGGGATTGTCGCCTGCTAAATCTGCGTCGCCATCCCCTCTACGTTCATCGCCGCCTGGCGCAACGCCTCCGAGCGAGTGGGGTGGGGATGGCAGATCAGCGCGATGTCTTCGGCCGAGGCGCCGAATTCCATGGCCACGCAGTACTCGCCGATCATTTCGCTGACACTCGGGCCGACCAGGTGCACACCGAGAATTTCGTCGGTGTGTTCATCGGCCAGGACCTTGGCGAACCCCTCGGTCTCATGGTTGATCTTCGCCCGGCTGTTGGCCGTGAACGGGAATTTCCCGACCTTGTAGGCTCGGCCTTCGGCCTTGAGCTGCTCTTCGGTCCTGCCGACGCTGGCCAGTTCCGGACGGGTGTAGATGACGCTAGGGATCAGGTCGTAATTGACCTCACCGGCCTTGCCGACGATCTGTTCGAGGCAGGCCATGGCCTCATCCTCGGCCTTGTGGGCCAGCATCGGCCCGGAAGTCACGTCCCCGATGACCCAAACGCCAGGGGCTTCGGTGCGGTGGCGCTGGTTGGCGAGCATGCCGCGTTTATCCGTCTCCAGCCTGACGTTTTCCAGGCCCAGCCCTTGGGTGTAAGGCCGACGACCGATGGCGACCAGCACGTAGTCGGCATCCAGGGTCTGTGCCTCGCCGCCTGACGCCGGTTCGACCTGCAATTGCACATCCTTTTGGGAAGACTCCGCGCGGGTGACCTTGGTGCTCAACTTGAACTCGATCCCCTGTTTGGCCAAGGCCCGTTGCAGGGTCTTGGCGGTCTCGCCATCCGCCCCCGGGCAGATGCGATCAAGGTATTCCACCACGGTCACTTGGGCCCCCAGGCGTCGCCAGACTGAACCCAGCTCAAGGCCGATGACGCCTGCGCCAATCACCACCAGATGCCGGGGCACTTCGCCCAAGGACAGCGCGCCGGTGGAGTCCAGGATGCGCCGGTTATCGATGTCCACGCCGGGCAGTGGCGTCGGTTCCGAGCCGGTGGCGATGATGATGTCCTTGGCGCTCAGTTCAACCTGGGTGCCGTCTTCGCCGGTGACGGTCACTTTGCCGGGCCCATCGATATGGCCCCAGCCCTTTATCCAGTCGACCTTGTTCTTGCGAAACAGAAACTCGATGCCCTTGGTCAGGCCCGCGACGCTTTCGTTCTTCTGCTTCATCATCTGCGCGAGGTCGAGGGTAGGGCTGACGTTGATGCCCAGGTGGGCGAATTCCGAGCCTTTGGCCGCTTCGTAGAGTTCAGACGCGTGAAGCAGCGCCTTGGAGGGCATGCAGCCGACGTTCAGGCAGGTGCCGCCCAGGGTGGCGCGGCCTTCGACGCAGGCGGCTTTCAACCCAAGTTGTCCGGCTCGAATGGCTGCGTTATAGCCGCCGGGTCCACCGCCCAGAATGATCACGTCGTAATTGCTCATCACCGATCTCCCGCATGGCTGAAAAAATTATGATCATAATATGAGCGCGTCGAACGATCACGGTCAAGGCTCAAGGCCTATCGTGAAGAATTCAAAACAGAAATTTCACA
This sequence comes from Pseudomonas sp. HB05, assembly GCF_016756915.1. NCBI lineage: Bacteria > Pseudomonadati > Pseudomonadota > Gammaproteobacteria > Pseudomonadales > Pseudomonadaceae > Pseudomonas > Pseudomonas sp. HB05. The sequence continues at coordinate 154,440 of NZ_JAESPG010000001.1, forward strand.
GCAATAGTTATAAGGTAACGACGCGTAACGGAACGGCAGTGGCGTAGACCACAAGTCCGGATTTTGATCGCCACGAGCTGGGGTGGTATGCAAGTCGATCTTGAGGTTGAAGACGCACAGGTGGCCGAATGGCCGCGCTTCCAGCAGGCCGCCTTCCAAGGGCGCCGCTTGAAGCGGATGGCGGTTGCGTTGGGCGGTCTGGCGGGTTTCGGACTGGTGCTGGCGTTTTTCATCGGCGTGTTCTCACCACAATCGGTGTGGCCGGCCTTGTTGGTCGGTCAAACCGCCGGCCTATGGGTACTGGTGGCGGGCCTGCAATCGGCGTGGTGGGTGACGCAGTGGCGCCGCACGACGTTGCAGCCGGCTGTGGATATCTCGCCTATATCCCGCGAGCCTGTAGATAACCTGGGCGCTTACGAGCGACTGCTTGAGCGAATCAGCACCCGGTGGAGCGGTTTGTTGAAGCAAATTGGCGCGCCTGTCTTATGGCTTGGCGGCTGGGCGCTGTTGATCCTGCTGAGTCTGGAGCAAGTCTGGAACCTGGCTTTACCGGCGGCTTCCCTCGGTGTGGCGGCCAGTGTTGGCGCGGTGGTGTCGTTGTCAATGGCGTTTGGCTTGTTGGTGTTTGAACGTCACTTGGCGCAACAACCCGCGATCGAGTGGCCAGAAGCACGGTCGCTGGCGCAACTGACGCGAGTGGCGATCATCGTCCTAGTGCTTGGCGCCTTCTGCCTGCTCTTTGCCGGAGACACGTCGGTCTGGTCGGCGCGCCTTGCGGTGTTGATCGGCGTATTGCCGGGGCTGGTGGCGGTGGAATTGTTGCTTCGTGCAGTGCTGGCGTTGTTCAGCCCGCGGCGCGAGACGTTGGAGCCAACACTGTTGGGGCGAAGTGTGCTCGCCGACCTGCTGCGCTGGCCACCGCAGCCGCTGTTGGCCCTGCAGCATGAGTTACACAATCGCTTTGGCATCGACCTGCGCCAGATCTGGGCGTTCAGCTACATGCGCCGGGCGTTCTGGCCGGTAGTGGCGGTGGTGTCGCTGGTGGGTTGGTTGCTGACGGGCGTTCACGAAGTACCGCTGCAAGCGCGCGGCATTTATGAGCGCTTCGGCGAACCGGCGAAGGTGTTCGGCCCGGGTCTGCACGTCGGATTGCCTTGGCCGTGGGGCAGGGTGCTGAGCGTCGAGAACGGCGTCGTGCATGAGCTGGCAACCAGTGTCGGCGACGCTCGCGTCCCTGCCGAGGCCGAACCGGCGGAAGGACCGGCTCCCGCCATGGCCAATCGGTTATGGGACGCCAGTCACGTCAATGACAAGTCCCAGGTCATTGCCAGCCAGCGCGCCGATCAACAGAGCTTCCAGATCGTCAACATGGACGTGCGTTTCGTCTACCGCATAGGCCTGACGGATGCAGCGGCGTTGGCGGCGACTTACAACAGCACGGATGTGCCTTCGCTGATCCGCAGCACCGCCAGCCGCATCCTGGTCCACGAATTTGCGTCGCGCACATTGGACGGATTGTTGGGTGCCGATCGGGTCAGCCTGGCCGAGGAAATCGGCAAGGCCGTGCAGGCTGACTTGCAGTCACTCGACAGTGGCGTGGAAATCCTGGCAACCGTGGTCGAGGCGATTCATCCCCCGGCTGGCGCGGCCAATGCCTACCACGGCGTACAAGCTGCGCAGATCGGTGCCCAGGCACTGATCGCCCGGGAGCGTGGCGCCGCTGCGGAGCAAACCAACCAGGCGCAACTGCAGGCCAGCAATGCACACGACCAGGCCGAGGCTTCGGCCCGGGAAATCAACGCCACCGCGCAGGCCGCGAACTTGCGCTTTGAAGCCGAACGCAAAGCCTACGCGACAGCCGGCCATGCCTTTGTGCTCGAGCAATACCTCGGGCAACTGAGCCAAGGGCTGGGCAAGGCGAACCTGCTAATCCTCGACCACCGCCTCGGCGACAGCGGCAGCCCGCCTACCATCGATCTGCGAACTTTCATCTTGCCGACAGACCCCGTATCGCCACGTAACCCTGTCCAGCCAGGAGCTGCCCATTGAGCCAGTCTTCTTCACACGGCCATCACGACCATACCGATCATGCCCATGCCGGCCATCATCACGGCCACCACCACGGGCATCATCACCCTCATCATGGCGATCCGCAGCCCGCCGGGCCATTTCCTTGGCGGCGGATGGGTTGGGCGGCGCTGCTGGTGGCGTTTGCCATCGCGGCGGCGAGCCTGGTGCAAGTGCGCTCGGGCGAGGCCACGGTCATTACGCGTTTCGGCAACCCCGCGCGGGTGTTGCTGCAACCGGGCCTGGGCTGGCGCTGGCCGGCACCGTTCGAGGCAGCGATCCCGGTGGATTTACGGCTGCGTACCACCTCCAGCGGCTTGCAGGATGTGGGCACGCGGGACGGTCTTCGGATCATCATCCAGGCCTATGTGACGTGGCAGGTACAGGGCGACCCGGACAATGTGCAGCGGTTCATGCGTGCGGTGCAGAATCAGCCGGATGAAGCCGCGCGGCAGATACGTACGTTTGTCGGCTCGGCCCTGGAAACCACGGCTGCCAGTTTTGATTTGGCGAACCTGGTCAATACCGATGCGGCCAACGTCCGCATAGCCGATTTCGAAACCCAACTGCGCCAGCAGATCGAACAGCAATTGCTTACGACCTATGGCGTGCGGGTGTTGCAGGTTGGCGTCGAGCGGCTGACCTTGCCCTCGGTGACGCTCAACGCGACGGTGGACCGTATGCGCGCCGAGCGTGAGACCATCGCCACGGAGCGCACGGCCATCGGTAAACGCGAAGCGGCGCAGATTCGTTCAGCGGCTGAACGTGACGCGCGGGTCCTGCAGGCTGATGCCACGGTCAAGGCTGCTGCCATCGAGGCGCAATCGCGAGTGGAAGCTGCCGAAATTTACGGCAAGGCCTACGCTGGATCCCCGCAGCTATACAATCTGCTGCGCTCCTTGGACACCTTGGGCACGATCGTCAGCCCGAGTAGCAAGTTGATCCTGCGCACCGACGCTGCGCCATTCCGCGTCTTGGTGGACGGTCCTCCCACCGAGGAACTGAAGGACGGTAAGCGACCATGAGTTTGGTTCCACGTGGAACAAATGAGTTGTCGAGTCCATGGATTCAGGCGGGGCGGCTGGCTTATCTGGCGCTTTATGCCGTTACGGTGTTGGCCGCGTTGGCCTGGGTCTTTTCGAATGTTCGGCAAATCGACCCGCAGGATCGTGCGGTGGTCCTGCATTTCGGTGCGCTCGATCGAATCCAGAATGCGGGACTCTTACTGGCCTGGCCGCGGCCCGTGGAACAAGTGATCTTGCTCCCGGCGGCGGATCGAGTCCTGGAACGCAGGGTGGAGAATCTGCTGCGTTCGGATGCGGCGCTGCAAGCGGACCGTGTGGCCAGTTTTGCCTCTCCGGTCAGCGATGCCCTGGCAGGTTCCGGTTATTTGTTGACCGGCGACTCGGGCGTGGTGCAACTGGATGTACGGGTGTTCTACAAGGTCACCGACCCTTACGCCTTCGTTCTGCAAGGCGAGCATGTCTTGCCGGCACTCGACCGCCTGGCAACTCGCAGTGCCGTGGCGCTTGCCGCTGCTCGGGACTTGGACACGATCCTGGTGGCTCGCCCCGAGCTGATGGGCAGCGACAGCCAGGCCGCCGAACGTCGTGAACGCTTGCGTGGTGATTTGGTACAAGGCATCAACCGACGGTTGGCTGAACTCGCCGCGACAGGGCAGGGCCTGGGCATCGAAGTGGTACGGGTCGATGTGCAATCGAGCCTGCCGGGGCCGGCGGTCAATGCCTTCAACGCCGTGCTCACCGCCAGTCAGCAGGCCGACAAGGTGGTCGCCAATGCCCGCACCGAAGCCGAGAAGCAAAGCCAGGCAGCCCGCCAAGAGGCCGATCGTGCGGTGCAAGTCGCCCATGCCCAGGCCAGCGAACGGCTCGCCAAGGCGTCGGCCGATACAGCCTCGGTGTCCGGATTGGCGAAGGCCCAAGGCAGCGATCCGCAAATGCTCCTGCGCCTGTACCGTGAACGCATGCCGGGCATTCTTCGTCAGGCCGGTTCAGTAACCACGGTCGATCCAAAGGACGATTCCCGTCTGATCATCCAGGGAGCCGGACAATGACCGCTCAAGCTGCTGCTTCACCCATGTTGTCTTCCGCCGAGCAGCGTTCAGCCGCTCGGCAACTGACCCTGGCGATGCTCGCCCTTGGTTTGCTGGCGTTGGGCCTGGCATGGCGTGGCTGGTCGCCGCAGCAGAGCGGCGTCAGTCAATTGCTGTTGGGAGCAGCCTCGCTGTTGGTGGCAGTGCCGGTGATGCGGTCCGCCTGGTACAGCCTGCGTTATCCGAGCCTGCATGGCATCACCGATCAGTTGATCGCCCTGGCGATGCTCGGTGCCTGGGCCACCGGCGATCTGCTGACGGCTGCGTTGTTGCCGATCATCATGATCTTCGGCCATGTGTTGGAGGAGCGCAGCGTCATCGGCTCCCAGGAAGCGATTCACGCCCTCGGCCAACTGACCCGCAGCCAAGGCCGCAAAGTGCAGGCGGACGGCTCGATCATCGAAGTCGATAACGGCACGTTGCGGCCCGGCGATGTGGTGGAAGTGCGCGCCGGTGATCGAGTGCCTGCGGACGGTCGAGTCTTGTCCGGCCAGGCGAGCTTCGACACTGCGCCCATCACCGGCGAGTCGGTGCCCCTGGAGGCGGGTGTCGGGGTCGAGGTCTTTGGTGGCGCGATCAATCTCGACGGTGTGTTGCGCCTGGAGGTTACTCGCATCGGTGATGAGTCGACGTTGGGCAAGGTCATCGCGCTGATGCAAAACGCAGAACGCTCGAAGCCGCCGATCACTCGCCTGCTGGAGCGCTACGCCGGCAGTTATCTGGTGCTGGTGTTGTTATTGGCGGCGGTGACGTGGTTTGTCACCAATGATGCCCAGGCGATGCTCGCGGTTCTGGTGGCGGCGTGCCCCTGCGCCTTGGTGCTGTCGGCGCCGGCCACGGCGATTGCCGGTATTGCGGTTGCAGCGCGTCATGGAATTCTGATCCGCAGCTCGGCTTTCCTTGAAGAGTTGGCAGACCTGACTTCGCTGGTGATCGATAAGACCGGCACCCTGACTTACGGCACCTTGCGCTTGCAATCGATCGAAGGGAGCCAGGACGACCTGGCGATAGTGTTGCCTTTGGCCGCCAGCCTAGGATCGGCCAGCAGCCATCCGGTCAGCCGCGCGCTGGCCGGCCTGGTGGAGCAACATCAATATTTGCCGCTCACCGACATTCATGAGCGCCAGGGTCTGGGCGTGGTCGCCATGACCGGGGAGGGCGAAGCTGCGCTCGGCCGTCCTGAGTTGTTCGCCCGGCTGGGCATCCAGACCACGGCCGTACCCAACCATGACGGTCCGATTGCTGGCTTGGCCCTGGATGGACAATTCCTCGCTTGGCTGTTGCTGGCCGACAGCGTCAAACCAGAAGCGCGGCTGGCGATGACTGAATTGCGCACGCTTGGCCTCGGACGCCAATTGCTGTTGACGGGTGATCGCCAGAGCGTGGCCAACGCCTTGGCCCAGGAGGTCGGTATTCATGAGTTGCAGGCGCAGGCCTTGCCGGAAGATAAACTCCAACGGGTCATGGCCGAGATCGACCACGGCTTCCGGCCCATGGTGGTGGGGGACGGCATCAACGACTCACTGGCGCTCAAGGCTGGCGTGGTCGGCGTGGCGATGGGCGCGGGTGGCGCGGATATCGCGTTGGCGTCGGCGGACATCGTGTTGATCGGCAGCGACCTGCGACGCCTCGGGACCTGCGTACGATTGAGCCGGCAGTGTCGGCGGACGCTGCAGGTCAACGTGATCATCGGTCTGGGCTGGACGCTGGCCATCGTCGCGTTCGCCGCATTCGGCTGGCTTGGCGCCGCGGGGGCGATGATCGCGGCATTGCTGCATAACTTGAGTACGCTGTTGGTACTGGGCAATGCCGGAAGACTGCTACGCTTCCAGGAGCCGCTGCCAAAGATCTAGGCCGTCCGTGAACGAACTGTTGAAGGCGCGTGCAGTCAGTTACGAGAGGTAGCACCACTTCAGGCAGTTACTGCTCAAAACAGTAGATTTAGAAGAACGATAGAAAAAGGCTATAAATTCGATAGCCAGCTATTTTTCTACGATGGGCTACCCTCATTTCAGACGTCTGAAACAAGGGGGATTTTTCATGCTCGCTCAACTTCCACCGGCCTTACAGAATCTGCATCTACCGCTTCGTCTGCGGCTCTGGGATGGCCATGAATTCGCGCTGGGTGACGATCCCAGCGTGACGATTGTGGTCAAGGACCCACAAATGGTTGCGCAATTTACCCATCCCAGCCTGGATGCATTGGGTGCGGCGTTCGTCGAAGGCAAACTCGAACTCGAGGGCTCGATCCATGAAGTCATTCGAGTCTGTGACGAGCTGAGCCAGGCCCTGGTGGACGAAGACGACAATAACCTGCCGGTGCGCACGGTCCACGACAAGGAAACCGACGCCAAGGCGATCTCCTACCATTACGACTTATCCAACGCGTTCTACCAGCTCTGGCTCGACAGCGACATGGCGTACTCATGCGCTTATTTCGAGACCGGCAGCGAAACCCTTGAACAGGCGCAGCAGGCCAAGTTTCGCCATCTCTGTCGCAAGCTGCGCCTGCAACCCGGCGACTACCTGCTGGACGTTGGTTGCGGGTGGGGTGGGTTGGCGCGTTACGCGGCGCGAGAGTTCGGTGCGAAAGTGTTCGGCATTACCCTGAGCCAGGCTCAGCTGGACCTGGCTCGCGAGCGAGTCAAGGCTGAAGGCCTGGAAAACCAGGTTGAGCTTCAGCTGTTGGATTACCGGGATTTGCCCCAGGACGGTCGATTCGACAAAGTCGTCAGCGTCGGGATGTTCGAGCACGTGGGGCACGCCAACCTGACGCAGTACTGCAAGACGCTGTTCGGAGCCGTGCGCGAAGGTGGCTTGGTGATGAACCACGGGATTACCGCCAAGCACACCGATGGCCGCCCGGTAGGCCGCGGCGCTGGCGACTTCATCGAGAAATATGTCTTCCCCAACGGCGAGCTGCCGCACCTGTCGATGATCTCTGCCGAGATCAGTGAAGCAGGACTGGAGATCGTTGATGTGGAAAGTCTACGCATGCATTACGCACGGACCCTCGATCATTGGAGCGAGCGCCTGGAAGACAACCTCGAAGCCGCTTCCAAGGAAGTACCGGAACAGGCCCTGCGAATCTGGCGGCTTTATCTGGCCGGTTGTGCGTACGCCTTTGCCAAGGGCTGGATAAACCTGCACCAGATCCTCGCGGTCAAGGCCCATGCCGACGGTAGCCATGACTTGCCCTGGACCCGTGACGATATCTACACGCCTTAAAGAATCGGGGAAATAAGCCGGGCGATCCGCATACCTATCTTCTGCAGGCGGTGGGTCTCCCGGCTTTCTTGCTTGGCGACTTCGTGGGCCTGGGCGAAATCCTGCTCGAGCATCTGCTGCACTTCGCTGGCAAAGCCGATGTCGACGGTCAGTAACATCACTTCGAAATTCAATCGGAACGAGCGGTTATCCAGGTTCGCGCTGCCGATGGCGCTTATCTCCTGGTCGATCAGCACGACTTTCTGGTGCAGGAATCCCGGCTCATAACGAAACACCCGCACGCCGGCCCGAACGGCTTCGAACGCATACAGGCTCGATGCTGCGTAGACAATCTTGTGATCGGGTCGTGACGGCAGCAGGATGCGCACATCCACTCCGCGCAGCACGGCCAGGCGCAGCGCAGCGAATACCGCCTCATCGGGAATGAAGTACGGTGAGGTAATCCAGATTCGTTCGTTGGCCGCGTGGATGGCCTCGACGAAAAACAGCGAGCAGGTTTCGTAGGCGTCGGCGGGGCCGCTGGCAAGTAATTGGCAGAGCACGCCGCCGTCCGGGTAGGTGTCGGGCAGGATCAGGGGTGGCAGTGAACGGGCGGCCCAGAACCAGTCTTCGGCGAACGATTCTTGCATGCTTGCCACTACCGGACCGCGTACTTCGACATGGGTATCGCGCCAAGGAGCCAAGGGCGGTTGTTCACCCAGATATTCATCGCCTACATTGTGGCCGCCAACGAATCCCAGCACGCCGTCCACGGCGACGATCTTGCGATGGTTGCGAAAGTTGACTTGGAAGCGGTTGAGCCAGCCGCTGCGGGTGGCGAAAGCCTTGACGTGGACGCCGCCGTCGCGCAGTGCCTGGACATAACGGTGGGGCAGGGAATGACTGCCGATACGGTCATAGAGCAGATACACCGCCACGCCTTCGGCGGCCTTCTTCAGGAGCAACGCTTGCAAGCGCTGCCCGAGTCGGTCGTCATGGACGATAAAGAACTGCACCAGGACCGCTTCCCGAGCGTTATCGATGGCCTGGAAAATCGCCTCGAACGTGGCTTGCCCATTCACCAGCAGGCGCACCTGATTGTTCGCCAGGCACGGTGCTCGCCCCAGTTTTGGCATGGCCCTGAGTGACGCGTAGGCCTGGGAGGCGCGCGCAGTGAGTGCCTCTTCAACCCATGGCCGCCAGTTCAATTCGGAGATTGCCTTGCGCATTTCTTCGTTGGCCTGCCGACGTGCCTTGATGTAGCCGTCGAAGGTGCTGCGACCAAATACCAGGTACGGAATCAGTGTCAGGTAGGGAATGAACACCAGCGAAAGGGCCCAGGCGATCGAGCCTTGGGCGGTTCGCACCGTCAGCACCGCATGAACGGCGGCGATGGAACCCAGGGTGTGGAGCAGCGCGATCAGGTAACCGAAAACATGCGGGCCGAAATAATCCATGGGGCAGCCGTGCTCCTGAAGTTTCAATGCTTAACAGACCATGTTCCACGACGAATGTCGCTATTTAATTCGCTCGCCGCAGGCCTGAACCGAAGCCTGCGGACGGCGTCTAACGGCCACTTGTCCTCTGGAGTGTTTGCAATGAATGTTCGTCTGCTGGGTTTGGCCTTGGCGGTTGGCTTGTCGGTTCCTCTGGCGGCTCAGGCGCAAATGCTTCAACCGGGACTGTGGGAACTGACTACCAGCAATATGAAAGTCGATAACCAGAACCTGCCGGATCTGCAATTGATCCTCGGACAGCTACAAACCCAGATGCCCCCCGAGCAACGGGCGATGCTCGAGAAGCAAGGCATTACCATGGGCGGAAAAGGCATTCGGGTCTGCCTGACACCTGCGCAAGTGCAGACTAATGATATTCCGCTGCAGGATCCGCAATCAGGGTGCAAGCAACAGATCACCGAGCGCACCGGCAATCAATGGAAGTTTCGCTTCAGCTGTCCGAAGGCCCAGGGCAATGGTATTGCGACCTTCCAGAGCGATCGGGAATTTACCACCAAGGTCAACGGCACGTTCAACGCTACGGGCATTCAGCAGAACGGTAGCCTGGACACCCGCGCCGTTTGGCTGGGGCAGGATTGCGGGACGGTCAAGCCGAGGGCCTGACCTGGGCTGGATGTGATGGATTCGTGGCGAGGGAGCTTGCTTCCGCTGGGCGTTTAGCGGTTCAAAACCTCTGAGCGCTCACGGCCGACTCAACGCCTCGTACAGCGTGTTGAGGTTGTACTCGAACAGCCCGGTAAATGTGCTGGCGGGGCCGCTCGCGGCCAGGGCGTCCGAGTACAACGTGCCGCCGATGTGCGCGCCGCTTTCATCGGCGATCTGTTTGAGCAGGCGCGCATCCTTGATGTTCTCCATGAATACTGCTTTGACTTTCGCTTGGCGGATCTGGGTAATCAGCGCGGCGACTTCTGCCGCCGAGGGCTCACGTTCGGTGGACAGGCCCTGCGGCGCCATGAACTCGATGCCATAGGCCTGGCCCAGGTAACCGAACGCATCGTGGGACGTAACGATCTTGCGATTACCTGGCGGCAGCGCGCCGAACTTGGCCTTGGCTTCGGCAAGCAGCGCGTAGATCGTTTTCAGGTACGCCTGGCTGTTACGTTCGTAGTCGGCCTTGTTGTCCGGATCCGCCGCTTCGAGCGCCTTGGTGATATTGCTGACGTACAGTTGCGCGTTGGCGAGGTTATGCCAGGCGTGCGGATCGGGGACCGTCTCGCCATCTTCATTCAGCGATCGCGGAATCACGCCTCGACTGGCGCTGATCACCGCTGCCTGGGTTTCCGTGCTGGTCACCAGGCGATCTAGCCACGGCTCGAAGCCCAGCCCGTTCTTGATAATCAACCTGGCCCCGAGCAGCGCCTTGGCGTCGTCCGGCGTGGGTTCGTAGGTGTGCGCGTCGGCGTCCGGTCCAACCATGTTAATGATCTGGACGTGTTCGCCGCCGACTTGTTGGATCATGTCGGCAAGGATGCTGAAGCTGGTCACTACCTTGAGCTTTTCGGCGGCGGACAGGGACACGGACAGCATCAAGCTGAAGATCAGGAGCAGGGCGCGCATCAAGAAATACCTCATGGGGATGTGAGCAAGGGCGGGCGGCGCAGGAGACCGTGCACCGGACCGAATACCACGGACAACAGATAGGACGCGCCCGCCACCAGGACGATGGCCGGCCCGCTGGGAAGCGAGAAATTGAACGACAACAGCAACCCCAGCCACACCGAGATGCAACCGAGCAGTGCCGCGATCATCATCAGAATGGGCAGGCGTCGACTCCAGAACCGTGAAGCGGCCGCCGGTAGCATCATCAGGCCGACCACCATCAGCGCGCCGATGGCCTGGAAACCGATCACCAGGTTCAACACCACCAAGGTCAGAAACACACCATGGGCCAACGGACCCAGGCGACTGACTGTTTGCAGGAACAGGGGATCCAGGGTGTCGAGCAGCAGCGGTCGATAAATCAAGGCTATCGCTACAAGACTGATTCCACAGACCCACAGCATGCCGCTCAGGGTCGGGCCGTCCACCGCCAATGCAGAACCGAACAACAAGTGCAGCAGGTCCAGGCGTTTACCGGCCAAGCCAAGAATCAACACGCCGGCGGCCAGGGAAATCGGATAAATCGCTGCAAGGCTGGCGTCTTCCCGCAGACCGGTCCGGCGAGTAATCCAAGCGGCGAGCCCTGCCATGCTCAAACCCGCGCCCAAGCCGCCTAACGTCAAAGCCGGCAGGCTCAGCCCTGCGATCCAGAAGCCCAGCGCGGCGCCGGGCAAGATGCCGTGAGCCACCGCGTCACCGATCAGACTCATGCGCCGCAGAATCAGGAACACGCCCAGCGGCGCGGTACTGCACGCCAACACCAGGCCGCCGAGCAAGGCCCGGCGCATGAATACGAATTCCTGGAAGGGTTGCCAAAAATGAGTGACCGCAAGCATCAGGCCACCCAAGCGCGGGGTTGCTGCGCAATCAAGTCGACACTTCGGCCCAGTACGCAGCGTGAATTGCTCACCAGCAGGGTATGCGGAATATGTTCGCGCACGGCGCCCAGGTCATGACACACCACCACGACGGTTTTGCCCTCGGCATGCCAACGGTGAAGGTGTTTCCACAGCAGCACTTGGCCCTGTTCGTCGAGGGCGGCGTGAGGTTCATCCAGCAACAGCAGCGGTGCGTCAGCCAGACTCAATCGGGCGAGCAGGGCGCGCTGCAATTCGCCTCCAGACAATGCCATCAAGGGGCGTTGCTCGAGTCCGCTCAGGGCCCAGTCCTCCAGCACCGTCTTCAACCGAAGACGCCGCATCGCCGGTGTGTATGAACTCCTCCAAGCACCAGCGGCAACCAACTCCTGCAGGCTGATGGGGAATTGACGATCCAGGTGTTGCTGTTGCGGCAGGAATGAAATGCCGCCGGGCTTGGGTACGTTGACGGTGGCTTTGCCGGCCAGAGGTTTTTGCAGGCCTGCGAATACTTTCAAGAGACTGGTTTTGCCTGAACCGTTTGCCCCGATGATGGCTGTGAGACTTCCTGCTGGCCGCTCCATCGTGAGTGGCGGTGTCAGCGGTTGTCCGGGAGCGCCCCAGCGCAGGGCGTGGCAGTTGATCATGATGCGCCTCGCGTCCAGCTGCTTTCGGCCACCGCGTCATGGGCGTGCAGGCTTTCGGCGTGAACGACCCTGACACTCAGCGCGTTGATGAGAGAGGGTTTTGCCAAGGCTGTGGTCAGCCGCCTTGCAGCGTCTTCGCAGAACATCAGGTTTTGGCCGTTGGCCAGCGCAAATGCCTGTTCGTCCGCGCGCTTGACGGCGGTTTGCACCGCGGTACCGAGGGCTTCTTCAGCAGCATCGATGAATGATTGGAACGGTAAGTCCTCAATCTCTTTGTTCAACCGCAGGGTCAGCATTGCCGTGCTGCGCTGGCTATGGGGGGTGGCGACGATGCCATTTGGCGAGCCCAGCCAGGCGAGGATCTCGGCGTGCTCCAGCGTCTTGTTCGCAAAGTCGTTGACGAATTGTTGCTGGATCAGTTGTCGAGCGAGTGCTGCGGAGCAAGGGCAGGTGGAGGAATAGGGAATCTGGATTCGAAGTTCCACGTGGAACATCGCGTTTTTAAGGCTAGCTTCGATGCTCACCGGATAGCGCTTCCAGCCGGCCAAGGGGCTGATGAGTGCCGGGCGCTTTAGCAGAAGATCGGTATGGACCGTCAATGAAGCCGCGTGGGAGGAACCGTCATGACTATCCAGGAACCGCTGCAAAATTCGATGCAATAACCTCGGCGAGAGCTCCGTCGTTTCTAGTGTTTCCAACGCCAAATACAAGCGTGACATATGGATCCCGCGGGCTTCAGGGTCATCCAGGCTGACGCCTGCATCGGCCATGGCCTGGAGACGGTGGCCGCCTAACAGCACGGGTAAGGCGATTCCACACATGCCGACCCAGTCGAGGGGAAGCGCTTGGCGTGAAATCTGCGCAGCGACGTCGGGCAGCGTTAACGCATTCATGAGAGGTCCGCAAAGAATCCAAAATTAGACGTTATAGTATAACGTCATGCTTGTGAATAGCGTTCCCATGAAAGGAGTTTTACTTATCCGTCGGGCTGTTCCACGTGAAACGTCAGCGGGGGGGCGAGTCCTGACAGCCATTGAGGCGACTACATATGAACCCACCCCTGCTCCCGCCAGAGCTTGAAAAACGATTGATCGTTGTCCAGCCAACTCGTCGGTTATACCCAACCCAACTTTCTCCATCCGATGCCAGGCCCGTAAAAAATGTGAGCAGGCCATAACGGCTGGTCGTTTGCGCCCAATAGCGGTGGCTCACAGCCTCGAACCCGCGGGTATAGATGACATTTCCACTCGTCTGAACGCTGTAGGCATTGCCGTATCCATCGACACACGCCAGCAAATTCGCACTGCGGGTGCAATTCGCCAAGAGCGGGTTTTGAGCTGACGCGTAGACCGTCCAAAGCAATAGCGCCCCCGCCGTCATTAATTTCACAGAGCTGCGCATGGATCGTTCTCGGCAATAAGGTTTGCAGATGGTGACGAAATTATTGTTATAGTATAACGTAAATTAGCCTGCCTATACATATCGAGCCGGAACGGCCACCGATGAGGATATACCTGATGCCCGATCGCCTTCCCGTAACCGTCCTTTCCGGCTTCCTCGGTGCCGGTAAGAGCACGTTGCTCAACCACATCCTGCGCAATCGAGAAAACCTGCGTGTCGCGGTGATCGTCAACGATATGAGTGAGATCAACATCGATGGCACCGGAGTCCAGCGAGATGTCTCCCTGAATCGTGCCGAAGAGAAACTGGTGGAAATGAGCAACGGCTGCATCTGTTGCACGTTGCGCGAGGACTTGCTTGAAGAAGTCGGGCAACTTGCCAGGGAAGGGCGTTTTGATTATTTGTTGATCGAATCCACAGGCATATCCGAGCCGCTGCCCGTGGCGGAAACCTTCACGTTTCGCGATGAGGAAGGCCGGAGTCTTGCCGATGTCGCGCGCCTCGACACGATGGTGACAGTGGTCGACGGCGTAAATTTTCTGTTGGATTATCACGCGGCCGAGAGCCTTGCGTCCCGGGGCGAAACCTTGGGTGAGGAAGACGAGCGCTCAATCACTGAGCTGCTGATTGAGCAGATCGAATTTGCCGACGTCATACTGATCAGCAAGATCGACTTGATCAGCCAACGGGAGCGAGAGGAGCTCATCGCGATCCTGGAGCGTCTCAACACCCACGCGCGGATTGTTCCCATGGTCATGGGCCAGGTGCCGCTGGCCAGCATTCTCGACACCGGCCTTTTCGATTTTCAACGCGCCGCCCAAGCACCTGGTTGGCTGCAAGCTTTGCGAGGCGAGCCTGTACCGGAGACCGAGGAGTATGGCATCGCCTCGACGGCCTACCGGGCACGTCGGCCGTTTCATCCCGAGCGCTTTTTTACGTTCATCGACCGTCCTTGGCCCAATGGCAGGCTCCTGCGTTCGAAGGGTTTTTTCTGGTTGGCTAGCAAGCCTGAAGAAGCAGGAAGCTGGTCCCAGGCCGGCGGATTGATGCGTTATGGGTTCGCCGGACGTTGGTGGCGGTTCGTGCCGAAACACCAATGGCCGCAGGATGAGGACAGTAGCGCCACGATCATGAAAAACTGGCTGGCGGCGACAGGCGATTGCCGTCAGGAGCTGGTGTTCATCGGCCAGAACATGGATTTCGATCAACTCACCGAAGAACTGAACGCCTGCCTGCTGACCGACGCGGAGATGGCCCTGGGCATGGAAGCCTGGCGGCTGTTACCGGACCCGTTCGGCCCGTGGCATGACGAGGTCGCGGCTTGATTCGTCGCTTCCCTGGGCGCGCTCCCAGGGGAACATCAAGTGTCGTCAGATTGGATCGCTTGGCTCAAGGCTTGAGCCAGGTGCCCTGGCTTTTCCCTTCGCAAAACGGCTTGAGATAAGCCGCGTCGGTAGCCACGCCGTAATAGTGAATATCCTGGTGATAAGGCATATTGGCGACTTGGGCGTTGCTGCAGATGCCAAACGCGCCGCCAGGGCACTGATCCACGTATTGCACGTCGACTTTTTGCCCGGGCAGGCTCGGCTGGCAGAAACCGTCGGCAAACAGCTTTTGCGGAATGTTGCGGTTCTGCTGGCAGACCTTGACGTCGAGTCGTTCCGCCTGGCTGTGTACGATACAGGCCTGGGCCATGGCCTGGCTCGAAGTCAAAGCCAGTAACAGCCAACCGATCATTCGCATCTTCACCTCCACTCAAAGCCATTGATCTATGTTGCAGGACATCCCCACCCATGTCATCGCCGGTCCATTGGGTGCCGGCAAGACCAGCCTGATCAGGCACCTGATGGCCCAGCGCCCTGCGGACGAACGCTGGGCGGTGCTGATCAATGAGTTCGGTCAGGTCGGCCTGGATGCCGCGCTGCTGACCCAGGCCGCCGATGGTATCGCATTGGGCGAAGTGGCCGGTGGCTGCCTATGTTGCGTCAACGGCGCGCCGTTTCAGATAGGCCTGGGTCGCTTGTTGCGAAAGGCTCGGCCCCACAGGCTGCTCATCGAACCTTCCGGACTGGGCCATCCGGCGCAACTGCTGCGTCAATTGAGCGCGGCGCCTTGGCTCGGCGTGCTGGCGGTCCAGCCTTGCGTGATGGTGTTGGATGCCCGAGCGATGGCGGACGGCAAGCCATTGCCCGATACACAACGACAGGCGTTGGTTGATGCCGGATTGCTGGTGCTGAACAAATCCGAAGGCCTCACCGACAATGATCGGGCGCGCGTAATTGCCCAATTGCCTGCGCTGGGCGTGTATTGGACGCAACAGGCTGAGTTGCCGATGAGTCGATTGCCGGGCATTTCGGCTCGGGGCGATGGCGCTGTGGATAACCTGAGCCTACCTGTAGGGCTGGGGCAAATCCCGGCTATCTGGACCGATCCGATGGCGCCGATGTGCCTGTACCAGCAGCAGGGGGAAGGCTGGAGCATTGGTTGGCGGTGGCATCCGTCCCAGCGTTTTGATGCGGCCGCGGTGACGCGTTGGCTCGACGGTGCGCATTGGAAACGGGCGAAGATGGTTATCCACAGCGCTGACGGTTGGGTCTCGGCCAATGCGTTGGAGAGTGCGTCGTTGCAGTGGCAGGCCAGCGAGTGGCGACAGGATTCACGGATCGAACTGATCTTCGCCGAACCGCAGGACGTGGTTGCGCTGCAAACGAGCCTGGCAAATTGCCGATGTCCATGAATCAGTCGCGCTTCACGGCTTCCACTTGTTGTGCTCCTGGCGCCATTGGCTGAGCTCGATGACCTCAGCCCTGGGCCGGGTCTGGACCGGTTCAATCGGCGCAGGCGGGGTTTCTTCGAACGGCATCGGGTAAGGCGCCAGTTCGATGTGGGCGCTGTGGGCACCAAACTGAGTGATCGTACCCGAATGACGGGTCTCGCCCGTCACCGTGAATTCGAAGTTATACACACGCGCCAGGCGCCGTCGTCCGCTGGCGTCCTTTACGAATCCGATCTTGCGCAGCGCGACATTGCCGTCCAGCAACTCGATCTTGAGGTTGGCGCAATGTTGCATGACCCTCGCCAAGGCGCGCTCGCGCAAGCCATGGTTGTGCCACAGCCAGGCGCCACCGGTAGCCAGCAGCATCAGCACGAAAATATTTCCAAGGGTCAGCATGAACGGAAAGCTCCAACAAGTTGCCGTCAGCTTAACTGTGTCTCCGGCCTGTCGTACAGGCTGCGTTTAGTCGCATACTGCGCGGCTTGAATTTCATTCGTTTTACGGAAACTTCCCGCATGAAACGTACGCCTCATCTGCTTGCCATCCAGTCCCATGTGATATTTGGCCATGCCGGCAACAGCGCTGCCGTGTTTCCGATGCAGCGGGTCGGCGTAAACGTATGGCCGCTCAATACCGTGCAATTTTCCAATCATACCCAGTACGGACAATGGGCCGGTGAAGTGCTCGCGCCCGCCCAGATACCGCTGTTGGTGGAAGGCATCGCCGCCATCGGCGAGCTGGGTAATTGCGACGCGGTGCTCTCCGGTTATCTGGGTAGCGCGGCCCAGGGGCAAGCCATTCTGGCGGGTGTGGCGCGGATCAAGGCTTGCAACCCAAAGGCGCTGTACCTGTGTGACCCGGTCATGGGACACCCGGAGAAGGGTTGTATCGTGGCGCCCGAGGTCAGCGAATTCCTGCTGGAGGAAGCCGCTGCCGTGGCCGATATCATGTGCCCGAACCAACTGGAGCTGGACAGTTTTTCGGGGCGCAAGGCGCAATCATTGTTTGACTGTCTGGCCATGGCCCGTGCGCTGCTGGCCCGCGGTCCGAAGGTCGTGCTGGTCAAACACCTGGCTTACCCCGGCAAGCCCGAAGACAGTTTCGAGATGCTGCTGGTCACGGCTGATGGCAGTTGGCATTTGCGCCGTCCGCTGCTGGCGTTTCCGCGTCAACCAGTGGGGGTGGGCGACCTCACGTCGGGGTTGTTCCTGGCGCGGATATTGTTGGGGGATAGCCTGGTGGCGGCATTCGAATTCACCGCTGCGGCCGTGCATGAGGTGCTGTTGGAAACCCAAGCGTGCGCAAGTTACGAGCTGCAGTTGATCCGCGGCCAAGACCGCATCGCCCATCCGCGCGTGCGGTTCGAGGCAGTGCCGATCAGCCTCTGATCGATGCTAGCCATTGTGGGAGCGAGCTTGCTCGCGATGAGGGCCTCACGTCCAACATAGATGTTGGTGTGAAAACGTCATAGCGAGCAAGCTCGCTCCCACATTATTGGATTTCTGCGGCTGGTTAAGGCCCGTCCGCCTTGATTTCCTGATAGCGTCTCTCCAGCTCCTGGCGAATCTGCCGGCGTTGCTGGGCTTGTTCATAGCGCCGTTTTTCTTCGCTGTTCTGCGGTTGCAACGGCGGGACGGGGGCCGGCTTGCGCAAGTCATCCACCGCTACCATGGTGAAGAAGCAGCTATTGGTGTGGCGCACCGAGCGTTCACGGATGTTCTCGGTCACGACTTTGATGCCCACTTCCATCGACGTGTTGCCGGTGTAGTTCACCGAAGCCAGGAAAGTCACCAACTCACCGACATGAATCGGCTCGCGGAAAATCACCTGGTCGACCGACAGCGTCACCACGTAGCGGCCGGCGTAACGGCTGGCACAAGCGTAGGCCACTTCATCAAGGTATTTGAGCAAGGTGCCGCCATGGACATTGCCAGAGAAGTTGGCCATGTCGGGGGTCATCAACACCGTCATCGACAGCTGGGCGTTTCCGGGTTCCATAACGTTCTCACGGTTCAAGGCAGCATTTCAGGATGGGCGCCTCTGCGGGCGTTGGGTTGTGGTTATACCTACAAACCACTCATATCGGGACGCTGCGGCAATGCATGCCGTCACGCCTCGGTGGATCTGTTTCCGCATATTGCACCGTCTTTTTGCCAGAAGTTCCGGTGTTAACCTGCAAAAGCCCTTCATCTGGGTATTTCCTACAAGAGAAACGGACCTATCCGACTCCGCAGCATCGAGTCATGTTCAGCAAGGAGCCCCCACTATGCATGCCATCAGTTTCATACAAGACCTGGCGATCATCATGCTGGCGGCGGGGTTGGTTACTGTACTGTTTCATCGCTTCAAGCAACCGGTGGTGCTTGGCTACATTGTCGCCGGCTTCGTCATCGGCCCGCATACACCGCCGTTCGGCTTTATCCATGACGAAGAAACCATCAAGACCCTGGCCGAGCTCGGGGTGATCTTTCTCATGTTCTGCCTGGGCCTGGAATTCAGCCTGCGCAAATTGTTCAAGGTGGGGGCCACAGCGTTCATCGCGGCGTTCCTGGAAATCGTCTTGATGATCTGGATCGGCTATGAGATCGGGCGCTGGTTCGGCTGGAATGCCATGGACTCGCTGTTTCTCGGCGCCATCCTCGCCATCTCGTCGACCACTATTATCGTCAAGGCCCTGAATGACCTGAAGATGAAGAACGAGCGCTTTGCGCAGTTGATTTTCGGGGTGTTGATTGTCGAGGACATCCTTGGCATCGGCATCATCGCCTTGCTTTCGAGCATCGCGGTCAGCGGTGCGGTGAGTTCCGGCGAAGTGCTATCGACCGTCGGCAAGCTGTCGTTGTTCATGATCGTAGCGCTGGTGATTGGCATCCTGCTGGTGCCCAGATTGCTGGCCTATGTGGCGAAGTTCGACAGTAACGAGATGCTGTTGATTACAGTACTGGGGCTCTGCTTCGGCTTTTGCCTGTTGGTGGTGAAGCTGGAATACAGCATGGTGCTCGGGGCATTTCTGATCGGCGCGATCATGGCCGAGTCCCAACAGCTGTTGAAAATCGAGCGGCTGGTAGAACCGGTGCGCGATCTGTTCAGCGCAATCTTTTTCGTGGCCATCGGGCTGATGCTCGACCCGGCCATAGTGCTCCAGTACGCGTGGCCGATCGCCGTGATCACCTGTGCAGTGGTGCTGGGTAAAGTGCTTTCGTGTGGTCTCGGTGCCTTTATCGCAGGCAATGACGGACGCACCTCACTGCGCGTTGGAATGGGCCTTTCACAGATTGGCGAGTTTTCTTTCATCATCGCGTCGCTGGGGATGACCTTGCAGGTCACCAGTGATTTCCTTTATCCGGTGGCGGTGGCTGTCTCGGTGCTCACCACGCTGCTGACGCCCTATTTGATCCGGGCCGCTGATCCGTTGTCCGTCAGGCTGGCATCGGCGATACCGCGACGATTGGCGCGCGTGCTGGGCATGTATGGCGAGTGGTTGCGCAGTATCCAGCCCCAGGGTGAAGGAGCCATGCTGGCCTCCATGATCAGGCGAATCCTGCTGCAAGTCGGCGTCAACCTGGCGTTGGTCATTGCCATTTTTGTTTCCGGAGGGTACTTCGCCGAGAGGATGGCGGCTTATCTACAGGTGTGGATCAGCGACCCGAGCTGGCAAAAGGCGCTGATCTGGGGCGCAGCGTTGCTGCTGTCGCTGCCGTTCCTGATCGCGGCGTACCGCAAGCTCAAGGCATTGTCGATGCTGCTGGCGGAGATGGGTGTAAAGCCGGAGATGGCCGGCCGCCATACCCAGCGCGTGCGTCGGGTGATAGCCGAAGTGATCCCGATCCTGTCGCTGCTGGTGATCTTCCTGCTGTTGGCAGCCTTGTCGGCCAGTATCTTGCCGACCAACAAGTTGCTGTTGCTGATTGCCGTGGTGGCGACTGTCGTGGCGGCGCTGCTCTGGCGCTGGTTTGTCCGCCTGCACACGCGGATGCAGGTGGCTTTGCTCGATACGCTGGACAATCACAAGGAATCGTCCGGGAATTGACCAGCGCCGGGCCCTGGCGGATCAGCTTTCCAACCAGACGTCCCGTGCCCAATGCCAGACCGACTCCCAGGTTTCCTCGGCGATCAGTTCTTCGTCTGCTTGCCACAGCACCACGGTGCCGTCTTCTTCGACGCAATAATAATCGTCGCCGTCCTGGCAAATCGGAATCAGGCTCCGGTCGACGCCAGCGTCCCAGGCGTTGGCTGCCACATCGGGCAGGTAGGTATGAGATTGTGGATCGGTAACCGTTACCGGTTCCAGGCTGCCATAGACGACGTCACTGACGGTCAGCAAAAATTCCCTGAATACGAAGGGGATATCGATGAACAACTGCTCTTCGATTTCTACCAGCAGATCTTCATCAGGTAACTCCAGCGGAACCGGCACGGGTTCGTTGGCTTCGCGTAATTGTTCGATGATTTCTTCCACGTCCGGGATCCTCTTTCTCGATGGCGCGGTTTTATATGGGCGGTTTATACAGTAGCCCGCCATAGATGCAACTGCGAAATAGAAAACCCCGGCAAGTGCCGGGGTTCTTTTATTTCAACATGCGAAACGCGAAAAGGTTCAACCGTTCTGGCGGATACCAGCCACCAGCCAAGGCTGGTTCTCGCCTTGGGCGCGTTCCATGTTCCAACTTTCGCTGAACGCTTCACCCTGGTCGAAGCGGGAGTCTTTCGACACGCCGATAAAGGTCAGGGTGGCGATGGTCTTGTCGGCGCGATCGTCGACGCCGTCCAGTTGCACCTGCAGGTTATCGATGTAGGTGGACTGGAAGCCGTCACCCAGCTCGGCCCGCTCGCGCTTGAGGAACTCAAGCAGTTGTGGGGTTACGAACTCGGCGATCTTGTCCATTTCGTTCGCGTCCCAGTGCTGCTGCAAGGACATGAAGTGGCTGCGCGCCGCTTCGATGAAGCGCTGTTCGTTGAACCAGGCGGGCGCATTGATCACTGGACGCGCCACTGGAGCGGCCGCGCCACCAAAGATCGAACCGCCGGCAGGCTGCTGGTTGAACACTTCACGCTGCATCGGCGCATGACCGGCCGGAGCGAACTGCTCCTGCTGCTTGCGACGACGGGCTGCGATGAAACGGAAGACCAGGAAGGCGATGACCGCCATGATCAGAATGTCGAAGATCTGCATGCCCTGGAAGCCGTCGCCCATGAACATGGAAGCGAGCAGGCCACCGGCGGCGATACCGGCCAGGGGGCCGAGCCAGCGGGAAGCGCCGCTGGCCTTGGTAGCGGCGCCAGCAGCGCCGGCCGCGCCAGCGGTGGCGGCAGTGGACCCGGCGGCAGAGGACGGTGCCATCTGGCTGGTCTGGTGAGTCGGGGCTGCGCCCGAACTTTTACCACCGCCAAAACGCTTGGCGGCATTGGCGTCGATGGCCATCGTCAGGCCGATGCACAACGCCATGGCGATGCTAAGAAAACGTTTCATATAAAGGCATTCCCATTTGTGGATAGCACGCGCGCCATGTTGCACAGCTGAACTGTTGCTGGCTAGCGACAGAGTGTTTCGGGCTTTTGCGTGACAGCTTAGGTTCAGCTTTGGCTATGCAAGCAGGCCTGTTCGCTTTGGGCTGTAGGAAAGGTAAACAAGTTCTATCGGAAATTTTGACGTCTCCGAAACGACTGTGGGAGCGGGCTTGCTCGCGATAGCGGTGTGTCAGTCAGCATGAATATTGACTGATCGGCCGCTATCGCGAGTAAGCTCGCTCCCACAAGGGGACTGCAGAAATTTTTTAGATCGCCTCGAGCTTGGCATACCCCAGCATCAGCCATTTACTGCCTTCGCTGAAGTTGACCTGGACCCGAGCCTGGGCACCGGCGCCCTCGAAGTTGAGGATCACACCGTCGCCGAACACCGAATGCCGTACCGCCTGGCCAAGGCTGAAGCCGGTTTCCGGGATATCGCTGCCACCGAACAGGCTGCTGCTTTGTTGCTGGCTGCCGCCGAACGGACGGCTGACGCTGTTGGAAAGACGGACTTCCTGAATGAGACCTTTCGGTACTTCGCGTACGAAGCGCGACACCTTGTTGTAGGTCTCGCTGCCATATAAGCGTCGGGTTTCTGCGTAGGTCATCACCAGGTTCTGCATGGCGCGGGTGATGCCAACGTAGGCAAGGCGGCGTTCCTCTTCCAGGCGTCCGGGTTCTTCCAGGCTCATCTTGTGGGGAAACAGGCCTTCCTCCATGCCCACCAGGAACACATACGGGAATTCCAGGCCCTTGGCGCTGTGCAGGGTCATCAGCTGGATGCTGTCTTCATGCTCGTCGGCCTGGGTGTCGCCGGCCTCCAGGGAAGCATGGCCGAGGAAAGCCGACAATGGCGAAAGGTCTTCGTCTTCTTCCGTCGTTTCGAAGTTGCGTGCGGCGCTGACCAGTTCCTCGAGGTTTTCCACCCGGGCCTGGCCTTTCTCGCCTTTTTCCGCTTCGTGATAGGCGATCAGGCCGGATTGCTCGATGACGGTCTGGGTCATCAGGTGCAGTGGCATTTCCCCACACTTGGCAGCCAGGTCTTCTATCAAATCCATGAAGGCCTTCAGCGCGCCGGCGGCGCGACCGGTGACGCCTTTGTTGTCGACCAGCAGACGCATCGCTTCCCACATCGACACATGGCTGTGGCGGGCATGCTCGCGAATCGCCTCGACGGTTTTCTCGCCGATGCCCCGCGTCGGCACGTTGATCACCCGCTCCAGGGCCGCGTCGTTGCCACGGCCTTCGATCAGGCGCAGGTAGGCCATGGCGTTCTTGATTTCGGCGCGCTCGAAGAAGCGCTGGCCGCCATAGATCCGGTAAGGAATCCGTTCGCGCAGCAGGGCTTCTTCCAGCACCCGTGATTGGGCGTTGGAGCGATACAGGATGGCGATGTCGCTGCGGGCCAGGCCGGTCTTCAACGCGCTCTCGATGGTTTCCACAACATAGCGGGCCTCATCGTGTTCGTTGAAGGCGGCGTAGAGATTGATCGCCTCGCCTTCGCTGCCGTCGGTCCACAGTTCCTTGCCCAGGCGCCCGGTATTGTTGGCAATCAGGGCGTTGGCGGCCTTGAGGATGCCGGCGGTGGAGCGGTAGTTCTGTTCCAGGCGAATGACCTCGGCGTCGGGGAAGTCTGCCGAGTACTGGTGGATGTTCTCGATCTTCGCGCCCCGCCAGCCATAGATCGACTGATCGTCGTCACCCACCACCATCAGGCTGTCGCCGCCCTTGGCAAGCAGGCGCAACCACGCATATTGAACGGCGTTGGTGTCCTGGAACTCGTCCACCAGGACATGCCGGAAGCGTTTCTGGTAATGGGCCAGCAGGCCCGGGTGGTCACGCCAGAGATCCAGGGCCCGTAGCAGCAGCTCGGAGAAGTCGATGACGCCGGCACGCTGGCACGCCGCCTCGTAGGCTTCATAGATGCTGCGCATGGTCGCCAGGAAAAGGTCGCCGCTGGCCTGGATATGTTGCGGGCGCAGGCCTTCGTCCTTCTGGCCGTTGATGAACCATTGGGCCTGACGGGCCGGCCAGCGTTGTTCATCCAGGCCCAGTTCGCGAATGACCCGCTTGACCAGGCGCTGCTGGTCATCGCTGTCCAGGATCTGGAACGTCTGGCTCAAGCCGGCTTCCTGCCAGTGGGCTCGCAGCAGGCGATGCGCCAGGCCGTGGAACGTGCCGACCCACATGCCGGCCGGATTTATGCCCATCAGCTGCTCGATGCGATGGCGCATCTCGGCGGCAGCCTTGTTGGTAAAGGTGACCGACAGGATCGAATGGGGCGAGGCGTTCTCGACCTGGATCAACCAGGCGATACGGTGCACCAGCACTCGGGTCTTGCCGGAGCCGGCACCGGCCAGGACCAATTGACGGCCCACGGAGGCAGCAACAGCCTGGCGTTGGGCATCGTTTAGGGAGTTCAGCAGAAGGGAGAGATCATCGCGCATCGGCGCATTCTAGGGTGCGGCGCCACCCCGGGCAAACCGAGCTTTGCATCAACCGACAAAACACCGCTTGGTGACGACCGGTTGGTCAGCCTCTACAGGCATGGGCGGCGCTTGCCTGGCGTCACCAGTGCCCGGTGGAATGGCCATTTTTTTCAGCATTTTTATGAGCGAGAGCAGTGTGGGATGGCCTTTGGCTTGTGTATGCTCGGTTCTCGTTTCGGGTGCACCATGCGCCCCTGAATAAGAACAAGAACATCGACTATGACCTTCAATTCCGATCTGGCGGGCCCTTGTGTTGAGCCGCGGGTCATTTACAAGCAGTACGCCACGGAAATGGCGGTCGAACGCACAAGGCTGTTGTATCAGGGCTCACTGCTGCCCACGCTGTTCATGCTGATCAACGGTCTGGTCTGTGCCGCACTGTTGTGGCAGCCATCGCGCTATTTCCTGGTCAGCGTATGGCTGGTCTGGTTGTTGTCGCTGGTAGCGCTGCGGGTGATCCAGGTGGCAGCGTTCGATTCGGCGATGCCAAGCCGCCAGGCGCACCCGATCTGGTTGCGCATGTTTTTGCTGGGCTCGGCCATGACCGGCCTGACGCTGGCCGGCGCTGGCATTGCGCTGGTTCCGGCGGACAGCTTCCAACAACAGGCCTGGGCGTTTGGCCTGATCGGCGCGGCTACGTTGTCGGCCAGCGTTGCCTACGCCGTCAGCCTTTCGGCATACCTGTCCTTCACCCTGCCGTGCCTGTTGCCGGCAATCGGTTATCTTTTCTGGGGCGGTGATGAGCAGCAGCTCGGTTGGGGCTGGCTTGGGCTGGTCCTGCTGGTTTTCCTGAGTGTAGTGGCCTGGCAGGTCAACCGGCTGATACACAACGGCATGCTGCGACGGTTCCAGAACCAGGCGCTGATCGAGCATTTGCAGCAGGCGCAAGCCCGTGGCGCGCAGCTTAACGAGGCCTTGGCCCGGGAGGTCGAGCAGCGTCGTTCTGCCGAGGCCCGGCTGCGTGCGGCCCAGGTGGGGCTGGAGGAGCGCGTGGCGCAGCGCAGCCTGGAGCTGGATATCGCCAACCAAGCCCTGAGTAAAAGCGAGGCGCGCCTGGCCCTGGCCTTGAAAGCCAGCGAGCTGGGGCTCTGGGACTGGAACCTGCAGACCGACGAAGTCCATCACACCCAACTCAAGGAACTGTTCGGCCTGGAGCCCGAATACGTCACGGCCATGCTCAGCCATTTGACCCCGCGGCTGCATCCGCAAGACCTTCCCGCGCTCAAGCGCGCGCTTGTCGAGCACCTGAAGGGCCGTAGCGAGGATTACCAGATCGAATACCGTGTCCGTCACGGCGACGGCCATTGGGTCTGGATCGAAGACCGTGGTCGAGCCGTGGAACGCAGCCCTGGCGGTCGGGTTTTACGCATGGTCGGCACCCGGCGAAACATCAGCGCAAGCAAAGAGCTTGAACAGCAACGGCAACTGGCGGCCACGGTATTCGAGGCCGCCAGCGAAGGCATCGTGATCTTCGACCCAAACTACGCGTTGCTGGCGGCCAACCAGGCGTTCACGCGGGTGACCGGGTTCAATATCGCCGACATGTTGGGGCGCAACGTGGTCGACCTGCCATGCAGCCGCGATGCGCGCCGACACTATCCAATCATTCGCCAGGCCCTCAGGCAGCACGGCACCTGGCAAGGCGAACTGGTGGAGGCTCGCGCCAACGGCGAGCTTTATCCGCAGTGGCTGCAGCTGAACGTGGTCCGCGATCTGCGGGGCAACGTCAGCCATATCGTCGGCTTCTTCGCGGATCTCTCGGCCCGGCGCGAGTCCGAGGAGCGGATGCGCTATCTCACGCATTACGACGAACTGACCGGTCTGGCGAACCGTTCACTGTTTCGCGAGCGCCTGCAAGAAGCCCATCAGCGGGTGCGCCAGGGTGGGCGACGGAGCCTGGCGCTGCTGCATATCAATCTGGATCGTTTCAAGCTGCTCAACGACAGTCTCGGTCATGACATCGCCGACCAACTGCTGCAAAAAATGGCTCGGCGCCTGATCAATGCACTGCCGGAGGCCGATACCATCGCCCGGCTGTCCGGGGACGAGTTCGCGGTGCTGTTCGACGCCTACGGCAATCTCTCGAGCCTGGCACGTGTTGCGACCCGGCTGGCAGCCAAACTCCGCGTGCCGGTGACCATCGACGGCCACGAACTGGTGGTCAGCGCATCCATCGGCATCAGCCTGTTGCCCGATAACGCACGGGAAATTTCCACGCTGGTCAGCCAGGCCAACATGGCCATGCAGCACGCCAAGCATCTGGGTGGTAATAATTTCCAGTTCTACACCGATAGCCTCCAGGCCAGCACGCTGGAACGTCTGCAACTGGAAAACCAGTTGCGCAAGGCACTCGAAGAGCAACAACTGAATGTCTTTTATCAACCCAAGTTGTGCCTGAAGACCGGACGCCTGAACGCCGCAGAGGCGTTGGTGCGCTGGAATCATCCAAGCATGGGCCAGGTTCCTCCGGGGGATTTCATCGGTTTGGCCGAAGAAACCGGACTGATCGGGCCGATTGGCGAGTTTGTGCTGCGACAGGCGTGTTGGCAGGCGTGTGAGTGGCAGCGCCAGGGACTCGCGCCGATCAGGGTGTCGGTCAACTTGTCGGTGCATCAGCTGCGCCAAGGCAAGTTGGTCAGTCAGGTGCGGCAGGTATTGGAGGAAACGGGCCTGGCTCCTCGTTACCTGGAGCTCGAATTGACCGAGAGCCAATTGCTCGACAGCGTTGAGCATATTATCGCGACGTTTCAGCAGCTACGGGATTTGGGGGTCAAGCTGGCCATCGATGATTTTGGCACCGGCTATTCTTCCCTGAGCTACCTCAAGCGTATTCCGGTGGACTACGTGAAAATCGACCAGGCCTTCATTCGCGGCCTGGAGGAGGGCGGCGAGGACGCGGCCATTACCCGCGCGATCATTGCGATGGCCCATGGGCTTTCACTCAAGGTAGTGGCCGAGGGCGTGGAGCGGCAAGGGCAGCTCGACTTCCTGAAAAATGAACAATGCGACGAGGTCCAGGGGTATCTCATCAGCCGGCCGGTTGACGCTGAAGGCTTGGCCCGCTTGTTGGGGACGCAAAAATAGGACCGCGCGCTGGGTTTGATCGAGGAATCGTTTCGAACTTTTCCCTGCTTCCCTCGCTGCGACGGCTACATGAAGCGTTCCCCGCCAAAACAAGGGTTGGCGGGGCTAAATCAGTTACGTATTGGGCAGGCATAAAGACAATTCTTGTAGTATAACTACAAGATTGCTACATCCCGGCACCTGCCCATAACAAGAGTCCAGCCCTTTGAACCTGTTGCAACACATCGCCCAGTCACGCCACCTGCTGCGCAAGTCGGAGCTGAAAGTCGCCGATCATGTACTGCTTGATCCTGCGGCCGTGATGCACAGTTCCATGGCCGATCTTGCCCACAGCGTCGGCATCAGCGAACCGACCATCGTGCGTTTTTGCCGGGCCATTGGTTGCTCGGGTTTCCAGGACCTGAAACTCAAGTTGGCGCAAAGCCTGGCGGCCGGTGCGAGCTTCGGCCAGTTTGCGATCCATGAAGACGATTCGGTCGCCGACTACAGCCTGAAAATCTTCGATACGACCTTGCACACGCTGATGGAGGTTCGCGAGAAGCTCGATCCGGTGGCGTTGCAGAAGGCCGTCACGGCCATGTCCCAGGCCCAGCGCGTCGAGTTCTATGGCTTCGGTGCCTCGGGCGCGGTGGCGGCCGATGCCCAGCACAAATTCTTCCGGTTGCTGCTCACGGCAGCGGCCTATTCCGACCCGCACATGCAAGCCATGTCGGCCGTCACGCTGAAGCCAACCGACGTGGCGATCTGCATTTCCCAGTCGGGGCGTTCCAAGGACCTGCTGATCACCGCCAACCTGGTGCGTGAAAGCGGCGCCTCGCTGATTACCTTGTGCCCGAGCCAGACGCCGTTGGCGGAGCTTTCCACGGTAAACCTGGCCATTGACGTGCATGAAGACACCGAGATCTACACGCCGCTGACCTCGCGCATCGCCCATCTGGTGGTGATCGACGTCCTGGCGATGGGCGTCGCCATGGCGCGTGGCCCGAGCCTGGTCAACCACCTCAAGAGCGTGAAGCGCAGCCTTCGCAGCCTGCGGTTGTCGCCCAAGTCGGTGAAGGCGCTGGACGACTGAGCGCTGATTCTGAAAGTTAGGGGCTCTTGTGGCGAGGGAGCTTGCTCCCGCTGGGCTGCGAAGCAGTCCCCAACGATTTTTCCAGATACACCGCATGGCTGGTTTGCGACTGCTGCGCAGTCGAGCGGGAGCAAGCTCCCTCGCCACGGTTCATTCGCCCGAATTCATCGTTCTGTAACGGTCGCGCCCCCAAACCGTCATCCCCCGCCGTCATCGTAAAGCTCCCGTATACGTCTTGGGAGTCTCGACATGACCCAGTCCTACGAAGAACGCAGCGCCGCCAAAACCCGTCGTCAGCAGGAAGATCAGCGCCGCATGGCGTTCCGTCGTGCGATCGAAGACCGTTTCGAGCAACGCCAGCTCCTGGCGGAAATCAGCGAATTTCCTGACGCGGTTGAATTCAATTACTGGCAGGCAACACCGGCGGCTTCCCGTCGAAGCGCTCAACCAGGCCGATAATCTGCGCGCGCTCACCGCGAACGAAGGCCAGGAAGGCATGAGCCACCGGTGACAGGCGCTTCGCCCTGGCCTGCACCAGGCACCAGCTGCGGTACAGCGGCAGTTCTTCCACCGGCAACTCGATGAGCGCGCCGGATGATAGTTCCCGGCTCACGGCGTGGCGTGTCAAAAGCGCCACGCCCAGCCCGGCCACCACGCATTCACGCTGGGCTTCAGCCGAAGCCACTTCCAACGTCTGGGTGAAGTGCACCCGCTTTTCCTTGAAATATTCTTCGCAGGCCAGCCGTGTACCGGAGCCCGGTTCGCGCAGCAGCAGTGTGTAAGGCTCCAGGTCTTGCAAACGCAGTGGGCCCATGTGACACAGCGGATGATCGGGTGGCGCCACGGCGACGATCGGATTGTTGAGAAACGGCAGGAATTCCAGGCCCATGTCCTGGGGCACCATGGACATGATCACCACGTCGTCGCGGTTGTCCGAGAGCCGTCGGATGACCTGGCCGCGATTGACCACCGTGAGGTTCAGGTTGACCTCCGGATGCTGGCGCTTGAACGCGGCGAACAGATGCGGGACGAAGTATTTGGCGCTGGATTCCACCGCGAGCTTCAATTGGCCTTGCAGCGAACCCTGCATGTCCGACAGCTGCATGTCGAGGTTCTCCAGGCGTCCGAAGATGTCCCGGCTGGCGCGTTGCAACGCTTCGGCGGCTTCGGTCATGTAGAGTTTCTTGCCAACGTACTCAAACAAAGGCTGGCCAATAAGCTCTTCGAGGGAGCGAATCTGTAGGCTGACGGCCGGCTGCGTAAGCGACATTTCATCGGCAGCGCGACTGTAGGACCGCAGGTCGCACACCTCATTGAAGATTTGCAGTTGACGCAATGTCATACGCATCAATGACTTACGCATTTTTCAAACACTCTGGGTCGAGACAATTACCTCAACTATAAGTCTTTGCTTATGCACGGCCCAATAATTATTCATTTTTGTTAATCCCCAGCCGGGACTAGTGTGGACCTGCGACCAATTGTTACATCTGGTCACGCATCGGCCTGAACCCAGGCCGTGGGTATCACCGGCTCAAGGGAACCTCCAATTGATAACAAAGATCCTGATCGCCAACCGTGGTGAGATTGCCGTCCGCATCGTGCGCGCTTGCGCCGAGATGGGCATTCGCTCGGTCGCGGTCTACTCCGACGCGGACCGCCATGCGTTGCATGTCAAGCGTGCGGACGAGGCCCACAGCATCGGCGCCGATCCGCTGGCCGGCTACCTCAACCCGCGCAAACTGGTGAACCTGGCGGTGGAAACCGGCTGCGATGCGTTGCACCCCGGCTACGGTTTTCTCTCGGAAAACGCCGAACTGGCAGACATCTGCGCTGAGCGCGGCATCAAATTCATTGGCCCCTCGGCGGAAGTCATTCGCCGCATGGGCGACAAGACCGAAGCGCGCCGCAGCATGATCAAGGCCGGCGTACCGGTCACGCCGGGCACCGAAGGCAACGTCTCGGGCATCGAAGAAGCGCTGGCCGAAGGTGACCGGATCGGTTATCCGGTGATGCTCAAGGCCACGTCCGGCGGCGGCGGTCGGGGTATCCGTCGTTGCAACAGTCGCGAAGAACTCGAACAGGCCTTCCCGCGCGTGATCTCCGAAGCCACCAAGGCGTTCGGTTCGGCGGAAGTGTTCCTGGAAAAATGCATCGTCAATCCCAAGCACATCGAAGCGCAGATCCTGGGCGACAGTTTTGGCAACGTGGTGCACCTGTTCGAGCGGGACTGCTCGATCCAGCGCCGCAACCAGAAGCTGATCGAAATTGCCCCGAGCCCGCAACTGACCCCCGAACAGCGCGCCTACATCGGCGACCTGTCGGTGCGCGCGGCCAAGGCCGTGGGCTACGAGAATGCCGGCACCGTGGAGTTCCTGCTCGCCGAAGGCGAGGTGTACTTCATGGAGATGAACACCCGGGTGCAGGTGGAACACACCATCACCGAAGAAATCACCGGTATCGACATTGTTCGCGAACAGATCCGCATCGCCTCCGGGCTGCCATTGTCGGTCAAGCAGGAAGACATCCAGCACCGTGGTTTTGCGTTGCAGTTCCGCATCAACGCCGAAGACCCGAAAAACAACTTCCTGCCCAGCTTCGGCAAGATCACCCGCTACTACGCTCCGGGTGGCCCGGGCGTGCGCACCGACACGGCGATCTACACCGGCTACACCATTCCGCCGTTCTACGATTCGATGTGCCTGAAGTTGGTGGTTTGGGCACTGACCTGGGAAGAAGCGATGGACCGAGGCCTGCGAGCGTTGGATGACATGCGCCTGCAAGGGGTCAAGACCACCGCCGCCTATTACCAGGAAATCCTGCGCAATCCGGAATTCCGCAGCGGCCAGTTCAATACCAGCTTCGTTGAAAGCCACCCTGAACTGACCAACTACTCGATCAAGCGCAAACCCGAAGAGCTGGCCCTGGCCATCGCCGCCGCCATTGCCGCCCACGCAGGCCTGTAAGGAATCATGACAATGTCCAAGAAGATCCACGTTACCGACACAATCCTGCGCGACGCCCACCAATCGCTGCTCGCCACCCGGATGCGCACCGAAGACATGCTGCCGATTTGCGACAAGCTCGACAAAGTCGGCTATTGGTCGCTGGAAGTCTGGGGCGGCGCAACTTTCGACGCCTGCGTGCGCTTCCTCAAGGAAGACCCGTGGGAGCGCCTGCGCCAACTGCGCGCGGCGCTGCCCAACACCCGCCTGCAAATGCTGTTGCGCGGCCAGAACCTGCTGGGCTATCGCCATTACAGCGATGACGTGGTCAAGGCGTTCGTCGCCAAGGCCGCGGTCAACGGCATCGATGTGTTCCGGATCTTCGATGCGATGAACGACGTGCGTAACCTGCGGGTCGCCATCGAAGCGGTGAAAGCCGCCGGCAAGCACGCCCAGGGCACCATCGCCTACACCACCAGCCCGGTGCACACCATCGACGCGTTCGTGGCCCAGGCCAAGCAGATGGAAGCCATGGGTTGCGACTCGGTGGCGATCAAGGACATGGCCGGCCTGCTGACCCCGTACGCCACTGGCGAACTGGTGAAAGCGCTGAAGAGCGAGCAATCGTTGCCAGTATTCATCCACTCCCACGACACCGCCGGCCTGGCCGCGATGTGCCAACTCAAGGCCGTCGAAAACGGCGCCGATCACATCGATACCGCAATTTCCAGCTTCGCCTGGGGCACCAGCCATCCGGGCACCGAATCGATGGTCGCCGCCCTCAAGGGCAGCGAGTTCGACACCGGCCTGGACCTGGAACTGCTGCAGGAAATCGGCCTGTATTTCTATGCCGTGCGCAAGAAGTACCACCAGTTCGAAAGCGAGTTCACCGCCGTGGACACCCGCGTCCAGGTCAACCAGGTACCGGGCGGGATGATTTCCAACCTTGCCAACCAGTTGAAAGAGCAGGGCGCGCTGAACCGGATGAACGAAGTGCTGGCGGAAATCCCGCGGGTGCGCGAAGACCTCGGCTTCCCACCGCTAGTGACCCCGACCTCGCAGATCGTCGGCACCCAGGCGTTCTTCAACGTGTTGGCTGGTGAGCGCTACAAGACCATCACCAACGAAGTGAAGCTCTACCTTCAGGGCGGCTACGGCAAGGCACCGGGTTTGGTGAACGAGAAGTTGCGTCGCCAGGCTATCGGCAGCGAAGAGGTGATCGACGTGCGTCCGGCCGATTTGCTCAAGCCGGAAATGACCAAGCTGCGTGGCGAAATCGGTGCCCTGGCCAAGTCAGAAGAGGACGTGCTGACCTACGCCATGTTCCCTGACATCGGTCGCAAGTTCCTCGAAGAACGTGAAGCCGGCACCTTGACCCCTGAAGTGCTGCTGCCAATTCCAGAGGCCGGCAGCGTCAGCTCCGCCGGCGGCGAAGGCGTGCCGACCGAGTTCGTCATTGACGTTCACGGCGAAACCTACCGTGTCGACATCACTGGCGTGGGCGTCAAGGCCGAAGGCAAGCGTCACTTCTACCTGTCTATCGATGGCATGCCGGAAGAGGTCGTCTTCGAGCCGCTCAATGAATTCGTCGGCGGCGGCAGCAGCAAGCGCAAGCAAGCCACTGCGCCGGGCCATGTCAGCACCACCATGCCGGGCAACATCGTCGATGTCCTGGTCAAGGAGGGCGACGTGGTCAAGGCCGGCCAGGCGGTATTGATCACCGAAGCCATGAAGATGGAAACCGAAGTGCAGGCGGCCATCGCCGGCAAGGTCACCGCCATTCATGTGGCCAAGGGCGACCGGGTCAACCCGGGCGAGATCCTCGTCGAAATCGAAGGCTGATTCAAACAGCCTCGATGCAACGTTTTACCTCGGGGGAGCAGGTGCTCCCCTTTTTTTTCGCCTTTCAGAACATCATCTTCCACTGGCCCATCAGCGCACCGTTGCGATTGTCCTGGCCAGTCTCGCCGCTGTAGTTCAGTCCCAGGGTATGACGTGGCGATACGGCCAGGTCCAATCCTGCTTGCAAGAGCAGGCTGTCACGGTCCAGCTCGACTCCCTGGATGACGTACGTATTGCCTCCGCTGGCCAGATGTTGATGGGAGTTGCCCCTGATGTCGCCGTACAGGTGCTTCCAGCCGACATCGAGGCGCGGCGTCAATCGCATGCCTTGGTCGAATACAAAAGGGCGGGCGAGGCGCAGGCCGAGGTCGCTGCTGAAGTGTTCCTGGGTCTGGTCGTGGTATTGCAGCGCGGCATCGCCACCTTTTTCCGCGTAGGCGTCGCGTTGGTAGCGTTGGTAACCCACCTGGACGTAGGGCTCTATATCGAACTGTCCGACGTCCAGGTGGTAGCCGACCTGTCCGAAGACCTGTTGCGTCGTGGCGTCGTAACGGCCCTTGAGATGATCCTTGAAACCATTGAACGCGACATGGCGCTTGGTGCTGCCGTCATGGCTGCCATAGACGGCACCCAGGCGCAGCGCCACCGGCCCTTCCTGGCGCAAGGCGTAGGCGCCTACGAGCCAACTGTCGAGTGCTCCGTCGAATTGATAGCTGTCCAGTCGTGTTTGGGTCTTGCTGCCAATGACGCCCAATCGCCAATTGGAGCTGACAGCCCAATCGGTTCCCAGCATCAGGCCCTTGGTCGAATGCTTGAGGGCGTAGCTGCCCAATTGCTTGGCGAGGCTGCCGCTATTGCCAACGGCCTGGACCCAGACCTGGCCGTTACCATGTTCGCCCGACGGGTTATGCCTGCCCATCACGGACAGCATTCCCGTGCTGATCGGTGCGACGCTGCTCAGGGTGGCGTTGCCCAGGTCTGCCGTGTCGTAGCCGCCGAGTTGGTCGATGGCATCGGCGGCTGTGGCCATGTTGGTGCCGAGCAGGGCGTTGATGGCAGTGTTGGGTTTAGCTACAGGTTTGATGGGCTTCGCCTGGACGACGGGCTTGGGTTTGGCTGCGGCGACTACTTTTGGTGGTTCGGTGGGCTTTGCTGCAGGGCTTGTGGTTTTCGGTTTGCTCGCAGGAGATGGTTCAGGCTCTAAAATACCGTTGGTTTCTTGCCGCAGGTCCGGGATAGCGCCTGCAACTGCCAGCCCGTTGGGAGTCGACGCGGCTTTCGTGAGTGGAACGTTGTTGCGTGTGAGGACCAACCCCACTTGTTTACCTGCGACGTAGTCCGGCGTCGCGTTCATGTAAACGAGTTCATTCAAGACCTTCCCGAATTTGCCATCGATCTTTTTCGCCTCGATCACAACGTGCTTGCCGGCTTCAGTGGATTCGCCGGATACAGCGATGACTTTCAAAGTCGCATCACCCAAGGTGGCTGTACCGCCAACCTTAATCGTGGCGCTGCCTTTCTCCGCGTCAATTCCATAAACCAACGTCGCGCTCTTGGAGAACTTGAGGTCGTTGGTAACCGAAGGCGCACCGACGTCTGGACCGACTTTCATCAAGCCCGTCACATCCAGCGCATCGACCGTCCCGTTACCGCTGAACGTGGCGTTTTTCCCAACGAACACGGGCCCGCCCACGGTGCCTTGATTATCGAATATGCCGAGCACGTGCACCGCACCCGCAATCTGACCGGTGTTGGTCAACCTGGCCTTCGAGTCGACCAGACTTCCACCATTGAAAGCGCCGCCGTTGGACCATTCGCCTTGCTTGAGATGCAGATCCTTAACGTTGCTTATTTGATTGATGACGCCTCCCTTGGCGATATCCAATTGCA
Source organism: Pseudomonas sp. HB05 (assembly GCF_016756915.1). Taxonomy (NCBI): domain Bacteria; kingdom Pseudomonadati; phylum Pseudomonadota; class Gammaproteobacteria; order Pseudomonadales; family Pseudomonadaceae; genus Pseudomonas; species Pseudomonas sp. HB05. The sequence continues at coordinate 189,454 of NZ_JAESPG010000001.1, forward strand.
GGACATTAGTCCCGCCGCCGCCGTCGGTAAGCCCGAAAAGTTCGCCTTGCTTGCTGACAATCACCAGGTCGTTGCTGTCGCCCATCGATAGGGGAGCTTCCTGGGCCTTGATAACCTTTTCGACCTTCGTATCTGGAGCCGCCGCGAATGCCTTGAGGCGGGCCTGCGCCTGGGCAGTTGTTTCAACGGGTTGGGCTTCTTCGGCAACCGACTGGGCCATCGAAAGCTCGGCACAACCAAGCGCCAGCGCTATTGCCAGCGCGAGATGTTGGGGCAGGAATACGTGTTGGGTAGGCATTGAGTGCGACCTGTGATGGAGAAGGTCGCACTGTAAAAATTCAGCCGGGGCGGCGATGCCAGCCATCTTCCCGCCGTGGGCACGATTCAGTGGATGAAGTTTGTAGGCTGGTCGTGTTGCGTTCCCGCTATCGTCGCGATGGCTGGCGGGAACTGTGGCTTTTCCCTACAGCATGTTCATACACAGCCGTCAGCTGCGCTTGAGATAAGCCTTCCCATAATGCCGCTCCATCCGCGCCTGAATCAGCTCCAGTGCAATGGACATCAGCCAATAAATAATCGCCGCTGTCGTCAGCATCTCGATATACCGATAGCTGGAACGACCATAAGACTGCGCCAAGAACATCACTTCCCAGACCCCCATCACCGAGATCAGCGAGGAATCCTTGAGCATGGAAATGAATTGGTTGGTGGTCGGCGGGATGATGGTGCGCATGGCCTGGGGCAGGGTGACGCGCCAGAAGATCACGGTTTCGCTCAGGCCCAGGGCAAGGGACGCTTCGCGTTGGCCATGGGGGACGCCGAGGATGCCGGCGCGGAAGATCTCGCTCAGGTAGGCGCCATAATTCAGCGATAGGGCGATGATTCCGGCGGCGATGGCGCCGGGGACTACGCCCAGTTGCGGCAGGCCCAAGTAGATCAGCAGGATCTGGATCAACAGCGGCGTGCCGCGAAAGAACGACGCGTAGAAACTGGCGATGCCGAACGCCACCGCACTGCTGGAAAGCCGCGCCAGGGCTGTGATGAAGCCCAGCAAGGACGAAGCGACGATCGAACACAGGCACAGGAACAACGTCAGCATCGCACCCTGCAAAAAGCCATTGGGCGCCAGGTGTACGCCCAGCAGGTTCGGCAATTTGTCGAGGATGATCGAGAACTTCAGGTCGAAACTCAGGAAGAAACTGGCGAACAGCACCAGCATCGCCGCCCAGGTCAGGTACAGCCGGGTACGAAAACCGAAGATTTTTTGCAGGCGTGATTCAGCCACCGAAGGCGGTGGCTGGGGGGGTGGAAAAGAAGTCATTGGGTGATGTCGGCGCCGATCCATTTCTGCGAGAGTCTGCTCAAGGTGCCGTCCTGTTTCAACTGGGCAAAGACTTCACGCACCTTGCTGTCCCACTGCGCATCACCCTTCTCGATGGCCACCGAGTTCGGTTCGGAGTAGAGCGACGGGCCGGCCAGCTTGAAGCGCTTGTCCTCGGTCAGGCGCGGCTGGGCGGTCACCAGGTTGGTCAGCACCGCGTCCAGGCGTACCCCGGCGCCAAGGCCCAGGTCTTGGAACGCCACGTTGTCGGTGTCGTACGGGGCGATCTGCACGTCTTCGAACGGGTAGCTCAGTTGGGTATCCTCGGCGCCTTCGATCACCAGGTTCTTGTTCAGGTAGCTCTCGTAGCTGGAGGCGCTGGTCAAGCCGACTTTCTTGCCGCTCAAGTCCTTGGCGCCGTGGATACGGTCGTCCTTGGCATTGACCACGATGACCGCGGGCGACGCGTAGTACTGCACCGGGAAATCAAACACTTCGGCGCGGGCCTTGCTCGGCGTCATGGAACAGATGCAGATGTCGTAGCGCCCGCTCCAGTGGCCGGCCGCGATCACGTCCCAGGACGGCGTCTCCAGGCGCAACTTCACGCCCAGTTTCTGCGCCACGGCCTTGGCGACGTCCACGTCAAAACCGTCGAGCTGGTTCTGATCGTTGAGGAACGAGAAGGGCGGATAGCTTTCCATCAGCACGCCGACCAGTTCTTTTTTCTGTTCGACGCGATCCAGCGTGGCGCCGGCGAACACTTGCGAAGAGGCGGCCAGCAGCGTCAGGCCCAGGGCCAGCAACGGTTGTAATTTCATATGAAGGCCCTGTTAGAAAAATAAGTTGTAGTTCTCTGAATGGTGCGTATTAAATAGTTATAAGAACAACTCCGGTAGTGAGTATTTTTCATAAGCTTATGAGTGAATCGCATATGGGCGCAGCAACAGTCATTCTCGATGGCGGCATGGGCCGTGAACTGCAACGCCGTGGCGCGCCGTTCCGACAGCCCGAGTGGTCGGCGCTGGCCTTGAGCGAAGCGCCCCAGGCCGTGGAGGCCGTGCATGCGGCTTATATCGCCAGCGGCGCCAATGTCATTACCAGCAACAGCTATGCCGTGGTGCCGTTCCATATCGGTGAGGCGCGTTTCGCCGCCGAAGGCCAGGCCTTGGCGGCGCTGGCCGGCGAGTTGGCGAAGCGGGCAGTTGAGGCTTCAGGCAAAGCGGTGCGGGTAGCGGGGTCGCTGCCGCCGTTGTTCGGTTCCTATCGGCCGGATCTGTTCGACGCCTCCCGCGCCGCCGAATTACTTGCGCCATTGGTCGCCGGCCTGGCGCCCCACGTCGACTTGTGGCTGGCCGAGACCCAGAGCTCCACTGTCGAAGCACGGGCGATTCACGCCGGGTTGCCGAAGGACGGCAAGCCGTTCTGGCTGTCGTTTACCCTGAAAGACGAAGACACCGATGAAGTACCGCGCCTGCGTTCTGGCGAGCCGGTGGCAGACGCGGCGGCGGTCGCGGCGGAGCTGGGCGTCGAGGTGCTGCTGTTCAACTGCAGCCAACCGGAAGTGATCGGTGCGGCAATCGACGCGGCGCGAGAAACCTTCGAGCGGTTGGGCGTGAACATCCACATCGGCGCCTATGCCAATGCTTTCCCCCCGCAGCCCAAGGAAGCGACGGCCAATGATGGGCTGGACCCATTGCGCGAAGACCTCGACCCGCCGGGCTATCTGCAGTGGGCGGCTGACTGGCGCAAGCGCGGAGCCAGCCATCTGGGTGGTTGCTGTGGTATCGGCCCAGAGCATATTGCGGTGTTGGCGCAGCAGTTGGTCTGAGTGACCGGGTCGGCTCGGGTGGAGGGCACGCGTACAGGCGCTGCCAGGGAACCCGGTGGACGCGAGCTCCTCGCCACCGGGTAAGGCGCTGGTCTACAACCGGCATTCCACCAAGCTGCGCACTTGCCCATCCTCGCGCTGATTCTCTTCGCTCAGCCAGCGCTCGAATCCTGCGCCGATGGCTGGCCATTCCGAATCCAGCATCGAATACCAGGCCGTGTCGCGGTTCTGCCCCTTGACCACCATGTGCTGGCGGAACACGCCCTCGAACGTGAACCCCAGCCGCTCGGCGGCGTATCTGGAACGGGCGTTGGCGTTGTTGCACTTCCATTCCAGGCGACGATAACCCAGGGCGAAAGATTCCTTGGCCAGCAGATAAACCGCCTCGGTGCTTTTCGGCGAGCGCTGCATCGGCGCGCCGAAGGTCACATGGCCGATCTCGATGCGCCCTTGGGCGGGCACGATGGACATCAGGCTGAGAATGCCCTGCACCTCGCCGCTGGCACGGTCAATCACACTGAAGAAATACGGGTCGACGTTGGCCGCATGGTTGTTCAGCCAGGCATCGAACGCGCCGCGATCCTGGAACGGGCCATAGGGTAAATAATCCCAGAGTTTCGGGTCGGCTCCGGGGCCTTCCAAGGCTTGCCACAGGCCATCGGCATGGCGCGCCGGATCGAGTTTTTCCAGGCGGATGAAACGCCCTTCGAGCAACTGCGCGGACGGCGACGGGACACCTTTCCAATCAGCGAGTGAAGACATCGGGCACTCCTTAAAGGGCTTTGCGAAATTGAATGTAGCCAGGGCGTTCGGCGATGCGTTCGTACAGCTGGATCGCCGTGGCGTTGGTTTCGTGGGTCAACCAGTGCACCTTGCAGCAGCCGTCGGCCTTGGCGGTGCTGTAGACGAACTCGATGAGCTGGCGACCCACACCGGTGCCACGGGTTTGTTCCGCTACCAGCAGGTCTTGCAGGTAGCAGGAATTCTCGATGCTCCAGTTCGAACGATGGTAGATGAAGTGCACCAGGCCCACCGCCGTGTCGCCATTCCAGGCCAGGGCAGCATGGGTCGGTTCGCTGTCATCGAGCAAGCGTTGCCAGGTGCTTTGGCTCACCGCGTCCGGTAATTCGGTGTTGTAGAAGCGCAGGTAGGCTTGCCACAACGGCAGCCAGGCAGCGTGATCGTCGGCGCTGACGCGGCGGATGTCGAGTTGGCTCATGGTCACTCCTTGGACAATTGTTCAGGTATCAGGTGGGCGAGGGCCCGGTCCTGCGGATCAGGGCTGGCAGCGAGCCCGTTGCGTACCCCGGCGACATCTACCGGGCTGCGGTTCTGACTGAGCTTGCGTTTGCCCTCCAGACGCTGGATCGGCAGGGCAAAACCGACGATTGCCTTGAGCATGCTGTCGATGTATTCGGCCGGAGCATCGTCAATTTTCCAGGGCTGGGCCCGGCCGATCTCGTGGCGATCGGTGAGCGCGCCCACCAGGTTGCGCAGGCGATCAGCGTCGCTGAACACCTCGGCGGTGCCGTAGGCGTGCACGGCCAGGTAGTTCCAGGTCGGCACCACCTTGCCGTGTTCGATTTTGCTGGGGTAGAAACTCGGGCTGACGTAGGCATCGGCGCCGGGGAAAATCACCAGGGCGTTGGCGCCCGCTTCCAGGTCGCGCCATTGCGGATTGGCCCGAGCCATGTGCCCATAAAGGCTCCCATTCGGGCCTTGTCGTGGGTCCAACAGTAGCGGTAGATGACTGGCCTGCAAGCCCTGCTCGCCCTGAGTGATCATTATCGCCAGGCGGCAATCACCCATCATCTGGTGCAGTTGAGGCAGATCTTCGACAGCAAAGCCCTTGGGGTTGTACATGATAAGTTTTCCTTGGCGAATGCGAGCATCCTAGGCAGGCTATTGGTCTGTGTTAAGAGCCACTTACAGCCAATTTCATAGGTCCATTCGTCACGGGATATGAAAAGCGGATGGGGTCCCCGCTTATCTTCCTCGCTGTCTGCTGTGGGAATATTTACATAGGCCGATCCACTTACAATTTCTAAAACTCAATCCGCCTGAATATATATATGTATGCGCTGACGGGTTTAACGACACCGTAGGGTTCTGGTTCGTCAATCAACGCCGGACCTTTTTATGCCTACGTTCCCCAAAGATGGATCAACCGCGTCGCCGCAACCCGAACTTCCTCCCCTCAGCCCCCTCAATGGGCTGCCCGATGGCAATCCATTCAAGCCCCATGACTTTGTGGATCCGTGGCTACTTGCGTTGGGATTGCAAGGTGATGCGCAGGTTCGAGTGTTTTATCAAGAGATCAAAGCGGCCGGCAGAGCTGTTGAAGACAGCACCGCGTGGGTTCCCTTGCGCGCTGCTGTCACACAAGGTTTTCTTGAGGCCTATCAAAGCAAGCCGATTCCCAGCCCCACCACCTTTGCCCGATGCGAGAGTTGGGTGATTTATCCCTACAGAAACCGCATGAGCCTGGACTTTTCTCTGCTTCGAGTGGATGGGCTAAGGCTTTCGCACAGCGTGCTGACGAAACTGCAAACAGGCGTTCCCCCGCAATACAGCGGGCAAAATCAGGTCGTCGATACTGAGGTGGGGAGCCAAGAGAGCCCGGGCAGTCTCCGTGAAGAAGTTCAACGCAAACAATTGAAGCGCCTCTATGCCCATAAGGCCGATCTGGCGCGTCTTTTCGCCGGCCTGCCCACGTTCGACTCGGTGCTCAGCCATGTGGTGGTGGGGTTGATGCTGGAGACAATTGATCCCGGCAAGTTCCGAGGGCCAGTGCTGCAGGACGTCGATCCCGGTCATTGGTATGTAAATCGTTTCTCCACGGACTCACGGGGACACCGCTCGCTTGTGTCGTCCAGCACCTTCAGCGAAGTGCTCTGGGAGAGTTTGTTAAATCACGAGCCTCCCGACTTTGCCGTGGAGAACGTCGGCTTTTTTACCAGGCCCGATACGGTGCAAGAAATCGATAGCGTGTTCGTCGACCCGATAGATGAAAGCATCGTGCAAGCCATGGCGTCAGCATTTGATATCGCCAATCCTACGACCCACGACCGTGTCGCGCGCCAGTTCCTCGATGATTTCGTCGGCTTTCGTTTTAAAGAAATTCAAGGAGCGCTTGATCGTCCAGACGTTTTTACAACAGAAGAAGAACTCGCCCTCAGGCTTTCCCAACGATTCTCATATCTGTTCGATTTATACAAAGCTGACCGCGACCCCTCTGTCCGACTCAGTGATGCTGCTCGGATTTTGCAGCATGCCGAAGATCGTCTGCTTGAAATCATCATCACCCACCCCTCCAAAGCGGGTCGGGAACGGTTGATGAACAAGCAGGGCGTGCCGCGGGTGTACAAGGTCATGCTGGATATCAAGGACCAGGCAGCCCAAAAGTGGCCTGCTGCGATGGTGATTAAGCGGACCGATACAGAGGCTATGTTTCTTTATTCCCTGGAGGGTGGAATACAGAAATTCGACGATTTTCAAGAACTGGTGGACACGGTCAATCCTTTCCACGAAGGGCAAGAGCGGAAAATAGCTCATATCGACTTCGAGCTCATCGCGCCGGTTTTCGAAGATGCGGCAAAAGAGTTGCTACGGCTTCAATACACCGCGTTGGAATCGGTTCTGAAGGCTCCGGAAAAAGCGCGTTTTGATTTGAAAGTGTTCGCTGCAGCTACCGAAGCCGCGCTGCAATTGCCGATGTTGGAACTCGATGGTCCCTTGCTGGCCCGTATCAACACCTTGTTCAGGAATAGTCGACCCGAGGCCTACACCGTCGCATCGGTTGCGCAGAAAAGAACCTATCGGCATCTGGAGAGTGAAGCGTCGGAGGCTGATGAGAAAGCTGCCGGCAAGCGCATCCAGTCGCTCATGGAATTCACCCGCGAAAAAATAAATGCTTACCTTCGAACGCTCTTGCATGTGGACATCGATCCCGACCCAGATCGAACATTGATCACGCTGTTCCAAGGGGCAGCCTGTAATGTGAAGGATTCCCGTGTCGCCAGTTTGACGCAACTGATGCTGGACAACATTCGCCCCAGCGCCTACCCGAATGCGATGAGGGAAATATGTCCTGTTCAACTTGCCGATGAAGAAGGGCGACCTGTCTTTCACCCCGTGACCGGTCGTCTCATCGTCTTGAGCGGACCTGAGCTTGCCCAAATGGCCACGAGCCTGGATATCGGCGAAAACTATGACGCGTACCTCAGGGGAAAGTTGAGGGCACCTGACTATCAGGAAGCCTGGTGGTCCGCTTACAAAGCCAACATGAGTTTCAAGGGGTATGAAGCTACGCTCAACGGTGACCAAGTATTCACGTCCATGGTTATCGTTCAGGGCACCAAGTCCGCAAAACTCGAAAAGGTAATCCCGCTTTGGTTGAACGCCGTCCTGTCATCATCGACTGCACAGGAGCGTGGGCAGGTCCAAGGACGAAAAGTCCATGTCCACGGTCTGTTGCTCGGTGGTACCACTGCCATGGGAAATCATCCTGGCAGGATGAGCAATTCAACCAGCATTGACGGAGTGTTGATCTTCTCAGACCAGGAGGGTGCGGATATTCAAGGACCTGTTGGCGTTTATTTTCCGGACAGTCCTGGAGAGCATGATTTTTACGAATTCCCCGACCTTGGCGACGGCATCGCACAACTCCTGAAACTTGAAATTTGGCAGGACTATTTTTCTTCTCGCATCGCGACAAACAATCCTGATGAGCTGAGGCGAACGTTGGGGCTGCAAGGGGGCCGACCCTTGATCCGCGGTTCGTTAATCGACGGAAATCTTCCCGAAGCGCTTTATGCCGCTCATATCAGATTCCTGAATGCCTATGCGAACCATCGCTCCAACAGCAACCGGGAAATACGCTATCAAACCATCGTCACGCTTACGATGGCGGCGTTGGAAGCAGTCATCGACATCGCGTCGACCTTTGCTTTTTTCCTCGGTTTTTTAAGATTGTTCCTGGTGGTGAGCAAGACCGGTCGTATTCCTCTGCATTGGGGTATTGTCAGATACCTGACTGCGGTCGGTGTTGCACGGCGCCCTGTCGGCGGCATGGTGGGGCTGTCACGAAATCGATCATTTCTCAAGGACGTGCTTTCCCGCCTGAGGTCGCCTGGAAAAACAGGCGGGCTGCTTTTGGAGCGAGCCATATATAGCCGTTTCTTCGCGAATGACGGATCGGTAATAAGAGGAGTCGTGCCGGATGCCGGAGGGTTTTATCGCCCAACCGTACAAAATGTAAGCACGGGTATCGTGACTGCTCGCCCCGTGTATGTGCGGCAGCCGGACGGGACGGTGCTACGGGTCCACGACAATACGAAGTTGAATGCAACCGAGGCCACCCTAGTCGACCCCGAAACCGGCTTGAGCATACGTTCCAGTGGCGTAATGCGAAGCACCATTGCGCGAATGCCTGATGGCGAATGGCGCGCCGTGGGATTTGGCTTGGGGGGAGGCGGCGGGAAACGCTTGAGGAGCCCATCTCCCCAACCGGGCCCTTCACACGCGGGGTCTGCCCCAATACAGTTTCCAGACCAGGAGGCGTTTCCCCAGTCAATCGAGGAAATGGCCGATTTGGTAGAGAGATCTGGCGAATGGGATAATCCGGCGATGGATCTGGTTCCTGAATTCATTCCCAATCTGCCAGGTTGGCCCCAAAACCGGGGATTGGTCATTATTGATGAGCGCCCAGAAAGGGAAGCCTCCACGATGCGGTTTGGGCCAGGAGAAGCTCCTGTCTATCTGCTGAACAGTCCCCCCAATCCACGCACGGATGTCGTCTTGAGACGCACTGGCGGCAACCATTATGATCTGCTCCAGACCAACAATGCCCCGCCAGTGAGAATACCGGCCGATGGCGATTGTTTCTTCACGGCCGTTGCCTTGGGGTTGAATACATTCGGGGATGGCAATGTCTTCTCGATGCGGGGATTGCGTGTAGCGGCTGGCAGGTATATCCGCCGGAACCGGCAGCTTTTCAGTTTCATGGAGACTCGGCAACCATTGGCTTCACTTGAGTTTCCGCTTGAAAGGTTATTGGGCAAGGAGACGCAACCGCTGGCACAAGTGGAGTCAACACTCGAGGGAATACTTGGCAAAGAGGCGCTAGAGGTCCTGAAGAAAGCTTTATCCGATAAGCCCCGGTCGGACGAGTTGTTCCTCCCGCTCAGGTCATACTTGGGAAGACCTGGCTTATCGCTTGCCCCTACCGCCAAGCAGCACCTTGTATTGAAAGAAATTGCCGACCTGATTCAGGTGCGGCCTAGTTCCGGGTTGGCGCCGTTGCGTGCCCCCTATACGCCTGAACAAATAAAATCCATTCAGTACTTGGTCTACAACGTTCTACGGGCCCGGGGCCGTGACGGGACGCTAAGCTCAATACTCAAAGACACTTTTTTTGAAGTGAATGCAGATTTAATGCACCTGCTGCTTGAGTACGGCGTTAACGTCGGAGATTTACGCAGGTTTTACCCTCGAAACCCAGGAGGTTATGTGTTCTATGACGAAAATACACATGGGGGAATGGGGGTGTTTGAGCTCTTGGAGCATATGGGTAGTGCAGAATTTGTGTATGAACATCAATTGCAGGAACTGGCAGGTAGGCTGAGAACAAATACAGGCGAAGTTGTTACAGATATTCCTAAACTCATGAATATCTATAGGTATGAAGAGCAGGTCAGACGAACGATTGGTTTGCTTCGATCTACGCTTCGTAGCAGGCCATCCCTATTGGAACGCGCCGATATTCTTCTGGGCTCTCCCGTCATTTCACGCCATCTGGGTGGGCGCCTGTCCGTGCAGGTTTTTGCAAGGTGGATAAGTCATCCAGACATCAATCTGGTCAAGCTGAATTCTATTGCTAAATATTCAACTTCGCGTCTGTATGAGCTTCTGGAAACCGGAAACATAGACATCAGTTGGACTCATCTGCTTGATCAGTTTAATGCAAGGAAAATCGTCAATAACTCTAAAGAAATAGTAAGTTTTTATAAATTTCTAAAGCCGTCGTCGGAAAAAGTGGGCATGTCAGAAATCGTCAATTTATTCAGCAATCCTGGGGAGTATCCAATGAATACCAGGATAAAAATTCTGCTCCGCTCCCTGGACTTGTTCGATAAGCTCAAGAAAAATTTTTCACCTGAGCAGGCCCAAGGAGTTTGGGCGGAATTGATAAGCCCCAACTATACCAATGCCAATATAGAGAACACCCTTTTGCAGACGAACTCGCTGAGTTCCGAGGCTGATTTCACAGAGGCGTTAGTCATGAGCCTTGTATTGGATGCGCGCCGCGCGGACCACATAGCTACTCGTCTACTTAGAGATGAGTCGATTTCGCTGCAAGTGCGGAATCAGCTGTACCTGTTCGAACTGTCAAATAATCGCACAGAGCATAATTGGTTGAGTTTCGTAATGTCCGTGTCTCGTTATAAGCAGATACCGGGCTGGGCCTGGCAGTATAAAAAGCAGAACGGTTGATGCGCTATCGCCAGCCCTTCGACGTGTTATAAGCGATACCGTACTGTTTCCGTGAGACTTGTCGTGAAGAACGTTGTGCCGCCATTGTCCTTCAACCCTGCCGGGATCGAACTGGACCGCCGCCAAGGGCTCAGCCGTCAGCTCTACCAGGCGTTACGTGCCCGTGTGCTGGACGGGCGCCTGGCGAGCGGCACGCGGCTGCCGGCCAGCCGTGATTTGGCTGCGGCTTTGTCGATCTCGCGCAACAGTGTGGTGCGGGCATACGACCAGCTCTACGCCGAGGGTTTCATTGACGGACGCATCGGCGACGGTACTTACGTGGCACAACTGTCTTCAGCCATGCTGCCGCTGAAAAACATATCCACAAAACTATCCACAGAGATTCCCACAGGGTTATCCCCAAGCTTATCCACAGATTGGCTCGATTTACCTGTGGGTTCATCCAGTAAAATCGCCCGTAGCAATGCACTGAACCGTGTCGAAGAGCATTATCTGGCGCAGCCATCCGGTGGGCCGCCGCGGGCGTTTCGGGTCGGTGTGCCGGCCTTCGATCTGTTTCCATTCGACGTCTGGGCCAAGCTGAATGCGGCTTTCTGGCGCAAACCGGATCTGGAACAACTCTGCTATGGCGATTCACAAGGGGACGCACGTCTGCGCGGGCTGATCGCAGCTTACCTGCGCAGCTCTCGGGGTTTGCACTGTACGGCTGAGCAAATTGTGATCACCAGCGGTGCGCAGCAAGGCATTAGCCTTTGTGCACAGCTATTGGTGGATCCAGGGGACATCGTCGCGGTGGAAAATCCGGGTTATCGCGCGGCAGGGCATGCGTTTTCGGTAGCGGGTGCCGATGTGAAGGGCGTTCCGGTAGATAGCGAGGGTTTGGACTGCACGGTGCTCGGTACGTTGGCGCATTGTCGGCTCGCTTACGTGACACCGTCCCATCAGTATCCAACCGGGGTTGTCATGAGCCTGGCAAGGCGACTGGAACTCCTGGCCTGGGCTGAACGCAACGATGGCTGGATCGTCGAAGACGACTATGACGGTGAATATCGTTACAGCGGCGCGCCGTTGGCGCCCTTGGCTGCGCTCGATAGCCAGGGCCGGGTGCTCTACGTCGGTACGTTCGGCAAGGTCGCCTTTCCGGCGTTGCGACTGGGGTACCTGGTGTTGCCGCCTGGCTTGGTCAATGCATTCGCCCGCCGGCGCGCCGTGGACGTGCGTCACTCGGAAGTCAGTACCCAGGCAGTCATGGCGCAGTTCATGGCTGCCGGCCATTTCCAGCGGCACATCCGGCGCATGCGCAGGGCCGCCCTGGCTCGGCGAGATGCGTTGTTCGCGGGTTGGCCAAAGGCTGTGGCGGGTGTCGGCACCCTGCCCACGGTCGTCGCAGGGTTGCACGTCACAGTGCCTGTGGACACTGTCGAACGTGAACACGAGCTGATCGCTCAAGCGGCAAGCGTAGGGGTCGAGATCAATGGCCTGAGCGATTATTGGCTACCCGCCACACCTTCACCCGTGCGAGCCGGCCTGGTGCTGGGGTTTGCCGCGGTCCCGCCTGCGGCGATCGGCACCGCGTTGGCGAGCCTGGCAAAGGTCTGGGAAACATGAGGGCCTGCCGCACGGTGCCGACCGCAGGCCCGGCTATGAGCGTACTTTTGGAAAGAACACCTGCTGGGCCTGGTCCACGGCGATTTCGCTGCGGTAGTGATCAATCAATTGCCGTTGGCTGAATCCTCTCGTAGAGACTTCGATGGCTCCTGAATTGACCTGCTCCGCCGTTCTCAGGCGCGCTGAGAGAAATGCCCGATCAGACACCCAATACTGTGAATAATGAAAGTCCGCGAACCAGAGCGTTTTACCGGTTCCCTTGTCCTTGATTTCGTATCGGTCGAGGTAGCCCTTGAACGGGGTTCTGATGCGTTCTCGGTTAGTCCGCTTGCTGATTCGAATCCGGTTTCGGTCGTTGAGCCAGACAACGCCACTCATGGTGGGCGGGCTCTGTTTGATTATGCTCAGTACGGTTTCGAATTCCTCCGCGTACAGCGTCTTCGATTCCTTCTTGAGCTGTAATCGCAAGGCTTCAGCCGTGCGCTGCTCTTCCTGTGGAAGTTCTACCGTTTCGTTCGTGACGACACTTTCTGCCAGGTCCAATGCCTTTCTGATCGCCACGCCGACGGTTTCCATTCGGCTTGCATGCGCATTCATGAGCATGGCGATACCGGCAGGCGTGCGGTGGGGGTCTTGTGCATAGGTTTTGATTTGCGTCTTGAAGGCAGCCAGTCCGTCGATCAGGGCTTTACCTTTTTGAACGCTCGCTGCCAACGCAGGGATTGTCGCAGGAATAGAGGGCAGCACGTGGGGCACCCACTCACCGTTTTCCTTGTGATGAAAGGTAGCGATGATTTCATTCGAGAACGGATTTCTCACGTCGAGCCAGCCTGTTTCTTCGCGCGAGCTGGATAGGCGAGGCTCTCCGCTGACAAAGCCCCAGAAGCGCGTCCTGATGAATTTTTTCCTGGAGCGTGGACGCTGCTCATAAGGACGGCCAGATCGTCTCTGGCTGCTTCGCTCATCGAGAGCCTGTGCCAAGTTACGTAGCGCCAGTTTTTTTGAATCGCTTATCCGTCGTCGCAGTCGCGTGAGTTGCAGGGGAACACTGCTGTCTTGATACTCGCGTTGCATGTAGTCGAGGTGTTCCTGGATGGCCGCGAATTGTTCCGTCAGGCTGCCCAGTGCGTCGATTTTTTCATCCAGACGAATCGCGCTTCGCTCATCGATCGCGTCACGCAGGCTTTGGAAGGCGACTGTAGCGTTGTCGACCAAGCGGTTTATTTCTGCCCAACCTTCGGGCATCGTCGCGACGCTTTCAACGGAGAGGCAGAGGTGTCGATACATATCCAGCTGGATAAGCCGTAGATCGTCGCTGGTATAAACGGGCAGCTTTTTACGGTGCTCACGGACCAATTCAAAGCCACCGAAGCCCAGTTGCTTGAGACGGGTAAATCGAGTCTCGAGGTAATCCAGGCGCTCGATCATCTGGTCGCCGATGCTGATCATGCTATTGGCAGCGTCGATGTGTTGCTGCTCCGACGTCCTGACCAAAGACGTGATCATGCCCTGTGCCTTGGCCATGACGGGGGTAAAACGCTCTTTCAGCAGGTCGATCTCTGCGAAGGTGAAATTTATCTGCGCCCCCAGGTAGCCAATGCTGATCTGAGGGTAATCGGGTCTTGACTGGAAGACTGGCCATTCAACTAACGCCTTCAGTGCTTTTTCATAGTTTTCTCGCTGCTCTCGCAGAGTCGCCAGGTAGGTATTGGCCTGGGTTTCTCTGTCGGCGGGCGAGGTCAGCGCCATGGCTTTAGCCTCCATCGTCAGCATTCGCTCGTTCAACGGTTTCTGTTGTTCAAACGTCCTGAGTTCAGCCAGCAACTGAATGCTGCGGCGTTGTGCGTTGACAACGACTTTTTGCCTGGCGCCTTTGGAACCACTGCCACGTAAACGCAGGCGGCTGTCGACGTGCCATTGGCCATGCGCATTCCGGGTCAGGGGAGGACCGGTGCGTTCACCCTCGATGATGTTGACTTGCTCGCCCGTTACGCTGACCTCGAACCATTTGTCGGCGATGTTCGCGTACCACTTCTCTTCTTTCTGATAGAGCCCCTTGAGTGGTCCTTCGAGCTCGGGCTGGGTAACGTCGGGAGCATTGACACTGAAGCTGCCAAGAAGCGTGGCGTCCTTCCCGGCTTTACCCATCAGGGCGCCGCTGGTATGGACATCGTCGTAGTGCTCTTGTGGCAGCTCAGTTTGGATGAGCGGCGTGAGCGCCTTGATGACCGGTTCGGGTTTGGGCCCTGGCTGGGTTTTCGCCGGGACGACTTCCGGAGCATCGGTCGGACGGCTACGTCTGCTTGTCTTGGTGCGATCTATGGCAATGTTGATGACGCCCAATGCCACGTTGAGCAACAAGTCGACGAAGGTTTCCCATTTGGCCTGGCCTTGGGTTGCCCCGTCGTTTTGCGTGAGTTGTTCCAGGTCGTTCAATATCTGCCAGAGCCAGATCGTGGTGTTCGCCGTCGTGCCAAGGTAGGGCAAAGCCAGGTTGAAAATCAGCCAGCCCGCTTGCTTGAATGACTCCCAGCGGCTTTCGCTGTTGGAGACGGACTGACGGTCGGCGAGTGTGACCAGCGCGTTAGCGTTGGCCTTGAACAACAGCGACATGAAATCGTCTCCCAGGGCGTCGTCGCTGAGTGTCACGGGGCCGCTGTTGGCCAGAGACATCAGTGGATTCGCCACAAAATCAACAACGGCCCAGGGCGAGGGCATGGTGTTGGGGAAAACGTATCGGCTGTAGTTATCCCGTACCCCATCAGGCAGCCACGCCAGTACCGATTGGCGCAAGTCAGCGTTTTGCTTGATGGCGTACAGCAGGTTGCTGAACGAGGGAAACTGGAGCAGTTGCGGTTCGAGCAAGGGGCGATAAAGCAGGCAAGGTCCGGCACTCGCTGTTTGCGTGCCGATCACGAACATATTGGCAACGATGTCCTCTGATACACCCAGTTGCAGCTCGGGTACAAAGGCTAATTTGCGCAGCACGATAGGTTGTCCATCAACCTTGCGATCGGTCTCCAAAGGCTCCATCAGCGCCGCGACATAACGACAACCGCGATCATCTATATCGCCTTGCCCACGAAGCTTGCCTTCCAGCGCGATCATGGGCAGCTGGATGCGTAGCTGTGAAATGTACAAGCTCTCGCGCAGGGTCGACTCTGCCGGATCATCGAGCAATTTGTGCTTGATCAGCTCGGGATAGACGCGACCGATATCGATTTTGGTGATGAGATTTTCAACGTAGGCCACCGTCATCCAACTCGGCAACTCCGTACCGTCGATGGCGCGAATGGTTTTATTGCCCGATGGGACGGCAATCAGGTTCTGCAAGGCCAACTCGACGAGATTGAACCGCGTGGTATCCAGCTGGAAGGGCACAACGAAGGAGCCCCATACGACGGGACTTTTTATTTCGATCTCAATATTTTCAGGGACCCATGTCGAGGCGTCGGCGTGCTCGGCTTGCATCTGCGTCTTGAGTGCATTCGACGCATGGTTCTTGATAGACGCAATACCGTCCAGGTAGGTTTTACCGGCGTGGGAATTACTCAGCGCCGACAGGCTCTTCATGTACTGAGCGAACAGAACCTGGTCGGCTACCTGCGCGACTTGCAGCCACTCGGGTATCTGTTGGCGGAACCAGTCCTCGCCAGGCCCGTGGGTCAGGCCTGCGGCGGGAGGTTCGTTCTCTGCGAGGATCTGTTCTTGCTCGATATTGAGGAGGCCGAGAACCTTGACCTGTGTGGTGATGATTCCGCAGGCCTTGCTGTCAAAAACATTGCCACCGGGTTCATAAAGCCGCCATTGCAATACGTTAGGGCGCAACAAGCTGCCCAGATTGGCCAAAAGCGACTTCCCCAACGCCTCGCGAGATTCGTACTTCTGGTAGCCGCTGAGCAGCGAGTGGGCAAGGATGACCTCTTTTTTATCAATTGTGCCAATCAGCACCACCAGCGAGTTATCGCTCACGTGGCTTTTCTGGTTATCGGCGATCGCGTCGATTTCGATCAGATAGGCGTGGCTGTCGTACGCATCCTTTCGGTCCTGTCGATCAGGGTGAAGGTAAAGTTGCCTGGCCATGTCGCATTCAGCCACTGTCCAGCCGTCGACCTGCTTGACGTCCCAGAGTTTGCGCAACGTCAGGGAGAGTTGGTGCCAGCGTGGACCGTAATTGCCAAACGGAATGTTCCAGTACGCCAGTTGTTGTTCCTGGCGGGCTGGCACCATCGCGGGCGCCAATTCATTTATCAATCGCCCAACCTGGTCGATACGCACCGGCAAATGCACTTCGGGCGTGGTGATGGGCAGTTGCGTCAGGAAATGCAGCCCTTCGATCAACAAAGTCGGCTGGCCCTGCCCCTGGTCCATCTGCGCGGCCAGCATATCGCTGAGCGACTCATAAAGAGTGGGACGCGCAATGATCTCGCTGCCGACAATCTCCCAGGCCGGCTCGCCGACGACGGTTGTGTAGGGGTCGAGATCCAAGTCCGGATAAAGTTGTTTGAGTGCGTCCCGCAGGAGTACGGCGGCCACTTCCGCTGAGGTGGGGCCCGCGAGCAATTGGTTGAACAGCGCGCCCCTGAGGCTTGCTTCGGACGCAGATTCTGTATCGGTAGAGTCGGGTGCCATTTGAATGTCCTCTCTCGAAATAATGAAAAAACCGAAGCCGAACGCTTCGGTTTTTTCATGCTAGAGAGGGAGGGAGCGGGGAAGGTGGTAACTATGTATAGGTTGTCGCGCCACATTGCAGCCCGTCCGAGGCCATCGCCTGCGTGATCACTGGCCGGACTTGATTCGCGTCCAGGCCCGTGTGCGTGCGCGCTCGGCATCCCTGGGCAACGGTTGCAGCGTGTACAGCGAGGCCATGGCGGCTTCAGTTGGATAAAGGTTGGGGTTGGCGCGGATCGCCGGGTCGACCATTTCCGTGGCGTCCTTGTTCGGGTTCGGATAGCCGACGAAATCGCTGACTGGCGCGATCACCTGCGGTTGCAGCAGGTAATTGATGAAGGTGTAGGCATCGTCCGGGTTCTTCGCACCCTTGGGAATCGCGAGCATGTCAAACCAGATCGGTGCGCCTTCCTTGGGCAGTCGCATGTCCACCGTCACGCCATTCTTGGCTTCCTTGGCGCGGTTGGCCGCCTGGGAAAAGCTGCCGGAATAACCGACGGCCACGCAGATGTCGCCGTTGGCGATATCCGCCATGTATTTGGACGAGTGGAAATACGTGATGTAAGGCCGGATCTTCAGCAGCAGCGCTTCGGCCTTGGCGTAGTCCGCCGGCTTCTTGCTGTTGGGGTCCAGGCCGAGGTGCTGCAAGGCCAGGGGCAGGATCTCCGACGGTGAATCGAGCAAGGCCACGCCGCACTGCTTGAGCTTGCTGATGTTCTCTTCCTTGAAGATCAGGTCCCAACTGTCCACCGGCGCGTTGCCGCCCAGGGCAGCCTTGACCTTGTCCGGGTTGAAGCCGATCAGGATGGTGCCGTACATGTAGGGCACGGCGAATTTATTGCCGGGGTCGTTGGCTTCGATCAGCTTCATCAGCTTGGGATCGAGGTGGTTCCAGTTCGGCAGCTTGCTGCGATCCAGGGGCTGGAACACTCCGGCTTCGATCTGCTTGGCCAGGAACACGTTGGACGGTACCACCACGTCATAGCCGGCGTTGCCCGTCAGCAGCTTGGCCTCCAGCGCCTCGTTGGTGTCGAAGATGTCGTAGATCAGCTTGACCTGGCTGTTCTGCGCCTTGAAATCGTCCAGGGCCTTGGGCGTGATGTAGTCGAACCAGTTGTAGACGCGCAACGTGCGCTCCTCGGCCTGGACAGCGCCGCAAAGCAGCGCGGCGCACAGGGGCGGGGCCATCAGATGCTTGAGTCTGTTCATGCTATTGTTCCTCATTGGGCGCTTTGGAAACCTTCAAGGACGTTCACGGCATTGATGCCGATTTCTGCCACCGCGTAGCCGCCTTCCATCACGAACAGCGTCGGTTTGCCGAGAGCGGCGATGCGTTTACCCATCGCCAGGTAGTCGGGGCTGTCGAGCTTGAATTGCGAGATCGGATCGTCCTTGAACGTGTCCACGCCCAGGGAGACGACGATGACGTCGGCGTCGTAGCGTTGGACTTCGCCGCAGGCTTGCTCCAGGGCGGCGCTCCAGGTGTCCCAACCTGAGCCGGCCGGCAAAGGGTAGTTGAAGTTGAAACCCGCGCCGGCGCCTTCGCCGCGCTCATCTTCGTAGCCCAGGAAGAACGGAAACTCGGCCTCCGGATGGCCGTGGATCGAGGCG
Source organism: Pseudomonas sp. HB05 (assembly GCF_016756915.1). NCBI lineage: Bacteria > Pseudomonadati > Pseudomonadota > Gammaproteobacteria > Pseudomonadales > Pseudomonadaceae > Pseudomonas > Pseudomonas sp. HB05. The sequence continues at coordinate 207,987 of NZ_JAESPG010000001.1, forward strand.
AACAGCACGTCGCTGCGGTCGTAGAAAATCGATTGGGTGCCGTTGCCGTGGTGGTAATCCACGTCGAGGATGGCGACCTTTTCATGGCCTTGATCGAGGAAAGCCTGGGCAGCGATGGCGGCATTGTTGAGGTAGCAATAACCGCCCATCAAATCGCTGGCGGCGTGATGTCCCGGCGGACGGCACAACGCAAAGGCACTGCGCGCGCCACGCTGGACTTCGGCCTGGGCGGTGAGGGCAACCTGGGCTGCGCTATACGCCGCTTGCCAAGTGCCGGCGGTGATCGGCGCACCGCCGTCGAAGCTGTAATAGCCGAGTTGGCCGTGCAGGCTGGTCGGGATCACCGTGCGCAGGGTTCGGGCCGGCCAGGTGTAGGGCAGCAGGTCGCCGTCGCGGTTGAACTCGGTCCAGCGCGCCCACGCGCCTTTGAAGAAGTCCAGGTACGCCGCGCTGTGGATACGCTGGATCGGCGCCAGGCCAAAATCCTTCGGCGCCTCCACCGGCCCCAACGCCCGAGCCTTGACCCACTCCAGCACATGGTCGGCCCGGGACGGCATTTCGAAGCAGGGCATCAACTGCCCGTCCATCAATTCGCAGCGTCCATGGTGCAGGTGGTGATCGTCCGAGTAGAGCGTCAGCATTCTTGTTCTCCGCAGGGCTGATTCGTTGGAACACAGTCTTGCGGCGCGCAGGGTTTAGGAGAACGGCAGGAAAGGCCAAAAGGGGATCGAAATGGCCAAAAGGTTTGACCGTAAATCGCCCCTTGTTGGCGCGGGTGTGCGCTGGTTCGGGGCGTAAGTCTACGGCTCCCAAAAATCCCGTGGCGAGGGGATTTATCCCCGCTGGGCTGCGCAGCAGCCCCTAACCAGCCAACCCAATCTGCCTGACCCACCGCGTCGTCTGCATTTTAGGGCCGCTTCGCGCCCCAGCGGGGATAAATCCCCTCACCACAGGTGATGCCGCGGTTATCGAGGATCGACGTTATCCAACACCCGGTTCGCCAGCAGCGAGCTCAGCTCGATCAGTTGTTGGATGCCGAGGAGGACGTGGCGGTTGGAGCCTTCCAGATCGAACGCCAGTTCGTTGACCATCGCATCGGCTGAAGCCAGGGTTTCGCTGAGGTTGGCCAGCAGGCATTCGTTGTCGAGATCTTTTACGACGGTGAATAGCTGGCCGGGCTTGATGGTTTCTTTGGGTTTTGTTGGTTTGGGCTTTAGATAAAAGTCCAATGCGCGGGTAGCGGCTTCTTCGAGTTTTTTGGCGTTTAGGCCGTCCAGGTAAGGAGAGTTGGGATCTGCTTCTGGAGGGTTTGGTGTGATCTTGAACATAGTGAAGCTCCTTTCATATGAGGAACCGTCACCGGCTGCCGCCAAGCAGTTGGGGTGACGGATTACGCAAGGTTGGCGGCCCGGAACGAAAGGAACCCGGTATCCCCGAGGGGATCCTTGCGCAACCCGTCATAACGAATGCCAATGCCAGAAGCATCGCAATAACGCTGAGGGGTATTGTTGCGCCTTTCGAAACCAGGCCGCCAAGCCTATTCGCTGGTGTCAGCGACAGGGAAACGATAGAGCCCGGGTGCAAGGCGCACAAGCCGGCGGATTCTGGCGTAGTTGTAGGCAAAGGCGCAAGGATGCGTGGCTTGGCGGAAGGGGCTGAGCAATCTGTCAGACGCGCCTCACAACTGTGGTGAGGGGATTTATCCCCGCTGGGGCGCGAAGCGGCCCCAAAACAGGACAACCTGGTGTGTCGGGCCGATAGAGTGGCTACTTTAGGGGCTGCTGCGCAGCCCAGCGGGGATAAATCCCCTCGCCACAGGGGCGATGTCGCACAAGCGGCAGGCGGTTCACGCCCTGAACCGACTCGGTGCCACGCCGCTCCAGCGTACGAAGGCATGGCGAAAGCTCGCCGTTTCACTGAAGCCAAGCATTTCGGCAATCCGATAGATCGGCAGTTGATCCTCGCAGAGCATTTGCTTGGCCCGCTCGAAGCGCAGTTCATCGAGCAGTTCCTGATAGCTGCAACCCAGATCCTTCAAATGCCGGCGCAGGGTGCGTGCCGAGCAGTTCATTTGTTCGGCCAGGCCCTCCAGGCCTGGGGCGGCATCGAGTTGCGCGACGAGCAGTTGGCGGATGCGCCCCAGCCAGGCCTGGCGGCCGGTGAATTCGGTGTTCTGCCGGCGGCAGCGTTCGGCCATGGCGTGATGAGTGATGGGGTCGGCCAGCGGCAGGGGTTGTTCCAGCCAATGGCGGTCGAAGGCGAAGGCGTTGTCGACGCTGTCGAAGCGCACCGGGCAATCGAACAGGTTGGCGTAGCGCGCCTGGTAATCCGGCGCCGAATGTTCGAAGCGCGCCGCACGCAAGGGCAGCGGGTGACCGAGTAGGTCGTTGCAGATCACCTTCAGCGAGACCATGCAGAACTCGGCGTTGAATACCGCCAGGGCCGGGTTTTCCCGATAGTCGCTGGCGCTGAGCCAGATGTGCTCGCCGTCATCGTCCAAGGCCAGTTCGAAGAGTGTTCCCAACAGCGCCGGATAGCGCAGCGCCAGGCGCAAAGCGTCACCTAAGGTGGCACTGGTGAGCAGGGCATAGCCGAGCATGCCGTAGGACGAAACGTGCATGTTGCGCCCCAGTTCCAGGCCGATATCCCGCTTGAGGGCGACGGCGTTGGCACAGACCTGCATTTCCTGGTTGGTGGTGATGCGCGTGTCGGCCCGGCTCAGATCCGCCGTGCTGATGCCGCTGCCGGCCAGCAATGCATCACGGGGCAGGCCGTCGTGCTTGAAGGCGTCGAGCACCAGGGAGACGGCGTTGAGCGTGGTGAGGTGGGAATGCAGCATGGTCCGTTTCCAGCCTGGGGAGACGGGAGATGGAGCAAGTTATATGCCGGCCCAGTTTCGCGACGCGAACGCTGGACCCTAGTGGGAGCGAGCTTGCTTGCGATGACGGTGTGTCAGTCGAAGTAGATGTCAACTGTGCCGCCGCTATCGCGAGCAAGCTCGCTCCCACAGGGTTTGGCAGGGTGTCAGATCAACTCACCACACAGATCCAACTCTACCAACCGCCGAACCTCATCCACCGGCAACCCGGCGCCAATCAACGCCTGCAACTTGCCGAACGCCGCTTCGCGTGTCATGCCGCCGCCGGACAACACACCAACGCCGCGCAAGCGGCTGCCGGCTTCGTACACGTCCAGCTCGACGCCGCCTTCGTGGCACTGAGTGACCGCGACCACCACCACGCCGCTGTCCCGCGCCCGCTCCAGGCTGGCGAGGAACGCCGGATTGTCGCTCGGCCCGGTGCCGCTGCCGTAGCACTCCAGCACCAGGCCCTGGAGGCCACTGCCCAGCAGGCCATCGAGGATTTCGGCACCGATGCCGGGGAACAGCGGCAGCGCGGCGACGTTCGCCAGGTGTTTCGGCTGGTTGTAATTCAACTGGGTTGGCAGCGAAGCGGCCTTGACGCCACCGCCCTGGCGTTCCAGGCGCTTGAACGGGTGACGACCGAAGCTGCGCACTTTCGCGCAACGGGTCGGCGCCAGCAGTTCACCGTGGAAATAAAGGTGCACGCCCGGCGCCAGGCCTTGGCCGAGGGCGACCAGCGCGCCGCTGAGGTTTTCCCAGGCGTCGCTGTCAGTTACGCCGGCGGGCAGCATCGAACCGGTGAAGCAGACCCGCGCGTGCAGGCCCAGTAACTGGAAGCTCATGGCGGCGGCGCTGTAGGCCAGGGTGTCGGTGCCATGCAGGATCAGCACGCTGTCGCAGCCTTGCACGTCCACGGCGTCGACCACCGCTTCGCGCAGTTGCTGCCAGTAGGCCGGGGTCATGTTGGCGCTGTCGATCAGCGGCGACATCTCCCGGAAGCGCCACTGCGGTACTACCAGCTCAGGCTGGCTGTGCAGGTAGTCGCGCATCCGCGCTTCGAAGCCGGAGGCCGGGGCCAGGCCGCTGGCGCTGGCTTGCATGCCGATGGTGCCGCCGGTGTAGAGCACCATGACGTGCTGGGCGGCAGGGTAGGTCGAGGAATTCATGGATTGTTCTCCGAGGATGAAAACGGCCGCTTGGGTTAGCCGTCACAACATGAGGCCGAGCATGACGCCGACCTCGTGCTGTGTCACGCCGGGCGCAGGGGATGCGCCCGGTTTTTTACGATCAGCCTGCCGCTCAGCGTTGCGCTGCGGCCGCGCCCGCCTGGGCGTTTTCAGGCTTGGCAACCGGTGCCGACGGGGTGGCCGGCCAGGCGTTGCGGTCCAGGTCCAGGTCCGGGAACTTGCTCGAGTCAAAGACCGGAACCTTGATACCGGCCGCACGCTGGTCGTCGTAATCGCGCAGGATGCGCATGCCGACCTTGAACAGCAGGAACAGCGCGATCAGGTTCACGAACGCCAGCAGGGTCATGGTGATGTCGGCGAACGCGAACACGGTACCCAGGTTCTCGATGGCGCCCCAGAAAATCAGCGCCAGGACCAGGGTGCGATACGCCATCAGCGCCTTGCGGTTTTCGCCGAGCATGAAGCGCAGGTTGTTCTCACCCAGATAGTAGTTGTAGAGGATCGAGGTGAACACGAACAACGACAAGGCTACGGAGATGAACACCCGGCCCCAGTCACCGACCACGGCCGCCAGGGAGTTCTGGGTCAGGGCAATGCCGTCGCCTTCGAAGCCCGGGGTGTAGAAGCCCGACAGCAGGATCAGCAACGCGGTGCAGGTGCAGATCACGAAGGTGTCCAGGAACACGCTGAACGCCTGGACCACACCTTGTGCCACCGGGTGCTCGACCGACGCGACAGCGGCGACGTTAGGCGCGCTGCCCAGGCCGGCTTCGTTGGCGAATACGCCACGCTTGACGCCCATGACGATGGCGCTGCCAATCAGGCCACCAAAAGCCTGGTCCAGGCCAAAGGCGCTCTTGACGATGGTCGCCAGCATGCCCGGTACGTGTTCGAACTGCAGCACGATCACGTAGAGGGTCACGCCGATGTACGCCAGGGTCTTGACCGGTACCAGCAGGTCGGCAACCTTGGCGATACGCTTGATCCCGCCAATGAACACCAGGCCCAGCAACACCGCCAGGCCCAGGCCGGTGTAAGTGGTGTCGAGGCCGAAGGCGTTGTTCAGGGAGTGGGTCACGGCGTGGGCTTGCAGGCCGTTGAAGGCGAAGCCGAAGGTGATCAGCAGCAGGAACGCCATGATCATGCCCAACCAGCGTTTCTGCAGGCCGTGCTGGATGTAATAGGACGGGCCGCCACGGAACTGGCCTTCGGAGTCGCAGCGCTTGTAGAGCTGGCCGAGGGAGCATTCGAAGAAGCTGCTGGACATGCCGACCAGCGCGGTCACCCACATCCAGAACACCGCACCCGGACCGCCGAGGGTCACGGCAATGCCGACACCGGCAATGTTGCCCGCGCCGACACGGCCGGCCAGGCTGAGCATCAGGGCCTGGAACGAGCTGAGCTGGTCAGTGCTGCTTTTCAGGCTGTCACGGAATACCGTGAACATGTGGAAGAAATGACGGAACTGGACGAAACGCGAGCGGATCGTGAAGTAGCCACCGAGCCCGACAATGAGCGCGATCAGCACTTTCCCTGAGAGGAAGTCGTTGATGACTTCGAGCATGAGTATTCCTCGCTGTTTTTTGTTTAAGCAATGATGGCCATTTGGAAACATCGTGTTACATCGGTCGGCGCGCGGCTCGACAGATTGGGGATGCTTCGTCCCGGTCCACTTCGCGGGTTTGTTATTAGTTCGGTTTTCGCATGTTGTTGAGGCCTCGTTGACGACGACCACTCATGCGAAGAGGGGCGGCACTATACCTATCAGTGCGACGCCCGTCTGCACAGTTGTGGTGCATGCGACGAAACGAACCCTTGTATCTCCTGGCCTTTCGGTCAGGTTCTTGCGGGAGAGAGCTGGCTCGCGATGGCGAGCGACGCGGGGTACAACGGCAGCGCGGCGCTGTTTATTGCCAGTCGGCTCGGTCCTACAGGTTCTGTCTTGCTTGCATCCTTCTGTTAAAAAAAAGGGCTTGGGGAACGAGTCCCCAAGCCCTCAAAAGGTGAGAGGTGTCTAGTCCCTCGACCTGGTGAGCGGTGGTCGCGTCGATCAAGCCTTCAGTGGGACCAGACGCGGGGCAATCATGTTTTCCGGGCGCAGGATGTCGTCGAGCATGGCGTCGTCAAGCAAGCCTTCTTCGCGCACCAGCTCCAGCACGCCGCGGCCGCTTTCCAGGGCAACACGGGCGATACGGGTGGCGTTTTCATAGCCGATGTATGGGTTCAGGGCGGTGACCAGGCCGATCGAGTGCTCGACCAGCTCACGGCAGCGCGCCTCGTTGGCGGTGATGCCGACGATGCAGTGCTCGCGCAGCATGTCCATGGCGCGTTGCAACAGGCGGATCGAGTCGAAGATCTTGAAGGCGATCAGCGGCTCCATCACGTTCAGTTGCAGTTGGCCGCCTTCGGCCGCCATGGTCAGGGCCAGGTCGTTGCCGATGATCTGGAACGCCACTTGGTTGACCGCTTCCGGGATCACCGGGTTGACCTTGCCAGGCATGATCGAGCTGCCTGGCTGGCGGGCCGGCAGGTTGATTTCGTTGATGCCGGTGCGTGGGCCGCTGGACAGCAGGCGCAGGTCGTTGCAGATCTTCGACAGCTTGACCGCGGTGCGCTTGAGCATGCCGGAGAACAGCACAAAGGCGCCCATGTCGGAGGTGGCTTCGATCAGGTCGGCGGCTGGCACCAGCGGTTGGCCGCTGATGGTCGCCAGGCGCTGTACGGCCAGGGCCTGGTAGCGCGGGTCGGCGTTGATGCCGGTGCCGATGGCGGTGCCGCCCAGGTTCACTTCGGTAAGCAGCTCAGGCGCCAGGGTTTTCAGGCGTGCCAGGTCTTCGCTCAGGGTGGTGGCGAAGGCGCGGAATTCCTGGCCGAGGGTCATCGGCACGGCGTCTTGCAGCTGGGTGCGGCCCATTTTCAGGACGTGGCTGAATTCTTCGCCCTTGGCGGCGAACGCCTGGATCAGGCTGTCGAGGCTGGCCAGCAACGCGTCGTGACCCAGCAGCAGACCCAGGCGGATCGCGGTCGGATAGGCGTCGTTGGTGGACTGCGCCATGTTCACGTCGTTGTTGGGATGCAGGTACTGGTATTCGCCCTTCTGGTGACCCATGGCCTCCAGCGCGATGTTGGCGATGACTTCGTTGGCATTCATGTTGGTCGACGTGCCGGCGCCGCCTTGGATCATGTCTACCACGAATTCTTCGTGGAAATCGCCGCGGATCAATCGTGCACAGGCTTCGCTGATCGCGGCATGCTTGGCTTCGCTGAGCTGGCCAAGTTCGCGGTTGGCGTCAGCGGCGGCTTGCTTGACCATTGCCAGACCGACCACCAGCTTGGGGTAATGCGAGATCGGGACACCGGAGAGACGAAAGTTATTGATCGCTCGCAGGGTCTGGATGCCGTAATACGCTTGCGCCGGTACTTCGAGTACGCCAAGCAGGTCTTTTTCTGTGCGGAATGATGCAGCGGAGGACATGATGGAAATCATCTCAATAAGGACCCGGTCTAGGCCGGAACGCTGTGAATCCTAGGCTTTCAGAAAAATTAGGGCCAATGCTGTTAAACACTGGCCTATGCATATTCGGCATAATGCCCGTGTGACGCCGACGACACGGCGAACGTGCGACCTGTTTTGGTGCGTCCTTCGGGAGGACGGTGATGAATTTAGAAAGCAAATGGCTGGAGGACTTCAGTGCCCTGGCCGCGACGCGCAGTTTTTCCCAGGCGGCCGAACGACGCTTTGTGACACAGCCCGCCTTCAGCCGGCGGATCCGTAGTCTGGAGGCGGCGCTGGGGCTGACGCTGGTCAATCGCTCGCGCACGCCGATCGAGCTGACCGCCGCAGGGCAACTGTTCCTGGTGACGGCGCGCACGGTGGTCGAGCAGTTGGGCGAGGTGCTGCGGCATCTGCATCATCTGGAGGGCGGGCAGGGCGAAGTCATCCAGGTGGCAGCCGCGCATTCACTGGCGCTGGGCTTCTTCCCGCGCTGGATCGCCCAGTTGCGCAACGACGGCATGAACATCGCCACGCGGCTGGTGGCGACCAACGTGGGCGATGCGGTACATGCCCTGCGCGAAGGCGGCTGTGACCTGATGCTGGCTTTCTATGATCCGGATTCGGCGATGCAGATGGACCCGGAGATTTTCCCGTCCTTGCATTTGGGCCAGACCGAAATGCTTCCGGTCTGTGCCGCCGACGCACAGGGCCGGCCATTGTTCGATCTGGAAGGCGAGGCCAGCGTGCCGCTGTTGGCCTACAGCGCCGGGGCCTTCCTCGGGCGTTCGGTCAATCAGTTGCTGCGCCAGCGCGCGCTGCGTTTTACCACGGTCTACGAGACCGCGATGGCCGACAGCCTGAAAAGCATGGCCCTGGAAGGCTTGGGCATCGCCTGGGTCCCTCACCTGAGTGTGCGCAACGAACTGGCCCGGGGCGAATTGGTGATCTGCGGCGGGGCGCAATGGCATGTCCCGCTGGAGATCCGCCTGTACCGCTGCGCCCTGGTGCGCAAGGCCAACGTGCGGTTGCTGTGGCGCAAGCTTGAGGGTGGCGTGGCGCAGGGTGTGGCCGGTTCTTGAAACCCATGCAGCCCCTTGTGGGAGCGAGCTTGCTCGCGATAGCGGCGTGTCAGCCAGTGTTGATTTGACTGACCTACCGCTATCGCGAGCAAGCTCGCTCCCACAGGGATCTGAGGCGTTTTTCTGCTGACCTGCGAGTCAATAAAACCGCCGCTTCGACGCAAATGACAGATGGTCGGCGAAAGTGCGTTTAATTTACCTTTTTCGGTATACTGCCCGGCCTTCGGTCGGTTAACCCGGCCATCATTCGTACAACAAGCCACGCCGGTTTCCCGCGTGGCTTGTTGTTTTTTGACGCGCCCGAGGGCGCCCAGAGAGAAGAGGCACGACGATGAGTGCACTGGTTGGCGTGATCATGGGCTCCAAGTCCGATTGGTCCACCCTTAGCCACACCGCCGATATGCTGGAAAAGCTCGGCATCCCTTACGAGGTGAAAGTGGTGTCCGCCCACCGTACCCCGGACCTGCTGTTCCAGTACGCCGAAGAAGCCGAGGCGCGCGGCATCGAAGTGATCATCGCCGGTGCCGGCGGCGCGGCCCATTTGCCAGGCATGTGTGCGGCCAAGACCCACCTGCCAGTGCTGGGCGTGCCGGTGCAATCCTCGATGCTCTCGGGTGTCGATTCGCTGCTGTCGATCGTGCAGATGCCAGCCGGCATCCCGGTCGCGACCCTGGCCATCGGCAAGGCCGGCGCGATCAACGCGGCCTTGCTGTCGGCGAGTATCCTGGGCGCCAAGCACCCACAGTTTCATACCGTGCTGAAAAAATTCCGCGCTGAGCAGACAGACAGCGTCCTGGACAATCCAGACCCACGCATTGCCTGAGGTTGTTGACGAATGAAGATCGGTGTAATCGGTGGCGGCCAGTTGGGTCGCATGTTGGCCCTGGCGGGAACCCCGCTGGGGATGAACTTCGCTTTCCTGGACCCGGCGCCGGACGCCTGTGCCGCTGCCCTGGGTGAACACCTTCGGGCCGACTACGGCGACCAGGATCACCTGCGCCAGTTGGCCGATGAAGTCGACCTGGTAACCTTCGAATTCGAAAGCGTCCCGGCCGAAACCGTTGCCTTCCTGTCCCAGTTCGTCCCGGTCTACCCGAGCGCCGAAGCCCTGCGCATCGCCCGCGACCGCTGGTTCGAAAAGAACATGTTCAAAGACCTGGGCATCCCGACGCCGGCCTTCGCCGACATCCAATCCCAGGCTGACCTTGACGCCGCTGTCGCGGCCATCGGCCTGCCGGCCGTGCTCAAGACCCGCACCCTGGGTTACGACGGCAAGGGCCAGAAGGTCTTGCGCAACCCTGAAGACGTCGCCGGCACCTTTGCCGAGCTGGGCAGCGTCGGTTGCCTGCTGGAGGGTTTCGTACCGTTCACCGGTGAAGTCTCGCTGATCGCCGTGCGCGCCCGCGACGGTGAAATCCGCTTCTACCCGCTGGTGCACAACACCCACAAGGACGGCATTCTCAAGCTGTCCGTCGCCAGTACCGACCATCCGCTGCAAGCCCTGGCCGAAGACTACTCCAGCCGGGTGCTCAAGCAGCTCGATTACGTCGGCGTCATGGCGTTCGAGTTCTTCGAAGTGGACGGCGGCCTCAAGGCCAACGAAATCGCCCCGCGCGTCCATAACTCCGGACACTGGACCACCGAAGGCGCCGAGTGCAGCCAGTTCGAAAACCACCTGCGGGCGGTGGCCGGGCTGCCGCTGGGTTCGACCTCCAAGGTCGGTGAAAGCGCGATGCTGAACTTCATCGGCAAAGTGCCGCACACCGAGAAAGTCCTGGCGATTGCCGACTGCCACCTGCACCACTATGGCAAGGCGTTCAAAGCCGGGCGCAAGGTTGGTCACGCCAACCTGCGTTGCGCCGATCGGGACACCCTGGCCCAGCAGATCATCAAGGTCGAGACGCTGATCGCCGAACAATAGTCTGCAACACCGGTGGAACCATTCATCGGCTAACCTCTCTCATGGCTAAGTGCCAAAACCTGATCAGGTTTTGGCTTTGCGTCTAATCAGAGGGGAATGCCATGGGAATCATCGGAACCATTTTTATCGGCTTGATCGTTGGCCTGCTCGCGCGCTTCCTGAAGCCTGGCGATGACAGCATGGGCTGGATCATGACCATCCTGCTCGGTATTGGCGGTTCGTTGGCAGCCACTTATGGCGGCCAGGCCCTGGGCATCTACCAGGCCGGTCAAGGCGCGGGTTTCATCGGTGCCCTGGTGGGTGCGATCGTGCTGCTGGTGATCTACGGCCTGATCAAAAGAAACTGATTAAACTTGATGAAGCCCTCTCTGCGCGGCGCACAGAGAGGGGCTAAACTGCCCGGCGTTTCATTCCTTACTCATTGCCGAGCCCATTCATGCGCCGTCTAGTGTTGACCCTTCTTTTGTTGGGCAGTGGCCTGGCCCACGCCGCCGAGCTGCCGGAAACCGACTGGCTCGAACTGATGCCCAAGTCGGACCAGAAAGCCCTCGAGGCCATGCCCGAAATCGATCACAACTCCCCCGAAGCCAACGGCACCTTCACTGAAAAGGGTGGCTTGAAGCAAAGCAAAGGCTTGCCGGCGGTGATGTATTCGACCAAGACCGTGGCGTCGATGAACGACAAGCACATCCGCATCGGTGGCTATCCGGTCCCCCTGGAAAGCGATGCCAAGGGCCGCAGCACGCTGTTTTTCCTGGTGCCTTACCCGGGTGCCTGCATCCACGTCCCGCCACCGCCGCCTAATCAATTGGTGCTGGTGCGCTATCCCAAGGGGCTGAAGCTGGACGACATCTACACGCCGCTGTGGGTGACGGGCACGTTGAAGATCGAGAAGGTCGATAACGACCTGGCGAGCGCAGCGTATGCGCTGGAGGCGGAGAAGGTGAGGGTGGTGCAGGAGGCGGATTTGTAACCGGCCCATTGACCCAACACAAAACCCAATGTGGGAGCGAGCTTGCTCGCGATGGCGGTGTGTCAGTCGACGCTGAGGGTGACTGTCAGCCCGCTATCGCGAGCAAGCTCGCTCCCACAATGGTTTTTGCGGTGTCAGAGCGGCTTGCTGCAGATGCTCACGCCCAGGGTATGGCTGGCGTCGGGCAACAGCGTCACCACGTCATCCATCACATTCGCCGTCTCGATGCACAACATGCGCTGCCAGCCGTCGTCGGCCATGTCGCTGAAGGCCTTGGCCCGTTCGGTCCAGGGATTCCAGATCACCGCCGAGCGTGAGCCGGTGCTGGTCAGTTGGATTCGGCGTTGCCAGTGCGGGTCAACGATGCTCAGTGTCGGCGGGGTATTGAGGTAGATGCGGTCGGTTTCGCCGGCAAAATGCAGGTCACCGGCCTGGGCGTGGGTCTTCCAATCGTCCAGGGTCTCGATGTAGCTCAAGCCATCCACCCCTTCGACCTGCACGTTGCGCACATCGCTGACAGCGAAATAGCTGTGCAACGCCTGGCTGAGGCTGACGGTTTCACTGCCACGGTTATGGCTGGTGAGGTGGATATGCAGTTGCTCGTTCATCACGATGGTCAACGTCAGGTCGACCTGATGGGGCCAACCCGACAGGCCGTTTTCAGGGTAGGGCAGGACGAATTCGATTTTCAGGCTTTCACCTTCGGCCTCGATGCCCCTCAATTCCCAATCCATCGCCCGCACCAGGCCGTGGGCCGTTGCAGGCTCGTTGCTGACGCGCATGGCCTGGACGCTGTCGGGGTTGCGGGTCAGGTTGCCGAACCACGGCCAGCACACCGGCACACCGGCGCGGATGCTCTTGCCGGCCTTGAAGGTGGCCTGGTCATTGAGCCAGATCAGCGGCGGCTGGCCGTCCACCTGATAACTGAGGATATGCGCGCCTTGCTGGGCCACCAGCAACTCGGCCTGACCGTGGCGGATGCGCCAACCGTTCAGTTCATCCAGTTTGACGGCTTCGACGTTGGGCGTAGGCATGTTGCAAATCTCGTTCAGGAACATGGACTGCAATGGACCGCAAAACGGTTGCCGCGTTTAACGGGCCCGTGGTGGAACCGAACGGGTACGACCGCTACCGTCGATGGCGACGAACACGAACACCGCTTCGGTGACCTTGCGCCATTCACTGGACAGCGGGTCGTCGCTCCACACCTCGACCATCATCTGGATCGAGCTGCGGCCGATTTCCAGCGCCTGGGTATAGAAGGACAACTGTGCGCCCACGGCCACCGGCACCAGGAACGCCATGCGATCAATCGCTACGGTCGCCACGCGCCCACCCGCCACCTTGCTGGCCATCGCGGTGCCGGCGAGGTCCATCTGGGACACCAGCCAGCCGCCGAAAATGTCGCCGAAGCCGTTGGTGTCACGGGGAAGTGCGGTGATTTGCAGGGCCAGGTCGCCTTGCGGAATTGGATCTTCTTGTTCGAGCTCTATCATGCCGGGGGTGCCTCTGACCCGTAACTCTGTCGTGTACTTCAGGTGAATAGCCGTCTTTGAAAAAAACGATTCAGCCCGAACATGCCTCGTTCGTCACGTTTTTCATAAAGGCGTGCCAAAGGGAAACTCTGCGAAACCGGCTGATTTGTACTACATCACCAACGACGTTTTCGCACAGCAACCCCTTACAGAGTGTCGCAAGGTTGCGAGTATATCGGGCGATAGACGTCGATACGACCATCGGGTTCTGATTTTGACTGTCAATTACGCGCCTCTATGTGCTTTTTCGAACAATTTGCTATCGTGCCGAACCGGCCCGGGCTCCCATCCGGTGTTGTCGGGCCGAGAACTGACTATAAGAGAAGCCCTTGCCATGACCACTGCGCCTTCGAGCACGGCGACGCCCGCACAACCCGCCCGTCCGCTGACCCGTAACGACTACAAGACCTTGTCGCTTTCTGCCCTCGGCGGCGCGCTGGAGTTCTACGATTTCATCATTTTCGTGTTCTTTGCCACCGTGGTCGGCAAACTGTTTTTCCCCGCCGAAATGCCTGAATGGCTGCGCCTGATGCAAACGTTTGGCATTTTTGCCGCCGGTTACCTGGCTCGCCCGTTGGGCGGAATCATCATGGCTCACTTCGGCGACCTGCTGGGGCGCAAGAAAATGTTCACCCTGAGCATTTTCATGATGGCCGTGCCGACGCTGATCATGGGCTTGCTGCCGACCTATGCACAGATCGGCATGTGGGCGCCGATCCTGCTGTTGCTGATGCGCGTGATCCAAGGCGCCGCGATTGGCGGCGAAGTACCGGGGGCTTGGGTATTCGTTTCCGAGCACGTTCCGGCGCGGCACATCGGCTACGCCTGCGGCACCCTGACCTGCGGCCTGACGGCGGGGATCCTGTTGGGTTCGTTGGTCGCTACCGCCATCAACAGCATTTATACGCCAGTGGAAGTGGCGGATTACGCCTGGCGGATTCCGTTCCTGCTGGGTGGTGTGTTCGGCCTGTTCTCGGTGTATCTGCGCCGCTGGTTGCACGAAACCCCGGTGTTCGCCGAGCTGCAACAGCGCAAGGCCCTGGCCGAAGAAGTGCCGCTGCGCGCCGTGCTGCGCGACCATCGTGGCGCCATCGCCATTTCGATGCTGCTGACCTGGCTGCTGTCGGCCGGCGTCATCGTGGTGATCCTGATGACGCCAACGGTGCTGCAGACCGTCTACCACTTCAGCCCGACCACGGCGTTGCAGGCCAATAGCCTGGCGATTGTGTTCCTGAGTCTTGGTTGTATCGGCGCCGGTGTATTGGCCGACCGCTTCGGCGCTGGCCGGGTGTTCGTCTTCGGCAGCGGCCTGCTGCTGATCACCTTCTGGACCTTCTACCACAGCCTGTTCGCCCACCCCGAGTGGCTGTTCCCGCTCTACGCCTTGAGTGGCTTGCTGGTGGGTACGATCGGCGCGGTGCCCTACGTCATGGTCAACGCCTTCCCGGCCGTGGTGCGCTTCAGTGGCTTGTCGTTTTCCTACAACCTGGCCTACGCAATCTTCGGTGGCTTGACCCCGATGGTGGTGACGTTGCTGTTGAAGGAGAGCCCGATGGGGCCGGCGTATTACGTGGCGATCATCTGCGGGATCGGGATGGTGATTGGTGGGTATCTCTGGAAGAAAGGGCGCTAAGCAGCGCAGAACAGCCTCTGTGGCGAGGGGATTTATCCCCGCTGGGTCGCGAAGCGGCCCCAACACTGCCAACTCAATCTATCTACCACATCGAGTTATCAGGTTTAAGGGGCTGCTGCGCAGCCCAGCGGGGATAAATCCCCTCGCCACAAGAATCATCTTGCAAAACTCAATACTGGCCTTTCATCCAATTGTCATATTTCAGCCATAGAGTGTTCACACGGCTTACCGATACTTGGCCGACTTAACACACCCTATCTGCTAGGAGTAAGGCATGAAACTGAAGCGTTTGATGGCGGCAATGACCTTTGTCGCTGCTGGCGTTGCGACTGCCAACGCGGTTGCCGCTGTTGACCCTGCGATCCCGAGCTACACCAAGACCACTGGTGTGTCGGGCAACCTCTCCAGCGTCGGCTCCGATACCCTGGCCAACCTGATGACCTTGTGGGCCGAGAACTACAAGAAAGAATACCCGAACGTAAACATCCAGATTCAGGCCGCCGGTTCCTCCACCGCGCCACCCGCACTCACCGAAGGCACCGCCAACCTGGGCCCGATGAGCCGCAAGATGAAGGATAACGAACTGCAGGCCTTCGAACAGAAGTACGGCTACAAGCCAACCGCTATCCCGGTTGCCGTGGACGCCCTGGCCGTGTTTGTGCACAAGGACAACCCGATCCAGCACCTGACTATGGAACAGGTTGACGCGATCTTCTCGTCCACTCGCCTGTGCGGCGCCAAGGCCGACGTGAAGACCTGGGGCGACCTGGGTGTGACCGGCGACCTGGCCAACAAGCCAGTGCAACTGTTTGGTCGTAACTCGGTGTCCGGCACCTACGGCTACTTCAAGGAAGAAGCCCTGTGCAAAGGTGACTACAAGCCAAACGTCAACGAACAACCAGGCTCGGCTTCGGTCGTGCAGTCGATCAGCTCTTCGCTGAACGGCATCGGTTACTCGGGCATCGGCTACAAGACCGCCAGCGTGAAGACCGTGGCCCTGGCCAAGAAAGGCAGCACCGAGTTCATCGAAGACAGCGAAGAGAACGCCCTGAACGGCAAATACCCGCTGTCGCGCTTCCTCTACGTGTACGTCAACAAGGCCCCGAACAAGCCTCTGGCGCCGCTGGAAGCTGAGTTCGTCAAGCTGATCCTGTCCAAGCAAGGCCAGGAAGTCGTGGTCAAGGACGGCTACATCCCGGTTCCAGCCAAAGTCGCCGCCAAGGCACTGGCTGACCTGGGTCTGCAAGAAGGCGGCAACGTCGCCAAGAAGTAACACCTGAACCCGGGCCGACGCCCGGGTTTCCTGTGGGAGTGATGCCTGCTCCCACAGCCCCAATTCCTGTCCGCTGCCGCTCACCGCTGGCGGCGGATTTGTTGCGTCACTGCATTGTCATCTTTCTGTCATACAGGATCGCTAGGGTGTGCGCATGAATGATCTGGCCAACTCCACAATGACTACGACTTCCCCTCCCAAGCGCATTGACTTCAATACGCCTGAGCTGCAACGCAAGCGCCGCATCCGCGCGCTCAAGGATCGCCTGACCCGCTGGTACGTGTTGGTCGGCGGCCTCGCCGTTCTCGCGGCCATTACCCTGATTTTCTTCTTCCTGGCCTATGTGGTGCTGCCGCTGTTCAAGGGCGCGGACCTGACCGCCAAGGATTCGATCACGCCTGCCTGGATGCAAGATGCCGGCAAACCGCTGATGATCTCCATCGAAGAGCAGAACCAGGTGGCCATGCGGGTTTCCGACAAGGGCCAGGCGCTGTTTTTCGACATCACCAGTGGCGCCGAACTGCGCCGCGTCGACCTGCCGATCCCGGCCGGCGCGAGCGTGACGTCCATTGGCGAAGACCAGCCCGGCAGCCCGCTCGTGGCGATCGGCCTGTCCAACGGCCAGGCCTTGGTGTTCCGTCACACCTATAAGGTGTCCTACCCGGACGGCAAGAAAACCATCTCGCCTGCCGTCGAATATCCTTATGGCGAGACGCCGATCGCGTTGAACGAGCAGGGCGCTGCGCTGGAACATGTCAGCCTCAACGCGACTGATTCGACCTTGTTGCTGGCCGGTTCCAGCGGTGCTCAACTGCAAGTGCTGTCGCTGACCAGCGAAGAAAACATGATGACCGGTGAAGTCACCAGCGAGCAGACGCGTATCGATCTGCCGCAAATGACCGAGCCGGTGAAGAACATCTTCGTCGATCCGCGCCAGCAATGGCTGTACGTGATCAACGGGCGTGCCCAGGCCGATGTGTTCAGCCTGCGGGACAAGAGTCTCAACGGTCGCTACAAGCTGCTCGAGAACGCCGATGCCCAAGTCACCGCGGCTACCCAGCTGGTGGGCGGTATCTCGCTGATCATTGGCGACTCCAAGGGCGGCCTGGCCCAGTGGTTCATGGCCCGCGACCCGGACGGCGAGCTGCGCTTCAAACAGATCCGTACCTTCCAGATGGGCAACACGCCCATCGTTGAAATCACCGCCGAGGAGCGTCGCAAAGGTTTCGTGGCCCTCGACGCCGCCGGCAAGCTCGGCGTGTTCCACAGCACCGCCCACCGCACCTTGCTGGTGGACCAGGTGGTCGATGGCCAGGGCCTGTTCGGCATGTCGCCACGGGCCAATCGCCTGATCGTGGAGCAGGGCGGCAAGCTGCAACCGCTGACGCTGGAAAACCCGCACCCGGAAGTCTCGTGGAGCGCGCTGTGGAGCAAGGTCTGGTACGAAAACTACGACGAGCCCAAGTACGTCTGGCAATCGACGGCTGCCAACACTGACTTCGAACCCAAGCTGAGCCTTTCACCGCTGACCTTCGGCACCCTGAAAGCCGCGTTCTACGCGATGCTGCTGGCCGCGCCGCTGGCGGTTGCCGCCGCGATCTACACCGCGTACTTCATGGCACCGGGCATGCGCCGCAAGGTCAAGCCGGTCATCGAACTGATGGAAGCCATGCCGACGGTGATCCTCGGCTTCTTCGCCGGCCTGTTCCTGGCGCCCTACGTTGAAGGGCACCTGCCGGGGATCTTCAGCCTGCTGATGTTGCTGCCGATTGGCATCCTGGTCGCCGGTTTCGTCTTCAGCCGCCTGCCGGAGTCCATTCGCCTGAAGGTGCCGGACGGTTGGGAAAGCGCCTTGCTGATCCCGGTGATCCTGTTCGTGGGCTGGCTCTCGCTGTACATGAGCCCGTACATGGAAGCCTGGTTCTTCGGCGGCGACATGCGCATGTGGATCTCCCATGACCTGGGCATCACCTACGACCAGCGCAACGCCCTGGTGGTGGGCCTGGCGATGGGCTTCGCGGTGATCCCGAACATCTACTCCATTGCCGAAGACGCCGTGTTCAGCGTGCCGCGCGGCTTGACCCTGGGTTCGTTGGCCCTCGGTGCCACGCCGTGGCAGACCATGACTCGCGTGGTGATCCTCACCGCCAGCCCGGGCATCTTCTCGGCGCTGATGATCGGCATGGGCCGCGCGGTGGGCGAGACGATGATCGTGCTGATGGCCACCGGCAACACCCCGGTCATGGAAATGAACCTGTTCGAAGGCCTGCGCACCCTGGCGGCCAACGTGGCGGTGGAAATGCCTGAGTCGGAGGTCGGCGGCAGCCATTACCGCGTGCTGTTCCTGTCGGCCCTGGTGCTGTTGCTGTTCACCTTCGTCATGAACACCCTCGCCGAGCTGATCCGTCAGCGTCTGCGCAAGAAATATTCGTCGCTTTAAGAAAGGTAGAAGTCTGTGAAACAGAACTCCCTGAAAGGATGGTTCAAGAGCGGCGCCCCCGGCGTCTGGATCAGCGGCGGCGCGGTGTCCATCGCGGTCATCATGACCATTGGCCTGCTGGCGGTGATTGCCGTGCGCGGCCTGGGCCACTTCTGGCCGGCGGACCTGATCCACGCCAGCTACACCGTGCCGGGCATGCCTGCGCAATTGGTCGTCGGCGAAGTCGTGCAGAAAGAAGAAGTGCCTCGCGAGCGCCTGAAAAGCGCCGGCCTGCCGGTGCCGGACGAAGGCCCGGAGTTCATGACCCGCGAACTGGTCAAGGTCGGCAACCGTGACCTCAACGGCACCGACTTCACTTGGATCGTCGGTGACTGGCTGAAAAACCAGACCACGCCGCCCGAGCTGATGGCCATCGAGCGTCGCGAATGGGGCAATTTCTACGGCTACCTGGTCAACGTCAAGGAAGAAGGCAAGGTCGTAGCCGAAGGCGAAGCAGCCTGGCCGCAATTGCAGGCGCGTATCGAGCGCGTCAACAAGCTCGCCGACGAGCTCAAGACCCTGGAGAAGGTCGACATCGGTGCGATCAACGCCGGTCTCGAACGCATCCGCCTGCACGGCCGCAAGCTGGAACTGGACGGCAAGCTCGACGCCGCCGCCCAGGCCGACCTGGAAAGTGAACGCGCTGAACTCAATGCCCGCTACAAGGACATCGAAGCGCGCCTGGCCGACCTGCATGCGCAGTTCAACCGCGACAGCCTGACGGCCCGTGATGCCAACGGCAAAGAAGTGGAAATCGAAATCGGCAAAGTGGTGCACGCCTACCAGCCAAACGGCATGGGCACGTTCACCAAGATGGGTTTCTATTTCAGCAAGGTCTGGGAATTCCTCAGCGACGATCCCCGTGAAGCCAACACCGAAGGTGGCATCTTCCCGGCGATTTTCGGCACGGTGATGATGACCTTGATCATGGCGATGATCGTCACGCCGTTCGGTGTGCTGGCGGCGGTCTACCTCCGTGAATATGCCCGCCAAGGCCCGATGACCCGACTGATCCGCATCGCGGTGAACAACCTCGCGGGCGTTCCGGCGATTGTCTACGGCGTGTTCGGCCTGGGCTTCTTCGTCTACGTGCTGGGCGGCTCGGTTGACCGGCTGTTCTTCCCCGAAGCCTTGCCGGCGCCGACCTTCGGTACGCCGGGCCTGCTTTGGGCGTCCCTGACCCTGGCGTTGCTGGCGGTGCCAGTGGTGATCGTCGCCACCGAGGAAGGCCTGGCGCGGATTCCTCGGACCGTACGCGAAGGCTCCCTGGCCCTTGGCGCGACCAAGGCCGAGACCCTGTGGAAAATCGTCCTGCCGATGGCGAGCCCGGCGATGATGACGGGCATGATCCTCGCCGTGGCTCGTGCCGCGGGTGAAGTGGCGCCGTTGATGCTGGTGGGCGTGGTGAAACTGGCGCCGTCGCTGCCGCTGGATGGCAACTATCCGTACCTGCACCTGGACCAGAAAATCATGCACCTGGGCTTCCACATCTACGACGTCGGCTTCCAGAGCCCGAACGTCGAGGCAGCCCGGCCGCTGGTCTACGCCACGGCGCTGCTGCTGGTGCTGGTGATCGCGACCTTGAACCTGTCGGCGGTGTGGATCCGTAACCACCTGCGCGAGAAATACAAAGCACTGGATAGTTGATGATCGACGCGGACCTTGTGGGAGCGAGCTTGCTCGCGAAGCTTCTGGCGGCCTCGATGGCCCCATCGCGAGCAAGCTCGCTCCCACACTGATCGGCGTTCACTGGAATTTCATTGGGCCGCCAGAAAAGGCGTTCCGAACCGAATTTGTTAGCACAGGGAGCCTCCCATGCAACACGAAGCACACACTCACGGCATCAACATGTCGGCCCTGGGCCGCGACAAGCAGAGCCTGGACCTGGCCCAGGAAACCGTCGCCATCGAAGTGCCCGGCCTGAACCTGTTCTACGGTCAGAAGCAGGCGCTGTACGACGTCAGCCTGAACATCCCGAAACAACGCGTCACCGCGTTCATCGGCCCGTCGGGCTGCGGCAAGTCGACTTTGCTGCGCACCTTCAACCGCATGAACGACCTGGTGGACGGCTGCCGCGTCGAAGGTGAAATCAACCTCTACGGCAACAACATCTACCGCAAGGGCGAAGACGTCGCCGAGCTGCGTCGCCGCGTGGGCATGGTGTTCCAGAAGCCCAACCCGTTCCCGAAGACCATCTACGAAAACGTGGTCTACGGCCTGCGCATCCAGGGTATCAACAAGAAGCGCATCCTCGATGAAGCCGTGGAATGGGCCCTCAAGGGCGCGGCGCTGTGGGACGAGGTCAAGGATCGTCTGCACGACTCGGCGCTGGGCTTGTCCGGCGGCCAGCAGCAACGCCTGGTCATCGCCCGCACCATCGCCGTGGAGCCGGAAGTCCTGTTGCTCGACGAACCCTGCTCGGCCCTCGACCCGATCTCGACGCTGAAGGTTGAAGAACTGATCTACGAGCTCAAGTCCAAGTTCACCATCGTCATCGTGACCCACAACATGCAGCAGGCGGCGCGGGTGTCCGACTACACCGCGTTCATGTACATGGGCAAACTGGTGGAGTTCGGCGACACCGATACCCTGTTCACCAATCCGGCAATGAAGCAGACCGAAGACTACATCACCGGTCGTTACGGCTAGGAAGCCGTTGTTGCTCATTGTGAATCTACGCTGCGGTCCGCCGCACCTTACCGGACGCTCCAAGGACGCCAAAGATGATTAGTAAAGAAGGCCTTACCCACCACATTTCCGCACAGTTCAACGCCGAGCTGGAAGAAGTGCGCAGTCACTTGCTGGCCATGGGCGGGCTGGTGGAAAAGCAGGTCAACGACGCGGTAACCGCGCTGATCGAGGCCGACTCCGGCCTGGCCCAGCAAGTGCGCGAGATCGACGACCAGATCAACCAGATGGAACGCAACATCGACGAAGAGTGCCTGCGCATCCTGGCCCGTCGCCAGCCGGCCGCTTCCGACCTGCGCCTGATCATCAGCATCTCCAAGTCGGTGATCGACCTGGAGCGGATCGGCGACGAAGCCACCAAGATCGCCCGTCGCGCCATCCAATTGTGCGAAGAAGGCGAAGCGCCGCGCGGTTACGTCGAGGTTCGCCACATTGGTGACCAGGTGCGCAACATGGTTCGTGACGCACTGGACGCCTTTGCCCGTTTCGACGCCGACCTGGCGCTGTCGGTGGCCCAGTACGACAAGATCATCGACCGGGAGTACAAGACTGCCCTGCGTGAGCTGGCGACCTACATGATGGAAGATCCACGCTCCATCTCGCGGGTGTTGAGCATTATCTGGGTGCTGCGTTCCCTGGAGCGTATCGGCGATCATGCACGCAACATCTCGGAACTGGTGATCTACTTGGTGCGTGGTACCGACGTGCGGCACATGGGCCTCAAGCGGATGAAGGAAGAAGTGGAGGGCACCCCGTCCGAAACCGCTAATGTTCCCGGTGAAACTGACGATAAGTAAGATTGCCAAGAAAAGCGCCCGGCCTTCTGGTCGGGCTTTTTTTTGCGGTTTTTTTAATCGAAAGCAGCACCCCGTGAACGAAAAGTCCCGGCGTGACTGAAGGTTTTTGGCAATGTGCCATCAGTAAAGCGGTATGCTTGCCGGGATTTTTTAGAGGTGTATCTGGATGAGTAAGGTCAGTGTGTTGGTCGTGGACGATGCTTCGTTCATTCGTGACTTGGTGAAGAAGTGCCTGCGCAACTACTTCCCAGGCATCCGCATCGAAGACGCGGTGAACGGCAAGAAAGCCCAGGCCCTGCTGGCCCGTGAAGCGTTCGACCTGGTGCTGTGCGACTGGGAAATGCCAGAGATGTCGGGCCTGGAGCTGTTGACCTGGTGTCGCCAGCAGGACAACCTCAAGGGCATGCCGTTCGTCATGGTCACCAGCCGTGGTGACAAGGAAAACGTGGTCCAGGCGATCCAGGCCGGCGTTTCCGGCTACGTCAGCAAACCGTTCACCAACGAACAATTGCTGACCAAGGTCAAGCAGGCCCTGAACAAGGTGGGCAAGCTCGACACCTTGATGAACAGCGCCCCGACCAAGATGAACTCGGCATTTGGCAACGATTCGCTCAGTGCCCTGACCGGTGGCAAGGCCGCTCCGGCCGCCGCCGCAGCGCCAGCCGCGAACCCGTTTGCCAAGCCCGCTGCCCCGGCCGCCGCGCCTGCACCGGCTGCCGCCCGTGGCCTGCTCAACAGCCCGCCCGTCAAGGCACCTGCCGCGTCCGCGCCGACCAGCAATCGTGGGCAAGGCCAGTTGCGTCTGTCCAGTGGCACCCAGCAATGCGTGATCAAGGCCCTGAGCCTCAAGGAAGCGCTGCTGGTGGTCAAGCGCACCGACACCCTGCCACAAGTACTGGAAAGCTCGGTGCTGGACATGGAGCAGGGCGACAACGCCGAGACCGCTCGTCTGAACGGCTACCTGCACGCCATCGTCGCCCACGAGCAGACGCCGGACAGCGAATGGCTGCAACTGACCTTCCGCTTCGTCGACAAGGATCCGCAGAAACTCGACTACATCTCGCGCCTGATCGCCCGCGGCACCGCGCAGAAACACTTCGTACCGGGTGCCTGATTCGGCGGCGCCCTTGAGTCCGCTATCGCGAGCAAGCTCGCTCCCACAGTTGATCCAGTGAGCGCTGAAGATCCTTGTGGGGGCGCGCTTGCTCCGGGCGGCGATCCGACGATGGGGCCATCAGCTCCAACACCGACCGCTGATCCAATTTTGAAACATCTGCCGACTACGCTGGTCCATCCCAGCTGCTAGGCTGCTTTGCAGGCCTTCATTTCGACAGAATTCTTGCCCATGCTCGTGCCGTTGCTGTTCGCCTGTGGTCTCGTCCTGGCCGCCACCCCGGCCCTGGCCATGACCATCTACAAATCCACCGATGCCAATGGTGTGGTCTCCTATAGCGACCGCCCCAGCAAGGGTTCGCAGGTGTTCGTGTTCCGCGATCGCATGGTCGAGCGCCTCGAGCGCCAGGTGTTCCTCGACATCCAGAAACAGAAGGGCGCGGACGCGGTGTACGTGCGCAACGACCTGTACGCCCCTGTGGAGATCGAGCTGAGTTTTGCCGGGCTGCGTAACGTGAGCGGGGCGCCGAGCCGGCCGATTCGTCGGGTGCTGCCGGCGCGCAGCAACCTGCGCCTGGCGCTGCTGACGGCGACGCGACCGGGAAGGCCGCTGGCGTATACCCCAAGGTTCGAATACTCCCTGGGCGACCCGGCAGGCGCCGCGCAGGCCTATCAATATCCGTTGCCGTGGCGTGGCGGGCCGTTTCGGCTGAGCCAGGGCGCCAACGGTCAATACAGCCACTACGGTCCGAAGAACCGCTACGCCATGGACATCGCCATGCCCGAAGGCACGCCGATCATCGCGGCGCGGGGTGGCGTGGTGGTCAAGACCGAGAACGAGCAGACCGGGCGTGGCACCGATCCCTCCGGCAACTTCGTGCGCGTGCTGCACGATGACGGGACCATGGGCGTCTATCTGCACCTGCAGAAGGGCTCGGTGAGCGTCAGGGAAGGGCAACGGGTCATGGTGGGCACGCCGTTGGCGCTGTCGGGCAACACCGGCAACAGCTCCGGCCCGCACCTGCACTTCGTGGTGCAGCGCAACACCGGGCTGGGTTTGGTGTCGATTCCCTACCAGTTCAACCAACCGGTGGGCGAGTTGCCCAACTTTGCGTTGGGCAAGCAGTAGCACTGGATATTCGAGGGGCTTTTTGTGGCGAGGGGATTTATCCCCGCTGGGCTGCGAAGCGGCCCCAAAATCTGCCACCTCGGTGTGTCGGGAGGATTGTGCTCGATCTTATTGGGGTCGCTTCGCGACCCAGCGGGGATAAATCCCCTCGCCACAGGAGAGTGTCGCCGGAAAGCAGGTCGACCCTCAATCGAGCATCAACACCTTCGCCAGGATGATCTTCGGCCCTTTCATCTTCTTGATGATGATCCGCAGGCCTTCGACTTCCAGCACTTCTTCCTCTTCCGGCACCCGCTTGAGGGTTTCATAGACCAACCCGGCCAGGGTTTCCGCCTCGATGTGATCCAGGTCGATCCCCAGCAGGCGCTCGACCTTGAACAGCGGCGTATCACCGCGTACCAGCAGCTTGCCCGGCTGGTAGGCCAGGATGCCGCGTTCGGCCTTGCGGTGTTCGTCCTGGATATCGCCCACCAGCACTTCCAGCACGTCTTCCATGGTCAGGTAGCCGATGATGTTGCCGTCGGCTTCCTCGACCACGGCGAAGTGCGAGCCGCCCTTGCGGAACTGCTCCAGCAATTGCGACAACGGCATGTGCCGCGACACCCGTTCCAGCGGCCGGGTCAGTTCGGCCAGGTTGAACGACTCGGGAATGTGATCCAGGGCGGCCAGTTCCAGCAGCAGGTCCTTGATGTGCAGCAGGCCGACGAACTCCTGTCGCTCGCTGTCGTACACCGGGTAACGGCTGAACTTGTGGCGGCGGAACATCGCCAGGATTTCCTTGAGCGGCGCGTTGAATTCCAGCGTCACCAGGTCTTCCCGGGAGTTGGCCCAGTCCACCACTTCCAACTCGCCCATCTCCACGGCGGAGGCCAGCACGCGCATGCCTTGGTCGCTCGGGTCCTGGCCACGGCTGGAGTGCAGGATCAGCTTCAGTTCCTCGCGGCTGTAGTGGTGTTCATGATGCGGGCCGGGCTCGCCTTGGCCGGCAATACGCAAGATGGCGTTGGCGCTGGCGTTGAGCAGGTAGATCGCCGGGTACATCGCCCAGTAGAACAGGTACAGCGGCACGGCGGTCCACAGCGACAGCAGCTCGGGTTTGCGGATGGCCCAGGACTTGGGCGCCAGCTCACCGACCACGATGTGCAGGTACGAAATGATGAAGAACGCGGTGAAGAACGACACGCCCTTGATCACTTCCGGCGACTGGACGCCGACCGCGCCGAGCAACGGTTCGAGGATGTGGGCGAACGCCGGCTCACCGACCCAGCCCAGGCCCAGGGAAGCCAGGGTGATACCCAGTTGGCAGGCTGACAGGTAGGCGTCGAGCTGGCTGTGGACGGTGCGCAGGATATGTCCGCGCCAGCCGTTCTGCTCGGCGATGGCCTCGACCCGGGTCGAGCGCAGCTTGACCATGGCGAATTCCGCCGCAACGAAAAAACCGTTGAGCAGGACCAGGATCAGAGCAAAGAGAATCATGCCGAATTCGGCGAAGAGTGTAACGAGGGACAAGCCAGGGGAAGGGTCCATGATGGGGTTTTGCGGGTTCCGTATGTTCGTAGGGTTGGAAATCGGCGCCTGAAAAGGCAGGCACAAGTCAGCCAATGTAGCGGCTGACCGGTCGATTGCCTAGAGGGGACGGCCGGTCGGCATCACTCGTCGCGGCTTGAGCGTCGTCCGTGAACCACTTGGGCCGGGGCGAAATGGCAGGTAAACGTACTGCCGTGGCCGGGTACGCTGCTGATTTCCATGCGTCCGCGATGGCGTAGCAGAACGTGCTTGACGATGGCCAATCCCAAGCCGGTTCCGCCGGTGTTGGAGTTGCGGCTGGAGTCGACCCGGTAGAACCGTTCGGTCAAGCGCGGCAAGTGCTTGCTGTCGATGCCGATGCCGGAATCGCGCACGCTCAGGTGCGCGCCTTGCTCATCGCCCCACCAGCGAACATGGATCCGCCCTTGCTCCGGCGTGTACTTGACCGCGTTGAACACCAAATTGGAAAACGCGCTGCGCAGTTCCGCCTCGCTGCCCTTGAGTTGCACGGCAGGGTCGGCTTCAAGCGTGATCGCCTGCTGCTTGGGGCCGGACAGCTCCTGCGCATCTTCGGCGATGGTCTGCAGCAGCTCTTCGATGGGCACTGGCTGGTTGTCCGAGGGGTAGTCGGTGGCTTCCAGCTTGGCCAGCAACAGCAGGTCGTTGAGCAGGGTCTGCATGCGTCCGCTCTGCTGATGCATCTGCTGCAAGGCCCGGCTCCAACGGGGATTCACCTCCTCGACGTTGTCGAGCAGGGTTTCCAGATAGCCGCAGATTACCGTCAACGGCGTGCGCAATTCATGGGAAACGTTGGCGATGAAATCCTTGCGCATCTGTTCCAACTGATGGATGCGGGTCACGTCGCGCACCAGCATCAAGTGTTCATTGTTGCCGTAGCGCGTGATGTAGAGCTGGATGCGCAGCCGATCGTTGGTCGGCGAGGGGATTTCCAGGGGCTCGGCGTAATTGTCCTGCTCGAAATATTCCTTGAAGCGCGGGTGGCGCACCAGGTTGGTCACCGGTTGGCCGCTGTCCTGGGGCGTCTTGAGGCCCAGCAGGGTTTCGGCGGCGCGGTTCCACCATTCCAGGTTGCCTTCGCTGTCGAGCATGATCACCGCGTCTTTCAGCGCGGCGGTGGACTCCTGGACGCGGTCGATCACCGCTTGCAGGCGGCCCCGGACGCGCTGGTCGCGCCGTTGCAGGTGATAGATGCTGTCGAACACCTCGCCCCAAAGGCCATAGCCGTCGGGCGGGGCTTCGTCGGGTTGGTGCAGGCGCAGCCACTCGTGCAGGCGCAGCAACTGCTTGAGGGTCCAGGCCAGGTAGAGCCCAAGGCCCGCGGCCAGGCTCCAGCCGTAATACCCGGTGATCAGGCCGATCAACAGGCAACCGGTAACCAGCAACAACATGTGGCGAATCAGGGTGCCATGCCAGTTTTGATTCACGTGACGCGCGTCCTTGTCAGCTTGTCGGGCGGTAAGGGCTCGGATCAGGCCTTTGTCGAAAAACGATAACCGGTGCCGCGCACGGTTTGTACCAGATTCTCGTAGGCATCGCCGAGGGCTTTGCGCAGGCGGCGGATGTGTACGTCCACGGTGCGCTCCTCGACATACACATTGCCGCCCCAGACCTGGTCCAGCAGCTGCCCACGGGTGTAGGCGCGCTCCTGGTGGGTCATGAAAAACTGCAGCAGGCGGTATTCGGTCGGGCCCATCTCGGCAGGCTTGCCGTCGATGGTCACGCGGTGGCTGATCGGGTCGAGCAGCAGGCCGCCGACTTCGATGGGCGCTTCGCCATCGGTCGGCCCGGCGCGACGCAGCACGGCCTTCAGGCGCGCCACCAGTTCTCGTGGGGAAAACGGCTTGGTGATGTAGTCGTCGGCGCCGACTTCCAGGCCCTGGATCTTGTTGTCCTCTTCGCCCTTGGCGGTGAGCATGATGATCGGGATATCACCGGTCAGCTCATCGCGCTTGAGGCGCCGCGCCAGCTCGATGCCGGACGTGCCGGGCAGCATCCAGTCCAGCAGGATCAGGTCGGGCTTGCGGTCGACGATGATGGCGTGGGCCTGTTGGGAGTTCTCTGCTTCCATGCAGTCATAGCCGGCCATCTCCAACGCAACGGCGATCATCTCGCGGATGGGCGCCTCGTCGTCGACGATCAGAATGCTCCTGCCAACCATGGGGTAATCCTCTTGTCATTTAACTGTCTTGCGCCGCATTAGATAACGGAATTATTGCAGTCGTGTGACAGAAATTTCTGTGCGAGGCGGCAAAGGGGATCCTGGACTACGCTTTTCAGTCCGAATCCTGACAACTACAAAGGAAGGTTTCCTATGACGCGCATGACTGTTTCTTCGAAAACCCTGCTGATATCTGCTGCCCTGGCCCTGCCTGGATTTGCGATGGCTGCCGATCCTGCGATGGAGAAGGACGGCATGTTCACCGACCACAAGGGCATGACCCTTTACACCTTCGCCAAGGACTCCGCCGGCAAGTCGATGTGCAACGACAAGTGTGCGGCTAATTGGCCACCGTTGATGGCCAAGGCAGGTGCTAAATCCATGGGTGACTGGACCGTGATCAAGCGCGATGACGGCTCGATGCAGTGGGCCTATGAGGGCATGCCGCTGTACACCTTCGTGATGGACAAGAAGGCCGGAGACATGACCGGCGACGGCAAGATGGACGGTGCCTGGAAAGTTGCCAAGCCCGACTGACAGTTTTTCGCCAAAGTAGCGACAGATCATCTGTGGCGAGGGGATTTATCCCCGCTGGGTCGCGAAGCGGCCCCGGATCTGTCGCCTTGGTGTGTCAGGCGAAACTCATTGACTGTTTTGGGGTCGCTACGCAACCCAGCGGGGATAAATCCCCTCGCCACGGGGCCGCGTGGGGACTCAGCGCAATCCGTAATCCAGCACAATCCCCACGAAAATCGCCAAGCCGGCCCAGTGGTTGTGCAGGAACGCCTTGAAGCAGCGCATCCGATCCCGGTCGCGGGTGTACCAGAACTCCCAGGCGAAACACGCCGCAGCGGCCACCAGCCCCAGGTGGAACCAGCCGCCGAGCTTGAACTGAGCGCCAGCCAACAGCAGGCAAGCCAAGGCCAGGCCCTGCAACGTCAGGATGATCACCCGGTCGGCATCGCCGAACAGGATCGCCGTGGATTTCACGCCAATCTTCAGGTCATCGTCCCGGTCGGTCATCGCGTAGTAGGTGTCATAGCCCACCGTCCACAGCAGGTTGGCGATGTACAGCAGCCACGCAGCCGCCGGCAAATGACCGGTTTCGGCGGTAAACGCCATCGGCATGCCCCAGGAAAACGCCGCGCCCAGTACCACTTGCGGGTAATACGTGTAGCGCTTCATGAACGGGTAACTGAACGCCAGCGCCAGGCCGCCGAGGGACAGCAGGATCGTTGGCGCGTTGGTGCACAGCACCAGCAGGAAACTTACGCTCATCAACACCGCGAAGAACACCAGCGCCTCTTTCGAGCTGATCTTGCCACTGACCAAGGGGCGTTGCTCGGTGCGTTTGACATGACCGTCGACCTTGCGGTCGGCCCAGTCGTTGATCACGCAACCGCCGGCTCGGGTCAGCACCACGCCGAGCACGAAGATCACGATGTTGGTCGCGGATGGCGAACCTTCCCCGGCAATCCACAGCGCCCATAACGTCGGCCACAGCAGTAGATAAATACCGATGGGCTTGTCCATGCGCGTCAGTTGCACGAAGTCCCAGGCCCGAGGATTGAGGCGGTTCAAGGATTTGAGCAGTTGCGTGTACATCAGCAATTCTCCGAATAGGCGCGGGCGACCGTCCACAGGCGTGGCAGGAACACCTCTGCCACCAGCACGCTCAATGCGCCTCGATCGAAACGCGAACGACGACCCCACAGCGCGCTGGCGCGAACCTGCGGCGGCAGCCATTCGCTCGGGTAGTGGCAGACCTCGATCGCCCGGCGCTGGAACGCCTGGTCACAAAACAGCAGCTCGCCCAACGAGCGGCTGCCCAGTTCGTCCATCTGCAAGCCGTCGCCTTGCAATGCACTGCGGGCCGCCACGCTGCGGGCGAACACCCAAGGCTCGCCGTGGCCGCGCAAAAACACTTCGCGCACCCAACCCTCGCTGCCCTCGGCGAGGTCCAGCGCGGCACACTCATCGGCGCGCAAAGGCTGCCAGCCTTCGAACAGCGGCGTCACGCTGAAGTGATCGTTCGACAGGCCTGTCAGGCGCCGGGTCAGGGAGCCTTCGTCAAACAGCCAATCCATGACGCACGCATCCGGGCGGGGCGACAGCAGGTGTTGGGGCAGCCATTGAAGTGTAGGAAACATCGAATTTGTCGGCGGCACTGGGGTCTTGAATGGCAGCAAATGAGGTCGCGAGCTTACCATGCCGGTCGGCGATTTTGGCCGAGCCAACCCGCCGTCACGCCGATGCCGCTTGCATCTGTCGCGACCGATCAGTACAAAACGGCCCTGAGCCGGAAAATACCGGCCAAGCCTGACATCTCGAGGAAGTAGTGGAATGAAGAAGTGGCAATGTATCGTCTGTGGCCTGATCTACAACGAAGCTGATGGCTGGCCGGACGATGGCATCGCGCCCGGCACCCGTTGGGAAGATGTACCCGAAGACTGGCTGTGCCCGGACTGCGGCGTCGGCAAGATGGATTTCGAAATGATCGAAATCAACTGATCGTTTCATAAACGGAGAGCAACATGAGCGCACCTGTCGTTATCGTCGGTACGGGCCTGGCCGGCTACAACCTGGCCCGGGAATTTCGCAAGCTCGACAGCGAAACCCCGTTGCTGCTGATTACCGCGGACGATGGCCGCTCCTACTCCAAGCCGATGCTCTCCACGGGCTTTGGCAAGAACAAGGACGCCGATGGCCTGAGCATGGCCGAACCCGGCGCCATGGCCGAGCAACTGAACGCCGAGGTGCGCACCCACACGCGCATCAGCGGCATCGACCCGGGCCACAAGCGCCTGTGGATCGGCGAAGAGGCGGTGAGCTATCGCGACCTGATCCTGGCCTGGGGCGCTGAAACCGTACGTGTGCCGGTGCAGGGCGACGGGGCGGACCTGATCTTCCCCATTAATGACCTCGAAGACTACGCGCGCTTTCGTGCCGCCGCCGCTGGCAAGCGCCGGGTGCTGCTGCTCGGCGCCGGCCTGATCGGTTGCGAGTTCGCCAACGATCTGATCCTCGGCGGCTACGAGGTAGAACTGGTGGCCCCGTGCGAACAGGTCATGCCGACGCTGTTGCACCCGGCTGCCGCCGCCGCGGTACAGGCGGGGCTGGAAAGCCTCGGCGCACGTTTCCACCTGGGGCCGGTGCTCAATCGCCTGCAACGGGTGGCCGACGGCTTGGAAGCGCACCTGTCGGACGGCCAAGTGATCGCCTGCGACCTAGTGGTCTCGGCCATCGGTCTGCGCCCGCGCATTGACCTGGCCGCCGCGGCTGGCCTGGTGGTCAATCGCGGCGTGGTGGTCGATCGTCACCTGAAGACTTCTCACGCCAATATCTACGCCTTGGGCGACTGCGCCGAGGTCGATGGCTTGAACCTGCTCTACGTCATGCCGCTGATGAGCTGCGCCCGCGCCCTGGCGCAAACCCTGGCCGGCAACCCGACTGCGGTCAGCTACGGCGCCATGCCGATCACCGTAAAAACCCCGGTGTGTCCACTGGTGGTTTCACCACCGCCACGGGGCAGCGAAGGCGTGTGGAGCGTCGAAGGGCAGGGCGCCGACATCAAGGCTCTGTGTCGCGATGCCCAAGGCAACCTGCTGGGCTATGCCCTGACCGGCGCCGCGGTGATGGAGAAACTGGCGCTGAACAAGCAGCTTCCAGCGCTGCTGGCGTAAATGCCGGTCGTTCTGTCGTAAATACCCTGCTTTTGACCCCACAAACACCCGCCGGCCACTGGCGCCGGTTGCGGCCCCGTGCCATCCTCACTCCCGTCTGCCGCAGAGTAGAGCCTGCGGCGCCTTAGGGGTTGTTCCGAAGAGAACAGCACGGACATAACAACAAAAAAACCGTCAAAGGGGCTTCATTCATGCGTAAACCAGAACTCGCCGCCGCCATCGCGGAAAAAGCAGACCTCACCAAAGAACAAGCCAACCGCGTCCTCAACGCCGTCCTCGAAGAAATCACCGGCGCCCTGCACCGCAAGGACAGTGTCACCCTGGTCGGCTTCGGCACCTTCCTGCAACGCCACCGCGGCGCCCGCACCGGCAAGAACCCACAGACCGGCGAGCCGGTGAAGATCAAGGCCAGCAACACCGTTGCATTCAAACCGGGCAAATCCTTGAAGGACAGCGTCAACCCGTAATTGCAGCGAGTACCTCGGTCGAGGGAAGGAAGCGGCAACAAAAAAGGCATACCGAGGGTGATCGGCATGCCTTTTTTTGTGGCTGTTAGATAGCAACCATCTGTTAATCCACCACAGTGGGTTGCGGTGTGGCGGCTAGCGGGGATCGACGTTATCCAGCGCCCGATTCGCCAGCAACGAACCCAGCTCGATCAATTGCTGGATCCCGAGGAGGACGTGGCGGTTGGAGCCCTCCATATCGAAAGCCAGTTCATTGACCATCGCATCGGCTGAGGCCAGGGTTTCGCTGAGGTTGGCCAGCAGGCATTCGTTGTCGAGGTCTTTCACGACGGTGAATAGCTGGCCGGGCTTGATGGTTTCTTTAGGTCTTGTTGGTTTGGGCTTTAGATAAAAGTCCAATGCGCGGGTAGCGGCTTCTTCGAGTTGCTTGGCGTTCAGGCCGTCCAGATAAGGAGAGTTGGGGTCTGCTTCTGGAGGGTTTGGCGTTATCTTGAACATCGTTGCGTTACCTTTGATTAGGCTGCAACCATCTCGCTACTAAACGAATGGAGGCAGCTGTGCGCAAGTTAGTAGACCGGTAAAGGCAACGGAACCCGGCGCGCCCGAGGGCGCCTCGCGCACAGCCACCATCGAGTGCAGGCAATGCCTGACTGATGAGACTCATGCAGCCGTTGCTATTACCGAGCTACTAAACCCGACCACTGATGGGCAGTGGCAGGCAAACGATAGAGCCCGGGGGCAAGGCGCACAAGCCGGCGGATTCTGGCGTAGTTGTAGGCAAAGGCGCAAGGATGTGTGGCTTGGTGGAAGGCTAAGGGGCAGCGAATAAACACCCCCGCCGAATTCACCCAAAAACCCGTGGCGAGGGAGCTTGCTCCCGCTCGGTTGCGCAGCAACCGCAATCGGTTGATGCGATATTTCTGTAGGAAAACTTGCCTTTCAGGGGCCGCCGCCGAGCTCGTCCGCCATTCGACTACGGCATGCTCATCAGCGTCATTCTCAGCCGCTTGATCAGTTTCGGGGTCTTGAGGCAATCGGCCGGGCGTTTGTCGCCCAGGGCGGGCACGGACCGTTCCAGCCACTGCAGCGCTCTCTCGCGTCCCATTTTTCCGCAGAGCACAACGGCCATGTCCAGATGGTCATCCATGGCCTTGGCCAGTTCCCGGGCGTCATCGTTGAGGTAATCCTCTTCGTACACTTGCACGAAATTCTGCCAATCGGCATCACCGACGTATTCGTCTTCCAAGCCCATTCTAAAAACCTTCGAAAGAGATCAAGTTGCTGCCGGTCGGGTTTCGGGCCGACGGCGCCAGGATCCCATCATAGCCGTTGGCCTTGGCCCAGGCGCCGATCTGATGGGTCTGGGTGTATTTGTTGCCGGTGATGCTTTTGAGGGATACACCCAGTTGCTTGCGCACATCGGCCCGGGTCAGGTCCAGGACGTTATTGAGTTGCACTTTTTTGCTCACTAGCACCCGCGTGGACAGGTCGACGCCCCCGTGGGCGGGAAAAGAGCATTGCCAATGCCCTCGCATATATTGCTCAACCCCTTGTCAGCCCCGGTCTTGCTCATGGCGAGGCCGACCACGGCGCCCACCACCGCGCCGAGCAGGAAGCCACCCAAGCCGCCGGTTGCAACAGTAATACCCGTGGCCGCCACCACGGCAGCCGTCGCCACCGCGGTGATCGCAATGTTCGCGGCCACTTCCAGGACGCCGCCGAGGATATCGGCCATCATCGAGGTGTGGTTCAGCGCGTCGCCTAGCCGGGCGGCCCAGAGTGCATCAGACATGCAATGTGCTCATCAAGCCGGGACGTCGAATACCAGCGAGCCCTTGATCGTCGCCCAATGCGCCGATTCGGCATCGCCCAGCTTCTCGGCTTTCACATAACTCAAGGCAAGCATCTTGCGCGTGCCCGGCAATACCAGCGCCAATTGGTACTGGAAGACTTTTTCGTTGCCCTTGTTGAACTGGCTGCGCAGCTCGATGGCTTCGACTTCCTGGTTGGCGCCCACGCGCAGGGTGGCGCCCGGTTGGCAGCGCAAGTCCTGGACTTGTTTTTCCAGGCGCTTGAGCTGGTCGTCGAGGTTGCTTTGCAGGGTTTCGCCCTCGGCCAGCAGGCTGCGGCTGACGATCAGGGAGGTGCCCAGCTCGGGAAACTTGAGGATGTTGATCGAGGCGTCGAGCAACTCGCTGGGCGGCAGTTGAAGCTGGAATTCGTTGAGGCGGTAAGTCATGGCGCATAAATCTCGAAATTAGCCCTTGGGGAACGCGGCGCTGATGTTGGCGTCGATACTGCCCTTGACGCCTTGGCCGTCCGGCGTGGCACCGGGGCCGCCGCCATTGTTCAGGTGCAGCACGCCGCCGGTGTTGAACTCGGCGTCGCCGCTGGCATAGAAGCTGATCTGCACGCCGGTCAGGTTGATCTGGCCGCTGGCGTTGAGCTCCAGGATGCTTTCACCGCACACCAGGCGCAGGTTCTCGCCCACTTCGATGACGTAGCTCTGGCTGATGCTGTCAGTCTTGCGCTGGCCCACCGAGAGGATGTCCTCCTGCTTGACGATGCGCAGGCGGTTGTTGCCGATGGTCACGGTTTCGTTGTGGCCGATGCTCTTGTTGCGGTCGTGGCCCACCGAATGGCTCTCGTCCACCTCGACCACGATGTCCTGATTGCGCTCGGCATGGATGTACAGTTGCTCGGCGCCTTTTTTGTCTTCCATGCGGATTTCGTTGAAGTTTGCCGGCGTGCCGCCCTTGCTCGAACGGCTTTTCATGCCGCTCTGGGTCGCGTTCTCGGGCAGATCGTAGGGCACGGTCTGCTCGGCGTTGTACACGCGACCGGTGATGATCGGCCTATCGGGATCACCTTCAAGGAAGCTGACAATCACTTCCTGGCCGATGCGCGGAATCTGCATCGAGCCCCAGTTCTTGCCAGCCCAGGATTGCGACACCCGAATCCAGCACGAGCTGTTCTCGTTGGATTGGTCGTGACGGTCCCAATAGAAATGCACCTTCACCCGGCCGAACTGGTCGGTCCAGATTTCCTCGCCCTTGGGCCCGACCACCAATGCGGTTTGCGGGCCCTTGACGATGGGGCGGTGGGTGATCGCCATCGGGCGAAAGCTCTGCTGGGCGTCGATGCAGGTCAGGCTGCTTTCGAATTGCGCCGAAGGCGCGCCGACGCCGCTTTCACCGCTTTCCTGGGAGAGGTAATAACGCGCGCCGACAATCAGGTATTCGCGGTTCTGGTCCTGGCGCGTGAAGCCAGTGAGGCTGAACAGATGCCCCGAGCCCAGGCCCCGGGCGTTGCCCGCCAGCTCGACTTGCTCATGCAGGGTCTGCAAGGCTTCGATGCGAGTGCGCGCATAGTGTTCGCCGTCTTCGCTCTGCACGTAGGTGCCCGGGTAGTCGAACAGCGGATAGTCGCCAGCGGCGTGCGGCCGGGGCATGGCCGAGCGCACGTCGATGCGTGCGCTGGGGCGCTGGAAATCATAGTCGTTAAGTTCCAGCGAACCCGGCTGGACTTCCTGCGCCAGGTGCCAGTCGTGGATGTGGTCGCGTTCGCGCTGCTGCTCGTTCTTCGGGTAATAAGGCACCGATCCGTAGCCGGGCGCGGCGGTGTGGGCGCCGTAGGCGTCGGCCAGCACCAGTACGTGGCGGCCCTGCTCATGGCGGAAGAAGTAATAGATGCCTTCCTGTTCCATCAGACGGCTGACGAAGTCGAAGCTGGTCTCGCGGTACTGGACGCAGTATTCCCACTCGCGATAGGGCCGGCTGAGGGCGTCTTCGAAATCGGAAAAACCCAGGTCGCGGAACACTTGCTTGATGATCTGCGGGATGGTCAGGTTCTGGAAAATCCGGCAGTCCGAGGTGCGCGTCAGCAGCCACAGCCACGGGCGCAAGGTGGCTTGATAACTGGCGAACTGGCCCTGGTCGACGTTCTGGCTGAAGCGCGCGACGATGCCGTGGAAATGCCGCTCGCCACCGCCATCGAGTTGCAGGCTCACGCACATCGGCTTGCCGAGTACCTGGTTGAGGTCGATGGCGTTGTCCAGCGAATGCAGCTGCAACTCATAGTTGAACAGCCGCCCCAGCTCTTCGCCGCCGCCCATATCCTTGAGCAACAGCACCTCGGGACCCAGGGGGCTGGTGATCTTGGCCAGGCGGGAGGCTTGATTCAATAGCATGGGTCGTCCTTATCGCTGCCGCAGTCCTTTGGATGCTGCGCAAGATTGCCGGCTTTCGAGGCTGAAGATCAAGCGATCGCGCCCTTCGACAGCCCGTGCACAGGCAGGTAATCACCGGAGAAGTGACGCTGATCGCATAATGTAGTTTGTTACGCGGGGCAGAGGAACCCGGTTCTTGATTGTTGCCAGGCATTACTTGAATATCTGCTCCTTCGCGCGTCACCTCACGTCCATGGAAAGCGATTACTGTGACTTCCTACCGCATTCAAGAAGCCGATCTCGACATCCCCGATGCCTGGCAAGACCAGAGCATCAATATTTTCAAGCTGCCGGCTATCGGTCCTGCCAAAGAAGCCAGTTTTGTGATCAGCCGCGACGCCAGCCAGGGCGACGCGCCCTTTGCCGAGTACGTGGATCGCCAACTCAAGAGCGCGGAGCAGCAATTGCCGGGTTTCAAGCTGGTCCAGCGCTGGGACACGGTGTTGCAGGGGCTCACGACCACGTTGCTCGATTACACCTGGCAACGCGAGGGGCGCGACCTGATGCTGCGCCAGGTGTTCATCGAGCGTAAGCCGGCGGTGCTGATCACCACCTTGACCACGACCCCGAACGACTTCCCTTATCACGAGCCGGCCTGGAAGCTTGCGATGCATTCGTTCAAGCCACAGCCTCCGATTGCTTGAGCATCGATACGACCCACTGAGCACTCAGTCACATCAGTAAGGTAGTTGCGCGCAATGGATGCACAGGCAGCAGCACGTCTGGGAGATGAAATCGCCCACGGGTTCGGGTTGGCCGCGATGGTCGCCGGCGCCGTGGCCGGCGCCTTGATCGGCGCGGCGGTCGTTGCCGCGACGGTCGCCACCGGCGGCGTGGCCCTGGCGATCATGGCCGGCTCGATTGCCGCCGGCGGCTTGTCGATGTTCCAGATCGTCAAGGGCCTCTCCACCATCTTCAACCTGCCCGAACCCACCACGGGGGCGTTGATCACGGGCAGCTTCAACGTCTACATCAACGACCGCAATGCCATGCGGGCGGGCGAAGACGTTTCGTCGTCCTGCACCGGGCTGCCGATGAACCATCCGATCTGGCCCTTTCCGGTGCTGATCGCCGAAGGCAGCGCCACGGTGTTCATCAACGGTAAACCGGCGGCGCGCCTGCACAGCAAAATGGTCTGCGGTGCCCACATCAAGACGGGTAGTCCGAACACCTTTATCGGCGGGCCGACGGTGTCGGTGGCGTTTGTGCTGGACCTTGAAGGGTGGATGCATTCCGGGTTGGAAGTGTTGGGGTTGGCGGCGGCGGGCGGAGCCTTGTTGCTCGCGGCTTTTGCCGGCGCTGCCGCTTTCTTCGGCGCCCTCGCCGTCGGTGGTGCGTTGTATGTCGGCATGGAGCTGCTAGGTGATTTGGGCGACCGTCTCGGCCCCGGCTATCGGGACTTGTTCCAAGGCGTGGCAGGCATGGCCCTGCTCGGTGCTGGTCCGAAGCTGGCACGTAAGCCCATGACGGCGGCCGAGCGAACGATCCTGGCTCGTCAGCGACAGGAGCAGATGCTCAAGGACAATCGAGGATTCAACATTAGCCCGACGGCATGGGATACATACCCTACGATTGGCCGGGCCGGTACTTTTGTTTCTGACAAAAAAGGCATCACCGACGTTATCGGGAATTTTTCGGGTCGTTCCAAGATCACCATCAGTGGTAAAAAAGCTGCAGAACTGGAGCGCGCCTTTGGTTTGGAAAAAGATGCGCTTAAAGGCGGATTCAAGATCAGGCAGGTCGATGATGTCGTGGGGCGCATGCCCAGAAGTCCGATGGAGGGGAACCAATATTTCCTGGGACCAGGCAAACACTTGCCAGGTGGAGCTCCAGAAATGGTTGTCGAATCGATTCCAACCAAGGACGCGGACGGTATTACCACTTTAACCGAGGTATTTGTCAGTGATTAATGATGTGTTGAAGGCGTACGTGGAAAAAGCGGACGGTGACGTGATTCATGTTCAAGTCATCGATAACGCCTTGGATTCGCCTTTGCGGACCATTGGTTTTTCGAATGCGGCAGAGAAAGATAGCTACGTTCTGCAGGTCGCGGACAACAAGCAAAAGGCCAAGGTGTTCGATGAACTCCGTTCATTAGGCGTGGCCTTTTCTGCGGGCAAGGAATGGTGCCCGTCCGAAGTGTTCGAATACCTTCGCGATGAGCAATTGCTGAGCGGCAAGTACCTGCGAGTCGCATGGACGCAGCCCGGTCAGTACCGGCTTACGAACGAGTGAAATTTGCGTCCTTGGACAACGTATTACTGCTGGCCCTGGCCAATGACGAGTTGGATAAATTCCTCGTCGGCGAGCCGTTCTATTTTCAAGAAGCCAAGAATGACAATGCTGAACCGCAGAACGTCGTCGCGGCTTTCGATCAACTTGTGCTGCGTTATTGGCAACAAACTCACGACAGTCAGTTTCCCGGGCGCTTCGTGGCGGCTTTGCTCAAGATTCTCGCGACCTACCCTGACCGCAATCGGGCGATTTATGTCGCTGCGGTGTGGGTCTGGTACTACCAGTTTTGCCTGAGCAAAAAGCAGGCACGACCCGAGGGGCTTTATGCCGACCTCTTCGAGATCGACATGGGCGCCGTGGCGCTGGCCCTTCAGAGGCAGCTTGAGCTCAACAAGGCTGAGTTGGTCCAGGATACGCGTTGGGCCGGTGCCAGTTGGAACAGCCAGAACGGTTTGTGGGGGCCACTGATGCGCACAGCCCTGGTCGTCCGGGACAAGCTGGGCGGCCCTGATTTTGTGCCGGCCAATCTCTGAGCGATTGATTCTGTATTCGGGGCTATCGGTGAATCCGTGGCGAGGGAGCTTGCTCCCGTTTAACCGGGCTGGCGCTCCAGTGCGAAGCGCTCACAAAAGGGGCCGCTACGCAGCCCAGCGGGAGCAAGCTCCCTCGCCACGGTGAACCTCAGGGCTTGGCCTTCGCCGGGAACAGCGCCTTCACCGCCGCGTCGATAACGCCCTTGATGCCCTTGCCCTTGGGATCCACTTCGCTGGCGCCACCGGAGTTGAGGTCCAGGCGCCCGCCGGTGTCGATGTTGCCGTTGCCACTGGCGTAGATGTTGAACGCGGTGCCCGAGATGTTGATCTCGCCACTGGCGTTGAACTCCAGCACGCTCTTGCCACACACCAGTCGAATCTGCGAGCCCGCCTCCACGAGGTATTGGGTGCTGATGCTGTCGCTCTTGGTTCCGCCGACGAGCAGGGCATCGTTGCACTGCACGGCCCGCAGTCGGTCTTCGCCAATCCGCACGGTTTCATTGCGGTCGATGTTCTTGCGCCGGTCGCGGCCCACCCAGTGGCTTTCATCCACTTCCACGGCAATGTCCTGGTTGCGCTCGGCGTGGATGTACAGCTGCTCGGCGCCTTTCTTGTCTTCCATGCGGATTTCGTTGAAGTTCGCCGGCGTGCCGCCCTTGCTTGAACGGCTTTTGGTGCCGCTCTGCGTAGCATTGGCGGGCA
This sequence comes from Pseudomonas sp. HB05, assembly GCF_016756915.1. Classification (NCBI taxonomy): domain Bacteria; kingdom Pseudomonadati; phylum Pseudomonadota; class Gammaproteobacteria; order Pseudomonadales; family Pseudomonadaceae; genus Pseudomonas; species Pseudomonas sp. HB05. The sequence goes on from NZ_JAESPG010000001.1 coordinate 247,707, forward strand.
GCGCATAAGGTACGGTTTGCTCGGCGTTGTACACCCGACCGGTGATGATCGGCCGATCGGGGTCGCCTTCGAGAAAGCTGACGATCACTTCCTGGCCAATGCGCGGGATCTGTACCGAGCCCCAATTTTTCCCGGCCCAAGCCTGCGACACTCGAATCCAGCAAGAGCTGTTCTCGTTGGATTGGTCGTGACGGTCCCAGTAGAAATGCACCTTCACCCGGCCGAACTGGTCGGTCCAGATTTCCTCGCCCTTGGGGCCGACCACCAATGCGGTTTGCGGGCCCTTGACGATGGGGCGGTGGGTGATCGCCATCGGGCGAAAGCTCTGCTGGGCGTCGATGCAGGTCAGGCTGCTTTCGAACTGTGCCGACGGCGCGCCGACGCCGCTCTCGCCGCTTTCCTGGGACAGGTAATAACGCGCGCCGACGATCAGGTATTCGCGGTTCTGGTCCTTGCGACTGAAGCCAGTGAGGCTGAACAGATGCCCCGACCCCAGGCCCCGGGCATTACCCGACAACTCGATCTGCTCATGCAATGTCTGCAGGGCTTCGATGCGGGTGCGGGCGTAGTGCTCGCCATCCGAGCTTTGCACATAGGTGCCGGGATAGTCATACAGCGGATAGTCGCCAGCGGCGTGCGGGCGGGGCATGGCCGAGCGCACGTCGATGCGGGCGCTGGGCCGCTGGAAGTCGTAGTCGTTGAGCTCCAGCGAACCCGGCTGGACTTCCTGGGCCAGATGCCAATCGTGGATGTGATCGCGCTCGCGCTGTTGCTCGTTCTTCGGATAGTAGGGCACCGATGCATAGCCGGGCGCACGGGTGTGGGCGCCATAGGCGTCGGCCATCACCAGCACATGGCGACCCTGCTCATGACGGAAAAAGTAGTAGATGCCTTCCTGTTCCATCAGGCGACTGACGAAGTCGAAACTCGTCTCGCGGTACTGCACGCAGTATTCCCACTCGCGATAGGGATGACTCAAGGCATCTTCGAAATCGGAAAAGCCCAGGTCGCGGAACACCTGCTTGATGATCTGCGGGATGGTCAGGTTCTGGAAAATCCGGCAATCAGAGGTGCGCGTCAGCAGCCACAGCCAAGGCCGCAGCGTGGCCTGGTAACTGGCGAATTGGCCCTGGTCGACGTTCTGGCTGAAGCGCGCAACGATGCCATGAAAATGTCGCTCGCCACCGCCGTCCAGCTGAACGCTTACGCACATCGGCTTGCCGAGTACCTGGTTGAGGTCGATGGCATTGTCCAGCGAGTGCAGCTGCAACTCGTAGTTGAACAGCCGCCCCAGCTCTTCGCCGCCGCCCATGTCCTTGAGCAGCAGTACCTCAGGTCCGAGGGGGCTGGTGATCTTGGCCAGGCGGGAGGCTTGGTTGAATAGCATCGGTTGTCTCGTGCAAGTTGTAGTAACCGGAGTAACGCAATCAACTGTGGGAGCGAGCTTGCTCGCGAAAGCGGTGTGTCAGTCAACAAGGGTGTCACTGACAGATTGCATTCGTCGGATCGCCGCCCGGAGCAAGCTCGCTCCCACAGGGTTATGCGGTGTTCCTTCGGGTCAGGCCGCGTCGCTGAAATCGTACTTCAGTTCGTTGTCCACGGCACTGATCCGCACACCGGCCAGGGCCTTGCCTTCGAGCATGCGAGTCAGGAACTCGCGGCTCATGTCCGGCAGCAGGCTGTTGGTCAGGATGGTGTCGATCATGCGCCCACCGCTTTCGGTTTCGGTGCAACGCGAGACAATCAGGTCGATCACCGCGTCGTCGTAGTCGAAGGCCACTTTGTGTGTGCTCTCCACGCGCTTCTTGATGCGGTTGAGTTGCAGGCGGGTGATGGCCTTGAGCATCTCGTCGCTGAGCGGGTAGTACGGGATCGTCACCAGGCGACCGAGCAGCGCCGGCGGGAAGATCTCCAGCAACGGCTGGCGCAGGGCCTTGGCAATTTCTTCCGGCTCTGGGACGTTTTGCGGGTCCTTGCAGACCTGGGCGATCAGCTCGGTGCCGGCGTTGGTGGTCAGCAGGATCAGGGTGTTCTTGAAGTCGATCACCCGGCCTTCGCCGTCCTCCATCACGCCTTTGTCGAAGACCTGGAAGAAAATCTCATGCACGTCCGGGTGGGCTTTTTCCACCTCGTCCAGCAGCACCACGCTGTACGGTTTGCGCCGCACGGCTTCGGTCAGCACGCCGCCTTCGCCGTAGCCGATGTAGCCCGGTGGCGCGCCCTTGAGGGTGGACACGGTGTGGGCTTCCTGGAACTCGCTCATGTTGATGGTGATGACGTTCTGCTCGCCGCCGTACATGGCTTCGGCCAGGGCCAGGGCGGTTTCGGTCTTGCCCACGCCGGAGGTGCCGGCGAGCATGAACACGCCAATCGGCTTGCTCGGGTTATCGAGGCCGGCGCGGGAGGTCTGGATGCGCTTGGCGATCATCTGCAAGGCATGGTCCTGGCCGATGATGCGTTTCTTCAGGTGCTGGTCGAGGTTGAGCACGGTTTCCAGTTCGTTGCGGGCCATGCGGCCCACCGGGATACCGGTCCAGTCGGCGACCACCGAGGCCACGGCCTGGTAATCAACGGTTGGCAGGATAAGCGGGTTCTCTCCTTGCAGGGCGGTCAGGCGCTGTTGCAGGTCCACCAGTTTCTCGCGCAGTTCGTGACTTTCGTTGTCGCAAGCGTCGCTGCTGTCTTCGCTGTCCACCACGCCAACGCGTTCGCGCAGGGTGGCGCGGGTTTCCAGCAATTCGTCCACCAGGGTTTTCTCTTCGGCCCAGCGGCTTTCCAGTTCGGCCAGGCGTTCGCGCTCAGCGCTCAGCAGGCTTTCGCTGTGGGTCTGGCGAGTGCCGATGACCACGCCAATCGCGTGTTCGCGGGCGATGATCTGCAGCTCGGTTTCCAGTGCTTCGATGCGCCGGCGGCTGTCGTCCACTTCGGCCGGCACGGCGTGCAGGCTGATGGCGACGCGGGCGCAGGCGGTGTCCAGCAGGCTCACGGATTTGTCCGGCAGCTGGCGTGCGGGAATGTAGCGGTGGGACAGCTTGACCGAGGCTTCCAGGGCTTCGTCGAGGATCTGCACCTGATGGTGTTTTTCCATGGTCGAGGCCACGCCGCGCATCATCAGCAGGGCTTTGTCTTCCGACGGCTCGGCCACTTGCACCACTTGGAAACGACGGGTCAGGGCCGGGTCTTTTTCGATGTGCTTCTTGTACTCGGCCCAGGTCGTGGCGGCCACGGTACGCAAGGTGCCGCGGGCCAGCGCCGGCTTGAGCAGGTTGGCCGCGTCGCCCGTGCCGGCGGCGCCACCGGCACCCACCAGGGTGTGGGCTTCGTCGATGAACAGGATGATCGGCTTCGGCGAGGCCTGGACGTCTTCGATGACCTGGCGCAGGCGCTGTTCGAATTCACCTTTCATGCTCGCGCCGGCCTGCAACAGGCCTACATCGAGGCTGCGCAGTTCCACGTCCTTGAGGGACGGCGGCACGTCGCCGGCGACGATGCGCAGGGCGAAGCCTTCGACCACGGCGGTCTTGCCCACGCCGGCCTCACCGGTGAGGATCGGGTTGTTCTGCCGGCGGCGCATGAGAATGTCCACCAGTTGGCGGATCTCTTCGTCACGGCCAACTATGGGGTCGAGCTTGCCGCTGCGGGCCTGCTCGGTGAGGTCGACGGTAAAGCGCTTGAGGGCTTCCTGTTTGCCCATCGCACTGGGGGCCATGGCGCCGCTGGCTTCGCCCGGCACGCTGCCCGCGTTGAAACCGTCGCTGGCGGTCAAGGCGTTTTCCGGCGAGTCGCCGACGTATTCGTCAAAGCGTTCGCTCAGGGCTTCGACCTTGACCTTGTCGAACTCCGACGACAGGCCCAGCAGCGCATGGCGCAGGCTCGGCGTCTTGAGGATGCCGAGCACCAGGTAACCGGTGCGCACCTGGCTTTCGCCGAACATCAGGCTACCGTAGACCCAGCCGCGTTCCACGGCTTCTTCGACATGGGAGGACAGGTCGGTGATCGACGTCGAACCCCGTGGCAAACGGTCCAGGGCCTCGGTCAGGTCACGGGCCAGGCGCGCCGGCTCGATGTTGAACTGGCGGATGATGCGGTGCAGGTCCGAGTCCTGCAATTGCAGCAACTGATGAAACCAGTGGGCCAGTTCCACGTAAGGGTTACCGCGCAACTTGCAGAATACGGTGGCGGCTTCGATGGCTTTGTAGGCCACGCTGTTGAGTTTGCCGAACAACGCGGCGCGACTGATTTCACCCATGCTCATGGCTCCTTGAGGTCTGTGAGGTGTTGGCCTGTTCGGCGTAATGCCTGGCCAGTATTAGATCGTTGGCATCTTTTTCAGGACGTCCCAGCCAGGTGTTGAAGCCCAGGCGGAAACGGCCATTGAGTTGTAGTGCGGGCACTTCGGGCTGTTCCAGGACCAGGTTGAGGTCCCAGTCCAGCTCGTGGCCCAGGTATTCGGCGACCCAGGCCACCAGCTCGTTGAACGGTTGGCTGCCGGGCAGCATGCCCATGTAGTCGACGAGCTTGAGCGGCCCCAGGCGAATGCGGAATTTGTGCTGGCGATCCCAGACGAACCGGCCCAGGCAGAAGTCCACGCCCAGTTGAGCGTTGACGCCCACGCGGCTGCGTTCCGGTAGTTCCAGCCATTGACCGACGTATTCTTCGATCTCCACCGGCAGGCCGAAGTACTCGCTGAGGATCGCCTTCAAACCGTCCGGGTAGCGGGTTTGTGCCGACAGGTGGCCGCTGTAGTGCAGCTTCGCCGTGTCAGGGATCAGCCCCTGGTTGAGCAGGCTCGGCATGCCCCGGCCGCTGAGTGCCGCCAGGCGCGCCGACCAATAGTCATCGTCCGGGCGGTCGTGGCTGACCGTTGGCCGTGCTTCGGCCCAGGCCCGGTAGAACAGGCTGAGCAGGCGATGGTGGAACACGTCGAGGAAGCGCTTGCTGGTGCTGTCGCCGTTGTTGCGCTGGCGCTCGCGTACGTACTCGGTGATGTGCAGCGGCATCGGGCCGTTGGGGCCGCCGAGGCCGAAGAAGAACTGCTCCAGGCGCGCGGGCGTACCGTCGCCGCCCGGTTGCACCGAGGCAAGGGTGGCCGGGGCGAAGGTGCAGTCGGCTTGTTGCCCGAGGCGCAACGGGTCATCGGCCAGGCGCAGGGAATGGCCCAGGCGCGGCAGTTCGGGGGATTCGCACTCGATGCGCCGCAACGCCTGGAAGAAGTCGTATTCCCAGGGTTCCTGGTGCATCGCCTCCAGGGTACTCACAGGGTCGGACGACGTCCGGGCTTGGCTTTCCATCGCATGATCTCGCCGCGTTCGGTGGTACGGATCACCGTCTCGGTAAAACTGTTGATCGACACGTAGCGTGCCAGGAAGCGTTCCAACACCGCGCCGAGCAGGAACACCCCGGTGCCGCGAAACGCGTTTTCATCGAATTCCAGGGTGATCTCCAGGCCTCGACCGAACACGATCGGGCCGGGCATCGGCAGGCGCCGGGTGCAGGGCTTGCTGCTGACCTCGCGCAGGCCTTCGATCTGCAATTGCAGCGCCGCGTCGTTGCTGTCGCCGTACAGGCGCAGCAGTTCACGCAGCGCGGCGGCGCCCTGGCCTTGCTCGCTCAATGACAAGTAGTTCAGCGACAACTGGCTGATCAACCGCCAGGCCTTGGCGTCGTGGGCATGGCTGGCCCGCGGCCGACTGGGCCCGGCGACGCAGCGCACCGCGCCCACCGGCGCACTGTCGGCGAGGGTGAAGTCGGTCTTGCCGTTGCCCACGCTCATGAACAGCGGCAGGTCGCGGTTGGTGCACAGCGCGGTCACGCCCAGTTGGCGCAAGTCGTGGCGGTAGGGCGCTTGTTGGCTGTCCACCAGGCTGACAAAGGTCTCGCTGCCGACGTAGGTCGAACGCGGGCCGTTGCGGCGCTGGTCGCTGGACAGCACGCGGGGTTCGCGCCGTACCGTGTAATAGGCCTTGTCGCGCCCATAGCGGGACGGATCGCGCACGGCATAGAACGGCAGGAACGGTTGCTCTGGCCCGGTGCCGTGGCCGGTCAGCCCGGTCAGCGAATGCACTTCGAAATCCATCGGCCGGGTGCGGTCGGCAATCACATGGTGTTCGTTGACCCGGTCCGACAAGTGAATGCGGTCCAGGCGCTTGGGAAACAGGTTGATCGCCGGGGTGCAGAACGGCAGGAACTGCGAGGCGCCGACGCTGCCTTCCAGGCTCGGATCATGGCGGTCGAACAGCACGATCAACTCCAGTTCCTGGCCGTCGCAGCGCTTGACTGCGCGACTCAACTGGGTGAAGTCGACAAACAGGAAACGGTGGGGCAGGGCGAAGTATTCCTGCAACAGGCGATAGCCCTGGAACGCCCGCGACACCACTGGCAGGGCGGCTTCGGCGTCATCGAAACCCTGGGAGCGCAACGCATCCTGCGGCAGCCGCTCGACCCAATTGCCGCCCGGCTGGCGCGCAAACACCGCGCAGGCGTTACCCAACAGTTGCTCGTAAAGGCGGAAGGGTTGCTCGTCTGCACCGCTGAGGTACAGCGGCAGGTTGTCCAGGGCCAGGCTGTTGAACGGCAGCTCGGCGCCGGTGCGCAGGGTCAGGCGCAGGCCAGCCTTGGCTTTCGGTTCGCTGGCGGCCAGGCGCCCGAGCACGGCGGACGGGTTGCCGAAATACTCGGCCTGGCTGACCTGCAACGGCCACAACGTCACCGCGTGGGCAGTGCGGTACTCGCAGCAGGTCTGGGATTCGCGACCCAGGGCGGCGCGCATGATGGTGTCGCGGGGCAGCGGGAAACCACTGCTCAGGGAGCCTTCGTCCGGGTCGGCCTGCATCTGCACCACGGTCATCGACGGTGTCGGCGCCAGGTAGTGCGGGTAGGCGATCTCCAGCAGGTTGTGAGTGAACGTCGGGTATTCGGCGTCGAGCTTGAGTTGCACCCGCGCCGTCAAATAGGCGAAGCCTTCCAGCAGGCGCTCGACGTACGGGTCGGCGCAATCCATGCCGGCCAGGGTCAGCCGACTGGCGATCTTGGGGTATTCCTTGGCGAACTCCGCGGCGCTTTCGCGCACGTGGTGCAGTTCCTGGTTGTACAGCTCCAGCAGGCGCGGGTTCATGGGCGTCTCCGCTGGTCGGCGTTGACCACGCGCACGTGGCCGGTTTCCAGGTCCAGGTCGGTTTGCAGCATCAGGCGCAACGGCACCGGCTGCGCCCAGAGGTCGCCTTCGATCTCGAAGCTCAGGGCGTTGTGGTTCATCTCGGCCGTCGCCCGGGCCCGCACGCGCAAGGTGTGGCGCAGGATGCGCGGCTCGAACGTGGCGATGGCCTGGTGGATCAGGGTTTCCAACGCGGGGACGTCAACGTTCGAAGCACTGTTGCCCGCCAGCGCCGGCAGCCCGAAATTCACCACCGACGTGCCCGCCGCCGTGTGCAGCGTGGCATCGTCGTCGAGCAGCGAGGTGGTGTTGAGCAGCCACGCCAAGTCACGCAACACCGAGGCTTTCAACTGGGTAAGGGAGAGCACGCGCTTGTCGGCGCTTTCCTTGGGGTTGGTCGGATCGTCGTCGGTCAACCGGTCCAGCAGGGACGGTTGCAGGCGATCGCGGGTGGCGATTTCGGTTACCACGTGAAAAGGCCCGTGTAATCCTTCTGGTCACCTGTGCCAGTCATGCAGCTGGCAGTACGAGCGATTATCGAGGGTTCGAGTTGTCCATTGATCTGGCGTATGGCGCGATACTCGGAGCGACACTCCTGATTGTTATGGGGGCCAGCAGATACATGGACAACGATGACAATAGGCACCTCGCCGAAGGTCTCGACGTGGGGTTTGCCTTGTCGATCGACCCTGAACTGGCAGGGCCAGGCCAAGTCGAGTGGCATCAGGGTCTGGTCGGGTTTGCGCAGCGCGCAGCGCGCCTGGTCGTTCGCCAGCTTCAGCGTTTGCCCGCCCATCGAGACGATCTGCTCCACCGCTAGGGAGGGCGTTGCCGAGGGGGATTGCTCCTGGGCACAGGCGGTCAGGCTGGTCAACAGGCAGCCGACCCATATCGCGCAATGGGCCTTGATCATACGAGCTCCCAGAACCAGATCGCTCGGGCTCGATAGGCCGGATCGTCATAACCTAGGGTCAGGCCACGGTTCCAGAGGTCGATATGATCTCCGGTGCGACCTTCCGAGGCTTCTCCCACTTGCTGGAAACAATCCTTGAAGAAAATCAGGCCAGTCTTGTCTTGCAGCTTGCGCCGGTCCGCGGCCGTTCCGCCAAGGATCAACGGGCGGCCCAGATGATGTTTCCACAGCCAATTTGCCAATGACTCGGCCCCACGTGCATGCCCATGGGCGCATTTGGGTTCGGTGTAGGTGGACTTGTTGACCTTGATGGTCAGTTCAGTATTGAGCGTGATGCTCATGCGAATCGCGCACTGGTTTGCCCAATGGCCGTCGCAAGGTTTCGCGTCGGGATAGGTCACCAGCAAATCGGAATACGCTTTCCACAAATTGATAAACGAAGGCTTGGCCATGACTCAGACACCGGACAGAAAGGGATGGGATGCGAGCAAGCACCAAACACCCCCGGCGCGTGGCACCGGGGGTGTGTTCGATTACACCTTGACGTTCTGACGGATGTTCCAGCCGAACTTGACCGGGCCGCCTTCCTTGGTGCCGTCGGCTTTCTGCGGCTGGTAGTCGACCAGCACCTTGGCGAAGTTCAGGGTGATGTTTTCAGTCAGGCGATCATCGCTGCCCGAGCCACCGGTGCTCAGGGAAGTGATCAGCACTTCTTCCAGGTTGATGATCATGTACTCGACCTGGCTTTCACCACCGGCCTTGCGCACGGTCAGCTTGACCTTGTCGACGTGCTTGCCGCTGGCGCAGTGCATCATCAGGTTCGGCGAAGCCTTGTCGACGTACTTGGTCAGCGACAGGTCCTGGATGTTGACCTTGCCCGCGCCACCGCCGCTGCCGACGTGCATGTTGCCGGACTGGGACATGCCCCAGCTCCAATTCAGGACGTCGATCTCGTCCTTGTGGGCCTTGTCCATGGACTCGCCCTTGATGTCGCCAATCTTGATGAAAATATCAACAGCCATGTTTTCTCCCTGTGTGGTCTCTACCACATTGTTTGGTTGACGCTGACCTTGCGAAATTACTTTGAATGTCAGTCAAGACACCGAACCTGTGGGAGCGGGCTTGCTCGCGAATGCGGTGGGTCAGTCGACATCGATGCTGGCTGATCGACCGCCTTCGCGAGCGAGCCCGCTCCCACACAGGAGCGAGCCCTTTCCAACAGAACCTCTGTTTATGCGCCCTTGGCCGAAGGCAGTTTCGATACCAGGCGCAGCGACACGGTCAGCCCTTCGAGCTGGTAGTGCGGGCGCAGGTAGAACTTGGAGTTGTAGTACCCCGGGTTGCCTTCGACTTCTTCGACGATCACTTCGGCGGCAGCCAGTGGGTGCTGGGCCTTGGTGGTCTCGGTGGAGTGCGCCGGATCACCGTCGACGTAGTTGAGGATCCAGTCCTGCAACCAGCGCTGCATCTCGTCCTTCTCTTTGAAGGAACCGATCTTGTCGCGCACGATGCACTTCAGGTAATGGGCGAAACGGCAGGTGGCGAACAGGTACGGCAGGCGCGCGGCCAGGTTGGCGTTGGCGGTGGCGTCCGGGTCGTCGTATTCGGCCGGTTTCTGCAGCGACTGGGCGCCGATGAACGCGGCGAAGTCGGTGTTTTTCTTGTGCAGCAGCGGCATGAAACCGTTCTTCGCCAGTTCCGCTTCACGGCGGTCCGAAATGGCGATCTCGGTCGGGCACTTCATGTCCACGCCGCCGTCGTCGGTCGGGAACGTGTGGGCCGGCAGGTTTTCCACTTCACCGCCCGACTCCACGCCACGGATGCGCGAGCACCAGCCGAAGTGTTTGAAGGAACGGTTGATGTTCACCGCCATCGCGTAGGCAGCGTTGGCCCAGGTGTACTTGGAGCTGTCGGCGCCGTCGGTGTTTTCTTCGAAGGCGAAGGCTTCCACCGGGTCGGTCTTGGCGCCATACGGCAGGCGTGCCAGGAAACGTGGCATGGTCAGGCCGATGTAGCGCGAGTCTTCCGATTCACGCAGCGAACGCCAGCCGGCGTATTCCGGGGTGGTGAAGATCTTGGTCAGGTCGCGCGGGTTCGACAGTTCCTGCCAGGAACCCATGCCCATTACGGTTGGCGAAGCAGCGGCAATGAACGGTGCGTGCATCGCGGCGCAGACTTTCGACAGTTCGCCCAGCAGTTCCACGTCCGGTGGCGACTGGTCGAAGTAGTAGTCGCCCACCAGGCAGCCGTAAGGCTCGCCGCCGAACTGGCCGTATTCTTCTTCGTACATCTTCTTGAAGATCGGGCTCTGGTCCCACGCGGTGCCCTTGAATTTCTTCAGGGTCTTGTGCAGGTCAGGCTTGGAGATGTTGAGCACGCGGATCTTGAGCTGCTCATCGGTCTCGGTGTTGTTGACCAGGTAGTGCAGGCCACGCCAGGCGCTTTCCAATTGCTGGAAATCCGGGTGGTGGATGACCTGGTTGACCTGGGCGGTGAGCTTGGCGTCGATGGCGGCGATGATCGACTCGATCGACTTGATGGCGTCGTTGGACACCAGGTCGGTCTGCGCCAGGGCCTGTTCGGCCAGGGTGCGCACGGCGGTCTCGACGGCTTCGCGGGCACGTTCGGTCTTGGGTTTGAATTCTTGCAGCAACAGCGAGGCGAACTCGCTGGTTTCTTCGGTGGCGCCCAGGTTCTGGGGCTGATTGTCGCGTACCAAATCGTTCATGATCGTTAGTCCTTAAGCCTTGGGCTCTGCGTCGGCGGGCTTCGGCGCGCTCGCCAGGGCCTGCAACAGCGCTGGGTCCTTGATCGCCTTCATGATGATTTCCTCGGCGCCGGTCTTGCCGTCCATGTAGGTCAGCAGGTTGGCCAACTGAGTGCGCGCTTCGAGCAGCTTGTTCAGCGAATCGACCTTGCGCGCCACGGCTGCCGGGCTGAAGTCGTCCATGCTTTCGAAGGTCAGGTCCAGGCTCAGGTTGCCTTCGCCGGTCAGTTCGTTAGGCACATGGAACGCCACGCGCGGCTGCATGGCCTTGAGGCGCGAGTCGAAATTGTCGACGTCGATCTCGAGGAACTTGCGATCGGCCACCGGTGCCAGAGGCTCGGCGGGCTTGCCGGCGAGGTCGGCCATGACGCCCATGACGAAGGGCAACTGGACCTTTTTCTCGGCGCCGTAGAGCTCGACGTCGTACTCGATCTGCACTCGAGGCGCGCGATTGCGCGCGATGAATTTCTGAGAACTTTGCTTCGCCACGTTGCTGCTCCTGGTCGCTTGAGCGACGGTGTTGGCGTCATCGGGGGTACCTATGACGTGACTGCGTGATCCGCTCGCTTTTTATTCGCTTTCCGGGCCGCGCAGGTTTTCAAATTGACTCATGCCGTCGGGAATCAGATTGCGCACGATCGCCGCAAAGTCGGCGTGCACCAGATTCTTCGCCCGGTTCAACAGCACCGGCAGCGGGCTGGAGGGCTCGTGGCGGGTGTAATACGCCAGGATACGGTCCAGGCTGCGCAGCACGTCGTCACGGTTGTTGATTTCCCCCGGGACGGTACTGCTGCGCGGCGCGCTCGGTGCGCTGGTGTGTTCAGCCGGCGCGGTGTGGTCGGGTTCGACGGGATCGGCGAGGTCGCTATCGCCGCTCTGTGGGGCGAACTGACCGAGAATCTGCAGGGCCATCTTCAGCGGTTGTTTCAACGGGCCGAGGTCCACGCCCTGGGCGGAACCGACCTGGTCGCTGACCTGCTGTTCGATGGCTTCGGCGGCGCTGCGGGCTTCCAGCAGGGCGGCACGGATGGTTTCCAACTGCTCGGGATCGCTGTCGAGCAGGGCCCCGGCAAGCTGTTCGGCACCAAGGCTTTCATCGGCAAAACTCTGCAAGCCACTGGCATTGGCGGCGGCGCGCAGGCTGACGGCACCGAATGTCCGTGAGCGGGCCAGGATGCTTTCACGCAGCAAGCGAATGGTGACGTCCGAGGTCAGGCCGGCGAGGGCGTTGATGCGCACGGTGGGGTCATTGTCGTCATCGGCGTCCAGGCGCGGATGCAGATCAGCCCAATACTGCTTGAGCAGTTCGCTGATCAGCGTCAGTACGCGGGCGAGGCCGGGAATGCCTTCCAGGGCCAGGGAGCTTTGCAGCAGGAAATGGGTGATGCGCAGGTCTTTGCTGCGTTGCAGCAGGTCCAGGCTCTGCTGCTGGATGCTGCGCCACTCGGGAGGTTCGGCAGGCAGGATCGAATCGCCCATGCTGCGTTCGGGTTGGCCCCGAGAGTCGCGTTCCAGGCGCAAGAAATCCGCGTCATATTCCAGGTCTTCACCGCAAGGCGAATTCGCGGAAACGGCGGCGAGCAACAAAGGCACATCCACTTGGATCGATCTCCCTATCACCCGCTGAAGAAGTCGGGCAGTGCACACGCAAGTTTCGGATGAAACTCCACATGTTCCTTGATGATAATGGCGCTATAAGTGCGAGATGATCTTAAGGTGCCATCATGTATATTCAAGAAGTTGTGCATTTTTGGTGTAGTACTTATCCGTTGTCAAGGTAAGCTATTTCGCCGATGTGACAGTTGTGAGGTGCTTAACAACCCGCGCGACCCATGGGTCGAAGCGCGTACCGATGCAGGTTTTTTGTCATGCGGGCCGGTTAAGATCAGCAATCATGCTGGCAAAAAGCCGTTTCGGGTTGTTTGCAAGGTGTGTGGCGCATAGCCGGCGCCGCTCCCAATGTATCGTCGGCGACAAGAAGTATTCAGCAAGGAGGCGAGATGCCGCTGTGTTTGACTATCACTAGTTATCACAAGATTACCCCCGGACAGTGCTCTGAAAAGACCTTGGGCCAGGGAGTGATGGCAATTGGCCGCAATTCCGATAATGACTGGGTATTACCGGATCCGGAGCGCTTGGTCTCGGGCAAACATTGCGTTATCCAATATAAGGATGGGCGCTATTACTTGACCGATAACAGCACTAACGGTGTGGAATTGGTCAAGGCCGGTATTCGCTTGCGCAAAGGCAACAGCGAGCCGTTGCAGGACGGCGAAGTGATCCGCATCGGTGACTACGAGATCCAGGCGCGGGTGGACTTCGACCTGCCGATGACCGACAGCAACCCTTTCGCCGAAGCCCCCAGCAGTTTCGAAGCCTTGATGGGGCGCCAGAGTGCCCCCGTGCATACGCCTTCGCCAATGCCCGTGAGCACGCCGGCGCATTTTCAAGGCGTGTCGTCGATGGACACGCTGCCGGACCTGTTCGATTTTCTCGCGCCGACCAGCGTCCCGCCGGCCACCCAGCCGGACCACGTGCCGGCCGAGCAGCATGATTTCCGTCCGCCTACGCCGATTCCACGCCCGAGCCCACCACCGGTAGCTGAGCCAGTGTTCGAGCCGGTGGCCGTGACGTCCGCCCCGGTCATCCCGGATGACTGGGACCCGTTCAGCGACAAGCCCGCGACAGTGGCACCGATGCCCGTCGCGCCGCTGCCTGAGCCGGTTTCCATGCCGTCGCTGCCGGTGCTTGAACCAGTACCCCCGCCGCCGATCCCTGTGGTTGAAGTTGTTGCGCCGATTGAATCCGCGCCACAGCAAGAAGCGCCGGTCAGCCGTGTCGAGCCGACGGCCACCCCGGCGCAATCCTCTCAACCCGACCTGCTGCAAGCCTTCCTGCGTGGCGCCGGGCTGGATCAGCTGCGCCTGGACAAGGCCAACGCCGAAGCCCAGATGGAAAGTATCGGTCGCAGCTATCGGTTGATGGTCGAAGGCCTGATCGATGTACTGCGCGCCCGCAGCAGCCTCAAGGGTGAATTCCGCATCCAGCAGACGATGATCCAGCCGGTGGAAAACAACCCGCTGAAGTTCGCCCCCAATGTCGACGAAGCGCTGCTGTTACTGCTGCGCCATGGCAACCAGGCGTTCATGGCGCCGGATGCGGCGGTGCGCGACAGCTTCGATGATCTGCGCGCCCACCAGCTGGCGGTGATGGCCGGTGTGGAAGCGGCGATCAAGCATTTGCTGGCGCGTTTCGAGCCGGCGCAACTGGAAGAGCGCATGGGCAAGCCCGGCGGGCTGTCGGGCATTTTCAGCGGCTCGCGACAGGCCCAGTACTGGCAGCAATTCACCGAGCTCTACAGCAACATTTCCCGGGAAGCCCAAGAGGATTTCCAGGACCTGTTCGGTCGCGAATTCAGCCGCGCCTACGAAGAACACAGCACACGACAGCGACGCCGTTGAGCGCCGCCGTCTTATAACAATACTGATCAAGTCAACAACGGATAGCTCAAACGTCATTGAGGACGCAGGATGATTCCCAGGTTTTTACTCGCAGTCGCCGCAGCGCTTCTGCTGACGGCGTGTGCCAAGGATGCGGCCCCACCCCAGCCCGAAGAAGCTGAGGCCGACACCGCCGCCATCGAGTTGCATTTCCATGCCATTGCCGGCCTCAACCCCGGCGCCACCGGACAGCCGGCCCCGGTCCGGGTGCGCATTTTCGAACTGAAAAATGCCGCGACCTTTGGCCGTTCGGATTATTTCGCCTTGGCCGAGCGAGCCCAGGCCACCCTCGGCGCCGACCTGATCGACCAGGACGAAGTGCTGATCCAGCCCGGCCAGCAATTGAGCCTGCAACGCGACCTCGACCCTTCAACGCGGCACATCGGAATCCTGGTGGGCTATCGCGAGCTGGACCAGTCGCTGTGGCGCACGGTGATGAATGTCCCGCCGCGCGAATACACCGAATACCAGATCAGCCTCGATGTGCGCGCCGTGCGCAGCGCCGTCGTCGTTACCCCATCCAGCCCTGCCCAATAAGCAATCGGAGCCCCCATGTCCTGGAACAATCGCGTGGTCTGGTCGGAAGGCATGTTCATTGGAACGCAGCACTTCCAACAGCATGACCGTTACCTGGAAAACCTCATCGACGCACGCAGCCGCCCCTTGTCGGCCGGCGCCTGGGGTTTTTCCGAATTGCTGATCGACCAGGGCCTGCTGGCCCAGGGCAAGCTGGCGATCATTTCGGCGCGGGGCCTGTTGCCGGACGGCACGCCGTTCAACATTCCCCAGGATGACCTGGCGCCAACGCCGCTGAACGTCGATGACAACCTGCGCGATGGCCTGGTCTACCTGGCCTTGCCGCTCAAGCGCGCCGGTGCCCGCGACACCGTGGACGAAGGCGAGGACCTCGGCGCTGCACGTTATGTAAGCCAGGTGTGCGAAGTGCGCGACGACAACGCGCCGTTCGAAAACCGCGCGCCGGTGGCCCTCGGCTCGCGGGCCCTGCGGTTGTTGACCGAGCAGGATGGCATCGGCGACTACGCCGCCATCGGCGTGGTGCGCATCAAGGAAAAACGTGCCGACCGTGCGTTGGTGCTCGACGATGTCTACATCCCGCCGCTGCTGGATGTCATCGCCTCCAAGCCATTGGCGGCGTTCCGCAGTGAACTGCTGGGCCTGCTGCATCAACGTGGCGAAGCCCTGGCCGGGCGGGTGGTGGCGTCCGGTGCCGGTGGCGCCTCGGAGATCGCCGATTTCATGCTGCTGCAACTGGTCAACCGCGCCCAGCCGCTGATCCAGCACCTGAGCCAGTTGAGCCCGCTGCACCCCGAGCGTTTCTACAGCGAACTGGTCAGCCTGGCTGGCGAGTTCTCCACCTTCACCGCCTCCGGCCGACGACCGCAGCAATATCCGCCTTACCAGCACGATGACCTGGCGCTCAGCTACGCGCCGGTGATGCAGGCCCTGCGCGAAGCCTTGTCGATGCTGATCGACAGCAAGGCCACGCCGATCCCGATTGTCGAGAAAGCCTACGGCATCCACGTGGCGATGCTGGCCGACAAGACCCTGCTCGACAGCGCCAGCTTCATTCTCGTGGTGCGCGCCGATGTGCCCGCCGAAACCCTGCGCGGCCGCTTCGGCCAGCAGAGCAAGGTCGGTTCGGTGGAGCACATCCGCGACCTGGTCAACCTGCAACTGCCGGGCATCGGCCTGCTGCCGTTGCCGGTGGCGCCACGGCAGCTGCCGTACCACGCCGGTTCCACCTATTACGAATTGGACCGGGGCAGCGACCACTGGCAGCAACTCAGCAACTCCGGTGGCTTTGCGTTCCATATCGCCGGCCAGTTCCCAGGGTTGAACCTGGCGTTCTGGGCGATCCGAGGATAAACCGCGATGAGCAACGACGATCGTACCCAGTTCATGCCGACGCCCGGTGGCCGTGGCGCGGATCCGTTCCGTCCGGACCCGGCACGCCAGCAGCCGGCACCCGCACCGGCGCCGTTGTCGATGCCGGCCGCGCCAGTCCTGACCGGCAAGGCCCAAGGCCTCAACCCGCTGGAAAGCGCCGCCGGCCCGCTGCTGGCCCTGCTGACGCGCCTGCGCAACACCATCGCCCACCCGGCGCCGGCCAGTTTGCGCGCGCAACTGTTGGCGTACCTGCGCCAGTTCGAAGAGCGCGCCGAGGCCGCCGGTGTGGTGCGCAACGATGTATTGCTGGCCCGCTACGCCTTGTGCACCGCGCTCGATGAGGCGGTATTGAGCACGCCCTGGGGCGGCACCAGCGACTGGGGCAAGCAAAGCCTGTTGATCACCGTGCACAACGAGGCCTGGGGCGGCGAGAAGGTGTTCCAGCTGCTGGAGCATTGCCTGCAAAGCCCACGCGAGCGCCTGTATCTGCTGGAGCTGCTGTACCTGTGCATGTGCCTCGGTTTTGAAGGCCGCTATCGGGTGATGAACGACGGTCGCAGCCAACTCGAAGCATTGCGCGAGCGCACCAGCGCGGTGATCCGCAGCGCCCGTGGCGACTATGAACGCGAGCTGTCGCCGCACTGGCGCGGCGTCACCGTGGCCCGCGATCGACTGGCGCAATTCATGCCGCCGTGGATTGCCGTGGCCATCGGTGTGGCTTTGCTGCTGGCGCTGCTGTTCGGCCTGCGCATGAAACTGGCCGCCGATGCCGAGCCGGTGTTCAAGAACATCCATTTCCTCGGTGAAATCCCGGTGCAGACCATTGACCGTCCGGTGGTGCAGCCGAAAGTGATCGAGCGCCCACGCCTGGCCGGTTTCCTTGCCGATGAAATCCGCTCCGGCAAGGTCGCCGTGGAAGACGCCGTCGATCGCTCGGTGGTGACCATCCGTGGCGATGAACTGTTCGCCTCCGGCAGCGCGAGCATCAAGGATGATTTCCAACCGCTGATGCTGCGCATCGCCGATGCCGTGCGCAAGGTCAAGGGCCAGGTGCTGGTGACCGGCCACAGCGACAATCGTCCGATTGCCACGTTGAGGTTCCCGTCCAATTGGGCCTTGTCCGAGGCACGGGCGCGGTCGGTGCTGGACATTCTTTCGGCCAAGACCGGCCAACCCGAGCGCTTCAGCGCCGAGGGCCGCAGCGACACCGAACCGTTGGCGTCCAACGCCACGACCGAGGGACGTGCGCGCAATCGTCGGGTTGAAATCACAGTGTTGGCGGAGGGGGTCGAGTGAAGGCGTTTTTCAGTTTCATGATCCGCTGGGTCATTCCATTGCTGGGGCTGATTGCCCTGAGCCTGATCATCTGGTTCGTTGGCCCGCTGCTCGATTGGCTGGTGCCAGAAGGGCGGCGCTGGACGTTGATCATCCTGGTGTTCGCGGTGTGGATCGCCTACCGGGTGTTCCGCATTATCCAGGCCCGCCGCCAGGCCGCGGAAGTGATGCGCAGCCTGGCCGCGCAGACCCCGCCCGACCCGACCAGCATCGCCACCGCCGAAGAACTCGAGACCCTGCGCCAGCGCATGGACGAAGCCTTGGCCTTGCTCAAGAAAGCCAAGCTCGGCGGCGACGAGCGTCGCAACCTCTACGAACTGCCGTGGTACGTGATCATCGGCCCGCCGGGCTCGGGCAAGACCACTGCGCTGGTCAACTCCGGCCTGCATTTCCCGTTGGCCGCGCAACTCGGTGCCGGTGCCGTGCGCGGTGTCGGCGGCACGCGCAACTGCGACTGGTGGTTCACCGACCAGGCGGTGCTGCTCGACACCGCTGGCCGCTACACCACCCAGGACAGCGACGCGACCGTCGACAAGGCGGCGTGGCTGGGTTTCCTTGGCCTGTTGAAGAAGCAACGGGCGCGTCGGCCGATCGATGGCGCGTTCATCGCCATCAGCCTTTCGGACCTGCTGTTGGGCAGCGACGCCGAACGCGCCGCCCACGCCGCAGCGATTCGCCTGCGGATCCAGGAGTTGTACACCCAGCTAGGCGTGCGTTTCCCGGTCTACCTGATGCTGACCAAGCTCGACTTGGTGCCGGGCTTCATGGAGTACTTCGACAGCCTGAGCAAGGAAGAGCGCGCCCAGGTCTGGGGCATGACCTTCGCCCTGGACGACGGCAAGAGCAACGACAGCCCGTTGGCGCACCTGCAAAGCGAATTCACCTTGCTGGAGCAGCGTCTCAATGACCGCTTGGTCGAACGCCTGCAACAAGAGCGCGACCCGGCGCGGCGCGATTTGATCTACGGCTTCCCGCAGCAGTTCGGCGCGTTGAAGGACTGCCTGCAAAGCTTCCTCGACGGCGTGTTCAAACCCAACGCCTTTGAAGAGCGGGTGTTGCTGCGCGGTGTGTATTTCACCAGCGGCACCCAGGAAGGCAGCCCGATCGATCGCCTGATCGGCTCCATGGCCCAGAGCATGAACCTGGACCGCCAGCACCTGGCGCGCCAGACCGGCACCGGGCGCAGCTACTTCATCGAAAAACTCTTCAGCGCCGTGGCGTTCGCCGAGCGCGGACTGGTGGGTGTCGATCCGAAGGTCGAGCGTCGACGCAAATGGATCGCCCGTGGCGTGCTCGCGTCCACCGTCGTGCTGGTGTTGGTGGTCAGCACGTTGTGGTGGGTCAGCTACCGCGCCAACCAGGCCTACATCGCCCAGGTCGATCAGAAAGTCGCGCCGCTGGGCCAGACCGTGCAGAACCTCAGCCCGGCCCAGCGCGACGTCCTTGCGGTGTTGCCGCTGCTTAATGCCGTCAAGCATTTGGCCGGCGACGCGCCCGACTGGGCTGAAGGCCTGGGCCTGTATCAGGGCGACATGCTCGAAGCGGAGTCCGGCAGCGTCTATCGCAAGCTGTTGATTGCGGTGTTCGCGCCACGCCTGCTGACGCGCATCGAAGAGCAACTGCACAGCGGCGGCAATTCGGACTTCCTCTACGAAGGCTTGAAGGCTTACCTGATGCTCGCTGATAACGAGCATTACGACGCCGACTTCATCAAGGCCTGGATCGCCCTGGATTGGGACCGCAGCCTGCCACGGGATTTGCCGGCCGAGCAGCGCCTGGCCCTGACCGGGCATTTGCAGGCGCTGTTCGAGCGGCGTCCGCCGACTGCGCGCCTGGACCCACGCCTGATCGAAGACCTGCGCCGCCAGCTGCAACAACTGCCGGTGGCCCAGCGCGTCTACGACCGCATCAAACGCCAGAAGCTGCCCGAAGGGATCCCGGACTTTCGCATCAACGAAGCCGCCGGGCGTGACGCCGCGTTGGTGTTCAGCCGCAAGAGTGGCAAGCCATTGGGCGAACCGTTGAGCGGGTTCTTCACCGTCAAGGGCTACCGCCAGGGTTTCTTGCTCAGCAGCCTGAGCCAGACCGGCACCCTGGCCGAAGAGCAATGGGTGCTGGGCCACGAAGAGGCCGACCAGCAGAACGTCGCCAGCCTGGCCGCCGACGTGCGGCGCCTGTACTTCCAGGACTACATGCGCCAATGGGACGCCTTGCTGGCCGACATCGACTTTGTGCCGATCACTAGCGTGGCCCAGGCCGCCGACGTGCTACGGGTGATTTCCGGCCCGACCTCGCCGTTGAAAAAGCTGCTGGTGGCGGTGGCGAAGGAAACCGACCTGCAACAGGATGAACGCTTGCTGGCCGCACAAGGCGCGCCGGTGGAAGGTGGCGTGGACAAGCTCAAGGAGCGCCTGGGCAGCCTGCTCGGCCAGGAACAGGCGACGTCAAACGCGCCGGCGGCGAGCGATGACCCGATCACCGCGCATTTCGCCGAGCTCAACAGCATCGTCAACAAGAACGAAGGCGAACCTGCGGCCATCGACGGCCTGCTGTCCGACATGAACGCGCTGTACGTGCAAGTCAGCGCCATGGTCGGTGCCAGCGGCGATGCCTTGCTCGGCGAGGCCAAGAACCAGGCGTCGGCCGCCGCGACCCGCGTCAGTCTCAATGCCGAACGCCAGCCGCCGCTGGTGCAGGGCCTGGTCAAGTCGGTGGTCAACTCCACCACCAACACCATGATGGGCGGGGTGCGCAATCAACTGAACGCCGCCTGGACCAGCGAAGTGGTGAACATCTATCGCCAGTCCCTGGCCGGGCGTTATCCGATGTCGCCGGGCAGTGCGCGGGACGCGACCCTGGATGACTTCGGCCAGTTCTTCGGCGTCGGCGGGGTGATGGACAACTACTTCCGCAAGTACCTGCAACCGTACGTGGACACCTCGACACAGACTTGGCGCTGGCAGCCGGGCGCGGCGCAGAAGCTCGGGATTTCCCCGGGTGTGCTGCAAACCTTCCAGCGTGCGGCGACCATCCGCGATGCGTTCTTCCGTTCCGGCGGCACGCAGCCGATGGTGCGCTTCGAGCTCAAGCCGGTGGCGATGGATTCGACCATCACTCAATTCCTCCTCGACCTCGACGGCCAGCAGTTGAGCTACGACCACGGCCCGAGCCGCCCGACCGCCATGCAGTGGCCGAACCCGGGCAGCATTGGCGTAGTGCGGATCTCGATCATGCCACCGTCGTCCAGCGGTCGTTCCGGCATCACCCTGGACGGGCCGTGGGCCTGGTTCCGCCTGCTGGAGCAATCGGACCTGACCGCCGGCAATTCGCCGGACCGCTTCAACCTGCGGCTGCGGGTCGATGGCGCCAGCGCCTCTTACGAGTTGCGCGCCAACAGTGCGTTCAACCCGTTCAAGAGCCGCGTGCTCAGCGGTTTCAGCCTGCCGGAGCGTCTATGAGTACGCCGGGCTTCTATGGAAAGTTGGCCAGTCGCGGGGACTTCGTCAGTCGCGGCTTGCCCCAGAGCTTTATCGGGCCGTGGGACTCCTGGCTGGCGGCGGGTTTGCTCGCCAGCCAGACCAGCCTCGGCGAGCGTTGGCTGGACGCCTATCTGGTCAGCCCGCTGTGGCGCTTCATGGTCGCGCCCGGCGTGTGCGGGCCGGACGCTGCCGTTGGCGTGGTGATGCCGAGCATCGACCGGGTCGGGCGCTATTTTCCGCTGACCGTCGCGGTATTGCTGGACCCGGATGCGGACCCGGCCTCGGTGGTCGGTGGCGCGGACGACTGGTTCGAGCGGGTCGAGAACCTTTTGCTGAGCACATTGAGCGTCGAGGCCAGTTTCGAGGCATTCAACGAACAGCTGGAAAACCTGGGCAGCCCGATGTACCTGCCACGCACCCCAAGCAGCCGTTTCGCCAGCCTGCATCGCTTCGATGCCACCGACCCGCAGCGACGCATGAGCGCCCTGGCCGAGTCGGCCTGCGAAGGCGCGAGCCTGTGGTGGGGCCAGGGTTCGGAGCGCATCGCGCCCGGTTTGATGCGCTGCCAGGGATTGCCGGCGGCGGCTGATTTTGCGCAATTTTTGCTCGGCCAAGAAGGTGTTGTGTAGATGCGTCCAAGTGCCGGAAAAGCAATCAAGTCTGCCAGCAAGAGCCACGTCGGCATGGTCCGCCAGGTCAACGAAGACGCCTGCCTGGACCTGCCGGAAAACGGCCTGTGGGTGGTGGCCGACGGCATGGGCGGGCACGCGGCGGGCGACTACGTCAGCAGCCTGATCGTCGATAGCCTGCGCAGCATCGCGGTAGGCCGTTCCCTGGATGAATACATCGCGGCGCTGCAAAGCGACCTGCTGCGGGTGAACGCCGCCGTGCGCGAAGAAACCGCCAACCGTGGCGTGACCATGATGGGCAGCACCGTGGTGGTGCTGGCCGCCCGCGACCTGCGCGGCATGTGCCTGTGGGCCGGCGACAGCCGCTTGTATCGCCTGCGCGACGGCGTGCTCGAAAGCATTTCCCGGGACCACAGCTACGTCCAGGATTTGCAAGACAGCGGCCTGCTCAGTGAAGCCGAGGCCCGCGTGCATCCGCGCGCCAACATCGTCACCCGCGCCATCGGCGTCGAGGCGCAACTGAACCTGGCGATGACTGAGCTGTTGCTGGTGCCCGGCGACAGCTACCTGTTGTGCAGCGACGGCCTGACCAAGACCGTCGAGGACGAGGAAATCCGTGAAGTCTTGAGCCACGACGAGCCCGGCGAGATCGCCAGCAGCCTGGTGTCCCTGGGCCTGATGCGCGGCGCGCCGGACAACATCACCGTGGTCGTCGTGAAGGTGCCGTCATGAGCTTGACCCTGAACATTGTCATCCCCGGATACGACATCGACGGCGAGATCGGCGAAGGCGCGATGGCCAGCGTGTACCTGGCGACCCAGCGCTCGCTGGAACGCAAGGTGGCGCTGAAAGTCATGGCCGCCGCCCTGGCCGCCGACCCGACGTTTTGCGAACGTTTCCTGCGCGAAGGCAAGACCCTGGCGCGCCTGTCGCACCCGCACACCGTCACCATCCATGACATCGGCAACGTCGGTGAGTTGTATTACATGGCGATGGAATACCTGCCCAACGGCACGCTCAAGGAACGCATCGCCGCGGGCCTGACGCCGGAGCAGGGCCTGACCTACATCCGCCAGATCGCCTCGGCCCTGGGTTACGCTCACGGCTTGGGCCTGGTCCACCGCGACGTGAAGCCGGCCAACATTCTGTTTCGTGCCGACGGCACGGCGGTGCTCTCGGACTTCGGCATCGCCAAGTCCCTGGACGATCGTACCCAGTTCACCCAGGCCGGTTTTGCCGTCGGCACACCGAGCTACATGAGCCCGGAACAGGCCCGAGGCCAGGACATCGATGGCCGCGCCGATCTCTACGCCCTGGGCGTAGTGCTCTACGAAATCCTCGTCGGCAAGCTGCCGTACACCGGCAATGACGCGCTGTCGACGGCGCTGGCGCACCTGACCGAACCCTTGCCGGAACTGCCGGTGCATCACGGCCGTTACCAGGACGTGTTGCGCAAGCTGCTGGCGAAGGATCCGGCGGAGCGTTTCCCGGATGCGGCGGCGTTGCTGCGGGCGTTGGACAATTTGCCCCAGGAATCGTCGGAAGCGACGCTGATCCGGCCGTTGTCGTTTGAACTGCCTGCCGTGCCGCCTCCGGTGGATGACTTGGCGGGCTTGACGCCCATGTCCATCGACATTCCCAGCGGTCCGGCTTACTCGCAGCCACAACCCAAGCCCGTGCCGCCGCCGATCAAGCCAACACCACAATCCACGGTCTCGGAGCAACGCAAGGGGCCGGTATTCGCTCTGGCTGCCGTTGCGGTCGCCGTGGCGCTGGCGTTGGGCGGCGCGGGTTATTGGTGGTTGGCCGGCGACGACGGCAAGGAAGTGAAGACGCCGGTGGCCAAGACAACATCGGTCAAGCCTCCGGAGGTCGCCCCACCGAAAGCCCCCGAGGTACCTGCGGTCAAGCCTCCCGTCGCCCCTCCAGCCCAGCCGCCCGTGGCGACCGAGGCCGACGGCGGCCAACGT
Organism: Pseudomonas sp. HB05; assembly: GCF_016756915.1. Taxonomy (NCBI): domain Bacteria; kingdom Pseudomonadati; phylum Pseudomonadota; class Gammaproteobacteria; order Pseudomonadales; family Pseudomonadaceae; genus Pseudomonas; species Pseudomonas sp. HB05. The sequence goes on from NZ_JAESPG010000001.1 coordinate 271,361, forward strand.
CCGCTGCTGATGGCCGGCAAGAAAACCCTGTTCCAGCGCGTGCTCAGCAAACCGGGGGCGAAACTCGCCGACGCACCGGGTGCCGCGCCGGGCAAGGCATTGCCGGCGTTTTCCGTGTTGTATGTCTACCAGCGCAAAGACGTGGATGGCAGCGGATGGGTGCGCGTCGGCGCGGCCACCGACGGACGCAGCGACGGCTGGTTGCCCGCCGCCCAAGTCAGCGACTGGAAACAGAGCCTGGTGCTCAAGTTCACCGAACGTTCCGGCCGTGCGCCGGTGATGTTCCTGCGCCAGCCCGGCGAGGTGGAGAAGCTGCTGGCCAATCCGTCGGCGGCCAAGAACGTGTTGCTCAAGGCCCAGCAGAGTCCCCAGGACGACCAGCAAGTGCTGGCCCTGGAACCGGCCGCCAGCGCCGTGCCGCAGAACCAGTTCTACCTCTTGCCGATCTTCGATTCCCGCGAGAGCTTCGACGACAACGGCCAGCCGGTGCAGTTGTTGAACGTGGCCTCCATCGACCCTGGCAATGCCCCGAAGGCGGCGTCCAATACGCCGATCACCACCGCCAATGCCGACGCGTTCCGTACCGCCGTGGTGTTGGTGGTGGACACCACCGTGTCCATGCAGCCCTACATCGACCAGGTCCGCGACGTCGTGCATCAATTGCAGACCCGCATCGCCGAACGCGGCGAACTCGACAGCGTCAGTTTCGGCATGGTCGGGTTTCGCAGCAGCATCAAGAAAACCCCGGGCCTGGAATACACCGCCAAGACCTTGATCACCCTGGAACAGGGCCGCGACCCGCAACGCTTCCTGGAGATGGCGCGACAGGTCAAGGCCTCCACCGTATCGAGCCACTCGTTCAATGAAGATGCGTTTGCCGGCGTCATGGAAGCGGTGGAAGGCATGGACTGGTCCGGCTACGGCGGGCGCCTGATCCTGCTGGTCACCGATGCCGGTGCGCTGCGCAAGAACGACCCGTTCGCCGCCACGCAAATGAACGAGGCCGAAGTGCGCCAGGCGGCGCTGGGCAAGCAGATCAAGATCTACGCGCTACACCTGCTCAGCGACGCCGGCAAGAAAACCCACGCCGGTGCCCAGAGCCAATACCGCACGCTGACCGCCGACGCCAACCCGCAGATCGGCGACCTCTACATCCCGGTGCCGGGCGCCGACGTGCGCAAGTTCGGCGAGCGCGTCGACGAGATCGGCTCGGTGTTCGCCGACCTCGTCCATCAAGTGCGCAGCAATAAGCCGCAGAGCGTGCCGTTGCTCAGCGCCGCGCCAAGCCTGACTGACAAATCGGCAGCGGTCGGCTACGCGATGCACATGGATTTCCTGGGGCGCAAATCCGCCAGCCAGGCGCCGCAACTGGTCAGCGCCTGGACCGCCGACCGTGACCTGACCAACCCGGCGCTGCCGGCATTCCAGGTCTGCGTGATGCTGACCAAGCTGCAACTCAACGACCTTCAGCAATCGCTGAAACTGATCGTCGACGCGGCGCGCAAGACCCAGAGTTCGCCCAAGGACTTCTTCCAGGAAATCGCCAGCGCCAGCGCCTACATGAGCCGCGACCCGTCGGCCCTGCGCAAGGGTGGCAACCTCGCCACGGGCGGGATTCTCGGCGAGTACCTGGAAGGGCTGCCGTACCGCAGCAAATCGCTGAACATGACCCAGGACTTGTGGCTGTCGTTGAGCGTCGCCGAGCAGGAGGATTTCATCGACGAGCTGGAATCGAAGATCCGCCTCTACGAAACCTTCCACAACGACCTCGCCAATTGGGTGCGCTTCGGCGATGCCGAGCCGGGCGATGCGTTGTACCGCGTTCCGTTGTCGACGCTGCCGTGATGCTGAACCTGAGCGCGGTGCACAAAAGCCGGGGCGCCGGCGGCCAACGCTACAGCCTGGTGATACCCCGGCTGCAACTGCGCGCCGGAGAACAACTGGCGGTGGTCGGCCCGAGCGGCTGCGGCAAGAGCACCTTGCTGGACTTGCTGGCGCTGGTGCTGGCGCCGGATCAGGCCGGGCAGTTCGACTTCACGCCCGCCAATGCGCCGCTGGACATCGCCAAACTGTGGCGTGCGTCGCAACAAGGCACCTTGGCCGAGCTGCGCAGCCGTCACCTGGGCTATGTTCTGCAAACCGGTGGCCTGCTGGGCTTCCTGGACGTACGCGGGAACATCGAGTTGTCGCGCAAATTGCTGGGCTTGAAGGATGACGGCAGCGTGAAGCGCCTGGCCGGACAATTGGACATTGCCGATCAACTGGACAAGAAACCGGCGGACCTTTCCGTCGGCCAGCGCCAGCGGGTCAGTTGCGCCCGGGCGTTGGCCCATGGCCCGCGCCTGCTGCTGGCCGATGAGCCGACCGCCGCCCTCGACCCGCTGAACGCCGAACGCGTCATGCAATTGCTGGTCACCCAGGCCCGCGAGCACGGCGTCTGCTGCGTGGTTGCCACCCATGACGAAGCGTTGGCCCGGGCCAGCGGCTTGCAGGTGCGTCGCATCAGCTGCCGTCGCGATGTCGACGGTGGCGTTACGGCCACGCTCGGGGAGGCTTGCTGATGCGCGGCGCGCTGGTGGCTTCCCTGGCCTGGCAGGATTACCGCAACGACGCCTGGCTGTCGGCGTGTTCGGTGCTGGCGTTGGTGGCTGTGGTGGCGCCGTTGCTGGTGCTGTTCGGCCTGAAGTTCGGCCTGGTCAGCAGCCTGACCGAACGCCTGCAAAACGACCCGGCCACCCGGGAAATCATTCCCTTGGGCGGCGGCCGCTTCAGTGCCGGATTCGTTGAACAGTTGGCGCAGCGCAGTGATGTGGCGTTTGCCTTACCGCGCACGCGACAGATCGCGGCCACGGCGGACCTGAGCAGCGAGGCTGCTGCCGTCACGGTCGAGATGATTCCCACTGCCGCTGGCGACCCTTTGTTCGATCACCTGCCGGTGCCACAAGGCTTGGATCAAGTGGTGCTCAGCCAGACCGCCGCTGAAAAACTCGGCGCCAAGGCTGGCGATTGGTTGCAGGCCAGTTTCGGTCGGCAGGTGGCCGGGCGCAGCGAGGCGCAGCGCACGCGGGTTCAGGTGTTGAACGTGCTGCCGCTGGAAGCCTTTGCGAGGGACGGTTTGTTCGCACCGTTGGCCTTGCTCGAAGCCGCGGAAGATTACCGTGACGGTCGCGCCGTGCCCGCCTTCGGGTGGCCGGGCGATGCGGTGGGCGAGGCCGGGCAGCGGGTCTATCCGGCGTTTCGCCTGTACGCACGCAACCTCGGCGATGTCGAGCCGCTGCGCCAGTTCTTCGCCGGGCAGAACCTGTTGGTGTCGACCCAGGCCCAGACCATCGCACAAGTGCAATCGTTGAGCCGCAACCTGTCGATCGTGTTCTGGATCATCGCCGGGTTGGCGTTGGCCGGCGCCTTCGCGGCGATCTTTGCCGGTGCCCTGGCGGCGGTCGAACGCAAGCGCCGCGAGCTGTCGGTGCTGCGCCTGTTGGGGGTTTCCACCGCGGCACTGTTGTTGTTCGTGGTGTTGCAGGCGCTCTACAGCGCCACGTTTGCGGCCCTGCTGAGCGCTGGCCTGTATGGCCTGGCGCAGTCGGGCCTGAATCTTTTATTTGCGCAGATGCCCGGCGAGTACGCCAGCCATCTGCTGGTGCGTCATTACACCTTGGCCCTGGTGGCCGTGCTCGGCGTCAGCGCCGTCGCGGCGGCTTGCGGTGGTTGGCGGGTGGCGCGCATCCAGGCGTGTGAAGGAATTCGCGATGTATAAGTTATTGGGTGCCGCCGTGGCGCTGAGCCTGGCCAGTCTGGTCTGGGCGGATGAGGGCACGGACAAGCTGGACAATCCCAAGCCGTTGCCCGACGACGTCAGCCTGCCGCTGCCGTGTGAAGGGCAGATGGTGTTCCGCTACGTCTATATCCTCGCCCAAGGCACCCTGGACGATCGCGAGATCAGCCTCGGCTACCCGTTCAGCGAAGGCGAGGCGGGCTATCAACAGTCGTTCATTTCCGGCTACCGGCGCGACTTCATCAACGGCCAGTTCACCCTCAAGGACCTGCCCAAGGACTGGAACAAGACCATCACGCCGTTGATGCCCAAGACCGACGCCAAGACGCCGCTTAAGCCGATGCTGTACTTCATCGGCAAGTACGAAGTCACCGCTCGCCAGTACGCCCAGGTCATGGCGCAGGCGCAGTCGCTGGCCAGTGGCGAAGCGGCGCCGGCCTGCGAGGCGCTGTTGGCCGAGTTGCCCCAGGGCATGGCCGGGCGCTTACCCAAGGTGAAGCTGTCGAAGTTCGAGGCCGAGCGCTTCTCGGCGGTGTACAGCGCCTGGCTGATGAAATATCACAAGGACCTGCTGCCGGTGAGCGGTCGCGGCACTTCCGCCGAAGACGGCGGCCTGGGCTTCGTGCGCCTGCCCACCGAAGTGGAGTGGGAGTTCGCCGCCCGGGGTGGGCAAGCCGTCAGCCGTCAAGAGTTGGAAGGCCGGCTGTTTCCACGACGCCTGGAAGGCAGTGAAAGCGACGGGCCGCTGGCCGATTGGGCGGTGTTCAACCAGGTCGCCGGCGGCACCGGCCAGGCTGCGCGGCTGATGCCTATCGGCACCAAATTGCCGAACCCCATCGGCCTGTTCGATGTGGTCGGCAACGCCGCCGAGATGGTCCAGGAATCGTTCCAGTTGGTGCACGCCGGTCGCCGCCAGGGCGCCTATGGCGGCTTCGTGGTCAAGGGCGGTAATTACCTGGAAGGCGAGGGCACGCTGTTCACCGGCATGCGCCGCGAGTACCCGTTATTTGCTGCCGACGGCACTGAGCAAAGCAACGAAACCACCGGTTTTCGGGTGGCCGTCGGCGCGTTGTCGGCGCCGCGTTCGCGCTACAAGGAATTGTTCGCCCAGTGGCAGAAGGAGGGCCGGCTTGCATCCTTGACCGATGCCATCGACGACGCCGACGACCCGACCAAGCGCCTGGACAGCATCATCTCCGCGAGCACCGATCCGCGCCTGCAAGCCGAGTTGGGCCTGGTCAACGAAGAGCTCAAGCGCAACGTCTCGCTCATCGCCCAGCAGCGCGAAGAAGCGGCGGGCAACCTGATCCAGTCTTCGGCGCTGGTGGCCGAGACCATCAACAACTACAACATCCGCCTGACCAATCTGCAGAACAGTCGGCAGGCGGCCTTGGATGCCAAGGACGAGGCCAGCGCCACGCTGTTCGCCACGGCCATCGACAACGGCCGCAGTGCGCTGGACGGCGCGGTGGCGATCTACATCGACAACCTGGCAACCGGCACGCGCTACACCGATGCCGTGATCCAGGCGCAGTTCCAGCGCATCAAGGAAGAGCTTGAGCGCAAACCGGTACTGGGCAAGAGCCTGGTGGCGCGTGCAACGTTATTCGTTCGTCATGTCGGGGATTATCGTCAGCAGAAACGAGCCGACCCGGCGGCGATATTGAAGGAATTGCTCGCATCGAATGCTCAGCGGTCTTGAGTGTTCGTTGTCAGCGAGCTTGGAAGGGACTCAGGCGGCGATAGGGCTGCGCTGAGCTGGTCAAAACTTAAACGAGAACACAACTATGCTTTTCTCCCGTAAACCTTTTGCTTCGGTTTCCAAGCGTCATTTGCTGCTGGTCGCTGTTGGCTTCAGCACCGTACTGACCGGCTGCGCTTCGTCGCCGACCTCCAAGGTCGCTTCGAGCACCAAGGTCGAGTACTACCCGAATTGCTACGAGCCGGTGCAGCACCTGCGCTCCACCGAAGGCAACATGACCAAGTCGGTCGTCACTGGCGCAGCCGTCGGTGCCGTCGGTGGTGCGCTGCTGGGCGCCCTGACCGCCGACAAGGAAGACCGTGGTCGCAACGCCGCCATCGGTGCCGCGGGCGGCGCCCTGGCCGGTGGTGCAGCCGGTTACTACACCGAGCGCCAGAAGCAGATCGCCGATGACAACATGCGCATCGCTTCCTACGCTGCCGACGTCAGCAAGAGCGCTTCGGACATCGACCGCAGCACCGCGTACGCCAAGGCTTCGCAACAGTGCTACCAGAACGCGTTCAGCAAACTGGTTGCCGACCGCAAGGCCAAGACGGTCAACGACACCGAAGGCCGCAAGCGCCTGGCGGAAATCGTTGCCGGCCTGAAAGAGTCCAACGACCTGATCGTCGCGGTGAACGGCAAGGCGTCCGAAGACCTGAACAACTACACCCAGGCTTACGAGAAAGACCTGCAACAAGTGGGCGTGCAGCGCACTGACGTGGTGACCGTGGCCACTGCTGACACCACGCAGGTTGTGGCGGCGCAGACCAGCACCAAGACCAAGAAGAAAGTGACGCCGGCGAAGAAGAAAGAACTTCCAGTGGTGCCGAAAGAAGCGGTCGCTACCGAGAAGACTTTGCAGGATGCCAAGGCCAAGCAGGATCAGAGCAAGCAGGTTGCGAGTGCCGGTACTACGCAGGTGAACAGCATGTGCAAGAACCCGGACCTGGGTGACTGGGCGCCGGTTCCTTGCCCGAATGTTTGATCGGGTGCATATCCGTTGCTGCGGTGATGGCGGCTGGCGGTTACGCCCTTACGGCGTGTCACTTTTGGCAAACGCCCCAAAAGTAACCAAAAGGTCTTGCCCCACCACTCGGCACCTCGCCTAGGCTCGGTGTGCCCGAACGCAGGCATTGCTCCGTGGGCCGCCGCGAAGGGTCATCCATGACCCAGCGCGGCTAACCCGGCATCCATGCCGGGTTGCCCACTGCGCAATACCTGCGTTCGGCCATCGTGGTTAACGGGGCCCCAAAATCAAAAGCCAAGCCGAGGCGGCCTTAAAGCCGACCTGGCTTTGGGTGAGACCGTGTTTCCTCTGTGGGAGCGGGCTTGCTCGCGAAGGCGGCCGTTCAGCTTGCATCGATAGCGACTGATCGACCGCTTTCGCGAGCAGGCTCGCTCCCACAGTTGTTTTGTGGTGACCGAAATATCTGCGACAACCCCGATCCCTTGTGGGAGCGAGCTTGCTCGCGAATGCGTCGGTTCAGCTTGCCTCTATGTCCGTCCTATCCCTTGGCTGCGGACGCCGCCCCCTTCGTCTCCAGATGATCCAACGCCCGCTCGACCAACAACTGCACCCCATCGGCCATGCGGCTGATCGCCAGGGCGATGCAGCGGCGTGATTCGTCGATGTCGTCGGCCAGGTCGGCGGCGATGGTGCTGATGGAGAGCAGGTCTTCGGAGGCGTTGGCGAGCAGGGTTTCGGTGTCGATGTGGGGAGAGACGATGAAGAGTTGGTCTTTGTCGGGTTCCGGCGGTGAGGCGGGGTGGGGCTTGAGGTAGTAGTCGAGGGCGCGGTTGGTGGCGTCTTCGAGGCGTTTTTCTTCGAGTTTTTCGGCGCGGGATTTGTGTTCTTTTTGCGGTGGGTTCGGAGTTGCTTTGAACATAACGAAATTTCCTGGAAGTGGAGCCGGCACCCTCCGATTGCACGTCGAAAAATGGGTGGCAGCTGTACGTAGGTGTGCAAGACCGGTCCAGGAACCCGGCAGACCCGAAGGTCTCCCACGCGCAGCCGCCATAACGATCGGCGAGCATAGAAAAATGCCCGACGAATAGCCATAAGCGAATGCACCTGGATCGGACTTGCACGTCCGTGTCACCGTTTTTTCGATGACGAACAGAGGTTAGCCGCGCTCGGTTGCGCTGCCTAGTTCATGAACAGCTCGCCGTTTTGAAGGAAATGTCCGATGGACCTGAAGTCCAGCGAATGAAGCTTCTAAACGTGACTTGGCGGTCATCATGCGCAAAAGATGGCCGATCTTCCCCAAACTGGATTGGATGATGGCGTTCTTCTGAAGAATCGCTAAACTGCGCCAGCCGTTCATTTTTCTCACGAGGCTGTGCCGATGAAATTTCGTTTCCTGTTGTGGATGCTGGGGTGGTTGATGGGCAAGGCCAGCCGCACCAATCCAGCGTTCCAGCAGCAGTTGGGCGACAAGGAGCTGGTGTTCCAGCTGCAAACCCTGGACGGCAAGGTTGCCCGGCACTTCACCGTGAAGAACCAGCGCATCACCAGCCAGTCGGGTGTTTATCCGACGCCTGCCTTCGCCATCGCGTTCAAGGATGCAGGCTATGGCTTCGCCACGATGCAGGCGAAGAACAAGCAACTGGCGTTCATGACCGGGATCCAGGACAAGTCGATCCAGATCAAGGGCAACCCGGCGCTGGTGATCTGGTTTCAGGGGTTGATGAAGTATTTGAAGCCGAGGAAGGCGAAGAAGGCTTGAGCCCAGTGAGTCACTGTTCTGAGAGAGGCTTCTGTGGCGAGGGGATTTATCCCCGCTGGACTGCGCAGCAGGCCCCAAAAAGCTAAGTGCGGTGAGCCTGCTTAACCGGGGGGCTAGGTTTTAGGGCTGCTTCGCAGCCCAGCGGGGATAAATCCCCTCGCCACAACAGCCCATCTGCCGCATTCATTAGTGGCTGAACTGCGAAGCCAGCTCCCGCAGCAGCACTTCAGCCTCAAGCACCTTGCTCACCACATCATCGGCCTTTTCCCGAGTCAGCCCTACGCGATCGAGCAGTGCATCCGGGATCTCTTCGTCCGGACCGGAGCCGATGCTGCGCGAGCGCAGCAGGCGCACGGCCAGGCACACCAGGTTCGGGTAGGCGGCGTATTCGCCGTCGTAGTGGGGGTCGTGCTGGAAGCGCAGGGCGGTGGCCAGTTCGTCGGGCATGTCCCAGTAGCGCATCAGCCAGGCGCCGATCTGCTCGCGGCTGATGCCCAGCAGATGTTGCTCCACGTAGCTGTGGCACAGGTGCGGGTTGACCTCCAGGTGCCGGCAGATCAATGAAAAATGCGGCGGGAAGACGTGGGCCAGCAGCAGGTAGCCGAAGTTGTGCAACAGGCCCGACAGGTAAGTCAGGCCGCCTTCCGGGCGCTGGGCGCGGGGCATGGCGCGGGTCAGGCCTTCGATGACGGCGGCGGTGTAGATCGATTGCTGCCAGTACGGCGTGGTGTGTTGCGGGTGATCCTTGGGCAGGCTCAAGGTCTTGCCCAGGGCCAGGCCCAGCGCCAGGTTGATCACTAGGTCGAAGCCCAGCACGCGGACGATGGCGTCTTCCACCGAGCGAATCTTGCCCGGCGACGCGTAGTACGGTGATGCGGCCCAGCTCACCACTTGCGCGGCCAGAGCCGGGTCGGTTTCGACCACGCCGGTGATGTCGTCGATGGTGGCGTCGGGGTCGACCCGCAGCTTGATGATTTTCTGCGCGGTTTCAGCCAGCGGCGGGATCTCGATGGTCTCTTCCAGCCGTTGCTGGATGCGCCGGGCGGTGAATGCCTGTACCGCTTGGGTGATTTCCTTGCGGTCGTCGTCCGGGCGGTCCAGGTTCGGGGTGATGTTGCTCACAGGTTCGCCGAACGTCGCGGCGCTGGCCTTGGTGAGCATGGTCTTGAAGGCTTCGCTGGAGACCTCCAGCAGCAACCCCGGCTCGCCCGAGTTGATCAGCAGCTTGGGTTCGCGCAGCAGGCCTTCTTCGTACAGGCACGGCGAACTGGTCAGCGCGGGCAGGCCTGGCAACAGGCTCAGGCTGTGTTTGCCGAGCATGCGCTCCAGGCGCTCGGTCGGCACCGCCGTGAGCTTTCGGCCAGTCAGTTCGGCGAGGCGGTTGAGGTCCAGCAATTGGCTTTGCGGAAACAGCACCATGAGCGCGCCAACGGCATCGTGCAGCAACACGGCCTGCACTTTGCGAGCGGGGTTGAGGCCCGGTCGTTCGATGACTTCGTCAAAGGCGATGCCCAATTTCTCGAGCAACTGCCGAATCACAGACGGAGCGTGCGGGGTTTCGGGGACGAGGGCAGCTTCAGTCATGGTCTGTATCCGTTTTCCTACAAGTGGGTCAGTATAACCAGCTTGTCTAGAAGGCGCGTCCAGAAAACTGAGCGCGTGCTCACACTTGGCCGTATTGCTGCCCATGGCGCAGCCAGCGGTCCAGCAGCGGGCTGACATGGTCGGGCCAGCGCTCCAGCAGCGCCTGGGCAGCGTCGCGTACTGCCGGGAGCAGGTCGGCGTCGCGCATCAGGTCGGCCACCTTGAATTGAAGCAGACCCGTCTGGCGCGTGCCGAGCATTTCGCCCGGGCCGCGCAGTTCGAGGTCTTTTTCGGCGATGACGAAACCGTCGTTGGTTTCGCGCATGATCCCCAGGCGCTGGCGCCCGATCTGCGACAATGGCGGATGATAGAGCAGCACGCAATGGCTGGCGGCGCTGCCCCGACCGACGCGGCCACGCAACTGGTGCAGCTGCGCCAGACCCAGGCGCTCGGGGTTCTCGATGATCATCAGGCTGGCGTTGGGTACGTCGACGCCGACCTCGATCACGGTGGTGGCGACCAGCAGTTGCAGGGCGCCGGCCTTGAACTCGGCCATCACCGCGGCTTTTTCGGCGGGCTTCATGCGACCGTGGATCAACCCGACCTTCAATTCGCCGAGGGCGGCGGTGAGGTCTTCATAGGTGGTTTCGGCCGCCTGGCAGGTCAGTTCTTCCGATTCTTCGATCAGCGTGCAGACCCAATAGGCTTGCCGTCCTTCGGTGCAGGCGCTGCGCACGCGCTCGATCACTTCCACTCGTCGGGTATCGGTGACCAGCACCGTGTTGACCGGCGTTCGACCGGGCGGCAGTTCGTCGAGGATCGAGGTGTCGAGGTCGGCGTAGGCACTCATCGCCAGGGTCCGCGGGATCGGTGTCGCGGTCATGATCAGCTGGTGCGGGCACATCCGCCCGCCGACGCCTTTCTGCCGCAGGGCCAGGCGCTGTTGGACGCCGAAGCGGTGCTGTTCGTCGATGATCACCAGGGCCAGGTTCTTGAACTGCACTTCGTCCTGGAACAAGGCGTGGGTGCCGACCACCATCGGCGCGCCCTCGGCGATCTGCGCGAGGGCGGCGGCGCGGTTCTTGCCCTTGAGCTTGCCGGCCAGCCAGGCGACTTCGATGCCCAGGGGGTCGAGCCAGCGCTGGAAGGTGATGAAGTGTTGCTCGGCGAGGATCTCGGTGGGCGCCATCAACGCCACCTGATACCCGGCTTCCAGCGCTTGCAGGGCGGCGAGGGCAGCGACCACGGTCTTGCCCGCGCCCACGTCGCCCTGGATCAGCCGCAGCATTGGCTCGGGCTGGCTCAGGTCGTAGGCGATTTCGTTGCCGACCCGCTGCTGCGCGCCGGTGGGGGTAAAACCGAGATTGGCCAGGTAGCGAGCCGGCAGCTTAGTCGCCTTGGGCATGGCGGGGGCGCGCAGCGAGCGCAGGCTTTCGCGCAGGCGTTGCTGGGACAGTTGATGAGTCAGCAGCTCTTCGAAGGCGAGGCGATGCTGGGCCCAGTGGTGTCCGAGGGCGAGCTCTTCCACATCCGCGTCGGCAGGCGGGTGATGCAGGTAGCGAATCGCGTCGGCCAGCGGCGCAAGCTGATAATCCCGGGCCAATTCCTTGGGCAGCCAGTCCGGCAGGCTGGTGGGGCCGAGCATTGTCAGGGTTTGCTGGCAGAGTTGGCGCAGGCGCTGTTGGGTCAGGCCTTCGGTGAGCGGGTAGACCGGCGTCAGGGTTTCCGCGACGGGCGGCGGCTCGTCGCCGGTGATGGCGCGGTATTCCGGATGATAGATCTCCAGCCCCGAGGCACCGGGCCGCGCCTCGCCGTAGCAGCGCACGCGGGTGCCACGCTTGAGGCCTTCCTTTTGTGCATTGCTGAAGTGATAGAAACGCAGGCTCAACCCGCCGGTGCCGTCCTGCAGGCGCACCACCAGGCTGCGACGCCGGCCCATGACCACGTCGGCGCCGCTGACGGTGCCTTCCACCACCGCATCCTGCCCGGGCCGCAAATGACCGATGGGCACCACGCGGGTGCGATCCTGATAGCGCAACGGCAGGTGAAACAGCACGTCCTGGAGGTTTTCCAGGCCGACCTTGGCCAGTTTCTCGGCCATGGCTTCACCGACACCCTTGAGTGTCGTCACCGGCACTTTCGACAGCTCAGTCATGGCTACGGCTTACTTGGCGGCAGGCGGCTTGGCCACGGAGCACAAGCGGATCGAGTCGGCGAGGATCTCGATGGCCTTGGGTCGCGGGAAGCTGGCGCGCCAGGCGATGGCAACGGTGCGGAACGGCACGGGGGCCGTCAGCGGGCGGACTTCGATCACGCCGGGGGAGTAATGATGGCTGTCCACCGCCGACAACGGCAGGATCGAAATGCCCAGGCCGGATGCGACCATGTGGCGAATGGTTTCCAGGGAGCTGGATTCCACCGTGGTGTGCTTGGCGCCTTCGCTGCCCTTGGTCAGCGTCGGACAGGCTTCGAGTACCTGGTCGCGGAAGCAGTGGCCTTCGCCGAGCAACAACAGGCTCTTGTCGTTGAGCAGGGCCGCGTCGATGGTTTTTTTCTGGGTCCAGGGGTGCTGGGCCGGCATCAAGACGTAGAACGGCTCGTCGTAGAGGGGCAGGGTCAGGACGTCGGCTTCGTTGAACGGCAGGGCGATGATGATCGCGTCCAGTTCGCCGTTGCGCAGCTTGTCACGCAGCACGTGGGTGAAGTTTTCTTCGATATACAACGGCATCTGCGGGGCAACCCGGTGCAGTTGTGGAATCAGGTGCGGGAACAGATACGGCCCGACGGTGTAGATCGCGCCGACTTTCAGCGGGGCGGTCAGCTGGTTCTTGCCGGCCTGGGCCAGTTCGCGAATGCCCTGGGCCTGTTCCAGGACCTTTTGCGCCTGGGCGACGATGCCTTCGCCCACCGGGGTCAGGCGCACGGCGCTTTTGCTGCGCTCGAAAATCAGCACACCGAGTTCGTCTTCAAGCTTTTTCACACCCACCGACAGCGTCGGCTGGCTGACATGGCAACGCTCGGCCGCGTGGCCGAAATGCTGCTCTTGGGCGAGGGTCACGATGTAGCGTAATTCTGTGAGGGTCATGGCGAAACGTCCGTGAAGTTGCGAGCCAAGCATACCGGCTGCAATCGATAGACGCACGTTATCAGACTGGAGGCGCGGTGCGACACTGGCGAATGTCTGATGTGGTGAGGGGATTTATCCCCGTTGGGCTGCGAAGCGGCCCCAAAACAGGATTGGCTACGGGAAAGCCGGGGGGCATGTCAGCTTTTTTAGGGCCGCTACGCGCCCCAGCGGGGCGGTGCGACGTTTCGCTAAATCCCCTCGCCACAAATAAGAAGCCCCTAACAGGGGCTTGCAATTTGAGGTCAGCGCCGACGCTTGTCGATGGAATACAGGAACGGCGCCGTCAGTTCGACCGTGCCGTTGGTCAGCAGGTCGGCCGGTGGCTTGGGCAGCGGTTGGGCGCGGCGGATCATTTCCAGGGTGGCCCGGTCCAGATCGGCGTTGCCTGACTTGCCCACCAGTTCGAAGGACAACACGTTGCCTTCGGCATCCACCACGAACCGCAAGCGGTTCATGCCTTCCTTGCCGCGTGCCTGGGCGCTGGCCGGGTACTTCTTGTATTTGCCCAGGTGCGCCAGCAGCGTGCCTTGCCAGCTCGCCTTGGCTGCCATTTGCGCGGGCGAAGGGCCTGGGGCCGGCTGCGCGGACTTCTCGGTCGGCGCCTGGGTGGGCTGAGTGTCGGCGGGCTTCTGCTCCGACGGCGTTTCCTTCGGCGGTTCCGGCTTTTTCTCCACCGGCTTGGGCTTGGGCGGTTGAGGCTTCGGCTTGGGCTTGACCGGCTTGGGCACGGCGATTTCCGCCTTCGGTGCTTCGGCCAGTTTCGGCAGCGGCAGCTCTTCCATCGGCTCGGGCGGTTGCGGCGGTGTGACGACTTTTGGCGGGGCAGGCGGTGGCGGCGCTGGAACCGGGGCCAGTTCGACCATCATTGCCTGGGGCGGCAATTCGATGGGCGCACGTGTCGTCCAGTTCAGCGTCAGTGCGATGGCGAGCGCGTGCACGCCCAGCACCACGGCCAGGCTACCGCTGTAACGCGTCAGCTTTTGGCGCGTCGTGATCATTTTTTCGGCGCCGTCTCGAGTCCGACCAGGCCGACCTTCAGGTAACCGGCGCCGCGCAGGGCGTCCATCACGCTCATCAGGTCGCCGTAATCCACGCCTTTGTCGGCCTGGAAGAAGATCGTCGTGTCTTTCTTGCCCTGGGTCTTGGCGTCCAGGGTCGGGCCGAGGCTCTCGACCTTGATTTCCTCTTCGCCCAGGAACAGGCGCTGGTCAGCCTTGACGCTCAGGAACACCGGTTTTTCCGGCCGTGGCGACGGCTTGGCCGTGGACGCGGGGAGATCAACCTTGATGTCCACGGTGGCGAGCGGGGCGGCCACCATGAAGATGATCAACAGCACCAGCATCACGTCGATGAACGGCGTGACGTTGATTTCGTGGTTCTCGGCCAGATCGTCGTCTGCGCCTTCTTTCAAATGCAGGCCCATGGCCGATTACCCCACTTTCACCATGTGCGGTTGCGAGCCACGCTCGGGCGGCAGGTGATCGAGGTCGCGGCTGACCAGCAGCAGGACTTCGGCAGAAGCATCGGAAACCTGGGCCTTGTAGCCAGCGATGGAGCGAGCGAAGACGTTGTAGATCACCACCGCCGGGATGGCCGCGACCAGCCCCAATGCGGTCGCCAGCAAGGCTTCGGCAATGCCGGGGGCGACGACGGCGAGGTTGGTGGTCTGGGTCTTGGCGATGCCGATGAAGCTGTTCATGATCCCCCACACGGTACCGAACAGGCCGACGAATGGCGCGGTGGAGCCGATGGTGGCGAGCACGCCGGTGCCGCTGCTCATGTTGCGACCGCAGGCAGCCACCAGGCGCTCGAGGCGGAAGCTGACGCGTTCCTTGATGCCTTCCTTCTCGCGGCTGTTGGCCGACAGCTGCATTTCTTCGAGCGCGTCGTGCACCAGCAAATTGGCGAGGGTGCCTTCCTTCGCGGCGCTGGCGCTGGCTTCCTTGAGGGTGGCGGCCTTCTTCAGTGCGGCGATTTCACCCCGCAGGCGACGCTTGGCGCCCAGCAGTTCGAAGCCCTTGGCGATCCAGATGGTCCAGGTGATGATCGAGGCGATGGCCAGGCCGATCATCACGGCTTTGACGACCACGTCGGCGTTTTTGTACATGCCCCAGGGCGACAGGTCGTGGGCCATGCCCAGGGTGTTGTCTGCTTCGAGCACTTGAGGCGCGTCGGCTTCGACGGCCTGAGTCTGATCGGTGGCCACGGGCGTCGCAACGGGTGCGGCCGGGTCGGCGGGTGCCTGGGCGCCGGCCGGCGCGGTGGCCGGAGTCGTGGCGGGTGCCTGGGCATCAGCGAAGGCGGCGCTTGGCGCCAGCATCAGGCTGAGCAGCAGGGCTGCCACCGCGCTCCAGGCGCGAGGTCGGTTGGTTGGCGAAGCGGAGGAGAGAGAGCGTGTCATGCTGGCCGGACCTGAGAGGAAAAAGAAGGTTGATGTTCTTCCAGGCCTCGTGAGGCCGAGAACAAAAGTGGCGAGCATTATTGCAAGTAATTCTTGTTAACAAAAGTAATACAGTTACTTTTTTTGTCGCATGGCTAGCCGCTCATCCCTCTGGCAGCTAGTCTGCGGCTTTTCCAAAAGGAGATCCTGATGCCCGCGCCTTCTGTTTTGATTGCCGGTTGTGGTGATGTCGGCGGTCGTCTGGCCACGAAACTGCTGGCGGCTGGCTGGCATGTTTATGGCCTGCGCCGTGATGTCTCGCGGTTGCCGGACGGTGTGACTGGCGTTGCCGGCGACCTGTTCAATGAGGACTGCCCCATGACTTGGCCGGTAGGCGCTATCGATTATGTGGTTTATTGCGCCGCCGCCACCGACCACGATGAGAATGGCTATCGGAAGGCATACGTCCAGGGACTGCAGAACGTGCTGAGTTGGTTGGGTGACTACGGGCAGGTGCCCGATCGACTGATTTTTGTATCCAGCAGCAGTGTGTATGGCCAGCAGGACGGTGCATGGGTCGATGAGACCTCCGAGACTGTCGCTGCCGGCTATTCCGGACGCTTGATGCTTGAAGCCGAGCAGGTGGCACTCAATAGCGGTATTCGCGCAAGTATCCTTCGCCTGACGGGCATTTATGGCCCGGGCCGCGAATGGCTGCTGACGCAAGTGCGTCGGGGTTATCGCGTGGCGACGGAGCCGCCGCTCTATGGCAACCGGATTCATGCGGACGATGCTGCTGGATTGCTGGCGTTTCTGTTGGAAAAGGATCGGCAGGGCGTACAGCTGGAGGATTTCTACATCGGTGTCGACGATGCACCCGCGCCGTTGGCCGAAGTGGTGGGTTGGCTGCGCGAATATCTGGGCGTGACCGAGTGGGCTGATGACGCCAGCGTGCGCCGCACGGGTAGCAAGCGTTGCAGCAATGCGCGGGCGAAAGCGTTGGGCTGGGTACCCCGTTATCCGAGTTATCGCGAGGGGTATGCGGCGATTCTGGAAGGGCGCTGCTGATTTTTTCTGCCAGCCGAAAAAACGACTGTGGGAGCGAGCTTGCTCGCGATAGCGGTATAACAGTCAACTCGATGTTGGGCGTTATGGCCTCATCGCGAGCAAGCTCGCTCCCACAGGGGAACCCCGTCGGGGCTACTATTGTTTTTCAAGCACCCACTTGCGGGCACCCGGCGTGAACGACGGCATTTCATCCGCCAGCGCCGCATTCACGGTCTGGAAGATTTCCAGTTTCTTGCCATCGCGGGCGAAGATCCAGGTGTTGCCCTGGCCGTTCTGCTGCAGCCAGATGTTGTCGTTGCCACCGCTCATCGAGGCGCAGTCGCCGGCCAGGCACAAGGCGTAGCGATCGGCACCCGGCAGGCCGCTGACCTGGCCGTCGGGTTGGAATTGCACCGTGGCGCCCTGGCCTGGTCCCTCGACGATGTTCCAGTTGCCACCCAGGTAGGCGGTGTACAACGCTCGCTCGAAGCTGGCGCCAATCGGTGCGCCTTCAGGTATCTGCACCTGGGCGCGGTCGAATAGCTGCTGCGGCTCGTTTTCGGTGGCGGCCTGGCTCAACTGGTCGCCGTCGCGCTTGAGTTCGCTGGCGGAGCTGCCGTAGAAGTCGACCTTCCACGCGCCGTCCTGTTCGCCGAGCAGCTTGCCTTCGACATTTTCAAAACCGTTGGTGTAGCGCGCCTGGCCGGCTCGGGTGTTGACGTCCCATTCCAGGTTAGGGCCATAGGCCTGCAGTGCTTCGCGAAGCGGGCCGCCCTTGGCGGCAGCGTCGATGGCGGCCTGGTTGATCCAGGTGCCGCTGATGTCTCGGTCGGCAGGGTCGCTGGCGCAGCCGCTCAGAAGGAGGGCAAGCAGCGAGAAGGCAAGCGCTTTGCGCATGGAGGAATCCTTTCAAAACGAAAACGGCGCAGCGGGGAAACGCTGCGCCGGGTTTTTTACTCGATGACCAGGATGGCGTCCATCTCGACTTGGGCGCCCTTTGGCAAGGCAGCCACGCCAATGGCTGCGCGGGCCGGGTAAGGCTGGTCGAAATACTTGCCCATGATCTCGTTGACCTTGGCGAAGTGGCTCAGGTCGGTGAGGAAGATGTTGAGCTTGACGATGTCCTTGAACGAACCGCCAGCGGCCTCGGCCACGGCTTTCAGATTCTCGAAGACCTGCACGGTCTGGGCTTCGAAGCCCTCGACCAGCTCCATGGTTTTCGGGTCCAGTGGGATCTGGCCGGACATGTACACGGTGTTACCCGCCTTGATCGCCTGGGAATAAGTACCGATGGCGGCCGGGGCCTTGTCGCTGGAGATAACGGTCTTGGTCATTCATGACTCCTTGTAATGAGGGCGCTGTTTGCGGAGCTATGCACGCATCCGCGTGATGCGGATAACCCCTGTCAGGGCGCGCAGTTTCTTGATCACACGGGCCAGGTGCACGCGGTCGTGCACGCTGACCACCAGTTGGACGACGCTGATGCGGCCATCGCGTTCGTCCATGCTGATTTTCTCGATGTTGCCGTCGGCGGCGTTGACGCTACTGGCCAGCAGGGCAATCAGGCCGCGCTGGTGCTCCAGCTCGACCCGCAGCTCGACATTGAATTCGCCGGTGACATCCTTGGCCCAGGAGAGCTGGATGCATTTTTCCGGGTTGTGGCGGATTTCACTGATGTTGCGGCAGTTGTCCAGGTGCACCACCATCCCTTTGCCGGCGGACAGGTGGCCGACAATCGGGTCGCCCGGGATCGGTGTGCAGCACTTGGCATAACTGAGCACCAGGCCTTCGGTCCCGCGAATTGCCAGCGGGCCTTCGGGGCTCGGCAATTGTTCGCCTTCGCCGAGCAGGCGACGGGCGACGACATAGGCCATGCGATTGCCCAGGCCGATGTCCTCGAGCAGGTCTTCGATCAATTCGAGGCGGTATTCGTGGAGCATGACCTGCACGCGCTCGGCCGGGATCTTGTCCAGCGAGCTGTCGAAACCGTTCAGGACCTTGTTCAGCAGGCGTTCGCCGAGGCTGATGGACTCGGAGCGACGTTGCAGCTTCAGCGCGTGGCGGATGTGCGTGCGGGCCTTGCCGGTGACCACGAAGTTGAGCCACGCCGGGTTGGGGCGCGCGCCGGGGGCGCTGACGATTTCCACCGTGGAGCCGCTTTGCAGCGGTTCGGACAACGGTGCCAGGCGGCGGTTGATGCGGCAGGCGATGCAGCTATTGCCCACATCGGTGTGCACGGCGTAGGCAAAGTCCACGGCCGTGGAGCCCTTGGGCAGCTCCATGATCCTGCCTTTGGGCGTGAAGACGTAGACCTCGTCCGGGAACAGGTCGATCTTTACGCTTTCAATGAATTCCAGGGAGTTACCGGCGCGCTGCTGCATTTCCAGCACACCCTTGACCCACTGCCGCGCGCGGGCGTGAGTGCTCTTGGGTTGCTCGTCGCCGCTGGATTTGTACAGCCAATGGGCCGCGATGCCATTGTTGGCCATCTCTTCCATTTCGCGGGTGCGGATCTGGATCTCGATCGGTACGCCGTGCATGCCGAACAGCGTGGTGTGCAGCGACTGGTAGCCGTTGGCCTTGGGAATCGCGATGTAATCCTTGAAGCGCCCCGGCAACGGTTTGTACAAATTATGTACGGCACCCAGCACGCGGTAGCAGGTATCGACCTTGTCGACGATGATCCGGAACGCATAGACGTCCATGATCTCGTTGAAGGCCCGACGCTTGCCGCGCATTTTCTTGTAGATGCCGTAGAGGTGTTTCTGCCGTCCGCTGACTTCGCCTTCGATGCCGTCGATTGCCAGGCAGTGGCTCAGGGACTCTTCGATCTTGTTGACGATTTCCTTGCGGTTGCCCCGGGCGCGCTTGACGGCCTGGTTGATCCGCGCCGAACGCATCGGGTGCATCGCCTTGAAGCCCAGGTCCTCGAACTCGATGCGGATCGCATGCATGCCCAGGCGATTGGCGATGGGCGCGTAGATTTCCAGGGTTTCCTTGGCGATGCGCCGGCGCTTTTCGCCGGAGAGCACTTCCAGGGTGCGCATGTTGTGCAACCGGTCGGCGAGCTTGACCAGGATCACGCGGATATCGCGGGCCATGGCCATGGCCATCTTCTGGAAGTTCTCGGCCTGGGCCTCGGCCTTGGTCTCGAAGTTCATCTGGGTCAGCTTGCTGACCCCGTCGACCAGTTCGGCCACGGTTTCGCCGAACTGCGCTTGCAGCGCTTCCTTGGCAATGCCGGTGTCTTCGATCACGTCGTGCAGCATGGCCGCCATCAGGCTCTGATGGTCCATGTGCATGTCGGCAAGAATATTCGCCACCGCGAGCGGGTGCGTGACGTACGCCTCGCCGCTGCGGCGGCGCTGGCCGTCGTGGGCTTGTTCGGCGTAGAAATAGGCTCGGCGGACCAGGTTGACCTGGTCCGTGCCGAGGTAGGCCGATAAGCGATCGGCGAGGGCGTCTATGCTCGGCATGATGATGACTCCTGCCGTCTGCTGTGACCCCGCGCCGTGCTACGTCGACCAGGCATAGGCTTAGACCGCCTCGTTGGACTCGTCCTCGAACGCCGCGAACAGCGGTTCGTCTTCAACGATTTCAGCGTTGGCGATGAACTCGTAGCTCATCAGGCCTTCGGCGATTTCACGCAGCGCTACCACGGTAGGCTTGTCGTTTTCCCACTGGACCAATGGCTCTTTGCCGCCGGTGGCCAGTTGACGGGCACGCTTGGTAGAGAGCATGACCAGCTCAAAGCGGTTTTCCACGTGTTCTAGGCAGTCTTCAACGGTTACGCGGGCCATGGTATTCCTCGGAGCGAATGCAATATGCGCGCTGCCCGGTTGGGCGAGCGGACTCGACAGTTTAAAAAAACACCAGCGTTTAGGGAAGCGCTGATTTTTTGATCAAACCCCTCGGCGCGCTGCGAGTACCAATGTAAAGCCGTCGCAGCGGTTTTGGGAAGGGCTGTTCAGCCCAGCAGTTCGGCCAATAATTTACCGAAACGTTGCTGTTGGCGTTTTTGCTGGAGCTGGCTGGCGCGGAAAATCGCCTTCAAGTCATCCAGTGCATGGGCGAAATCGTCGTTGATGATCAGGTAATCGTAGTCGACGTAATGGCTCATTTCGCTGACCGCTTCGCGCATCCGGCCTTCGATGATTTCATCGCTGTCCTGGCCGCGGTTGGTCAGGCGCTGGCGCAAGGCTTGCTGGCTTGGCGGCAGGATGAAGATCGAACGGGCGTGGGGCATCAGCTTGCGAACTTGCTCGGCGCCCTGCCAGTCGATTTCCAGGATCAGGTCGTGGCCCTCGTCGAGGGTCTGCTGCAAATAGCTTTGCGAAGTGCCGTAGAGGTTGCCGAAGACTTCGGCGCGTTCGAGGAAGTCGCCGTGCTCGGCCATCTTCACGAACTCCTCACGATCGACGAAGTGATAGTTCACCCCGTTGACTTCACCCGGGCGCATGGCGCGGGTGGTGTGGGAGACCGAAACGCGGATCTGCGGCTCTGCGTCGATCAGGGCCTTGACCAGGCTGGTCTTGCCGGCGCCCGAAGGCGCGGAAATGATGTAGAGAGTGCCGGTGCTGTGGGTCATGTCGGGTTAGCCTTACTCAATGTTCTGCACTTGTTCGCGCATTTGTTCGATCAACACCTTGAGGTTGACCGCCGCTTGGGTGCTGCGCGGGTCGAAGGCTTTGGAGCCCAGTGTATTGGCCTCGCGGTTGAGCTCCTGCATCAGGAAGTCGAGGCGACGACCGGCCGCACCACCGGACTTGAGCACCCGGCGAACTTCGATGATGTGGGTGCTCAGTCGATCCAGTTCTTCAGCCACGTCGCTTTTTTGCGCGAGCATGACCATTTCCTGTTCCAGGCGCTGCGGGTCCAGCTCGGCCTTCATGTCGGCGAAGCGGTCGAGGACTTTCTGGCGCTGGGTGGCGAGCATCTGCGGGACCAGCTCGCGCAGGGTGACGACGTCTTCTTCAATGGAGGTCAGGCGCTCGTTGATCAGCCGGGCCAGCTCCGCGCCTTCGCGCTCGCGACCGGCCTTGAGTTCCTTCAGGCCTTGATTGAACAGCGCCAGCGCCTCGGCGTTCAGCGCCTGGGGATCGCTCGCGTCGCCTACCAGTACGCCGGGCCAGGCCAGGACCTCGAGTGGATTCAGGGCGGCGGGATTCTTGATCAGGCTGGCGACGGTTTCTGCGGCGGCAACCAGTTGCGCCGCGCGCTCGCGGTCGATCTGCAGCGTCTTGCCGCTGCTTTCTTCGGTAAAGCGCAGGGTGCATTCCAGCTTGCCCCGGGACAGGCCCTGGCGCAGCGCTTCGCGCACGCCGCCTTCGAGGTCGCGGAAGGACTCGGGCAAGCGCAGGTGCGGCTCCAGGTAGCGGCTATTGACCGAGCGCAGTTCCCAGCTCAGCGTGCCTTGGGCGCCGGCCTTCTCGACGCGGGCGAAGGCGGTCATGCTGTGCACCATGGAGGTTCCTCGCAATGCAGGCACCCACAACGGTGGTCGTGGCGCCTGGGACTTGTGGATAAATGCCGCAGGGCAGCAAAGGCGCAGGATTGTAGCGCAGTGGGACGCAGTGCCCAAACAGCTCCGGTTACAAAGCGCTGCAGCCCGTCGGCCGGGGCCTCCAGCGTGTTCACCCGTCGCGTCGGCTTTTTAGATATGCCCTATGGCTGTCCACGGCTCTATAATGCCCAGCAGTTTTCCGTCCTCTGTACAGGTGTTCCCTATGAAACGTCCAAGTGGTCGCGCTGCCGATCAGCTTCGCTCGATCCGCATTACCCGCAACTACACCAAACACGCCGAGGGATCTGTACTGGTCGAATTCGGTGATACCAAAGTCATCTGCACCGTCAGCGTCGAAAACGGCGTGCCTCGCTTCCTCAAGGGGCAGGGCCAAGGTTGGCTGACCGCCGAATACGGCATGCTGCCGCGCGCAACCGGCGAGCGGAACCAGCGTGAGGCCAGTCGTGGCAAGCAGGGCGGCCGGACCCTGGAAATCCAGCGCCTGATCGGTCGTTCGCTGCGCGCCGCGCTGGACATGTCCAAGCTGGGCGACGTCACGTTGTATGTCGACTGCGATGTGATCCAGGCTGACGGCGGCACTCGCACCGCGTCCATCACCGGTGCGATGGTTGCGCTGGTCGATGCCTTGAAAGTGATCAAGAAGCGCGGCGGCCTGAAGGGCGGCGACCCGCTCAAGCAAATGATCGCCGCCGTGTCGGTGGGCATGTACCAGGGCGAGCCGGTGCTGGACCTGGACTACCTGGAAGACTCCGCCGCCGAGACCGACCTGAACGTGGTGATGACCAGCGCCGGTGGCTTCATCGAAGTCCAGGGCACTGCCGAAGGCGCGCCGTTCCAGCCGGAAGAATTGAACGCTATGCTGGAGCTGGCGAAGAAAGGCATGAACGAAATCTTCGAACTGCAAAAGGCCGCATTGGCCGACTGATCGTTGTGCGCTTCAGACAAGGAGAATGTCATGAGTGATGAGCAAGTCCTGTTGCCCCAGCCGAGCAGAGAAGTGCGGCAATGGGCGATGTTTTGTCACCTGTCTGCGCTGGTGGGGATTTTCATTCCGTTCGGTTCGCTGATCGGCCCGCTGATCATCTGGCAGATCAAGCGTGAATCCGACCCGTTCATCGATGCCCAGGGCAAGGAAGCGCTGAACTTCCAAATCACTGTGGCGATCGCCGCGGCTATCAGCTTGCTGCTGATGATCGTGGTGATCGGTTTCTTCCTGTTTGGCCTGGTGGCAATCGGTGCGTTGGTGCTGACCATCATCGCTGGCGTGAAGGCCAATGAAGGGCAGCCGTATCGGTATCCGTTTACCTGGCGGTTGGTTAAATAACGATCAGTAAACGCCTGTCCCTGTGGGAGCGAGCTTGCTCGCGATAGCGATTTTTCATTCAGCATCGGTGTTGAATGATCCACCGCCATCGCGAGCAAGCTCGCTCCCACAATGGGTCTTCAACGCCCACAAAAAACCGACATTGCTGTCGGTTTTTTTGTAGCTGCGGATGACACTTAGATCGTCAACGTCCAGTCGTAGTCCACGATCAGCGGCGCATGCTGCGAGAATCGTGGTTGGCGCGGCAGGCGGGCGCTGCGTACGAAGCGGCGCAGCCCAGGCGTCAGCAACTGGTAGTCGAAACGCCAGCCGAGGTTGAGCATCTCGGCCTGCTCGTTGTCCGGCCACCAGCTGTACTGGTCGCCTTCGCGGCTGACTTCACGCAGGGCGTCGACATAACCCATGTTGCCAATGATCTCGTCCATCCAGGCCCGTTCCGGCGCCAGGAAACCAGGAGATTGCTGGCTGTCGCGCCAGTTCTTGATATCCAGCTTCTGTTGCGCCACGTACAGCGAGCCACAGTAGATGTACTCGCGACGTTTGCGCCGCTGTTTATCAAGGTAACGGGCGAAGTCGTCCATCAACTTGAATTTCTGATTCAAATCTTCATCGCCGTTCTGCCCCGATGGGAGCAGTAAGGTCGCGATGCTGACCTTGTCGAAATCGGCTTGCAGGTAGCGCCCGTAGCGGTCCGCCGTCTCGAAACCGAGACCGTTGATGACAGCCTTCGGTTGCAGCCGCGAGTACAGAGCCACGCCACCCTGGGCGGGGACTTCGGCATCGCAGGCATAAAGGAAGTAACCATCCAGTTGGAAGGCTGCATCGTCCAGTTCAAAGGCGGAGGCGCGGGTGTCCTGCAGGCAGATGACGTCGGCATTCTGTGCTTGCAGCCAACTGAGCAAACCACGCTCGACTGCAGCCTGAATACCATTGACGTTCACACTGATGATCCGCATAAATGGCCCCAAAAATCACGTGCGTGTATGATACACGCCGTGTACCTATTTAGCTAAATCCGCGGTATTTGAGGCTTTTTTTCATGCAGGCG
Source organism: Pseudomonas sp. HB05 (assembly GCF_016756915.1). Classification (NCBI taxonomy): domain Bacteria; kingdom Pseudomonadati; phylum Pseudomonadota; class Gammaproteobacteria; order Pseudomonadales; family Pseudomonadaceae; genus Pseudomonas; species Pseudomonas sp. HB05. The sequence continues at coordinate 295,640 of NZ_JAESPG010000001.1, forward strand.
TATCAGCGCGATTTCATTCGCTTTGCCATCGATCGCGGCGTTTTGCGCTTCGGTGAGTTCACTCTCAAGTCCGGGCGCACCAGCCCGTACTTCTTCAATGCGGGCCTGTTCAACAGCGGAACCGCGCTGGCGCAGTTGGGCCGGTTCTATGCCGCGGCCATCGTCGAGAGCGGCATTCCGTTCGACGTCTTGTTCGGCCCCGCCTACAAAGGCATCCCCCTGGCCGCCACCACCGCCGTCGCCTTGGCCGAGCACCATGGCCGCGACTTGCCTTGGTGCTTCAACCGCAAGGAAGCCAAGGCCCACGGCGAGGGCGGCAGCCTGGTCGGCGCGCCGCTGACCGGCGACGTGCTGATCATCGATGACGTCATCACCGCCGGCACCGCCATCCGCGAAGTGATGCAGATCATCGCCTCGCAAGAAGGCGCCAGGGCCGCCGGCGTGCTGATCGCCCTGAACCGCCAGGAGCGCGGCAACGGTGAGCTGTCGGCGATCCAGGAAGTGGAGCGCGACTTCGGCATTCCGGTGATCAGCATTGTCTCGCTGAACCAGGTGCTGGAGTTCTTGGCCGACGATCCGCAGCTCAAGCAGCATCTGCCTGCGGTTGAGGCTTATCGAGCGCAGTTCGGCGTCTAAGAAAACCGCTGATTTTGATCCTGTGGCGAGGGAGCTTGCTCCCGCTGGGTCGGTCCGACGCTTCGGGCGCAGCGGCCCCAATATTTTTACGGTCGCTGCGCACTGGAGCGCCAGCCCGGCCGAGCGGGAGCAAGCTCCCTCGCCACAAAAGCATCGTCTGAAAAAGTGGTGTAAAAAAAGACCCCGCTCAACCAGGTTGAGCGGGGTCTTTTTATCAGGGTATTGCTTACGGACGCTTGCGATTGCTGATCAGCGTGCCCACACCCGTATCGGTGAAGATCTCGAGCAGGATCGCATTCGGCACACGACCATCGATGATCAGCGAGCTGCCAACGCCGCCTTGTACCGCTTCCAGCGCGCAACGAATCTTCGGCAGCATGCCGCCGTAGATCGTGCCATCGGCGATCAAGTCATCGACTTGTTGGGTCGACAGTCCGGTCAGGACCTTGCCGGTCTTGTCCATCAGGCCGGCAATGTTGGTCAACAGCATCAGCTTCTCGGCCTTCAGTGCCTCGGCAACCTTACCGGCCACCAGGTCGGCGTTGATGTTGTACGACTCACCGTTGGCGCCCACGCCGATTGGCGCGATGACCGGGATGAAGTCGCCCTTGACCAGCAGGTTCAGCAGGTCGGTGTTGATGCCGACCACTTCGCCCACCTGGCCAATGTCGATGATTTCCGGCTGGGTCATCTCCGGGGTCTGGCGGGTAACGGTGAGCTTCTTCGCCCGAATCAGCTCAGCGTCCTTGCCGGTCAGGCCGATGGCGCTGCCGCCGTGGCGGTTGATCAGGTTGACGATGTCCTTGTTGACCTGGCCGCCGAGGACCATTTCCACCACGTCCATGGTCTGCGCATCGGTAACGCGCATGCCATCGATGAAGTGGCTCTCGATCGACAGGCGCTTGAGCAGGTCACCGATCTGCGGGCCACCACCGTGCACCACCACCGGGTTGATGCCCACGGCCTTCATCAGCACGATATCGCGGGCGAAGCCGGTCTTGAGCTCCTCGCTTTCCATCGCGTTGCCGCCGTATTTGATCACCAGGGTCTTGCCGACGTAGCGTCGGATATAAGGCAACGCTTCGGACAGGACCTTGGCGGTGTTGGCGGCGGCTTCGCGTTCGAGGGTCATTCAGGGCTCCGGTAGTGCTTCAAAAAATCAAAACGGTAGTTGGAGATCAGGTGCAACACGTTTGAGTTGGGCGTGGAACACGTCCTTGATGCGCTGCAGTTCGGCTTCGTTGTCGGCCTCGAAGCGCAGTACCAGCACCGGTGTGGTGTTGGACGCGCGAACCAGGCCCCAGCCGTGTGGATAGTCGACCCGAACGCCATCGATGGTGGTCAGTTCGGCGCCTTCGCCCCACTGGGCGTCGTGCAGTGCATCAATGATGCTGAATTTGCTCTCTTCGGTCACATGGATATTGATTTCTGGCGTAGAAATATCGTTCGGGAAGGTCGCGAACAGCTCTTCCGCGGTGGATTTCTCCTTGCTGAGGATCTCCAGCAGACGCGCGGCGCTGTAGATACCGTCATCAAAACCGAACCAGCGTTCCTTGAAGAAGATGTGGCCGCTCATTTCGCCGGCCAGCAGGGCACCGCTTTGTTTCATTTTCTTCTTGATCAAGGAATGACCGGTTTTCCACATGAGCGGACGACCGCCGTATTCCTTGATCAGGGGTACCAGGCGACGGGTGCATTTCACGTCGAAGATGATTTCGGCGTCGGGGTTGCGTGCCACCACGTCTTTGGCGAACAGCATCAACAGGCGGTCCGGGAACACGACGCTGCCGGTCTCGGTCACCACGCCCACGCGGTCGCCATCGCCGTCGAAGGCCAGGCCCAGGTCTGCCTTGGTTTCCTTGACCTTGGCGATCAGGTCCTGCAGGTTTTCCAGCTTGCCCGGGTCCGGGTGGTGGTTCGGGAAGTTGCCGTCAACGTCGCAGAACAGCGGGATCACTTCGCAGTTCAGGGCTTCGATCAGTTGCGGGGCGATCACGCCAGCCGCGCCGTTGCCGCAATCGACCACCACTTTCAGGCGGCGGGCGAGTTTCACGTCCTTGACGATCTCGTCGTTGTAGCGCGGCAGGATGTCGACCTTGGTCACGCTGCCTTGGCCGCTGCTCAAGTCATTAGTCTTGAGGCGGGTGTGCAGTGCCTGGATCTGCTCGTTGGCGAGGGTGTCGCCGGCGATGACGATCTTGAAGCCGTTGTAGTTCGACGGGTTGTGGCTGCCGGTGAGCATCACGCCGGATTTGCCGGCCAGCACGTTGGCGGCGTAGTACAGCGCCGGTGTTGGCACCAGGCCGACATCGCTGACGTGGCAGCCACTGTCGGCAATGCCCTTGATCAGTTGCTCGACCAGCTCCGGGCCGGACAAGCGACCATCGCGGCCGACGTTCACGTTCGGTTCGCCCTGGGCCAGGCTCTGGGAGCCGATGGCGCGGCCAATCCAGTAGGCGGTTTCAGCCGTCAGGGTTTCCGGCACGACGCCACGGATGTCGTAGGCGCGGAAGATGCTGTCAGGAAAGATCGGGGCGATTGCGGCTGGGGTGTTCATGGGCGGGGCGCTCTATCAGGAAGGTGACTGGACAGGCCGACATTGGGTGTCGGCAGGCTCAAGCTGAAGGGTATGACGACGTTTTTGGCAGAGAGTTCGCGGTGGGAAAGTGCCATGAGACAGCGTTACCCCGGTCTGAACCGTCTAAAACGTTGATTCCGGATGGGAAACCTCGTTGCCAGCCGTCGCGCATTTTTCGTCCTGAAACAGAAGCTTAATAAAGCAGCCGGGCAGGGCACCCGGCTGGATATGTGGCTCAATGGCTCCCGGAATGCCCGAAACCACCTGCGCCACGCTGGCTTTCGTCGAATTCCTGGACCAGCTCGAAGTGGGCCTGGACCACCGGCACCAGCACCAGTTGGGCAATGCGCTCGCCCACGGCGATGTTGAAAGCGGTCTGGCCGCGGTTCCAGCACGACACCATCAATTCGCCCTGGTAATCGGAGTCGATCAGGCCCACCAGGTTGCCCAGCACGATGCCGTGCTTATGGCCCAGGCCCGAGCGTGGCAGGATCAGCGCGGCAAGGCCCGGGTCACCGATGTAGACCGACAGGCCGGTCGGAATCAGCAAGGTCTGGCCTGGTTCCAGCACCGTGTCCTGCTTGAGCATGGCCCGCAGGTCGAGGCCGGCGGAGCCAGGTGTGGCGTATTGCGGCAGCGGGAATTCGTTGCCAATGCGTGGGTCGAGGATCTTGGCTTGTAGAGCGTGCATTGAAATTAAACCTGGTTCAGCCGTTCGGCGATGAAAGTGATCAGTTGGCGGGCGATCTTGCCCTTGCTGGTCTGGGCGAAAAGCGTGGCGTGCAACTGGCGGTCGATCACGCTGCAGGCGTTTTCTTCGCTGTTGAAGCCGATGCTCGGGTTGGCGACGTCATTGGCGACGATCAGGTCCAGATTCTTGTCCTTGAGCTTACGCGCGGCGTAATCGAGCAGGTGTTCGGTTTCGGCGGCGAAGCCCACGCTGAATGGACGGTCGGGGCGGGTGGCGATGGTGGCCAGGATGTCAGGGTTGCGCACCATTTGCAGGAGCAGGCCGTCGCCGCTCGTAGGGTCTTTCTTCAATTTTTGCGGGGCGACGACTTCAGGGCGGTAGTCCGCCACTGCCGCCGAGGCGATGAACAGGTCGCACGGGATGGCGGCTTCGCAGGCTGCAAGCATGTCTCGGGCGCTGACCACGTCGATACGGGTCACGCGGTCCGGCGTTGGCAGGTGCACGGGGCCGGTGATCAGCGTCACCCGGGCGCCGGCCTCCACGGCGGCTTCGGCCAGGGCGAAGCCCATCTTTCCGGAGCTGTGGTTGGTGATATAGCGCACCGGGTCGATGTTTTCCTGGGTCGGCCCGGCGGTGATCAGCACGTGCCTGCCCGTCAGGGCCTCGCGTTTGAAGCAGTCGGCGGCGCACTGGGCCAGGTCGGTGGCCTCGAGCATGCGGCCCATGCCGACATCGCCGCAGGCCTGGCTGCCGGAAGCCGGGCCGAAGACTTTCAGGTCGCGGCTTTCAAGCAGTTGCAGGTTGGCCTGGGTGGCTGGGTCGCGCCACATCGCCTGGTTCATGGCCGGTGCCACGGCGACCACTGCGTCGGTGGCGAGCACCAGGGTGGTCAACAGGTCATTGGCAATGCCTTGGGCGAGGCGAGCGATCAGATCGGCCGTCGCCGGGGCGATCAGCACCAGGTCGGCCCACTTGGCCAGTTCGATATGACCCATGGCGGCTTCGGCCGCCGGGTCGAGCAGATCCAGGTGGACCGGGTGGCCGGACAGGGCCTGCATGGTCAGCGGCGTGATGAACTCGCTGCCGCCACGGGTCATGACGACCCGCACTTCCGCGCCCTGGTCGATAAGCCTGCGAACCAGCTCGGCGCTCTTGTAGGCAGCAATGCCGCCGCCGACGCCCAGAACGATGCGTTTCCGATACAGCCGCTGCATAGGCCTGCCTTTCGATTTCAGTGGTCAGTGCAGGGCGAAACCCTCGGCATGAGCCTGCCTGGGTGCAAATCGCCTGCAAAAAAGATGGGCTAAGATATCACAGCGTCCGCTACGGAACAGCGGCGCCCACTATCAGGGAGATGCCATGAGTATTCGGGATTGGCCCGTGGCCGAGCGGCCGCGGGAAAGGTTATTGGCGTCGGGAGCGGGGAGCCTTTCGGACGCCGAGTTGCTGGCGATATTTTTACGCACGGGTGTGGCGGGCAGAAGCGCGGTGGACCTGGCGCGACAACTCTTGATCCAATTTGGCAGCCTGCGCGCGCTGCTTGAAGCGGATCAGATCACCTTCAGTAACCATATGGGGCTCGGGCCGGCGAAGTTTGCCCAGCTTCAGGCCGCTCAGGAAATGAGTCGTCGGCATCTGGCTGAACGGGCACGGGAGAAGACCACGCTGGAAAGCCCGTTCGCGGTCCGTGACTATCTGAAATCAATGCTGCGCCACGAGCCCCACGAGGTGTTTGGTTGCCTGTTTCTCAATTCCAAGCACCAGGTGCTGACCTTCGAGGCGCTGTTTCGCGGCTCGATCGATAGCGCCAGTGTCCATCCCCGGCAAGTGGTCAAGAGGGCATTGGCCCACAACGCCGCTGCCGTGATCCTGTGCCACAACCACCCCTCCGGCAACACCGAGCCCAGCCAAGCCGATCGAGCGCTCACCGAGCGGCTTCAGGAAGCGCTTGAGCTGATCGATGTGCGGGTATTGGACCATTTCATCGTTGGCGATGGGGAGCCATTGTCCATGGCGGAGTATGGGTGGATGTGAGCCCGATCTGACGATACGAAACCCTTGTGGGAGCGAGCTTGCTCGCGATAGCGGTCGGTCAGCCAACATCAATGTCGTCTGATACGCCGCCCTCGCGAGCACGCGCGGTCCCACAGGGGGTGGGGTGGGGGGGGGGTACTTGAGACTGACCTTGGAATAATCCTGGCGCCCAAACGGGCTCACCGCATACCCCTGCACATCCTTGCGGGTCAGTGCGAAGGCGGTGGGGTGCGCCAAGGGCAGCCAAAGGGCCTGCTGCTGGATCTGCGCCTGGGCCTGTTCGTAGAGCTTGGTGCGTACACCTTGCTCGCCAGTGGTCTTGCCGGCGCTGATCAGCTTGTCCAGGTCCGGGTTGCAATAACGGGCGAAATTGGTCCCGGACTTCACCGCGGCGCAGGAAAATTGCGGGGTGAGGAAGTTGTCCGGATCGCCGTTATCCCCGGCCCAGCCCATGAACAACAGGTCATGTTCGCCGGCCTTGGCGCGGCGGATCAGCTCGCCCCATTCGATCACGCGGATTTCCGCCTGGATGCCGATCTCTGCCAGGTCCGATTGCAGCAACTGTGCCCCCAGGCTCGGGTTGGGGTTGAGCAGGCTGCCGGAGGGGCGAGTCCAGATAGTGGTCTTGAAGCCTTCCTTCAAACCGGCCTTGGCCAACAACTCCCGAGCCTTGGCCGGATCATGGGCATAGCCGGGCAGGTTTTTCGCGTAGCTCCAGGTGTTCGGTGGATAAGGGCCGTTGGCCGCTTCGGCGGTGCCCTCGAAAACGGTCTTGAGGTAGCTGGGCTTGTCAAAGGCGAGATTGATCGCCTGGCGGACTTCAGGCTTGTCCAATGGCGGATGCTGGCTGTTGATCGCCAGGAAGGCGGTCATGAAGGCGTCAGTCTGTTCCACTTTCAACGTGGGCTCTTGCTTGGCGGCCTGTACGTCCAGAGGCTTGGGCGACAGTGCGATCTGGCATTCATTGCGCCGCAATTTCTGCAATCGGACGTTGGCGTCCGGGGTGATGGCGAAAATAAGGGGGTCTACCTGAGGCTTGCCGCCGAAATATTCGTTGTTGGCCTTGTAGCGAATCGAGGCGTCTTTCTGGAAGCGGTTGAAAATGAACGGGCCAGTGCCGATGGGTTGGCTGTTGAGCTGTTCCGGCTTGCCGGCGTTCATCAACTGGTCGGCATATTCGGCTGAATAGATCGACGCGAAACCCATGCTCAGCGTGGCCAGGAAGGTTGAGTCGGCGTGGTCCAGCGTGAATCGCACCGTCAGCGGGTCGAGTGCGTCGATTTTGGTGATCAGCGCAGGCAGTTGCATGGACTGCGCGTGGGGGAAGCCGCTTTGCGCAACTTTATGCCAAGGGTTGGCCGGATCGAGCATCCGATCGAAGCTGAACTTGACGTCTTCGGCCGTCAGGTCGCGGCGCGGTGTGAAATAGTCGGTGTGATGGAACTTGACCTGTGGCCGCAGCTTGAAGACATAGGTCAGGCCGTCGGGCGAGACGTCCCAACTGCTGGCCAGGCTCGGCACCACTTTGCCGCTGGCCGTGTCGAAATCCACCAGGCGGTTCATCAGCACGTCGGCGGAAGCATTGGTGGTGGTCAGCGAGTTGTATTGAACGACATCGAACCCCTCCGGGCTGGCCTCGGTACACACGCTCAGGGCGGCGGCCTGGGCCAGCGGGCTGATCAGCAGAGGGGCGAGCAACAAGGGTAGGGCAGCGAGGCGCATGATTGATTTCCTGTGCAGGTCGGAGGCCCATCTGCGAGTGCAGTCTGGAAAAGGCCTACCCTAGTGGGCTCGCCGGTAAATGACTATCCCCTTTTTGCATTTTCCGGCACTCTGCGGCGCTGTACTCAGGTTCCCATCGGGTGCCAGTGAAAAATTACCTGCGTGCAGCGACGAGCGGTAAAGGGCTGCGCCAGCCTCTGCCCCCGCCGTCCGGGGCGCTTGCTCGAAGATTCCCCAGGAAGACAAATCACAACGGCTGTTGTTGTGCCTGGGTCTTTCTGGTATAAAGCAGCGCTCTTTTCTAGGGGCCCGGTTCCTTCACTGTAGGTGTAGCCGGTAAGACCCTTAAAGAAACGCGGCGCCTGGCGCCAAATGACTGAGAGATTAAGCGGCCAACCCATGCCGGGTTGGGCATGTGGTTTTAGAGGGCTGAGGCATGTCTAGAGTCTGTCAAGTTACCGGTAAGGGTCCGGTGACTGGGAATAACATTTCCCACGCAAACAACAAAACCCGTCGTCGTTTCCTGCCGAACCTGCAGCATCACCGCTTCTGGGTTGAAGAAGAGAAACGTTTCGTACGTCTGCGCGTATCTGCCAAGGGCATGCGCATCATCGACAAGCGTGGCATCAGTGTCGTGCTGGCCGAACTTCGTCGCGATGGCAAGGTTTAAGGGAGCTAATCATGCGTGAATTGATTCGTTTGATCTCGAGCGCCGGTACTGGTCACTTCTACACTACCGACAAGAACAAGCGTACTACCCCGGACAAAATCGAGATCAAGAAATATGATCCGGTTGTTCGCAAGCACGTGATCTACAAGGAAGGCAAAATCAAGTAATTGATTTTTCCCTCTTTACGAAAAAGGCCCGTATCGCGAGATACGGGCCTTTTTTGTTGTCTTTTTTCTGTCTGTCAGGACCTCATCGCGAGCAAGCTCGCTCCCACAGGAGTCCAGGCGTCACACAGTCCAGTGTGGGAGCGAGCTTGCTCGCGATGGGGCCAGTCCAGGCAACACAAAATCCTCAAGCCTTCTGCTCAAACACCACATAGATCTTGCGGCACGGTTCCAGCACTTCCCAGGTGCCCTTGAACCCGGCCGGGATCACGAAGCGATCGCCCGCCCGCAGGGTCTTGGCGTAGCCATCGTTGTCCCGCAGTACGGAGACACCTTGGACGATCTCGCAGTATTCATGCTCGGTATAGTTGACCGTCCACTGGCCGACGGCGCCTTCCCAGACCCCGGCATTCATTTGCCCGCAGGGGCTGCTGTAGTGGTTGAACACCGCTTGTTCGGGATCGCCCTTGAGTACCTTGGCCGGGTCCGGGCGATAACGATCGGCGGGCGTATTGGCCTGGCCAAAATCGACGATGTCCTGAATGCTCATGCGCTTGGTCTCCGGTGATGGCTTGGAAGGCCTCGAGTCTATGTTTATTAAAATGAACATCGCAAGGCCGTTTGCCTGGGTTGTGTCAAATATATTGAAACATTACCAGCGGCTGGTTTAGGGTGGTGGATGCCCCGTGCCGAAAACAACGCCGTAAACAGGCTGGCGCGGCAGGAATTCTTGAACGCTGCGCGGGACGCGGCGTTCCTACCAATAAGAGGAGGACACTCGCATGACCACCCTGACTCGTGCCGACTGGGAACAGCGCGCCCGCGACCTGAAGATAGAAGGCCGCGCCTTCATCAACGGTGAATACACCGATGCGGTGTCCGGCGAAACCTTTGATTGTTTGAGCCCGGTCGATGGCCGCCTGCTGGGCAAGATAGCCAGTTGCGACGTGGCTGATGCCCAGCGCGCCGTCGAAAACGCTCGTGCGACTTTCAGTTCCGGCGTCTGGTCGCGCCTGGCACCGAGCAAGCGCAAGGCCACCATGATTCGTTTCGCCGGCCTGCTCAAGCAGAACGCCGAAGAGCTGGCCCTGCTGGAAACCCTGGACATGGGCAAGCCAATCAGCGACTCCCTGAACATCGACGTTCCTGGCGCGGCCCAGGCGCTGAGCTGGAGCGGCGAAGCCATCGACAAGATCTACGACGAAGTGGCCGCTACGCCCCACGATCAGTTGGGCCTGGTGACCCGCGAACCGGTTGGTGTCGTGGGCGCGATCGTGCCGTGGAATTTCCCGTTGATGATGGCTTGCTGGAAGCTCGGCCCGGCGCTGTCCACCGGCAACTCGGTGGTGCTCAAGCCCTCCGAGAAATCCCCGCTGACTGCGATTCGCATCGCTGCCCTGGCCATGGAGGCCGGTATCCCGAAAGGCGTGCTGAACGTCCTCCCGGGGTACGGCCACACCGTTGGCAAGGCCCTGGCCTTGCACATGGATGTCGATACGCTGGTGTTCACCGGCTCCACCAAGATCGCCAAGCAATTGATGATCTATTCCGGCGAATCCAACATGAAGCGCGTCTGGCTGGAGGCCGGCGGCAAGAGCCCGAACATCGTCTTCGCCGATGCGCCGGATCTGCAAGCCGCCGCCGAATCCGCCGCCAGCGCCATTGCCTTCAACCAGGGCGAAGTCTGCACCGCCGGTTCGCGGCTGTTGGTGGAGCGCTCCATCAAGGACACGTTCCTGCCGCTGGTGGTCGAGGCGCTCAAGGGCTGGAAACCCGGCAATCCGCTGGACCCGGCCACCAATGTCGGAGCCCTGGTCGATACCCAGCAGATGAATACCGTGCTGTCCTACATCGAGGCCGGTCACAGCGATGGCGCCAAGCTGGTGGCGGGCGGTAAGCGGATCCTCGAGGAAACCGGCGGTACCTATGTCGAGCCGACGATTTTCGACGGCGTGAGCAACGCGATGAAAATCGCCCAGGAAGAGATTTTCGGCCCAGTGTTGTCGGTCATTGCCTTCGACAGCGCCGAAGAAGCCATCCAGATCGCCAACGACACGCCTTATGGCCTGGCGGCGGCGGTATGGACCAAGGACATCTCCAAGGCTCACCTGACCGCCAAGGCACTGCGCGCCGGCAGCGTGTGGGTCAATCAATATGACGGTGGCGACATGACCGCGCCGTTCGGTGGCTTCAAGCAGTCGGGTAACGGTCGCGACAAGTCGCTGCATGCGTTCGACAAGTACACCGAGCTGAAGGCGACCTGGATCAAGCTCTGACCGGGGCTTCATGCAGCGCTGATCCTTTGTGGGAGCGGGCTTGCTCGCGAAGGCGGTTTAACATTCAACGGTTATGTTGACTGGTACTCCCCCTTCGCGAGCAAGCCCGCTCCCACATTGCTGTGTGCAAGGCTTGAAATCTGAATCCACAGGAGCGTGGAAATGCGTTGGGCGACTTATTTCGCCGTGTTGGCTTCTGTCCTGAGTGTCGGCCTGGCCCTGGGCGTAACCATGCCCCTGGTGTCGCTGCGCCTGGAAGGCTGGGGTTATGGCTCGTTCGCCATCGGTGTGATGGCGGCCATGCCGGCGGTTGGCGTGCTGGTAGGGGCCAAGGTGTCGAGCCGGCTGGCGGCGCGCTTCGGTACGGCGGCGCTGATGCGCTTGTGCCTGTGGGCCGGAGCGCTGTCCATCGGGTTGCTGGCGCTGTTGCCCAGCTATCCGGTCTGGTTGCTGCTGCGGCTGGTGATTGGCGTGGTCCTGACCCTGGTGTTCATTCTGGGTGAGAGTTGGATCAATCAGTTGGTCATCGAGCGATGGCGCGGGCGGTTGGTTGCGCTGTATGGCAGCAGTTATGCCTTGAGCCAGTTGTCCGGTCCGTTGCTGCTGGGGGCGCTGGGCACCGATCACGACTACGGCTTCTGGGTGGGCGTCGGCCTATTGCTGGGCGCGCCCTTGTTGTTGCTCGGTCGCAGTGGCGCGCCCAGCAGCGAAGCCAACAGTGTCACGCTCAAGGATTTGTGGGGCTTTTGTCGAGGCCTGCCGGCGATCGGCTGGGCCGTGTCCTTGTTTGCCGCCTTCGAAGCGATGATCCTGACGTTGCTGCCGGTCTATTGCTTGCGCCAGGGTTTCAGTGCGGATGTTGCGTTGGCGATGGTCAGCACCGTGGTGGTCGGCGATGCCTTGCTGCAGCTGCCCATTGGCGCCTTGGCTGATCGCCTGTCACGCCGTTCGCTGTTTACCGGGTGCGCGGTCGCCTTGATGTTCTCGAGCCTGGCGGTGCCGCTGTTGATCGACACGCTTCTCATCTGGCCGTTGTGGGTGCTGTTTGGTGCCAGCGCGGGCGGGCTGTTCACGTTGTCGTTGATTCTGATCGGCGAGCGTTATCGTGACGATGCGTTGGTACGGGCCAATGCCCATATCGCCCAACTGTGGGGGATTGGGTGCCTGGTTGGTCCGCTGATCGCAGGCGCGGGAAGCCAGTGGGTCAGCGGGCATGCGTTGCCATTGTTCATGGCGGCAGGGGCGTTCGGATTGGTGATTCTATTGCTGCGCCAAGGCGCGTTCGGGGCGACGCAGACTGCCTGAAAGATAGAAGCGACCTGTGGCGAGGGAGCTTGCTCCCGTTCGGTTGCGCCAACCGCAAAAGCCGGGACCGCTTCGCCCGAGGCGTCGGACCGGGCCAGCGGGAGCAGGCTTCCTCGCCACAGAGGCGGTCTACCAGAAAGCAGTCGATCTCTACAGCATCCTCTCCAATCCGATCGTCGTGGCGAACCAGGCATTGAACCGGCGCCACCAACTGCCCGGCTCACGGTCCAGGTCGTGCAGCTTGCCATTGTCTTCGGTGGTCCATATCAGCTTTCCGGCATCATCGAGGCGGGCCTGATAGCTCAGGGTTGGCGCCATGCCCTGCAATGCCAGCTCGCGCACCTGGCCGGCAAGTTCCGGGCTGTCTACCAGGACGCCGACTTCGGTATTCCATAGCACTGAGCGCGGGTCGAAATTGAACGAGCCGATGAACGATTTCTGCTGGTCGAAGATGATCGCCTTGCTGTGGAGGCTGGAGTCCGATTCGCCGTAGGACTTGCTGTAGAACAGATGCGGGCTGCTGCCGTTGTCGCCCGGTTGTCGACGCAGCTCGAACAGGCGCACGCCGTGCTGCAACAGGGCGTTGCGATACGGCGCATAGCCACCATGTACGGCGGGCACGTCGGTGGCTTCCAGGGAATTGGTCAGCAGGCTCACCGACACGCCGGCATCGGCGCGGCTGGTCAGGTACACCAGGCCTGGCTGGCCGGGCACGAAATAGGCGGAGATCATGATCAGTTCTTTGCTGACGCCGGCCAGCTCCGGGCCCAGTTGGGTGGTCAGCAACAATTGCGGGTCCGGCTCGTCTTTCGCCAGGACTTTACTCGGCGCGTCCCACAATGCCTGGTTCCAGGCCCAGGTCAGTTGGCTGCGCCAGGTGTCCAGGCGCGGTTGGGTCTTGTAGGCGGTCAACTGTTGGTACAGCGCGTGGTTTTCCTTGTGCGTCTGCTCCAGGGACTCCTGCAGGCGTAATCGGCTGTTGGCCAAGTCCTTGGCGGTAGGCCGATGGGACATGAATTGCTCGATGGGCTTGCTCAGCGCGCTGTTCCAGTACTGATCGAAGCTGTGCCCCAATTGTTCAGCCACCGGACCGACGCCGAGCAGGTCGATGTCGGTGAAGTTGAGGTTGGGTTCGGCATCGAAGTACTCATCCCCCAGGTTGCGGCCTCCGACAATCGCCATGCTGTTGTCCGCCAGCCACAACTTGTTGTGCATCCTGCGATGCTGCAATGACAGGTCGAACAGGCGTCCAAGGCTGCGGGTCACGCCGGTCGCTCGGCCAAGATGCAAAGGGTTGAACAGGCGGATCTGGATGTTTGGGTGCGCGGCGAGCGTCGCGATGATCTGATCCTGGCCGTCACTGGTGGTGTCATCCAGCAGGATGCGCACGCGCACGCCCCGGTCGGCGGCCTTGAGCAATTCATCCACGAGCATTCGCGTGCTGATGCCGTCGTGGACGATGTAGTACTGCAAGTCCAGGCTGCTTTGGGCGTTGCGGATCAATTCGGCACGGGCGGTGAAGGCCTCGGTGCTGTCCGACAACAGGCGAAAACCCGAGCGACCCTCATGAGGCGCAGCTTGCGCCTGGACCGAGCGACCAAATGCCGAACTCGCCGCTGGCAATGCCTGGCTGGGCTCGCGAGTAATGTCCAGGCTCGTACAGCCGCAGAGAAGCGCAGCAAGCAGCAGAGCGAAAGGCAGGGCCAGATGTGGTCTCAAATCAAGTCGTCCCGGATCGTTGCGAGGAAGTATGGCATGGCTTTGTGATTCATCCTGTTTGCGGGATACGACGCCTCAGGCTGTGGGAACCCGCTTCAGAAGTTGGAAAAGCCACAAGCCACGTTGAAAAAGCCAGATCCTTGCAAGGTCTTTTCCTACATAAAAATCCTACCTGATGAGCAACGATACGCAGGCATTGGCAGGGGGTGGTTGGTTCTCTTTCCCCGATGCCATTGCATGGCTGTATCCCTTTCTCTTTTGCAGGTACGTGACTATGAAAAAACGACTCTTGGCCACCTGCTTGGCCGTTGCCTCTACACCCTTGATCGCCCAGGCGGCCAGTGTTGATTTGAACGTGACAGGCCGAGTTATCCCGACATCCTGCATTCCGGCATTTGCCGGCGGTAGCGATGTCAATCTAGGTCGGATTTTCTCTTCGGCCCTGGCTCCCGACAGGCAGAACGATCTTCCCCCGCGGGATATCAGTCTGCAAATCACCTGTAGCGCCCCGGCATCCGTGGAGATCGCCGTCACCGATAATCGCGGTGCATCCAAGGTGCCCGGTCTGGCTTTCAATGGTCGTTCGGGCGACGAACTGTATTACGGCCTGGGCAGCACCCAGGGGGTTGGAATCGGTGGTTTCGGTCTGTTGAGTGGCTTGCCGCGGACTGACGGCGTTCCGCAGATTCTGCTGGCGCGAACGCTGGCCAATCCGAGCTGGAGTGTTCCGACCAATGGTTTGATTACCAATTCGCCGACGACTTACTCCTGGGGTTCAAGCTCGGCATCCGGCCCTGCTGCTGCTCGTCTTCACACGTTGCCGATGAAAGTCGCCGCGGCCATCCGTGCCACTTCCGAGTTGCCGCCGACTACGGATGAGTTCGATCTTGATGGTTCGGTCACGTTCGATGTGTTTTACCTCTGACGCCTGAAGTGACGGAGCGTCGTGAGCGTTTGAAAGGCCTGCAGTGACCTGAAGGTCTGCGCTCCGGCGGGTTGGTTTGCTGCCGACGGGACATGCCAGGCATGTCTCGGTCGGTGCTTCTGGAGATTTCCATGTTTTTGCGAAATTGCTTACCGGTATTGAACACGGTGGCGGCGTTGTGCCTGCCATTTATAGCCTCCGGCGCCCAGGCCGCTGGAATGGTCCCGGAAACGCCGGTAGTGATTGTCGACCAGGGCAAGGGTGAGGCGACTCTGAATATCAAGAACACCGATGAACGACCGGCGCTGCTTTACAGCTCTGTCTTGGATGTTCCAGAAGACTCGGAGCCGTTGCTTCTGGTCAATCCGCCCGTGGCTCGGGTCGAACCCGGGCAGAGCCAGCAGGTGCGTTTTATCCTGCACAGTCGCGCTCCTTTGCAGACGGAGCGCCTCAAACGCGTGGTGTTCGAGGGTATCAAGGCGCGTCCAGCGGCGGGTGGCGCACAGATTTCCATGGGCGTGCGTCAGAACATTCCGGTCATTATTCGTCCGGCGCACCTGGCGATTGAGCGAATGCCTTGGACGCGACTGGTCTGGAGCGCCAAGACCGGGCAGGTCAGCGTGAGCAATCCCAGCCCCTACGTCGTGAGGCTGGCAAGATCAGTGAGTTTGATTCCAGGCGGTACGACACTTGATCTGGGGCGTACCTATATTTTGCCCGGGGAAACGTTGACGTTCACCACCCCCTCGAGCCTGGGCACCCATGTGCGGTTGTTTCCAGCCACCACTTACGGGTTCGCGGCTGCCAGTCATGACGCACGCTTGAGCCTGCAATAATGCGCCCGGGTGTCCTTTGGCGGCTCGTCGGCAGCCTGGTCTTGATGTCGACTGCCCGGGCCGAAGCCTCGGCACAAGCATCCGCTGAATTTGACCGCTCGGTGCTGCGGGCGCGGGGAGTCGACCCGGATGTTGCCGAATATTTTCGCCGCGCCGCACGCTTTGCTGCTGGACGCCATCGTGTCGCCTTGAGCGTCAATGGCATTCCATCCGGGCAGGTCATGGCAATGTTCGATGGCGAAGGGCAGTTGTGCCTCGATGCGAACCTGCTTGAGCGCGCGGGGATTGCCGCGTCGCTTAATGCGTATCCCGGCGCTGACGATCCGCAGTGCGTGTCTGTTGACCAAGGGTTGGCCGGCGCTCAGGTGCGGCTTGATCCAGGGCAAAACCTTGTGCATCTGGTGGTCCCCGCAGACTGGCTCTTGAGGCCCACCGAGAGCCGTGGAAGCTGGGATTCGGGTGGGATGGCCGGCGTATTGAACTACGACGCGCTAGTCATTGCCGGCTCCGCCGCCGGCCAGTCCAGTGCCTATCGCAGCGTGGGCACCGAACTGGGCTTCAACGCGGGAGACTGGGTGGTCCGCAGTCGTCAGAACTACACGTCATTCCAGGGAGTAACGCGTTTCGAGACGTTGTACACCCAGGCATCCAAGACGTGGGAGCGCTTCGATGCGCATATTCAACTGGGCCAGTTGAATATGCGTTCGCCGTTGTTTTCCACAGGACCTTTCACGGGTGTGCAAATCTTTCCTGAAAATGCGCTTTCGGCGGGTGCGGATGGACTGGGGGGCGGGTCGCTGGTCCACGGGCTGGCCTATTCGACGGCCAGGGTCGAGGTCCGCCAGAGCGCAATAGTGATCTACACCACGTTGGTGCCCGCGGGGCCGTTCACACTGCGCGATTTACCGTTGATCAGTGACCGGGTGGACTTGGAAGTCAGCGTGTTTGAAGAGAACGGCGAACGTCGCGACTTTCATGTGCCCGCCGCGGATGTGCGTCCGGTAAGGCTCGGGGCTGTGTCCAGTTATGGGCTGGCGGCAGGCAAGATCAGGCAGTTCCCTGGGAGCGAGCGTGACACGCCGGCTTTCTTTGCTGCCAGCCGGGACTGGCGATGGGGACCGCAGACCCAGACAAGCGCAGGGTGGATGGGGGCCGAAGGTTACCAGTCCATGGGCTGGGGGATCTCACAGGCATTGACCCGAACGACAATACTAGGCCTGCAGCAACTCGGTTCACGCACGGCGCAAGGCACCCGTGGCCAAGAAATGCAGGCTACGCTCAACACCGTGGCGGGCGCTGGGCTAACCGTCGGACTGACGGCCGGCCAGCGCAGTTCCGGGTTTCGATATCTGTCCGAGGCGAGTCTCGACCCTGCCGTTGGTGATCCGCTTGCCCGGGCGACCCATCACTGGAGTCTATCGCTGAGGCGGGCGGATTCGTCGTGGGGAGCAGTCAGCGGATCGCTGACTCGCTACAAAGGCGCGGGCGGGAACGGCAATTCGCGCATCAGTACGGCATGGTCACGGGCATTCGACTGGGCGACGTTTTCGTTGAGTGTCGAGCATGACCGGGCTGAACAGGCAGGCCGGACCGGTGTGTTCGCCAATATTGGCGTGCCCTTGGGACGCAATCGAAGGCTGAGCATTTCTACTCGCCATGATGACTCTAGAGGATTGCGTACGGGCGCGCGCTATACCGAGCAGGTCAGTGACAGCCTGGGTTACAGCATCGGTGCCGATCGTTCCGCCGCTGGCCGGAACGACCTCAATGCCAGGCTTAACGCCTTGCCCCGTTACACCAGCGCCGAACTGGGATATGCCCAGACCAGCGCGGGAGCGCGCCATTATGACCTGGCGTTGCGCGGCGGGCTGGCTTTGCATGAGGAGGGCGTTACGCCTTCGCCGTATCCGCTGCGCGACACGTTTGGCCTGCTCAAGGTCGGCGACTCTGCGGGAATCAAGATTGGCACTTCCCAGGGGCCCGTCTGGACCGACGGCGCGGGGCGTGCAGTGGCGGCCGCGTTGCCGGCCTACCAGGCGAGCCGCATTGAAATCGACACGGTGAGCTTGCCGGGCAACGTCGAGGTACCTAACGGTTTCCAAGAAGTACGCGCCGCGCGTGGCGCGGTGCCGCGGCTCGACTTCCAGGCCGGCATGGTTCGCCGTCTGATGCTGTACGTGCGCAACGAAGAAGGGACGCCCGTGGCGAAAGGCTTGGGCGTCTATGACCATGAAGGGCAGTACCTGACGACGGTAGTCGACGCTGGCCTGGTCTACCTGGAGGATGCCCCCGACGTGGTTCGGCTCAACGTGACACGTGCCGATGAGCGAATCTGCCGTCTGGAATTCGATGCCCGCCAATTACCCGCTTCAACCGAACCCTATGACCGTCTTGAGGTGGTTTGCCAGGAAGGCTGAGCCCAGCGGTGCCTTGGATGTTGGCACGCAACGCTCAGGAGCCATCGGGCATGTCCGCCAGCAGTCGGCTGGCTGCTGTGCCGACCTTGCGCACGGCGTCTTCGATCTGCGCCGTGGGCTTGGCCGCGTAGTTCATGCGCAGGCAGTTGCGGTATTTGCCTGACGCCGAAAAGATGCTGCCGACGGCGATCTGTACACCTTGGTCATGCAGCACGCGATTGAGCTTCAGCGTGTCGAAACCCTCGGGCAGCTCGACCCAGAGCATGAAGCTGCCACGGGGGCGGCTGGCGCGGGTGCCTTGGGGAAAGTACCGGCTCACCCAATCCATCATTACGTCGCGATTGCGCTGGTATTGCGTGCGCATGCGGCGAAGATGGGGTTCGAAGTGCCCGTTCTTGAGGAACTCCGCGATGGCGATCTGAGGCTGCGGCGCGGTAGATCCGGTGCTGATGTACTTCATGTGCAGCGCGCGCTCAAGGTACCGACCGGGCGCAATCCAGCCGACCCGCAGGCCTGGCGCCAACGTCTTGGAAAAAGAACTGCAGAGCAGGACGCGGCCATCTTCATCGAAGGATTTGATCGTACGTGGTCGCGGGTAGGTGTAGGCCAATTCCCCGTACACATCGTCCTCGATAATGGCCACGTCGAAACGCTGGGCCAAGGTCAGCAAGGCGCGCTTATTGGCCTCCGGCATGATGTAGCCCAGCGGGTTGTTGCAGCTGGGCGTCAACTGTATGGCCTTGATTGGCCATTGTTCCAATGCCAGCTCCAGTGCCTCCAGGCTGATTCCCGTGAGCGGGTCGGTGGGAATCTCGAGGGCTTTCATGCCCAGGCCCTTCAGCGTCTGCATGGCGCCGTGAAAGCTGGGTGAATCCACTGCGACAATATCGCCCTGTTCGCAGGTCGCGCGAATGCTGACCGACAGCGCTTCGTGACAGCCGGTGGTGACGATCAGGTCGTTGGCTGTCAGTTGGCAGCCGGAATCCAGGGATAGCCGGGCGATCTGTTCGCGCAACTGGAGGTTGCCGTAGATGTTGTCGTAATACAGACCGGGCATGTCTTGTCGCCGGCTGATCTGCGCCAGGCTGCGCAGCAACGGTTTCATGGTGGGTGAATGGATATCCGGCATGCCACGGCCCAGCTGTACCACATCCTTGCGAGGTATTGCGCGTATCAGTTCCAGCACTTGGTCCCACTGGGAAATATCCACCGGGCGCTGGGCTGGACGGCCGATTGCCGGCAGGTCCGGCAGCTCACGGCTGACCGGGACGAAATAACCTGATTTGGGTTTCGGCGTGGCCAGCCCGTTGTCTTCCAGCACGCGGTAGGCCTGCTGGACGGTGCTCAGGCTGACGCCATGTTCCGTACTCAAGGCTCGCACCGAGGGCAGCCGGTCGCCGGGGCGGTAGAAGCCTTGTTCGATGCGGGTCCCGAGCAACTCGGCGAGATTCACGTAGAGCGTCATGGCGTAGTCCTGATCAGGTGAAAGCAGCGACCGATACAGATGAGCTGAAAAACTTCAATTCAGCCGTGAAAATAGCCTATCTGTATGCATGTAAAAGATATTGGTTGGATCTGTATCGCTTTTTGCCGTCCGCGCATCATGAAACCTCTGGCTACCCAAGTAAACAGGAGCGATCAAAATGAACGGCTTGAGCGATGTGCGGCTGACGTTACACAGTCAGGAACTGGCGGCGGGGCAGGAGAAGGGGCTGCGTAGCGGGGATTTGCGCAATGCTCCAGCCGACCTGAGTCGCTGGGGCCTGTTCTGGCATCGTTTGCATACACGCAAAGCCTTGCTGGATCTGTCGACCGAACAGTTGCGTGACATCGGGCTGAGCCGGGAGCAGGCACGGGCGGAAGGCCTGAAGCCGTTCTGGCGGCTTTGAATCGATAAGAAAACTGTGGCGAGGGAGCTTGCTCCCGCTCGGTTGCGCAGCGACCGCCAGAGCTTGGGGCTGCTACGCAACCCAGCGGGAGCAAGCTCCCTCGCCACGGTTACATCAGTTCTTTCAACCGATGCCACAACATCCCCAGCGCCAGCAATGGCGAGCGCAAATGCTTGCCGCCCGGGAAGGTCATGTGCGGTACCCGGGCAAACAGGTCGAAACCGCCGCCTTGCTGTCCACTGATCGCCTCAGCCAACAGTTTGCCCGCCAGGTGTGTGGCGTTCACGCCATGACCGGAATAGGCCTGGGCGTAATACACGTTCGGCTGGTCTTTCAGCCTGCCAATCTGCGGCAGGCGATTGGCGCCGATGCCAATCATCCCGCCCCACTGATAATCGATTTTCACGTCCGCCAGTTGCGGGAACACCTTGAGCATTTTCGGACGCATATAAGCGCCAATGTCCTGCGGATCACGCCCCGAATAATGACAAGCGCCGCCGAACAACAAGCGCCGATCTGCCGAAAGTCGATAGTAATCCAATGCCACTCGTTGGTCACAGACGGCCATATTCTGCGGCAACAGGGCTTGAGCCTGGGCTTCGCTCAGTGGTTCGGTGGCGATGATGTAGCTGCCGGCGGGCAATACTTTTCCACTCAATTCCTGATTCAGGCCGTTGAGGTAGGCGTTGCAGCCCAGCACCAGGGTATTGGCGCGGACCGAACCTTGAGAGGTGTGGATTTTCACCTGCGGCCCATAGTCAATGCGGGTAACAGCCGATCCCTCGAACAGTCGGACCCCCAGTTGTTGCGCAGCGGCCGCTTCGCCCAGCGCCAGGTTGAGCGGATGCAGATGCCCCGAGCCCATGTCGATCAGGCCACCAACGTAGCGGTCCGAGCCCACCACGCTGTGCATCTCATCGGCCTGCAGCAGCCGGGTCTCGTAGCGATAGCCCAGGCTGCGGAGCTCTTCGCCGTCTTCGGCAAAGCCCTCGAGGTCGCCGGGTTTGTTGGCGAGGTCGCAATAACCCCAGGTCAGGTCGCAAGCAATCTGAAAACGCTCGACCCGCTGTCGGACGATTTCCACCGCCTCGAGCCCCATCAGTTTCATCTGACGGACGCCCTCGGTGCCGACGACAGGAGCGAACTGATCGAGACCGTGGCCAACGCCGCGAATCAGCTGGCCGCCGTTGCGTCCGCTGGCGCCCCAGCCGATTTTGTGTGCTTCAAGCAGGACCACGCTCATCCCGCGCTCGGCCAGTTCGATGGCTGTGTTCAACCCGGAGAACCCGCCGCCCACCACGCAGGCGTCCGCTACCAACTCGCCTTGCAACGCCGGATGGTCCGGCTGCGGCAGGCTGCTGGCGGCGTAATAAGAGGCGGCGTGCGCGTGGCTGGGGACAGGTTGCTGAACACGGGCGTTCATGTGCGTAATCCTGATTTTTGTGTTTGAGAAATTTTACGGAGCATAAGCCGTGCTTTCCCCGGTCGGCAACACTGGTCGGCTGGTGCTGTCTGGCCTGCGGTTTTTAAGGCAGAATCCGGGGCTGTCCCGATCCGGTAATCGCCTCGATGAGCTGCAACAGTCAAAAAATCCGCACGTTGCGTCAGCAGATCCCGACGTTTGAGTGCGTTCCGGGCTGTCACGACTGCTGCGGTCCGGTGACCACCTCGCCCGAGGAAATGGCCCGCCTGCCGCGCAAGAGCCGCGCCGAGCAGGACGCGGCGTTGGAAGCGCTCGATTGCGTACACCTGGGGCCGAACGGCTGCACGGTGTATGACGAGCGGCCGTTGATCTGCCGGCTGTTCGGCACCACGGCGACCTTGCCGTGCCCCAATGGCCGGCGGCCGGTGGAGTTGATCCATCCGCGCGTCGAGAAGCAGATCCATGAGTACATGGCCAGCACTCGGCAGGTGTTGGTTTAACTGCCAGGGATACCGGGTCGCCGCCTTCGCGAGCAAGCTCGCTCCCACAAGGGATCTCCGTTGTTCGCAAGAAAGCGTTCGCCACCTACCTGTGTGGGAGCGAGCTTGCTCGCGATAGCGGCCTGGAGCCAGACTCAATCCGGAATCGGCAGGTTCAGGCTCTCTTTCACCTCTTCCATCACGATGTAGCTCTTGGACTCGCGCACATGGGGCAGCTTGAGCAGGATGTCGCCCAGCAGCTTGCGGTACGAGGCCATCTCGGAGATCCGTGCCTTCACCAGATAGTCGAAGTCCCCCGACACGAGGTGACATTCGAGCACATGAGGCAATTTCAGCACCGCGCGTCGGAACTCTTCGAAGGTGTCGCCGGATTTGTAGTCCAGGCTGATCTCGACGAACACCAGCAGGCTACCCTTCAGGTGTTGCGGATTGAGCCGGGCGTTGTAGCCCATGATGATGCCTTCGCGCTCCAGCCGTCGCACCCGCTCCGTGCACGGCGTGGTGGAGAGGCCGACCTTTTCGCCCAGTTCGGTGAAGGAAATTCGCCCGTCCGCCTGAAGGATGCGCAGGATGTTGCGGTCGATCTTGTCCAGCTCGCGTTTGGTCTGAGTGTTGGTCCGCACAGGTGATGCGCCTCCGTGAAAAGGGTTCTTGCCGAGAATTCTCGCCAAATATAGGCATTTATATAGTGAAAAGCACTGGCTGATCTTTTTTACACTGCGCGCATCTAAGGTTTGTACAACAAACGTCAGCGGTTATCCGCGATGAGGGTTTCAACATGCGCGTTCTGGTCTTGGGTAGCGGCGTCATCGGTACCGTCAGTGCTTATTATCTGGCGCGTGCCGGGTTTGAAGTGGTGGTGGTCGACCGTCAGCCGGCGCCTGCCATGGAAACCAGTTTCGCCAATGCCGGCCAGGTATCGCCGGGTTACGCCTCGCCGTGGGCCGCGCCGGGCGTGCCGCTCAAGGCCATCAAATGGCTGCTTCAGCGTCACGCACCGCTGGCGATCAAGGCCACCGCCGACATCGACCAATACTTGTGGATGGCGCAGATGTTGCGCAATTGCACCGCCAGCCGCTATGCCATCAACAAGGAGCGCATGGTCCGGCTTTCCGAGTACAGCCGTGACTGCCTCGATGAACTGCGCGCCGAAACCGGCATCGCCTACGAAGGCCGCAGCCTCGGCACTACCCAACTGTTCCGCACCCAGGCCCAGCTTGATGGCGCGGCCAAGGACATCGCTGTTCTGAAGGAATCCGGCGTACCGTTCGAAGTCCTCGATCGCGAAGGCATCGCCCGCGTCGAACCGGCCCTGGCGAATGTCACCGATATCCTTGCCGGTGCCCTGCGCCTGCCCAATGACCAGACCGGCGATTGCCAGATGTTCACCACTCGCCTGGCGGAAATGGCCGTGAAGCTCGGCGTGCAATTTCGTTTCGACCAGAACATCGAGCGCCTGGATTTCGCCGGCGACCGAATCAATGGCGTGTGGATCGATGGCAAGCTGGAAACCGCCGACCGTTATGTCCTGGCGCTTGGCAGCTACTCGCCGCAACTGCTCAAGCCGCTGGGTATCCGTGCGCCGGTGTATCCGCTCAAGGGTTACTCCCTGACCGTGCCGATCACCAACCCGGCGATGGCACCGACTTCAACCATCCTCGACGAAACCTACAAGGTCGCGATCACCCGGTTCGACAACCGTATCCGCGTTGGCGGCATGGCGGAAATCGCCGGTTTTGACCTCTCGCTCAACCCGCGCCGGCGCGAAACCCTGGAGATGATCGTCAACGACCTTTATCCTCAGGGCGGCGATTTGGCCCAGGCCAGTTTCTGGACCGGCCTGCGCCCGACCACTCCGGACGGCACGCCGATCGTTGGGGCGACGCCGTTCAAGAACCTGTTCCTGAACACCGGCCACGGCACCCTCGGTTGGACCATGGCCTGTGGTTCCGGTCGCCTTCTCGCGGACCTGATGGCAAAGAAAAAGCCACAGATCAGCGCCGAAGGCCTCGATATTTCCCGTTATGGCAGCAAACCCCAGGAGTCCGCGAAACATGGCAATCCAGCGCCAGCTCACCAATGACCGCATGAGTCAGGTTGTCGTGCACAACGGCACCGTTTACCTGGCAGGGCAGGTCGGCGACGACATGAGTGCCGGTATCGAACAGCAGACGCGCGAGACACTGGCCAATATCGAGCGACTGCTCGACCTGGCCGGGACCGACAAGAGCCGCCTGCTGTCGGTGACGATTTACCTGAAGGACATCGACGCGCACTTCGCCGGCATGAACTCGGTGTGGGACAAATGGCTGCCCAAGGGCGTCGCCCCGGCCCGCGCCACGGTAGAGGCCAAATTGTGCGAGCCGCAGATCCTGGTGGAGCTGTCCGTCGTCGCGGCGCTGCCCTGATCACTGTCAAGACTCTCCCTCTCCCGGCGCTGTTGTCGGCTGATGCCGTCAGCCGGCGCCGGTTTTTTTAACCATGACCGCCTAGAAGCCTGCCGCCATGCGTCCTGCCCGTGCCTTGATCGACCTCCAAGCCCTGCGTCACAACTACCAGCTAGCCCGTGAAGTCACGGGGGCCAAGGCCCTGGCGGTGATCAAGGCCGACGCTTACGGGCATGGCGCGGTGCGCTGCGCCGAGGCCTTGCAGGAAACCGCTGACGGTTTCGCGGTGGCGTGCATCGAAGAAGCCCTGGAGCTGCGGGCCGGTGGGATTCGCGGGCCGATCCTGCTGCTGGAAGGTTTCTTCGAGGCCGATGAACTTGCCTTGATCGTTGAGCACGACTTCTGGTGCGTGGTGCATGCATTGTGGCAGCTCGAAGCGATCGAGCGCGCGACGCTGGGCAAGCCGATCACGGTCTGGCTCAAGCTCGATTCGGGCATGCATCGGGTCGGCCTGCACCCGGACGATTTCCAGCCGGCGTATCGTCGTCTGCTGGCCAGTGGCAACGTGGCGAAGATCGTGTTGATGAGCCACTTCGCCCGCGCCGATGAATTGCATGACCCTAGCAGCCTGCAACAATTGGCAGTATTCGAGCAGACCCGCCAGGGCTTGATGGCAGAGGTCAGCCTGCGCAACTCGCCAGCGGTGCTGGGCTGGCCGCAGATTCCCAGCGACTGGGTGCGGCCCGGCATCATGCTGTACGGCGCGACGCCTTTCGAAGAAGCCAATGCCGTTGCTTCACGCCTGCAACCGGTCATGACGCTGGAATCGAAAATCATCAGCGTGCGTGAACTTCCCGCCGGCGAGCCCGTGGGCTATGGCGCGCGCTTTGTCACGGCGCAACCGACCCGGGTCGGCGTGGTCGCCATGGGGTACGCCGACGGCTACCCGCGCCAGGCGCCCAACGGCACGCCGATACTGGTGGATGGGCAGCGTAGCCAACTGGTCGGGCGGGTATCGATGGACATGCTGGCCGTGGACTTGACCCATATTCCCCAAGCCGGGCTTGGCTCAACCGTGGAGCTGTGGGGCAAGAATGTCCTCGCCAGTGACGTTGCGAAGGCTGCCGACATGATCCCCTACCAGATTTTCTGCAACCTGCGACGGGTGCCAAGGCTCTATTCCGAGGGCTGACACCCAGAGTGACCTACCGAAAGTCGCTTCACCGCACAGGATTCGGGCCAAGGTGTTGTAAATACTGAACGCTGTCGCCATGATAACGCTCACTTTACACATAACCTGATTCCCTGGAGGCTCCAGCATTGGACGTCGGTGAACGACTGCAATCCATTCGTAAACTCAAAGGCCTTTCCCAGCGTGAACTCGCCAAGCGCGCGGGCGTCACCAACAGCACCATTTCGATGATCGAGAAGAACAGCGTGAGCCCCTCGATCAGCTCGCTGCGCAAGGTCCTTGGCGGGATTCCCATGTCCATGGTCGAGTTTTTCTCCGAAGAAATCCTCCAGGAGAAACCGACCCAGATCGTCTACAAAGCCAACGAACTGATCGACATCTCCGATGGCGCCGTGACCATGAAATTGGTGGGCAGGGCGCATCCGAGCCGGGCGATTGCTTTCCTGAACGAAATCTATCCGCCTGGCGCCGACACCGGTGACGAGATGCTCACCCATGAAGGCGAAGAGACCGGAATCCTGGTGGAAGGGCGGTTGGAATTGGTAGTCGGCGCCGAAACCTTCGTGCTGGAGGCGGGCGACAGCTACTATTTCGAAAGTACCAAGCCCCATCGTTTCCGTAATCCGTTCGACGTGCCGGCGCGACTGATCAGCGCAGCCACACCGGCCAATTTCTAGAAGAAGAGGCGCCGAACCCGCAGGGCAAAGGCGCTCGAAGGTTGGGCTGTCATGACAAACAAGACCCTTGCGACTTTGGGGTTGTTTCGGAGTGACAGGCTTACCGCTATACTTGCGCCCGCCTGCAAACCGTGGCCGCAGGCGTGACTAGCCACCATTGAGGGTGTACGCGTGAACCTAATTATGAAAATGCTGGCTGCACCAGCAACCGTATTGGCCCTATGGGCTGCGAGCGCTCAAGCGGCGCCGACCGATGATATCGCCAAGCGCCTTGAACCCGTCGGCCAGGTTTGCGTCCAGGGCAAGGAATGCAAGGGCATGGAAGTGGCTGCCGCGGCGGGTGGCGCTGGCGGTGCCAAGGCGCCAAAAGACGTCATCGCCAAACATTGCAACGCTTGCCACGGTACCGGCCTGCTGGGCGCTCCGAAAATCGGTGACAAGGCTGCCTGGAAAGAACGCGCCGACCACCAGGGCGGCCTTGACGGCATCCTGGCGAAGGCCATTACCGGGATCAATGCCATGCCGCCTAAAGGCACCTGCGCCGATTGCACCGATGATGAACTCAAAGGCGCCATCAAAGAGATGTCCGGCCTGTAACAGGCATTCATCTTCCGCAAAAAAGCCGCTTACGAGCGGCTTTTTTGTGCCTGGGATTTTTTCCGGACTGGTCATCGCAACCAAGACCCGGCAAGCTCGGTCCAACCCACATTCATGGAATGTCCCGGAGGGTCGGATGGTGCAGTTGTGTTCAATCGAACAGGCGGTGGATGACGTACTCGAGCGTCTGCCCGCGCATATCCACCTCGGCATGCCCCTGGGGCTGGGCAAGCCCAACCTGTTCGCCAACGCGCTTTACCAGCGCATTGCGCAAATGCCCGAGCGACAGCTGACCATTTACACAGCACTGAGCCTGGGTCGGCCGAGCTTGGGCGACGGGCTGCAGAAGCGCTTCCTCGAGCCCTTTGTCGAACGGGTCTTCGGTGATTATCCAGAACTCGATTACCTCGCCGATCTGCAGCGCGACAGCCTGCCGGCCAATATCCGCGTCCAGCAATTCTTCATGCAGCCCGGCAGCCTCCTGCACAGCGCTTCGGCCCAGCAGGACTATGTCAGCAGCAACTACAGCCACGCCGCCCGGGATATCAATGGGGCTGGCTTGAACCTGATCGCGCAACTGGTGGCGAGCGACCCGGAACATCCGGATCGCTTGAGCCTGAGCTGCAACCCGGACATCACCCTGGACCTGTTGCCGATGATCGCCAAGCGGCGCGAGGCGGGGGAAACCATTCTCATGGTGGGCCAGGTCCACAGCGATTTGCCCTACATGCCCGGCGATGCGGAAATCGGCATCGATGGCTTCGACCTGTTGATCGATGAGAAGGACAGCCACACGTTGTTCTCCACGCCGAACATGCCGGTGGGTTTCCAGGACCATTTGATCGGCCTGCACGCCAGCACCCTGGTGCGCGATGGCGGTACGTTGCAGATCGGCATCGGCTCCATGGGCGACGCGTTGACGGCGGCGCTGTTGGCGCGCCAGGCCGATAACGCCGGTTACCAGGCCCTGCTGGCGGACGTGAACCTCAGCCAGTGGGCGCAGTTGATCGAGCGCGAGGGTGGGGTCGAGCCTTTCGCCAAAGGGTTGTACGGTTGCAGTGAAATGTTCGTCAACGGTTTGCTGGTGCTGGCGGAGGCCGGGATTATCCGGCGCAAGGTCTACCCCGACGAACCGACCCAGGAACGGACCATCGCCGGAACCCTCGACGAAGCGGCGCAACCCGACGGCATCTGCATCCACGGCGGGTTCTTCCTCGGCCCGCGCAGTTTTTACGAGCGCCTGAGGGAGTTGCCGCAGAGCCGCCTGCTCGAATTCAACATGACCCGCATCAGCTACATCAACGAGCTGTACGGCCAGGAACCGCTCAAGCGCTTGCAGCGCCTCGATGCGCGTTTCATCAACACGGTCTTCACCATGACCCTGATGGGCGCCGGAGTGGCGGACCAGTTGGAAGATGGGCGGGTGCTCAGCGGTGTAGGTGGGCAGTACAACTTCGTCGCCCAGGGCCATGCGCTGGTAGGGGCGCGCTCGATCCTGCTGTTGCGCAGCTGGCGGGAGTCGGGCGGGGTGGTCAGTTCGAATATCGTCTGGGAATACGGCCATTGCACGATTCCCCGGCACCTGCGAGACATCGTGGTGACCGAGTACGGCATCGCCGACCTGCGGGGCAAGACCGACGCGGCGGTGATCGAGGCGTTGCTGAATATCAGCGATTCGCGCTTCCAACCCGGCCTGATCGAGCAGGCACAAAATGCCGGTAAATTACCGAAGGATTTTCGACTTGATCCACGGTTCGCCGACAACACGTCGGAGCGTCTACAGGCGATCCAGGCGCGGCATCCCAACCTTTTTCCGGAATACCCGCTGGGTTGTGATTTCGACGGGATCGAGCGCGACTTGTTACGGGCTCTGAACTGGCTGAAGAGCAAATTCAAGCTCACCGAGATCCTGGACCTTGGCAAGGCCGCCCTGGATGCGCCGGAGCCCTGGGAATATGCCGGGCATCTGGAGCGGATGCAGTTGACGAATCCCGAGGGGCTGAAGGAGGAGCTGTATCAGCGGCTGTTGCTGGCGGGGCTCAAGGCGACTGCGCCATAACGGCCGATCCACCCCCTGTGGGAGCGAGCTTGCTCGCGATAGCGGTGTATCAGTTACCCGAAATGTGTCTGACAGGCCGCTATCGCGAGCAAGCTCGCTCCCACAGAGGGTAGGGCGTGATCAGTCGATAAAGGTCACGACCCCACCCGCCAGCGACTTCACCCGAGCCAACGACTCGACGCGATAGCCCTGGGCATCCAATTCCGCACGGCCGCCCTGGAACGACTTCTCGATCACGATCCCCAGCCCGGCGACGGTGGCGCCAGCCTGCTTGATAATGGAGATCAGCGCCTGGGAGGCTTTGCCGTTGGCCAGGAAGTCATCGATGATCAGCACGCGGTCGCTGCTGGTCAGGTGACGCGGGCTGATGGCGACGGTGCTTTCGGTCTTCTTCGTGAACGAATACACCGTCGCGGACAGCAGGTTCTCCGTCAGGGTCAGCGATTGTTGCTTGCGGGCAAAGATCACCGGCACGCCAAGGTTCAGCCCGGTCATGATTGCGGGGGCAATGCCCGAGGCTTCGATGGTGACGATCTTGGTGATGCCCGAATCCTTGAACAGTTCGGCAAACTCATCGCCGATCAGCTTCATCAACTGCGGGTCGATCTGGTGGTTGAGAAACGCATCGACCTTCAGGACCTGGTCGGACAGCACAATGCCTAGCTCGCGGATTTTCTGGTGCAGGGCTTCCATGAAGCCTCCTCTGGTGACGCGTCAGCGCCTGAAGTCGGTAAAAAAGTAGTCGATTCTAGCGCTTCAACATCGCGCGTATATCCGCCAGGGCATTGTTGCCGCGAACGGCTTTGACTTCCGTCGGCGTGTCGTCGTTGCCTTCCCAGGCGAGGTCGTCCGGCGGCAGCTCATCGAGAAAGCGGCTGGGGGCGCAGTCGATCACTTCGCCGTACTGCTTGCGCTTGGCGGCGAAGGTGAAGGCTAGCGTCTGGCGCGCTCGGGTAATGCCGACGTAGGCCAGGCGCCGTTCTTCTTCAATGGTGTCGGCCTCGATGCTGGAGCGGTGCGGCAGGATTTCTTCTTCCATGCCCATGATGAACACATAGGGAAACTCCAGGCCCTTGGAGGCGTGCAGCGTCATCATCTGCACCCCTTCGGCGCCGTCTTCCTCTTCCTGCTGGCGTTCGAGCATGTCCCGCAGCACGAGCTTGCCGATGGCGTCCTCGACGGTCATGTCGCCGTCTTCGTCTTTTTCCAAGGTGTTCTTCAACGCCTCGATCAGGAACCAGACGTTGCTCATGCGGTAGTCGGCAGCCTTGTCGCTGGAGCTGTTGGTGCGCAGCCAGTTCTCGTAGTCGATGTCCATGACCATGCTGCGCAGCGCCGAGATCGGATCTTCCCCGGCGCATTGCTCGCGGACCTTGTCCATGAAGCGCTTGAAGCGCGCCAGGCGGTCGGTGAAGCGGCTGTCCAAATGTTCGCCCAGGCCGATTTCGTCCGTGGCGGCGTACATCGAGATCTTGCGCTCGGTGGCGTAGTTGCCGAGTTTCTCCAGGGTGGTCGAGCCGATTTCCCGGCGCGGCACGTTGATCACCCGCAGGAAGGCGTTGTCGTCGTCCGGGTTCACGATCAGGCGGAAGTAGGCCATCAGGTCCTTCACTTCCTGGCGACCGAAAAAGCTGTTGCCCCCCGACAGGCGATAGGGAACCTGGTGATGCTGCAGTTTCAGTTCGATCAGCTTGGCCTGGTAGTTACCGCGGTACAGGATTGCAAAATCGCTGTACGGCCGATCGGTGCGCAGGTGCAGGCTGAGGATTTCCATGGCCACGCGCTCGGCTTCGGCGTCTTCGTTGCGGCAACGGATCACGCGGATTTCGTCGCCGTGGCCCATCTCGCTCCACAGTTGCTTTTCGAACTCGTGGGGGTTGTTGGAAATCAGCACGTTGGCGCAGCGCAGGATGCGGCTGGTGGAGCGGTAGTTCTGCTCCAGCATCACCACTTTGAGCGACGGATAGTCTTCCTTGAGCAACATCAGGTTTTCCGGCCGCGCGCCGCGCCAGGCATAGATCGACTGGTCGTCGTCGCCCACCACGGTGAACTGGTTGCGTTTGCCGATCAGCAACTTCACCAGCAGATACTGGCTGGCGTTGGTGTCCTGATATTCGTCCACCAGCAGGTAGCGGACCTTGTTCTGCCATTTTTCAAGAATGTCGGCGTGGTCCTGGAACAGCTTGACCGGCAGCAGGATCAGGTCGTCGAAGTCCACCGCGTTGAACGCCTTGAGCGTGCGCTGGTAGTGGGCGTAGACGATGGCGGCGGTCTGCTCCTTGGGATTGCGGGCATTTTCCAGGGCTTCGGGTGGCAGGACCAGGTCGTTTTTCCAGGCGCCGATCATGTTCTTGATCTCGTCGACGCCGTCGTCGCCCGAGTATTCCTTCTGCATGATGTCGGTCATCAGGGCCTTGACGTCGGTCTCGTCGAAAATCGAGAAGCCCGGTTTGTAGCCCAGCCGCGCGTGTTCCTTGCGGATGATGTTCAGGCCCAGGTTGTGGAAGGTGCAGACGGTCAGGCCGCGGCCTTCGCCGGCGCGCAACAGGCCACCGACCCGCTCCTTCATTTCCCGGGCGGCCTTGTTGGTGAAGGTCATGGCGACGATGTACTGGGCGCGGATGCCGCAGTTCTGGATCAAATGCGCGATCTTGCGGGTAATCACGCTGGTCTTGCCGGAGCCTGCACCGGCGAGCACCAAAAGAGGGCCGCCGACATAGTTCACGGCTTCTTGCTGCCGGGGATTGAGTCGGGACATGACAGAGTCAGGGAGTCGTTTGCGAAATGGGCCGGCATTTTAACAGGCTCTGAGAATTGTGCTGCCCTGTCCGACTTGTGACGCTGTCCATCATCTCCATTTGCCGCTTTTGTCACTTTCCCTCAGGATGCGGACAGAATTTAGGTCTAACGTTCGTTTTTGGATGAATAAACGCTCAAAAGCGGGTGTTTGAGAACCATTGGCATTGGTGATTGCCCTTCGGCGAGTCATAATGCCCCGCGCCTACCACCTTGCAGAGTCTAGGGAGTCAGCTTGTCTACGCCTGTCGAACCCTTGCGTTTGCTGTTGTTGGCCGAAACGCCTGAGTGGTCTGCGATATTGCGCGAGTGCCTGGCGCCCATGGGAGCCTCGGTCGTATTGATCAGCGCTCCGAGCTGGGAATCGGTCAGCAGCCTGTTCGAAGACAACCGCAACGCGGTGCTGCTGACTGTTGCGTCCCTGCAGCCGGCGCCGGGTCGCTGTCGTCTGCCGACGGTCCTGTTGCTGGAGCATGAGCCTTCGACTTCCCCGGATGGTGTCAGCGATTGGTTGGTGCGTGATGTTCTTGACGAGGCGACGTTGCGCCGTTGCCTGCGCCATGTGCGCGAGCGGGGGGTGCTGGAAAATACCCTGCAACGACTCGCCGAACAGGACCCGCTGACCGGCATCGCCAACCGTCAGGGCTTCCAGACCCTGCTGGCGGCGCGCCTGGCTGAAAACGAAGGTCGTGGCCTGGCGCTTGGTCACCTGGACCTCGATAACTTCCGTCACGCCAACGACGCGTTGGGGCATCAGGCCGGTGATCGGCTGATCCTGCAAGTGGTCTCGCGGCTCAAGGGCTCGCTTGAGGCCGGTGATCAACTGGCGCGGCTGGGCAGCGACGAGTTCGCCCTGCTGATCGACACCCGCCGTGCGCCGCAGCGCGCGGAGTGGATGGCCGAACGCATCACCGAGGCCATGGCCGAACCCTACTGGGTGGATGGCGAAAGCCTGTTGATCGGTTGCAGCCTGGGTATCGCCCATGCCCGCGCCCAGGCCGGTGCCGATCCCTTGATGTGGCACGCCCACATCGCCATGCAGCAAGCCAAGAGCACACAAGGCTGCACGTTTCATATCTTCAATGAACGCATCAATCGCAATGCCCGCAGCCTCGCCGACTTGGAAAGCGAACTGCGCCGGGCGCTGCGTCGCGATGAACTGGAGTTGCACTACCAGCCCCGGTTGAACCTTGATGGCGGCCATATCGTCGGCCTCGAAGCGCTGGTGCGCTGGCGTCACGGCGAGCGTGGCCTGCTGCCACCGAGTGAATTCGTGCCGCTGGCCGAGCAGAGCGGCTTGATCGTGCCGTTGGGTTACTGGGTGATTTCCCGGGCACTGCGGGACATGCAGGATCTGCGCGAACGCGGGCTGGCGCCGCTGCACATGGCGATCAACCTGTCATTCCGGCAGTTCCAGGACAGCCAGCTGCTGCCGACCCTGAGTCGATTGATCGCCGAGCGGGGCGTCGAGGCCCAGTGGCTGGAGTTCGAACTCACCGAAACCGCCGTCATGCGCCGCAGCGAACTGGTCAAGCAGACCATGGATGCGCTGGGGCGCCTGGGGGTACGGTTTTCCCTGGACGACTTCGGCACCGGGTTCTCATCGTTCGTACACCTCAACAGCCTGCCGATCGCCTTGCTCAAGATCGACAAGAGCTTCGTCGGCGGCATGGAGCAGCGCGAAGAGAACCGCAAACTGGTGCACGCGATGATCAACCTGGCCCATAACCTCAACCTGGAAGTGGTCGCCGAAGGTGTGGAAACCGCTGAACAACTGGACCTGCTGCGTGGCTTCGGTTGCGATCAGGTGCAGGGATTCCTGATCAGCAAGCCGTTGCCGCTGGTGGAGTTGGTGGAATACCTGACGTTCGGGGGGGATCAGCAGTCCACGCACGAAGTCGTGGTCTGACTCCTTTCCCTTGTGGGAGCGAGCTTGCTCAGTGTGTCAGTCAAAATCGATGTGACTGAACTATCGCCATCGCGAGCAAGCTCGCTCCCACAGGGGATGGTTTCATTTGGCCGGGATGGCTTCGAAACCGGGCTGCCCCGGCTCACGGCGAATCATCCGCTTCATCTTCCATTCGAACGCCAGCGTCAGGCTCACCGCCGCGCAGGCCAGCCCGAGGGCCAGGCCCCACCAGACGCCAGTTGGCCCCCAGTGCAAATGGAACGCCATCCACCACGCGGCTGGCGCGCCAATTAGCCAATAGCAACCCAGCCCCACCAGGAACGTAGTCTTGGCGTCTTTCAATCCGCGGATACAACCCATGGCAATGGTTTGCGTGCCGTCGAACAGTTCGAACCAGGCCGCCACGGCCAGCAGGCTCACTGCCAGGTTGATCACTTCGCGGAACGCCGGGTCGTTATGGTCCAGGAACAAGCCGATCAGTTGGTGAGGCAACAACCAGAACACCATGGCGAACGCCAGCATCGCCGCCGCGCCGAAGCCAATCCCGACTCGCCCGGCCAGTCGCGCCATTGGCAGTTGGCCGGCGCCGTAGTGCTGGCCGATGCGCATGGTGATGGCGTACGACATGCCCGCCGGCACCATGAACGCCACCGAGACGATTTGCAGCGCGATCTGATGGGCCGCCAGTGGCGTGCTGCCCATGGTGCCCATGCAGAGGGCGGCGAAGGCGAACAGCCCGACTTCCACCGCGTAGGTGCCGCCAATCGGCAGGCCGAGGCGCCACAATTCCTTGAGGTACTGGCGATTGGGCCGTGACAGGCCAGCGAGCAATGGATAGGCCCGGTAGGCCGGGTGCCGGTGGATGTGCCACGCCAGCGCCAGGGCCATGCTGTTGGCGACGATGGCCGTC
The DNA here is from genome assembly GCF_016756915.1 of Pseudomonas sp. HB05. NCBI lineage: Bacteria > Pseudomonadati > Pseudomonadota > Gammaproteobacteria > Pseudomonadales > Pseudomonadaceae > Pseudomonas > Pseudomonas sp. HB05. The sequence goes on from NZ_JAESPG010000001.1 coordinate 329,952, forward strand.
ACCAGGCCGATCCCCATCAAGCCGAGTTTCGGCAAGCCGAACATGCCGGTAATGAGTGCGTAATTGAGCAGGAAGTTGGCCACCGTGCCGCCGAGGCTGATCACCATGACCGGCGTGGCCCGGCCAATCGCGCTGGTGAAACCGCGCAGGGCCATGAAACTGAGGTAGCCGGGCAGGGCGAACGGCAGCGCCAGCAGGAACTGTCCGGCGGACAACACATTGGTTTCGGTCTGGCCGAACATCAACAGCACCGGCTTGAGGTTCCATAACAGCAGGCCCGCCATCAGCGCCATCAGCCAGGCCAACCACAAACCGGCCTGGGTCAGCCGAGTGGCGCCTTCGATGTCGCCCGCGCCCTGGCGGATCGCGACCAGGGTGCCCACCGCCGCGATCACGCCGATGCAGAAAATCGAGACGAATGAATAAGTCGCCGCCCCGAGTCCCCCGCCGGCGAGGGCTTCAGGGCTCAGGCGCGCCATCATCACGGTGTCGGTGAGGACCATCAGCATGTGCGCCAACTGCGAAGCTATCAACGGCCCCGCCAGCCGCAGGATGGCCCAGAGTTCGGTACGCGCTGGATGCTGCATGATCATCACGCTCCATGTTCAACAAGGCAGTAAAGCGTTGATTCTCGGCGCTCGCCGTGGTTTGCACAAAAGGATAAATCCGATTGCTGGCATGATTAAAACTCATGCTGGAACGATCTTCTGATAGGGTTCAAAAATCGCTATAGGAGCTTTCCCAATGTCTCGTCGTCTTCCTCCTCTTTATGCATTGCGGGCATTCGAAGCGGCGGCGCGATACAGCTCGTTTACCCGGGCTGCCGAAGAGCTGTCGATTACCCAGAGTGCGGTGAGCCGACACATCCGCACGCTCGAAGATCATTTTGCCTGCCGGCTGTTCCAGCGCAGCGGCCGCAACCTGCAGTTGACCGAAGCGGCGCGCCTGTTGCTGCCGGGCGTGCGGGAAGGCTTCATGGCCCTTGAGCGGGCTTGCCATACGTTGCACGGTGATGACGGCATCTTGCGCATGAAGGCGCCATCGACCCTGACCATGCGCTGGTTGCTGGCACGGTTGAGTCGTTTCCGGCATCTGCAGCCTGGCAACGAGGTGCAATTGACCAGTGCCTGGATGGACATCGACTCGGTGGATTTCAACACCGAACCCTTCGATTGCGCGGTACTGCTGGGTAACGGGCACTTCCCTGGGGATTGGGAGGCCAGTTTGTTGTTCCCCGAGGAATTGATCCCGGTGGGCGCGCCGAACCTGTTGAACGATCAGCCTTGGGACGTGGCGCGCCTGGCCAGTGCGGAGCTGCTGCACCCCACGCCGGATCGTCGGGACTGGCGCAATTGGTTGCAGCGCATGGGCCTGGCCGACAAGGTCTCGCTCAAGGGCGGCCAGGTCTTCGACACGTTGGAACTGGGCATGATCGCGGCGGCCCGTGGTTATGGCGTGTCCATGGGCGACCTGTTGATGGTGGCCGAAGACGTTGCCCAGGGGCGCTTGAGCCTGCCATGGCCGACGGCGGTCGCCAGCGGCGAGCACTACTATCTGGTCTGGCCGAAAACCCGGTCGGGTGGTGAGCGCTTGCGTCGGCTCAGCGATTTTCTCCAGGGCGAGGTCAAGGCCATGCAGCTACCCGACGTGGAGCGCCTGGGCTGAATCGTTGAAGCCTTGGCGCCGGTTGTTTGGCATTTATCCTTCCGGATCGCTCAAGTATTAGGGTTTGCTGCCGAATCCGTGGACATAGAACCTTCGTTCAGAAAGGGCCAATTCATACCTTAACGAATAAGATGCCGAGCGTGCGACGTGATCAGGACGATCCGGTCTCTCGGCCAGGAGCCGTCATGTCTCATCCCCGTGCCCGAATCGCCTCACAGCTTGGCCTTGCCCTAGCCGTGATATTGGCGGTCGTGATTTCCGGCAGTACCGTCTTCGCCTTGCGTTCGTTGGACACTGCCAACCTGTCCACCCGTGAAGAGCATCTGGCCAGCGAAGCGCGCCTGATGGCCGACCAGCTCAACACGTTCCACAGCACCTTGCGCGAAAGCACCCAGCGGTTGGCCGGTCTGTTCGAAAAGCGCTTCAGCGCGGGCTTGAGCGTGCATGCGGACCAACCGGTGACGGTGGCGGGCGTGCAGACGCCGGGCTTGAGCCTGGGCGGCGAAGTGTTGAACAACAACTTCAAGGAAGTGGACGACTTCAAGACGATGACCGCCGGGGTGGCCACGGTGTTCGTGCGCAGCGGCGACGACTTCATCCGCATCAGCACCTCGTTGACCAAGCAGGACGGCACGCGCGCGATCGGCACCGTGCTTGACCGCGCCGGCCCGGCTTATGGCCCGGTCATGGCGGGCCAAAGCTACATCGGCCGTGCCTTGCTGTTCGGACGCTACTACATGTCCCAGTACACGCCTGTGCGCGACAGCGGCGGCAAGATCATCGCCGTGTTGTACGTAGGCTTCGACTACACCGATGCGCAGAACGCCCAGTTCGAAAACCTCAAGCGCTTCCGTATCGGCCAGACCGGCTCCTTGGCGTTGCTGGACGAGCAAAACAAATGGCTGGTGCCGCCAGCGGGCGTGCAGGCGCTGGACAAGGCCACCGCGACCATCACCGACTTGGTCAAGAAACCAGGCAAAGGTGCGTTCTGGGAAGACACCGCAGAAGATTTCTACAGCGTTGCCGTGCCGTTTGAAGGTGGGCCGTGGGCGGTCGTGGCGAGCATGCCGAAAGCCGAGATTCGTGCCGTGACCTGGAGCGTCGGCACGCAACTGGCAATTGGCAGCCTGCTGGCGATGTTGTTGGCGGTCGGCTCGGCGATGTGGTTGTTGCGAAGCAAATTGGCGCCGCTCGGGGATCTGGTGCGCCAGGCCGAAGCGCTGGGCGCCGGCGACTTGAGCGTGCGCCTGAACGTGTCGAGCCATGATGAAATCGGCCAACTGGCCCGTGCCTTCAACCAGATGAGCCAGGCCTTGTCGACTATGGTGGAGCACATCCGTAAAGCCTCTCAGGAGGTCAATAGCCGTGCCCAGGCGCTGTCGGGCTTGTCCAGTGGCGCGTATGAGGGGATGGAGCAGCAGTCCGGTGAAATCACCAGCATGGCGGGCGCGGTTGAAGAGTTCAGCGCCACGTCCCTGAACATTGCCGACAACATGGGCAATACCCAGCGCCTGGCCCAGGAAAACGCCCAGCAAACCAAGATCGGTCGCACGTCGATGGACGAGGCTTCATCGTCGCTGGAGCAGATCGCTGGCGCGTTGAACAGCACGGCCACGGTCATCAACACCCTGGGCCAGCGTTCCCAGGAAATCGGCGGCATCGTTGGCGTCATTACTTCCATCGCCGAGCAAACGAACCTGCTGGCCCTGAACGCCGCCATCGAAGCCGCCCGCGCGGGTGAGCAGGGCCGTGGTTTCGCCGTGGTGGCCGATGAAGTGCGCAGCCTGGCCTCCCGCACTCGGCAGGCGACCGATGAAATTTCCGGGATGATCCAGAGCATCCAGCAGGAAACCGGCAACGCCATCAGCACCATGGAGCAGGGCAACCTGTTGATGCAGGAAGGCCTGTCGCGCAACGCCAACGTCGCCTCGGCCCTGGCGCGTATCGATGAGCAAAGCCGCTCCGCCGGCCAGCAATTCGCGGCGATCACCACCGCCACCCAGGAGCAGAGCAGCACCGCGACGTTGCTCAGCAGCAACCTGCAAAGCATTGCCATGGCCAACAGCGAACAACGGGAAGTGGTTTCGAACCTGGCGATCACCGCCAAGGAACTGGAAACACTGGCGCAGGACCTGCGCAAAGAGGTTGATCGATTCCGCTGAAGCCTCTGCAACCAGCGCGAGCAAGCTCCCCCGAGATCAGTGTGGGGGAGCCTGCTCGCGAAGGTGGCGTTCCAGCCACTTCTCTACTCGCTGACCCACCGCTTTCGCGAGCAAGCCCGCTCCCACGAGGGAGTTTGCGGCGAACATCTTCTGGCGGCCGCCCCGGAATTAGTGTGGGAGCGGGCTTGCTCGCGAAAGCGGCTTTCCAGCCACATCCCTGCCCACTGACCCACCGCCTTCGCGAGCATGCCCGCTCCCACAGAAGCTCCATTCGTGTGAACTTTACTTTTTAAGGAAATTGCTGTTTTTAAGCTTGCTGAAACGTTTCTTCAAGTCTATAAAAACCGCACAACTCCAATAAAAGGTCACGTCCATGACTCCGTTCAAACTCCTCGTTACCCTTGGCGCCCTGGGCGCTGCCTCCCATGCCCTGGCTTGGGATTACGTCCTGTTGGACACCGATAAAGCTGCCCAGCCCTGGAAAATCACCAGCGAACAGCTAGGCGTGAAAACCGGCAAGCCGTTCTCCGTGACGATGCGCACCCTGCACGGCGGTCGGCAGGAAGGCGTCAGCATCGTCGACATCGACAACGGCGCCCTGAAGCTCTCGGTCGTTCCGACCCGAGGCATGAACGTGCTGCAGGCTTCTGTCGGCAATGTGCGCATGGGTTGGGATTCGCCAGTCAAGGAAGTGGTCAATCCAGCCTTCATCGAACTCAACGGCCGCGGCGGCCTGGGCTGGCTGGAAGGTTTCAATGAACTCGTCACGCGCTGTGGCTACGAATGGGTTGGCCATCCGGGCATGGACAACGGCGAGCTGCTGACCCTGCATGGTCGCGCTGCCAATATTCCAGCCAATAAGGTCACCCTGCACATCGATGAAAAACCGCCCTACGCCATCACCCTGCGAGGCGAGTTGAAGGAGCAGGCGTTCAAGAAAGTCGATTTCTCGGTCCAGACCGAACTGGTCACCGAGCCTGGCAGCGTGACCTTCGCGCTCAACGACACGCTGACCAACAACGGCGATTACCCGAAGGAATACCAGGCGCTCTACCACAGCAATTTCAGCACCCCCTTCCTGGAACAGGGCGCGCGTTTCGCAGCGCCGGTCAAGCAAGTCTCGCCATTCAATGACAAGGCCAAGGGCGACCTGAAAGATTGGACAACCTATCGAGCCCCCACCAAGGATTACGACGAAACCGTCTACAACGTCGTGCCTTACGGCGATGCCAAGGGCGACACGTTGACGGTGCTGCACAACAAGGCCGGCAGCCTTGGCGTCTCGGTGGGCTTCAACACGGCCACGCTCCCGGTGTTTTCCCTGTGGAAAAATACCGATACCCAAGGCCAGGGCTACGTGACCGGGCTTGAGCCGGGCACCAGCTTTTCCTACAACCGCCACTACCAGCGCCCGCTGGGGCTGGTGCCGACCATCGCCCCGAAAGAGCGCAAGCAGTTCCAGATCCACTACAGCCTGTTGGCGGACAAGGCGGCGGTGGACAAGGCCCTCAAGCGCATCGACGACATCCAGGGCGATCGCAAAACCGAAGTGCGGGATGCGCCGTTGGTGGACCTGAGCAAACCATAAGCTGTTTCAGGCCGTGGTCGGCCGATACTGCAGCGCTTCGGCCAGGTGTTCCCGGCTGATCCGCTGCACATGCTCAAGGTCGGCCAGGGTCCGGGCGACCTTGAGCAGGCGATGAGCGGCTCGCAACGACAGGGTCAGTCGTTCGCAGGCGGTTTCCAGCCAGGCTTCGTCGGCGGTGGAGAGTTTGCAATGCTGGCGCAAGCCCGGCAGGTCCAGGAATGCATTGGCGCAACCTTGACGTATTTGCTGGCGCTCCCGGGCTTCGGCCACCCGCTCGGCCGCGGTGGCCGTGTCGCCACCGGGTTCGCCTTTCGGATTCAGCGCCGTGGCCTCCCGTGCAACGGTCAGGTGCAGGTCGATGCGATCAAGCAAGGGGCCGGACAGTTTATTGCGGTAACGCTGCACCATGTCGGGCGTGCAGGAGCAACGGCCACTGGGCTCGCCGAGGTATCCACAGGGACAGGGATTCATTGCCGCGACCAGTTGGAAGCGCGCCGGGAAGCGCACGCGGTCGCGGGCTCGGGAAATCACAATGTGACCGGACTCCAATGGTTCCCTCAGCACTTCTAGCACCTTGCGGTCGAACTCCGGCAGCTCATCCAGGAACAGGACACCATGGTGGGCGAGGGTGATTTCCCCCGGTTGTGGCTTGGATCCGCCGCCTACCAGCGCAGGGCCGGAAGCCGAGTGATGCGGCTGGCGAAACGGACGTTGCGGCCAATGGCTCAACGGCACGCAGCTGGCCACCGACTGGATGGCTGCGACCTCCAGGGCCTCGCTTTCGGCCAGTGGCGGCAACAGCCCTGGCAAACGGCTCGCCAGCAGAGTCTTGCCGGTGCCCGGTGGGCCGCTGAACAACAGGTTATGAGCGCCCGCTGCGGCGATCAGTAGCGCGCGCTTGGCACCTGCCTGCCCTTGGACTTCGCTGAGATCGGGGTACGGCCTGCTGGCCGAGAGCAGCCCGTTGGAAACAAAGGGCTCGACGGGTGTGTGGCCGTTGAAATGCGCCACCGCTTCGAGCAGATGATCCACGGCGATCACTTTCAACCCCGAGGCCAGGCAGGCCTCCTCGGCATTCGCTCGCGGCACCACCAGCATCCGCCCGGCCGCGCGTGCCGCCAGTGCTGCCGGCAGAACGCCGCGTACCGGTCGCACGGCGCCGGACAACGCCAGCTCACCGAGGCACTCGACGTCGTCCAGCATCAGCGTTGGCACCTGCACGCTGGCGGACAGGATGCCAAGGGCAATCGCCAGGTCGAACCGCCCGCCGTCCTTGGGCAGGTCTGCCGGCGCGAGGTTGAGGGTGATGCGTCGTGCCGGGAAATTGAGTCCCGAATTGATGATCGCGCTGCGCACCCGGTCCTTGCTTTCCTTCACTGCTGCCTCTGGCAGACCGACCATCGTCAGTGACGGCAAGCCATTGGCCAGATGAACTTCAACGGTAACGGCGGGAGCCTCCACCCCCACCTGGGCGCGGCTGTGGACAATGGCGAGCGACATGAAGCGGTCCTTGAGACGAATAGGGTGCCGCGTCCTGCGGCTCTTGAAGATTAGTCGGCGAAAGCAGCGCGGGAGCTGCAATTGGAAGGGGAAATCTTCGCAGGATATTACCGAGGCGCCGGCGCCATCTCAGGATGAACGTGGCCCGGGCGAGGCCTCTGCTAAGCTGGATTTTGTCTGATCGGCACCGGGCGGGATCAACGCACAGAGAGGATGTGACCCATGGACGATCTGTTGGCGTTGTTGACCGACAAGCGCTTCATGCCCCACGGGCATTGCTACATGTGGCGGCCTGACCTGCTGTGGACCAATGTGATCGCCGACGGTTTGATCACCCTGTCCTACGTCACCATCCCCTTCACCCTCCTGTACTTTATCCACAAGCGCAAGGACGTACCGTTTGATTGGATGCTGGCGGCCTTTGGAGTGTTTATCCTGGCCTGCGGGACCAGCCACGTGATGGAGATCCTGACCATCTGGCAGCCCTATTACTGGCTGTCGGCGCTGGTCAAGGTGATCACCGCGATTGCCTCGGTGATTACCGCGATCCTGCTGGTCCGGCTGGTACCGGCAGCCCTGAAGATCCCCAGCCCGCAGCAATTGGCCAGGGTCAACGACGAGTTGCGCGAGGCGCAGGCCGAACTGGTCACGACGGCGCGCCGGGCCGGCATGGCGGAAATTGCCACCAACGTGCTGCACAACGTGGGCAACGTGCTCAATAGCGTGAATGTGTCAGCCCAGGTCCTGTACGAGAAGGTGCATACGTCCAAGGGGCCATCGGTGGCCAAAGTCGTCCAGCTGATGAAGGAGCATCCCGATGACCTCGGTGACTTCATCAGCAGCGACCCGAAGGGGCGCGCGCTACCCGATTATCTCGACAAGCTGGCCGACGCGCTGGCAATCGAGCAACAGGGCATGATCGCCGAGCTGGCGCAGTTGACCCGCCGGATCGACCACATCAAGGAAATCGTCGCCACCCAGCAGTCCTACGCCGGTAATTCCAGCGTGCTGGAACCGGGCATGCTGCGTGAACTGGTGGAGGATGTGGTGCGCATCAGCGGGGTGTCCCTGGTGCGGCACAAGGTGACGCTGGTCCAGGAACTTGACGATGTGCCGATGATGCCGCTGGACAAGCACAAGGTCTTGCAGATCCTGGTCAACCTGATAAACAACGCCAAGCAGGCGCTTGTCCCGGTCACGGATCGGTCGCCGCACATCACGTTACGCCTGAAGGCGGTTGACGACGCCCGTGTGCGAATCGAGGTGGAGGACAATGGCGAAGGCATTACCGAGGACAACCTTGCCCGGGTGTTCGAGCATGGCTTCACCACGCGTGCCGATGGTCATGGTTTTGGCCTGCATAGCTGCATCCTGGCCGCCCATGAGATGGGCGGCGACCTGACCGTGCGCAGCGCGGGGGAGGGCCAGGGGGCGCTTTTTATCTTGGAACTGCCGATCACGCCGGCCCCCGGGCAATCGCGAAAGGTTGCCCAAGGCTGAGGTCGCTTATGGCGAGGTCGAGGCCAGTCGCTCTTCCAGCTCGGCTACTTTTGCCTCCAGGCTTTCCAACCTGGCCCGAGTCCGGGCCAGCACGACCATCTGGCTGTCGAATTCCTCCCGGCTGACCAGGTCCAGCTTGCTGAAGCCGCTTTGCAGCAAGGCCTTGAACTGGCTTTCGATTTCGCTTTTGGGCAGCGGCGTGTCGCCACTCAACAGGCGGGAGGCATGGCCGCTCAGGGCGTCGAGGAGGTCTTTGGGCGCAAGCATGGCAGGTGTCCTGGAAAACAATGGCGGGCAGTGTATCACGCAGTGTCTATAGTCAATTCGCCAGGCAGGGATGCACGCTTTTCGCGCACAGGGCCGGGCGCTGTCGCACCGTTGTTGTGCGTATCGTTGCGCTTCGTGGCCCGACACCGCCGCATGCAACGGGTAAGGGGTTGAAATCAGGAGGGTTGGGCACAGATGGCAAGGTTTCTGCTTAGAGGCTGATGACCCATGCACTGATGCAGTCGCTGTGACGAATGCAGTGCAGCAGGCGAAACGGGGAGTTTCGTCAGGATCGGTTAACTGGCACCTGTCGGGCAACTTGGGCCGACGACGCGTTACAAAGCCAGGCACTGCGCTTAGACTTGAGTCGGGTTTGTTTTCCTGGGGCAAGTCCACCAATTCGGGAGAAAGTTTCATGAAGCTAGTCACTGCCATCATCAAGCCGTTCAAGTTGGACGACGTGCGCGAGTCGTTGTCCGAGATCGGCGTGCAGGGCATTACCGTTACTGAGGTCAAAGGCTTCGGTCGGCAGAAAGGTCACACCGAGCTGTATCGCGGCGCGGAATACGTGGTCGATTTCCTGCCCAAGGTGAAGATCGACGTCGCCATTGACGACAAGGATCTTGACCGGGTGATCGAGGCAATCACCAAGGCCGCCAACACCGGCAAGATCGGTGACGGGAAGATCTTTGTGGTCAATCTGGAACAGGCTATCCGCATCCGTACCGGCGAAACCGATACCGACGCCATCTAAGCCGCCAAACCCAACGCCCCAGGAGAAAACAATATGACTCTGCGTAAATTCGCAGGGCTAGGAGCCCTGTTGTCCTTCGCAATGCCTGGCCTGGCCATGGCAGAAGAAGCGGCAGCCCCCGTCCTGAACTCCGGCGACACCGCCTGGATGCTGACGGCCACGATTCTTGTACTGTTCATGACCATTCCCGGCCTCGCCCTGTTCTACGGTGGCATGGTCCGGTCGAAAAACCTTCTTTCCGTGATGATGCAGTGCTTTGCCATTACCGGTCTGATCAGCGTCCTGTGGGTCATCTATGGCTACAGCATCGCGTTCGACACCACCGGCATGGAGCAGGGCGTCGTCAACTTCAATTCCTTCATCGGTGGCCTGGGCAAAGCTTTCCTGGCCGGCGTCACGCCAGCGAGCTTGACCGGCCCGGCGGCGCTGTTCCCTGAGGCGGTGTTCATCACCTTCCAGATGACCTTCGCCATCATCACTCCGGCCCTGATCGTCGGCGCGTTTGCCGAGCGGATGAAGTTCTCCGCCATGCTGATCTTCATGGGCGTGTGGTTCACCCTTGTGTATGCGCCGATTGCGCACATGGTCTGGTCCGGTAACGGCGGCCTGCTGTGGGACTGGGGTGTGCTGGACTTCGCTGGCGGCACCGTGGTGCACATCAACGCCGGTATCGCAGGCCTGGTGGCGTGCCTGGTGTTGGGCAAGCGCAAGGGCTTCCCGACCACGCCAATGGCGCCGCATAACCTGGGTTACACCCTGATGGGCGCGGCCATGCTGTGGGTCGGCTGGTTCGGCTTCAACGCCGGTTCCGCCGTTGCCGCCAACGGCACCGCCGGCATGGCGATGCTGGTCACCCAGATCGCTACCGCCGCGGCGGCGCTGGGCTGGATGTTTGCCGAGTGGATCACCCATGGCAAGCCAAGCGCACTGGGCATTGCCTCGGGCGTGGTGGCCGGCCTGGTCGCCATCACTCCCGCTGCTGGCACCGTGGGCCCGATGGGCGCCCTGGTTATCGGCCTGGCGGCCGGTGTGGTGTGCTTCTTCTGCGCCACCACCCTCAAGCGCAAACTTGGCTATGACGACTCCCTGGACGCCTTCGGCGTGCATGGCATCGGCGGTATCCTCGGCGCGATCCTGACCGGCGTGTTCGCCGCTCCGGCCCTGGGCGGCTTCGGCACCGTGACCGATATCGGCGCGCAAGTGTGGATTCAATTCAAGGGCGTGGCGTTCACCGTGGTCTACACCGCGATCGTCACCTTCATCATCCTCAAGGTACTGGACGCCGTCATGGGTCTGCGCGTCTCCGAGGAAGAAGAAGCCGTGGGCCTGGACCTGGCCCAGCACAACGAGCGCGGTTACAACCTGTAAGCAGCGCATAAAAAAAATGCCCGGTTCGCCGGGCATTTTTTTGTCTGGAATTTGTCATTGCTCACAGGGCGTGCTGGTTTTTCCGACGCCTTTTGTTGTGTATGCGACGTGGGTTTTTCTACCGCCAAAGGCTTACATGGGGGCAAGAATATTAGGCCCTTTGTTTTTTCCCAGAGCGCGCTAGAATGCGCGCCGAACGTGCGGAGATCTGTATGTGGCAGCAGACGTTGATAACCCTGCGGGCAAGGCCCCGGGGCTTTCATCTGGTGACAGACGAGTTGCTCGCCGGCTTGCCTGAACTCAAGGCCTGTCGTGTCGGTCTGTTGCATCTGTGGCTGCAGCACACCTCGGCCTCGTTGACCATCAACGAGAACGCCGATCCGGCGGTACGTCGAGACTTCGAACGATTTTTCAATCGGCTGATCCCACAAGGAACCGCCGACTATGAGCACAACGACGAAGGCCTGGACGACCTCCCGGCGCACTTCAAGGCCAGTGTGCTGGGGTGTCAACTCAGCCTTCCGGTAACGGCGGGGCGGTTGGCATTGGGTACCTGGCAAGGTGTCTATTTGGGCGAACACCGTGATCATGGCGGTGCTCGTAAAGTCCTCGCCACCTTGCACGGTGAAGGGGCATGACCGCTGATTGCCGGCGGATCTTGAATTTTTTCTGGCAGCCTTCGACAGATGGCGAAGCTGGGCTATAACTAATCTGCTTTTCGCAAGTCATGAGGTAGAACATGAGCGACGATGATCTGGAAAACGACGACCTCGAAGTAGGTGATGAAGACGAGGCCGAAGAAGGCCTGGAAGCGGCGGCTGAAGACGTCGCTGACGACGACGGTGCCGATGTTCCGGTCCCGACTGCCAAAGGCAAGGCCAAGGCAGCGGTATCGGTCGACGAGTTGCCGAGCGTAGAGGCCAAGAACAAGGAGCGTGATGCGCTCGCCAAGGCCATGGAGGAATTCCTGGCCCGGGGCGGAAAGGTGCAGGAAGTGGAGGCCAACGTGGTCGCTGATCCGCCCAAGAAGCCTGACAACAAGTACGGCAGCCGCCCTATCTGAGTATCTGCCCTTGCTTGCTGAAAAAGCCCGCCGTCGCTGCGGGCTTTTTCATGGGTGCGATTCTGTTCCCAGACCAGGCGCAGTCTCTGTGGGAGCGAGCTTGCTCGCGATAGCGGTGGGTCTGTTGGGAGTTGATGTTGTATGTGCCGCCGTCATCGCGAGCAAGCTCGCTCCCACAGAAGGCTGTGGCTACAGGGCAGGGTTCAGCGCTGGCTATGCCACGCTGCCAACAACCCCGGCAGTTCGGTCAGGCTGCGGATCTCTGCGTCGGGGGCGTGATCGGCGTCCCAGGCCTTGCCCGTCGGGTTGAACCACACCGCGCGCAGGCCGGCCTGTTGGGCGCCGGCGATATCGTCGCCCGGGTGATCGCCGATGTGCACGGCGGTTTGCGCCGTTGCACCGCCGCGTTGCAAGGCTTCGTGGAACAGCCGGGCGTCAGGCTTGGCGACGCCGATGTCTTCGGCGCACAAGGCAAACTTGAAGTAGTCGGCCAGTCCGAGGCGACGCACATCGGCATTGCCGTTGGTGACGACGCCAAGGGCGAACTGGTTGGCGAGGATTTCCAGGGTCGGCTCGACGTCGGGAAAGACCTCCAGTTGATGCCGGGCATGGAGGAATGCCTCGAATCCCTGGTCTGCCAACTCCGAGGCTCGCCACTGGTCATAACCGGCGTCTTGCAGCGCCCGGAACAGCACGCGTCGGCGCAGTGCACTGATGCGGTGCTTGAGGTTCGGTTCTTCGCTGAGCACTTGCGCGCGGATCGCCCACAGGCGCTCCACCGGGAAATCGCCCAGGTCAGGCGCGTTGTCGGTCAGCCATTGGCGTAGGACGGCTTCGGCGCTGGCGATCACCGGCGCGGTGTCCCACAGCGTGTCGTCCAGGTCGAAAGTGATGAGCTCGATGGTCATGATTCGTCGCCCTTGATGCGTTTGGCCCTGGGGTGGGCACTGTCATAGACCGTCGCCAGGTGCTGGAAATCCAGGTGGGTATAGATCTGGGTGGTCTTGATGTCCGAGTGGCCGAGCAGCTCCTGGACGGCGCGCAGGTCCTGGGAGGATTCCAGCAGATGGCTGGCGAAGGAATGCCTGAGCATGTGCGGGTGCAGGTTCTGCCCCAGCTCACGTTCGCCGGCGGCCTTGACCCGCAGTTGGATGGTCCGCGGGCCCAGGCGTCGGCCCTGCTGGCTGATGAACACCGCGTCATCGACCGGATTGGCCAGTGCTCGCAGCGGCAACCACAATTCCAAGGCTTCGCGGGCTTTGCGGCCGATAGGCAACAGTCGGGTCTTGCTGCCCTTGCCGAGCACCTGGACCATGCCGTCGGCCAAGTCCAGTTGATCCAGGTTCAGCCCCGTCAGCTCGGAAAGCCGCAAGCCGGAGGAGTAGAAGAGTTCGAGGATCGCCTGGTCCCGTCGCGCCATGAAGTCATCCTCGACGGCGCCGTCCAGCAATTGCAGGGCGCGGTCGGTGTCGAGGGTCTTTGGCAGGCGGCGTTCGCCTTTGGGCGGTGCCAGGCCGGTGGCCGGGTCGTGATCGCACAGGCCTTCGCGGTTCAGGTAGTGATACAGGCCCCGCACCGCCGACAAAAGTCGCGCCAGGCTGCGGGAGGATTGCCCCTGCTGGTGCAGGCGGGCGACGAGGCTGCGCAGGCGCTGGATGTCGAGGCTCGACCAGGTGTCGATGTTCTGCTTCTGGCACCAGCCGAGCACTTTTTCCAGGTCACGGCGGTAGGCCGACAAGGTGTGAGGCGACACCTGGCGCTCACTGCGCAGGTGTTCGCAGTAGGCGTCCAACTGCCGTTCCATCGTCAGCGTACCGAGCGCAGCGAACCGGCGACCCGTGGCAGCACCCGACCGGTGACTTCGGCGATGTAGCTCAGGAACAACGTGCCCACCGAGCTCTTGTAGTGCTGCGGATCGCGGCTGGCGATGGCCAATACGCCGTGGACGCCTTGGTGGGCGATGGCCACGACTGCAGTGGAACCGATCTGCTTGCGCTGCTCCTCGCCAAACAGGAAGTCCAGCTCGTGCTCGCGCAGGCTGCCGCTGACACTTTTGTTCTCCGTGAGCAGGCCGCCGATGGCTGTCTGCGCGTCGGCGTGGGTGACCCAGCGGCCCACCGGCATGGCGTTGTCGCCAAACAGGATCAGGCTGACGAAGGGCACCTGGAAATCCTGGCGCAGGCTGTCCTCGACGCTCATCACCACGTCTTCCAGGGTGCTGGCATCCATCAGTGCAAGAATCAGCCGCCGGGTCTTGTCGAAGAGCCGATCGTTGTCCCGGGCGACGTCCATCAGGTGCGAAAGGCGATGGCGCATCTCGATGTTGCGCTCACGCAGGATCTTCATCTGGTGCTCGACCAGCGACACGGTATCGCCGCGCCGGTGGGGGATCCGCATCGTGGCAAGCAGGTCTTCATGCTCGACGAAGAAGTCCGGATGCGCCTCCAGGTACGCGGCCACCGCCACTGAGTCCGGGAGGCTCGGGGTTTCGTCGGATTGCGGGGCTGGAACCTTTGGCTTGTCGGTCATGGGTTTGGCTCACTCAAAGACGAACTTGTCCTTCGTATACGCGTACGGCCGGGCCGGTCATCATGACCGGTTCGCCAGGGCCTGCCCACTCGATGGACAGGCGCCCGCCGGGCAGGTCGATCAACAGGGGCGAATCCATCCACCCTTGGCTGATCGCAGCGACGGCCGCAGCGCAGGCGCCGGTGCCGCAGGCCTGGGTTTCCCCGGCGCCGCGTTCCCAGACGCGCAGTTGGGCGCGGTGGCGGTCGATCACTTGCAGGAAACCCACGTTTACCCGTGCCGGAAAGCGCGGATGGTTTTCGATCTTCGGCCCCAGTGCGTGTACCGGTGCGCCGTTGATGTCGTCCACGCGCAGCACTGCATGGGGATTGCCCATGGACACCGCCGCCAGTTCCACTGGCGTGCCGTCGACATCAACGGTGTAGTTCAGGGCCTGGGCCGGCGCCTGGAACGGAATGTCCGCCGGCACCAGGCGTGGAGCACCCATGTTGACGCCGATCTGGCCGTCGCTGCGCACATCGAGTTCGATGATGCCGCTCTTGGTCTCGACGCGAATCTGCCGCTTGGCGGTCAGGCGCTTGTCCAGCACGAAGCGGGCGAAGCAGCGCGCGCCGTTACCGCACTGTTCCACTTCCGAACCGTCGGCGTTGAAGATCCGGTAGCGGAAATCCACGTCCGGGTTGTTGGGCGCCTCGACGATCAGCAACTGGTCGAAACCGATACCGGTGTGCCGATCACCCCATTGCTTGGCGTGCTTGGGCAGGATGTGCGCGTGCTGGCTGACCAGGTCGAGGACCATGAAGTCATTGCCCAGGCCGTGCATCTTGGTAAAACGCAGCAGCATGGTATTACTCCGGCAGCAGGCTTTCGCCGGCAAACAGCTCGGCTACCGTCTCGCGGCGGCGTACTTCGAATGCCTGATCACCGTCCACCAGCACCTCGGCGCAGCGGCCACGGGTGTTGTAGTTGGAACTCATGACAAACCCGTAGGCACCCGCCGAATGCACGGCCAGCAGATCGCCTTCTTCCAGCGCGAGCTCACGACCCTTGGCGAGGAAGTCACCGGTTTCGCAGATCGGCCCGACGATGTCGTAGCTGCGGGCTTCGCTGTCACGTGGGCGCACGGCGGTGACGTCCATCCAGGCCTGGTACAGCGCCGGGCGGATCAGGTCGTTCATGGCCGCATCGACGATGGCGAAATCCTTGTGTTCGGTGTGCTTGAGGTACTCGACCTGGGTCAGCAGCACGCCGGCGTTGGCGACGATGTAGCGGCCCGGCTCGAACATCAACGCCAGGTCGCGGCCGTCGAGGCGTTCGCGCACGGTCTTGATGTAGTCGGCCACCAGCGGCGGCTCTTCATCGCGATAGCGCACGCCGACACCACCACCCAGGTCGATATGACGCAGGTAGATGCCGCAGTCGCCGAGGCGATCGACCAGTGCCAGCAGGCGGTCGAGGGCGTCGATGAAGGGTTCGAGGGTGGTCAGTTGCGAGCCGATGTGGCAATCGACGCCCAGCACTTCCAGGTTCGGCAGTTGGGCGGCGCGCACGTACACGTCCTCGGCGTCGGCAATGGCGATGCCGAACTTGTTTTCCTTCAGGCCGGTGGAAATGTACGGATGGGTGCCGGCGTCGACGTCCGGGTTCACGCGCAGGGAAACCGGCGCACGAACGCCCAGTTCGGCGGCGACGACTTGCAGGCGTTCCAGCTCATCGGTGGATTCGATATTGAAGCAGTGCACTCCGACTTCCAGGGCGCGACGCATGTCTTCGCGGGTCTTGCCAACGCCGGAGAACACGATCTTGTCAGCGCTGCCGCCAGCGGCCAGCACACGCTCCAGCTCGCCACCGGACACGATGTCGAAGCCGGCGCCCAGGCGTGCCAGGACGTTGAGCACGCCCAGGTTCGAGTTGGCTTTTACAGCGAAGCACACCAGGTGCGGCATGCCGTCGAGGGCATCGGCGAACGTGCGGTACTGGGCTTCGATGTGGGCACGGGAATAGACGTAGGTCGGCGTGCCGAAACGTTCGGCGATCGCAGACAGGGCGACCCCTTCCGCGAACAGCTCCCCGCCACGGTAGTTAAAAGCGTCCATGGCGTTCCCTTAGTAGGTGGTCTGGGTGTCGTGCGTGTGGGATTTGGATTGCGACGACTTGGCCTGCTCTGCTTGTTCTTCGGGAGACTTGCTGTCATCAGGCAGGTACAGCGGACCTTTTTGACCACAGGCTGTCACAAGGCAGGCAACCGCGACGAGCGCAGCAAGGGAAGAGATCAGGCGCTTCATGGCGAAATCCTTGAAAATGCGTTAATTGCGCCGGAGTATACCGGCCACCCGACAGCTTGCCTATGCAACGGGGCGCCCGTCCGGCGGGCCTTGGGCTCCAGCGGCGCCCATTTGGTGAACAATGTTCAGCACCCACGGGCCCTTGGTCGTTATCCTTTGCATTCAGCCGGGCGCGTCCGTATCTTGCGGCGCTTGAGCATGAGCAGACATTTTCGAGGTTGCCGCAATGAGTTTGACTGAAGCCCGTTTCCACGATCTGGTCGATGCGACCCAGCAAACGCTGGAGGATATCTTCGAAGAAAGCGACCTGGACATCGACCTTGAAATGTCCGCCGGCGTGCTGACGGTCAAGTTCGAAAACGGTACCCAGCTGATTTTCAGCCGCCAGGAACCGTTGCGACAGTTGTGGCTGGCGGCGGTGTCCGGCGGCTTCCACTTCGACTACGACGAGGAAAGCGAGCGCTGGATGTGTGACAAGAGCGAAGAGCAACTGGGCGAGATGCTTGAACGCATCGTCAAGCAACAGGCCGGCGTCGAATTCGATTTCGAAGGCTTGTGATTTCGTGAGCCAGACCGTCCCGGCGCGGCCGCCCAAGCCGCTCTACAGCAATGTCAGCCCGGCCGTGCCGTCGCCGTGCACCAGCGTGTGCAAGCTCAATGAGCATAAGGTCTGCCTCGGCTGTTTCCGGCATGTGGAGGATATCCGCGAATGGCGCTCGGCCGACGATGAGCGTCGGCGGGTGATTTGTGCCGAGGCGCTCAAGCGCCGATCCCTGAAGTAGCCACTCACGGATGGATGAGCGCTTTGTGGCGAGGGAGCTTGCTCCCGCTGGGACGGTCCGACGCCTCGGGCGAAGCGACCCCAAAAAACTGCGACTGCTGCGCAGCCGAGCGGGAGCAAGCTCCCTCGCCACAAGGGTTCTGTGTTGCCCATGGGCAGGGCGAGCCTTCCTCGGGTTGTATATTTTTTGAGCTGTGGTAGTGTCCAGCAACGCCTCACCTCATCGAGGCGCGTGAAAACCCCGTCTTTATGTGGCGGGGTTTTGCTTTTTTCGTGCAGAAGAAAGGAGTCTGCCTGGACCATGACCGCACCTTCCATCACCCTGACTCGCCTGGACGTACAGCGTCTGGAGCGCTTGATCGACAGCCTGGATGAAACGCTGCCAGGCGTGGTCGCCTTGCAAACCGAACTGGATCGCGCCGAAACCCTGGTGGGACACGATGAAGTGCCTGCCGATGTCGTGACCATGAATTCGCGGGTGCACTGCCGCGAGGAAAGCAGCGGCAAGGATTATCACCTGACGTTGGTCTATCCACAGGACGCCAATGCGGACGAGGGGCGGATTTCGATTCTTGCGCCAGTGGGCAGCGCCTTGCTGGGCTTGAAGGTCGGGCAGCACATCGACTGGCCGGCCCCGGGCGGCAAGACGCTGAAACTGACCTTGCTGGAAGTCGAGTCGCAGCCGGTCAATGGCGGCGACTGCGCGTTCTGACCCCGTCTCAGACCTGGTTCAGCGCCTCGTTCAGCGCGCGTTCCAGGTCCGCCTTGTAGCGCAGGAACAAATTGCTTGAGCAAGCGCTGTCACCCACCAGGCCCGAGAGGTCCAGGTCGGTGATGTAGCAGCGATAGCGCTCGGCCTCGCGGCGCTGGCCGACAATTTCCCTGGCGACCACGCGGAACAATTGGTCGCCATGTTCCAGCTCCGAAAATTCGCGCTGATCGCAATAGAGGGTGACGTGCACCTGGCCGTGCGCGGCTTTGCCGATGATCGCCTGTACGTCATAGAACGACTTGTTGACCGGCGTTTGCGGCGATTGCCGTGATTCGACACGCCGGGCCCGTCCGCTGCCAGAAGGCAAGAGTTGGTAATAGAGAATTTCCAAGGGCAGGGGCTGCGCCCCGTCCATCGGTAACAAGGCATCGCGGCGGTAAAGTACCGATTGCAGGAATCGCTGCAGCGGCACCAGCAGGCTTTGTTCATCGTGGAATGGCAAGCGTTGCTGCCACAACGCATTGAACTCATCGAGCACGTACAGCTCGGCTTCTTCTTCATAGACCCGGTAGAACACCTGGATGCACTCGGGCTGGCCCATGGGCAGGATCAGCGCTACGTCGTGATCTTCCAGCGCCATCGCGTCCAAGTTCAGCGGGCTATAGGCCGTCAATTCTTCGCCCAGATAATCCATCAGCGCCGACAGGCTGCCGAGCGCCACGTGGTTGACCTGGCCCGGCACCAATTCCAGCACGTGGTAGTGCTGCTGGACCTGAAGCAGGTAGCGATAGTTGAGTCTGCTCAGCAGCAAGGTCTGGGCCGTCTCGATAACTTCCTCGACCCGTCGCGCGATGAACTGCGCGCGGTTGTGGCAGAAACAGCGGACCTGCAAGCGTGGCTGGTGCCGTGTCGCCGGCAGATCGTTGAGGTAATCGCGCAAACAGTCGAGCAACGCATGCTCGCCGTCGAAGCGGGTGACCAGCACTTCATTCCAGCTATTGAGCGTGACCTGGTCGAGGGTCAGCACCAGGTTCTCCCGCACCCCGGCATAGCTCAGGGAATCGGTGCGCTCGGTGGTCATCAGGATGTTCAGGTCGCGATGATGCTTGAGCGGGTCGACGCCGACGTTCACCAGGATCAGCACTTCGCTGGGGACGCTGGCATGCAGCAACTGCTCTTCGTCGACTGTGGTCAGGGGCAGGGCGATGGCCTGTTGCAGGCTGCCCAGCAGGTTGAACAGTTCAAACTCGCTCAGGTCGCTTTCGCCGGGGTGCAGCGCCAGGCGCGTGCTGCTGTCGATCACGCCGTTGCGATGGCACCAGGTGAGCAATTCAAGCAATTCGCGGCTGCGCTTGATGGGGGCGAAGTTTTCCCATTCCAGGGCGTTCAGGCTGCCGTTGTACAAGCCCCACTGGTTCTGCCCCGGTTCTTTCTTGTTCGGCGACTGGACCAGGGTCAGGGTGTCTTCGGCCAGGTCCGGGGCGATTCCAGGATTGATGAATTCGACCTTGTCGGCCTTGCGCTCGAAGGCCGCGTACAACCGACGACCGAGGACATTCAGGTCGCGCTTGTTGATCAGGCTGACGGTCTTTTCGGTGCGGGCGAACTGGGTCAGGAAGCGATAGCTGTAGGTCAGCTCGCCGACCAGCGCGCGCCGCTCATTGCTGACCTGGCGCACCTTCCATTGGCTGCGGCTGTCCAGCAGGGCGAGTTGACGTTGATCCCAGCCCCACTCACGGGCCAGGCGTTCCAGCAGGTTGCGCTGCCAGCCGCTGCTGCGAACCGGGCCGGTGAGCTTGCGATTGACCTTGAGGTACAGCGCACGCCGGATCAGCTCAAGGCGCTCGGGTTCGCCACGGGCGTTGAGGTATTCCTCGATCCGGCGATAAACCACCATGTATGGATCCAGCTCGTCCAAGTCCAGGCGGTTGGCGAATACGGCCTGCTTGAAGCGCAGGCTCAGGCAGCGCACCGTTGGGTGTTCGCTGGCGTAGACCTCGGTGAGCAGGAGCTTGAGCACGGACTTGTAGGGAGATTCGATGCCCTTGAACAACTGCCAGAGCCCGGCGCCGATGAATTCTCCCGGCGGGATGTAGGCCAGGTGTCCCAAGTCCAGGGTTTCGTCTGCACGAATGAAACGCTTGGATATCAGCGTATGGGTGTATTGCTCATAGTTTTCTTCTTCGTAGACCGGCACCAGCCACCAGATCGGCGTACGCCCGGCCAGCCAGATCGCGGTGCGGTAGAACTCGTCCAACAACAAATAGTGTTGCGTGGTGCCACAGTCATCGGAGCTGAGCTGATTGTCCCGTTCGCCCCGGACGAATCGCGCCGGGTCGATGAGAAAAAAGTGCGCTTCAGCGCCCTGGGTCGCAGCCCAGATTTCCAGCAACTGGCATTTCTTGCGCAGCTCGGCCAGTTCATCGTCGCTCAGGTCCGGCCCGTGGCACACCCACACGTCCATATCGCTCTGGTCGGCCTGGGCCAGGGTGCCGAGGCTGCCCATCAGGAACAGGCCAAGGATCGGCCGTGGTGGGTTGCTGCCATGGCGCGGCTTGTAGGAAAACGACCGGGTCAGGCGTTGGGCTTCGGCGAGGACGTTGGCGTCGGGTTCGTAATTGGATAACCCGGCGGGCGTGCTCCCCGAGACGTAGCCGGGCAGCAGCGGATGGTTGACGTGAAAAAACAGGGGAAGCAGCGTCAGCACGCCTTGCTGGCGGGTCGACAGACCTTCCAGGGCACGCTCCATGCGTACGGAGTTGAGCTTGAGAAAACGCGCGCGCAACTGGCTCAGGACCTTGCGGTCGATTCCCTCGTCCAGATCGGGGCGTATTTCGTGATTGCGGGTCATGTCAGCTCAAACCGGCTCGCGGCGTCGAACGTGGGGAACAACACAGGTGATGGCAGGTTAGCGCCCGTCTCTTGGAATTCTTGAGCTGGAAATGATTTTGAAATCAGGATTTTTACGCAAGAAGCCTGTACGCCTGCGGAAATCCCGAGGAAGGGGATTTCCGTGGGCGGGGAGAGATCAGGCGGTTTCTTCGGCGCGGAGTATTGTCAGGACAGTTTGCACATTTTGCGCGGCATCACGCCCCAGGCTGGTCAGGTAGCCGCCATCGGGTTGGTCTATCAAGTCTTTTTCAAACAGCCGTTGGGCAGCGGCGATAGCTTTGGGGGCAGCGGTCTGATGAATTTTCAGGCCTTCCTGGGAACTGTCCAGGTTGAAGAGTGCAAGGATTTCCAGTTCGGCAACCAGCTCAGGGGTAAGCGACATAAGGACTCCAGACTTTCTAGGAATTTGGACGACAGCGTCACTAAGGTGAGCGCACTTGGCCGAGCTGTCCAGTGTCAGTGTCATGCTTTTTTTGTTTTTTGTAGCGAGTCCAGGCAAGTCCCTTGTGGCGAGGGGATTTATCCCCGCTGGGGCGCGAAGCGGCCCTAAAAAATGGATTCATTACCATTTTGGGCCTGCTGCGCAGTCCAGCGGGGATAAATCCCCTCGCCACAAAGAGCAGCTGTGCTTGTCGATTCAGTTCTTTTCCGGCGGCAGCTCGGGCAGGGCGCGCAACGCGGCTTCGTACCACTCGGTATTGAACGGGCGGTCTTCTTCCAGGATCGCGTCGATTTCCACCGCCAGCACGTGGGCCATCAGGTTGAGGATCTCGTCGCGCTCATAACCCACCAGGGTCAGCTTGTTGAACGTGGCCTTGGCCGCTGGCGGGTTGTCGCTTTCGATCTGGTTTTCAATGGCCTGGATCAGCGTGTTCTCGACGAATTCTTCCTCGTCGTTGTCAATGTCGGTCGGCTCGCTCATGGCAGGCTCCTTTGGGAAAGGGCGCCAGTTTACCTGCATTCAGCGGGGTGATGCGCCTGGCGCGAAATGCGTCGGCGGGCTATAACCCAAGGCTGCCAACCCCCGTACGGCCTGGAGGCTATGGAATGCTTAAGCTTTATGGTTTTTGTGTCAGCAATTATTACAACATGGTCAAGCTGGCGCTGCTGGAGAAGGGGCTGCCCTTCGAAGAGATCCCGTTCGTGGGGGCCCAGACTCCCGAAGCGCTGGCCATCAGCCCTCGCGGCAAAGTGCCGGTGCTGAAGACCGAGCAGGGATTTATCAACGAAACCAGCGTGATCCTCGAATACCTCGAGCAAACCCAGCCAGGCAAGGCCTTGTTGCCCGCCGATCCGTTCGAGCGGGCCCAGGTGTTGGCCTTGTGCCGGGAAATCGAGCTGTACATCGAGTTGCCTGGACGTGCCTGCTACGCCGAGGCTTTTTTCGGCATGCCGGTGCCGGATGCGGTCAAGGAGAAGGCCAAGGGTGAATTGCTGCTGGGGTTCGCTTCCCTCGGCCGGCACGGAAAATTCGCGCCGTACGTGGCGGGTGAGACCCTGAGCGTTGCCGACTTGTACTTCTACTACAGCCTGTCGCTGGTCTTGCAGGTGGGCAAGAAAGTCTTCGATATCGACCTGCTGGCCGATATGCCAAAGGCGAAAGCCTTGATGGAACGGATGGGGCAGAACCCGCACGTGCAGCGGATAGCGGCGGACAGGGAGGCAGAGATGCCGGCGTTTTTGGCAAGGATCTCCGCCAAGAAGTGATACTTTTGCTGCTCTGAAGGGCGCTATCGCGAGCAAGCTCGCTCCCACAGTTGGATCTCCAATGTTCGCAATTATGCGTCTACCGAAGATCTACTGTGGGAGCGAGCTTGCTCGCGATGCTTTTGGCTTTGAGCTGTTAGCGGCTGGCGAGCAGAGCCTGGCCTCGCACCACGGCTGTCTTGACCTGCGCCGGCGCCGTTCCGCCAACGTGGTCACGGGCATTGACCGAACCTTCCAGGGTCAGCACCGCAAACACGTCCTGCTCGATCTGGTCGCTGAACTGGCGCAGTTCGTCCAGGCTCATTTCCGCCAGGTCCTTTCCAGTGTCCACGCCGTACTTCACCGCATGGCCAACGATTTCGTGGCAATCACGGAACGGCAAGCCACGGCGCACGAGGTAGTCGGCCAGGTCGGTAGCGGTGGAGAAGCCGCGCAGGGCCGCTTCGCGCATGACCGCATGCTTGGGCCTGATGGCCGGGATCATGTCGGCGAAAGCCCGCAGCGAATCGCGCAAGGTGTCGGCCGCGTCGAACAGCGGTTCCTTGTCTTCCTGGTTATCCTTGTTATAGGCCAGTGGCTGGCCTTTCATCAGGGTCAACAGGCCCATCAGCGCACCGAATACCCGGCCGCTCTTGCCCCGTACCAGTTCCGGTACGTCAGGGTTTTTCTTTTGCGGCATGATCGAGCTGCCGGTGCAGAAGCGGTCGGGCAGATCGATGAATTGGAATTGCGCACTGGTCCACAGCACCAGTTCTTCGGAGAAGCGCGACAGGTGCATCATGGCAATGCTCGCGGCGGCGCAGAATTCGATGGCGAAATCGCGGTCCGAGACATTATCCAGCGAGTTCCCGCCGACGGCATCGAAGCCCAGCAGTTGCGCGGTGTACTCACGGTCGATCGGGTAGGTGGTGCCGGCCAGCGCAGCGCTGCCCAGGGGCATGCGGTTGGTGCGCTTGCGACAATCCACCAGGCGCTCGTAGTCGCGGCTGAGCATCTCGAACCAGGCGAGCATGTGATGCCCAAACGTTACAGGTTGCGCGGTCTGCAGGTGCGTGAAGCCGGGCATGATGCTCTCGGCCTCGTGCTCGGCCTGTTCCAGCAGGCCTTTTTGCAGGCGGGTGATCTCGGCCAGGATCAGGTCGATTTCATCGCGCAGCCACAGGCGGATGTCGGTGGCGACCTGGTCGTTGCGGCTGCGGCCGGTGTGCAGCTTCTTGCCGGTCACGCCGATGCGATCGGTCAGGCGCGCCTCGATGTTCATGTGCACGTCTTCCAGATCGACACGCCAGTCGAACTGGCCGGACTCGATCTCGCCCTGGATGGTCTTCAGGCCATTGATGATGCTGTCGCGCTCGGCATCGGTCAGCACGCCGACCTTGGCCAGCATGGTGGCGTGGGCGATCGAGCCCATGATGTCGTGGCGATACAGGCGCTGGTCGAAGTTGACGGAGGCGGTGAAGCGGGCGACGAAGGCGTCGACGGGTTCACTGAAGCGGCCGCCCCAGGACTGATTGGTCTTGTCAGTGCTCATGAATTCGCTCGTGATCGGCTGGAAAAAAGTAGCGGTTGAAGGCTGTGGCGGATGATAGCAGGGTTGCCGGGGCTGGCGCTGGCAGTGGTCGCCAGGTTTTTCGCAGCGAACGCCAACGGATCCAAAGGGTTTTTCGCACAACGATATTTTTCGATTGAGCAATATCGTCGCGGCAACCGTCTACAGTGGACGGTAAGGCTTTGCTTTTTCACCTGGACGCATCGGATGCACCAAGCAAGGGGGTGTGCATATTGGTCAAATCGATTGTTAACAAACCCTGTGGCGACGCTGTGCGACAACAGGCCTCGAGCATCGGTCGGCAAGCGCTGGTAAAGATAGGCAACCGCCTCGCGGCACTTTTTGGCCCTCGGACGAGTCTTAGCGTGGATCGCGGTGACGGATGTCACTTCCCCTGTCTACGCTATCCTTGTGCGAGACTCACGCAGGAATCCAGCGCAATATGAATGTCCTGATCGTTGACGACGAACCACTGGCCCGCGAGCGCCTGAGCCGATTGCTCGGTGAACTCGAGGGTTACAGTGTCCTGGAGCCGAGCGCCACCAATGGCGAAGAGGCATTGGCCCTTATCGACAGCCACAAGCCGGATATCGTGCTGCTCGACATTCGCATGCCTGGCCTGGACGGCTTGCAGGTCGCGGCGAAGCTGTGCGAGCGCGAGTCCCCGCCCGCGGTGGTGTTCTGCACCACTCGGGATGACTTTCCCCCCGAGGTATTGCAGGCCGGCGCCGTGGGCTACCTGATCAAGCCTGTTTCCGTTGAGGCGCTGGAAGAGGCGCTGCGCAAGGCAGAGCGGCCGAACCGCACACAACTGGCGGCGCTGACCCGTCCTGCCGCCGAAAGTGGCAGCGGTCCTCGCAGCCATATCAGTGCGCGGACGCGCAAGGGGATCGAACTGATCCCGTTGAACCAGGTGGTCTATTTCATTGCGGATCATAAATACGTGACGTTGCGCCACGAAAGCGGCGAAGTGCTGCTGGACGAGCCACTCAAGGCCCTCGAGGACGAGTTCGGCGAGCGGTTCGTGCGCATTCACCGCAACGCGTTGGTGGCGCGTGAACGCATCGAGCGGTTGCAGCGCACGCCCCATGGGCATTTCCAGTTGTACCTCAAAGGGCTTAACGGCGATGCACTGATTGTCAGCCGGCGGCATGTCGCGGGTGTGCGCAAGATGATGCAGCAGCTTTAGCACGACGCCTCGATGGGTTCTGTTTCCAGGATTGGCGGCCAGGGAGGCCTCGGGGTCGTGATTCAAATCAAAGCGGATTTGGCTGAGCTGTTATTATCTGCCGTATCTTTTAAGTACGGATTGATCCATGTCCCCTCGCGAGATCCGCATCGCCACCCGTAAAAGCGCCTTGGCCCTCTGGCAGGCCGAATACGTCAAAGCCCGCCTGGAAGCGGCCCATCCCGGTTTGATCGTGACGCTGGTGCCGATGGTCAGCCGCGGGGACAAGCTGCTGGATTCGCCACTGTCGAAGATCGGGGGAAAGGGCCTGTTCGTCAAGGAACTGGAAACGGCCTTGCTGGACAACGAAGCCGATATCGCCGTGCATTCGATGAAGGACGTGCCCATGGATTTCCCCCTGGGCCTGGGTCTTTTCTGTATCTGCGAACGGGAAGACCCGCGCGATGCGTTCGTCTCCAATACCTATGCCAGCCTTGATGCACTGCCCGCCGGGAGTGTGGTGGGTACTTCCAGCCTGCGTCGCCAGGCTCAGTTGCTGACCCGTCGTCCCGATCTGCAGATCCGTTTCCTGCGCGGCAACGTCAACACCCGCCTGGCGAAGCTCGATGCCGGCGAGTACGACGCGATCATCCTCGCCGCCGCCGGTTTGATCCGCTTGGGTTTCGAAGACCGCATCACCTCGGCCATCAGTGTCGACGACAGCCTGCCGGCTGGCGGGCAGGGTGCGGTAGGGATCGAGTGCCGCAGCGCCGACGATGAAATCCACGCCTTGCTGGCGCCTTTGCACCACGAAGACACCGCCATCCGTGTATTCGCCGAACGCGCCCTCAACAAACATCTGAATGGCGGCTGCCAGGTGCCGATTGCCTGCTACGCCGTGCTCGAGGGCGAGCAAGTCTGGTTGCGTGGCCTGGTCGGCGATCCGAGCGGCGGCACGCTGCTCAGCGCTGAAGCCCGGGCACCGTGGCGCGATGCCGAGGCGCTGGGTGTGCGGGTCGCCGAAGACCTGCTGAGCCAAGGCGCTGACGACATCCTCAAAAAAGTCTACGGCGAGGCAGGCCCCGCGTGACAGGTTGGCGCCTGCTGCTTACCCGTCCAGCGGACGAGTCGCGCGCGCTGGCGGCTGTCCTGGCGGATGCCGGTGTCTACAGCAGCAGCCTGCCATTGCTGGATATCGAGCCGATTCCCCTTTCAGCGCCAGGGCAGGCGACCCTCCAGGCCTTGGATCAATATTGTGCCGTGATCGTGGTCAGCAAACCCGCTGCACGGTTGTGCGTGGAACTGCTGCGCCAATATTGGCCACACCCCCCGGACCAACCATGGTTCAGCGTGGGGGCTGCGACCGGCCAGATTCTTGCCGACGCCGGCCTTGGCGTGTCTTATCCCGATAATGGCGACGACAGCGAGGCCTTGCTTGAGCTTGCGGCGTTGCGACAGGCTATCGACCGACCTGACCCACGCGTCTTGATCGTGCGCGGTGAAGGCGGGCGCGGTTTGCTGGCAGAGCGTTTGCGCGAGCAAGGTGCTAGTGTCGATTACCTGGAGCTGTACCGGCGCGGCCTGCCGCAATATGGCCAGGACGCTTTGCCGGCGAAGGTTGAAGCGGAACGCTTGAACGCCCTGGTGGTCAGCAGTGGGCAGAGCTTCGAGCATCTGCACCGGTTGGCCGGTGAAGCGTGGCCCGCCCTGGCGCGGCTACCGTTGTTCGTGCCAAGCCCCAGGGTCGCCGAGATGGCGCGTGCCGCCGGGGCTCGGACAGTTGTGGATTGCCGTGGCGCCAGCGCCGCGGCTTTGCTGGCGGCGTTACGGGAACAATCCGTGCCGTTTTCTAATGCAAAGGATGGACACGTGAGCGAAACAGCCTTGCCAAAAGATCAAGATCAGCCAGCGCTCGATGCTCCGCTCGACGCCAAGGCGCCGATTGCGCCGCGTCGCGGCAACGGACTGGCGATTGTCGCGCTGTTGTTGGGCGCCGCCGGCGTGGCGGTGGGTGGCTGGGGCGTGTGGCAAGTGCGCCACTTGCAAGCCAACACCCAGCAGCAGTCTGCCCAGGTCCAGACGCTCAATGACCAGGCCCAGAGCCTCAAGCTCAATGAGCAACGCCTGAGTGAGCGCCTGGAGCAGTTGCCCGCGGCTGAAGAATTGGAAGAGCGGCGCCGCCAGGTCGCGCAGTTGCAGGGCGATCAGCAGCGCTTGAACCAGCGCCTGGAAACCGTGCTCGGTGCCAGCCGCAAGGATTGGCGCCTGGCTGAAGCCGAACACTTGTTGCGCCTGGCCAGCCTGCGCCTTTCCGCACTGCAAGACATCAGCAGCGCCCAGGCATTGGTGCAGGGCGCGGATGAAATCCTGCGCGAGCAAAACGATCCGGGATCGTTCGCCGCACGCGAGCAACTGGCCAGGACTCTCGCCGCGCTGCGCAGCACCGAACAACCGGATCGCACCGGCCTGTTCCTCCAGTTGGGTGCCTTGCGCGACCAGGTACTGCAGCTTTCAGAAGTGGCGCCCGAGTACAAGGATCGCGGTGAATCCCTGTTGGGCCTGACCGCCGATGGCGATGGTGCCAGCCGTTGGGCGCAGTGGTGGGATCAGATCTCCCGCTACATCCGCATCGATTTCAATGCCGATGAAAACGTTCGCCCACTCCTGGCCGGGCAGAGCTTGATGCAGGTGCGCCTGGCCTTGAGCCTGGCGCTGGAGCAGGCGCAATGGGCCGCTCTCAACGGCCAGGCGCCGGTCTACACCCAGGCGTTGGCCGAAGCGCGGGATGTGCTCAAGAACAACTTCAACCAGGACAACCCGCAAAGCAGGATCATGCTCGAGCGCGTCGTCGAGCTGAGCAAGTCGCCGGTCACTGTAGTCACGCCGGACCTGACCGGCACGTTGAGCGCGGTCCAGGCCTACCTTGAACGTCGCAACGTGAATGCCGAAGATTCCGTCAAGCCGATGCCCAAGGCTGGCGGGCAGGAGACCACGCCATGAAACGCCTCTACGTGATTCTGTTCGTGGTCATCGCTGTCGCCGCCGTGCTGGGCGTGGCGATTGCCGAGCATTCGGGTTACGTGCTCGTGGCGTACAAGAACTTTCGTTACGAAGCCGGTCTCTGGGTCACCCTCGCATTGCTGGCTGTGCTCTGGCTGGTATGGCGGGGCGTGAGCGCCTTGATCGGGCTGGTCACCACGTCCACTGGCGTGGTCAATCCGTGGTCGCGCCGCAACCGCAGTCGTCGCGTGCAAGTCGCCATCGAGCACGGCCAGTTGGACCTGGCTGAAGGTCGCTGGGCCAGCGCCCAGCGGCACCTGCACCGTGCGGCCGAAGCCGAGCGCCAACCCTTGTTGTATTACCTCGGTGCCGCCCGTGCGGCCAACGAACAAGGTCTTTATGAGCAAAGCGACAGTTTGCTGGAGCGAGCCCTGGAGCGTCAGCCCCAGGCGGAACTGGCCATCGCGCTGACACACGCTCAGTTGCAGACGGACCGGGGCGACACCGACGGTGCTCTGGATACGCTGCAAGCCATGCATGATCGCCATCCGCATAACGTGCAGGTCCTGCGTCAGTTGCAGCGTTTGCACCAACAGCGCGGTGACTGGTCGGCGGTGATCAGGCTGTTGCCTGAGCTGCGCAAGGACAAGGTGCTGCCCGCCGCCGAACTGGCCGAGCTGGAGCGTCGTGCCTGGGGCGAAAACCTCACCCTGGCGGCACACCGCGAAGCCGATGGCAGCGTCGGCTTGCAGTCGCTCAACCGCGCCTGGCAACAATTGAGTTCCGCACAACGCCAGGAGCCGGCACTGGTGTTGGCCTATGCCGAACAGCTCCGGCAGCTGGGCGCCCAAGTAGAAGCGGAAGACGTGTTGCGCACCGCCCTCAAGCGCCAGTACGACAGTCACCTGGCACGCCTGTACGGCTTGGTTCGCGGTGCGGATCCAACCCGTCAATTGCAGGCGGCAGAGGGCTGGCTCAAGGACCATCCGACGGACCCAAGCCTGCTGTTGACGCTGGGGCGCCTGTGCCTGCAAAACAGTTTGTGGGGCAAGGCCCGGGATTATCTTGAAAGCAGCTTGCGGGCCCAGCGCAACCCCGAGGCTTGCGCCGAGCTTGCGCGGTTGCTGGCGCAACTGGGGGATGCGGAGCGTAGCAACCAGCTCTTCCAGGAGGGGTTGGGGTTGTTGGACGAGCGTTTGCTTGCAGCACCCCTGCCAGTTCCGGCGCAGGTCGTTTAAGCAGCAATCTAGTCGCTGTAGCGACGGTATTGTGCTGTCTTCGGTAAAGTCCTACAGCTAACTGCGCCAAGTCCCGTTGTGTCTGTCGGGAATTCCCTACACCTTTGGTGAAGTGTCCGCACGGGCCTGCCTTGAAAGGCCCGACGGCTTTCCTCTACCGTAACAGCTTGTCTCTTCTGTTACGGAACCGCCATGTCTTTGGCCAGCTCACGCTTCTTGTTTCTCATGGCTTCCATTGCCGCAGCCCTGGCTCTGGGTATCGCCAGTTACCTGGAATATGCGGTCGGCCTGACCCCGTGCAGCTTGTGCATTTTGCAGCGGTTATGCCTGACGATTTTCCTGGTGAATTGCCTTGGGGCTTGCGTGCACGGTCCTGGCCGAAAGGGCAGTGTTGTCTATGCCACCGCAGGGGTGGTATTCGCGTCCGCAGGGTTGATGCTGGCGTGGCGTCAGGTCTTGGTGCAGAGCGCTTCGGTTGAGGGTTTGCCTGACTGCGTTGCCCGGTTGAAGGGAGCGGATTCGTGGTGGCATGCGATGAGCCATG
This sequence comes from Pseudomonas sp. HB05, assembly GCF_016756915.1. NCBI lineage: Bacteria > Pseudomonadati > Pseudomonadota > Gammaproteobacteria > Pseudomonadales > Pseudomonadaceae > Pseudomonas > Pseudomonas sp. HB05. The sequence goes on from NZ_JAESPG010000001.1 coordinate 360,224, forward strand.
TGCTTGAGGGCGCTATCGACTGCACAAGTGTCACTTGGACGTTATTCGATCTGAGCCTGCCCGAGTGGAGCCTGCTGTTTTTTCTTGCCCTGGCCATTTCGATGGCCTACCTGCTGTTGCGCCTGGCCTGGGATGCCCTGGTCCGCCCTTTCAGCGACCAGACGTCGCAGTTGGTCAGGGTGCTGGATTAAACACTTGTATGAACTTTATCTCCTGCGTACCTTGAAGCGGTTGTCGTGCGGGCATAATCTGGCCCGCACGTATCATTGGAATTGTGCCACTCGATCATGTTGTACCTGGCGTGTTCCTGGTCATCCAGGTGTGTTTCAGGCTGCGAGGGGCATGACTCAGAAGGGAAGAAATCACCATGCTCGAAAGTTGTCAGAATGCTCAGGAACGCTGGGGTGGGGTGCATCTGCTGATCGACCGCTGGTTGCAGGAGCGTCACGAACTGGTTCGGGCCTATGATGCTCTCGGCGCCAAGCCTGAAGCCCTGAGCGAAAGCCGCAAACCCTTGCAGGATTTCTGCGGTGTGCTGGTCGACTATGTGTCTGCCGGTCATTTCGAGATATACGAACAACTGACGGGCGAGGCCAAGGCCTTCAACGACAAGCGTGGCCTGGAGTTGGCCGACACGATTTATCCGCGCATCGACGTCATCACCGAAAAATTGCTGGCCTTCAATGATCTCTGCGACGAAGGCAAATGCGTGGCGGAAAAATTCAAGGAGCTGGGTGGCTTGCTCCACGAGCGTTTCGAGCTGGAAGACTGCCTGATCGAAGTGTTGCACAACGCCCATAAGGAAGAGGCTGCGGTCCAGGCTTGAGGGATTCGCGGTAAACGAAAAACGGTGCGCATTGCGCACCGTTTTTTTTTGCTTCAGGTCGTCGCGCCGAGCAATTCGATTTCAAACACCAGTGGCGTGAAAGGCGGAATCACATCCCCTGCACCTTCGGCACCGTAGGCCAGCGCCGACGGAATCACCAACCGCCATTTCGCACCCACCGGCATCTGCGGCAACGCACTGCGCCAGCCGTCGATCACGCTATCGAGGTTGAACCACTGCGCTTGATGGTTGGAGTCGAATACCGTGCCGTCCGGCAACCGACCGACATACAGCACCTGGACCTTGCCGTGAGGGCCGGCTTTGCTGCCGTTGCCGGACTTGAGTTCGGTCAGCAGGATCCCATCCGGCAGTTGCTGGACGCCCGGTCGGCTTTTTTCATCGTTGAGAAATTTCTGCTCGGTCTTCAACGCCACTTGGGTCTCGGGTGATGCCGATTGCGCGGTCAGTTGCGCCTGGTGTTCGGCCAGGATCTGTTCGATGCGCTCGTCCTTCAGGGCCAGCGGCTTACCGAGATAGGCCTGTTGCAGGCCTTGGACCAAGGCTTGTATCTGCAAGTCGGGCACGTCTTGGCGCAAGCGTTCGCCAAGGCTCGCGCCGAGGCTGTAGGCCAGGTCGTGGGCATCGTTTGCGTTGGTTTTCTCCGCGGCCTGCGCCATAGGGAAGACCAAGCAAAAGAGTAGAAAAAGGTGACGCGACATGTGTGCTTACTCCGGCCTCGATTCGAGGGATTATGCCAGTGTCGATATCTGTGCAAGCGCATGGCCGTGACAATGCCGCAGAAGATTTTTTGCGACTTGCAACGCAACGCCATGTGTAGTGTCAACATGCCCTAGCGGCGGTTGCAGCAGAGGTCTAGTATGAGCCGCACTCACGTCAGTCAGGAGGTAAACCATGTCGGCCACCAAGAAGCCTGTAAACACTCCGTTGCACTTGCTCCAACAACTGTCGGGCAGCTTGCTCGAGCATCTGGAAAATGCCTGCTCCCAAGCTCTGGCTGATGCTGAAAAATTGCTCGCCAAGCTGGAAAAACAACGCGGCAAGGCGCAGGAAAAACTGCACAAGTCGCGCACCAAACTGCAAGACGCGGCAACCGCTGGCAAGGCCAAGGCACAAGCCAAGGCAAAAGACGCCGTGAAAGAACTTGAAGACCTGCTCGACTCCCTGAAGGATCGTCAGTCCGAAACCCGCGCCTACATCCTGCAGCTCAAGCGTGACGCACAGGAAAGCCTGAAACTGGCCCAGGGTGTCGGTCGCGTCCAGGAAGCCGTAGGCAAGGCACTGAGCCTTCGTGCTGCGAAGCCTGCCGCTGTATCGGCCAAGAAACCCGTGGCTAAACCTGCCGCTGCAAAAACGCCAGCCAAGGCGCCCGTCAAGCCAGCCGCCAAGGCTGGGGCAAAAGCTGCCAGCAAGCCAGCTGCCAAACCTGCTGTTAAAAAACCGGTTGCTGCCAGTGCAGTAAAACCAGCGGCGAGCAAGCCGGCCGTCAAGACGGCGGCCAAGCCTGCTGCGAAAGCCACGGCTGCGAAACCTGCTGTCGCCAAACCCGCTGCAAAAGTCGCCGCCAAGCCAGCCGCCAAAACCGCTGCTGCCAAACCTGCCACTAAAGCAGTTGCCAAACCAGCTGCTGCGAAGCCTGCAGCAGCCAAGTCAACTGCGGCAAAAACCGCTGCGGCCAAACCAGCGACCAAGCCTGCAGCGAAATCGGCAGCCAAGCCAGCTGCAGCCAAAGCGCCTGCCAAGGTTGCGGCGAAACCTGCAGCCAAACCAGCAGCCGCCAAACCTGCGGCGGCCAAACCCGTAACGGCCAAGCCGGCCGCTGCCAAACCCGCCACAAAACCAGCAGCGACCAAGCCTGCCGTGAAAAAGCCTGCCGCTGCAAAACCAGCGACTGCTCCGGTTGCCAAGCCTGCCGCGCCAGCGCCCGCTCCTACGGCGACTCCCGCGCCAACGGCCAGCACGCCGGCACCGGCTGTGAATCCGAGCGTTACCGTGGCATCGGGCAGCACTCCACCCCGCGCTTCCTAAGTGTCGGACACCGCGACGCGCAGCTGATGCAGCGCGTCGTGGTGAAGGCGGCCGGCGTTTCCCGCCACGCTTTGCAACCATTGACCCGCGCCTGCATGTCGTTCCTTCGGCCAACCCTTGGTCACTGTCTCCAATTGATCGAGTAGTTGCCGCTCGGCTTCCAACTCCAGACGCTTGATCTGCTCGCGCAGGCCATTGAGCCTTGCATCCTCCAGGGCAGCCTCTTTCCATTGAATGCGCAGCGCACGCAATGGCTGTACGACCTGTTCATCCCACGGTTCCGCCAGGTTCCGAAGTTGCTCCAGCCGCTGTTCATCGAACGTCACGCCACGCTGTTCCAGCCATAGCCCGCAGAGCAGCAGGCAGACATTTGCGCCGGCTGCCTGTAGCGCCAGGCATGCGGGCTCCACGCCAGGCTTGGCGTAGAGGTCGAGGGAAAAGCTCCACAGATCAGAGGACATCGTGCTACTCGCGCCAGTTGCGAGCGAAGCTGGTAGACTCCGCCGCCATTATGATTCGACTTCAGAACCTGACTTTACAGCGTGGCCCGCAACGTCTGCTAGAAGACGCCGAGCTGACCCTGCACGCCGGCCACAAAGCCGGCCTCATCGGTGCCAACGGCGCCGGCAAATCGAGCCTGTTCGCCTTGCTGCGTGGCGAGCTGCACCCGGACTCCGGCGATTGCTTCCTGCCGGCCGATTGGCGCATCGCCCACATGCGCCAGGAGGTCGATACCCTCGAACGCCTGGCGGTGGATTACGTGCTTGACGGTGACGTGCGCCTGCGTCAGGTCCAGCGTGACCTGGCCGCAGCCGAAGCCGCGCATGATGGGGGCGCCCAAGCCCGCCTGCACGCCGAGCTCGACAGCGCCGACGGTTACACCGCCGACGCCCGCGCTCGTAAATTGCTGGCCGGCCTGGGCTTCACCAACGAACAGATGGACCGTCAGGTCGGGGATTTCTCCGGCGGCTGGCGGATGCGCCTGAACCTGGCGCAAGCCCTGATGTGCCCGTCGGACTTGCTGTTGCTCGACGAACCGACCAACCACTTGGATCTCGACGCCATCATCTGGCTCGAAGACTGGCTCAAGGGCTATCCCGGCACGCTGCTGCTGATCTCCCACGACCGAGATTTCCTCGACGCCGTGGTCGATCACGTCGCCCATGTCGACCAGCGCAAGCTCACCTTGTATCGCGGCGGCTACAGTGCCTTCGAGCGGGCTCGGGCCGAGCGCCTGGCGCAGCAACAACAAGCCTACGAGAAGCAGCAGGCGCAGCGCGCGCACATGGAAAGCTACATCGCTCGCTTCAAGGCCCAGGCCACCAAAGCCCGCCAGGCGCAGAGCCGGATCAAGGCGCTGGAGCGGATGGAAGAGCTGTCGGCGGCCCATGTCGATTCGCCATTCGATTTTGTCTTCCGCGAGTCGTCGAAGATTTCCAGCCCACTGATCGACCTGTCCGATGCGCGACTGGGCTATGGCGACAAAACCGTGCTGGAGAAGGTCAAGTTGCAACTGACGCCCGGCGCGCGGATCGGTCTGCTGGGGCCTAACGGTGCCGGTAAATCGACCTTGATCAAGAATCTGTCAGGTGAGCTTGAGCCCTTGGCCGGGCGCCTGACACGCGGTGAAAACACCGTGGTCGGCTATTTCGCCCAGCATCAGTTGGATTCCCTCGACGCCAAGGCCAGCCCATTGCTACACCTGCAGCGCCTGGCCCCGACCGAGCGCGAGCAGACGCTGAAGGATTTCCTCGGCGGTTTTGATTTCCGCGGGGCGCGTATCGACGAACCGGTGCTGAACTTCTCCGGTGGTGAAAAGGCTCGCCTGGCGCTGGCGTTGATCGCCTGGGGCCGGCCGAACCTGCTGCTGCTCGACGAACCGACCAACCACCTGGACCTGGAAATGCGCCTGGCGCTGACCATGGCGTTGCAGGAGTTCAGCGGTGCGGTACTGGTGGTGTCCCACGACCGGCATTTGCTCAAGAGCACCACTGACAACTTCTTCCTGGTCGCGGACGGTAAAGTCGAAGAGTTCGACGGTGACCTTGAAGACTATGCGCGCTGGCTGGTGGACTATCGCCAGCGCAACGCACCGGTCAGCACCACGCCGGTCAATCCGGACAAGACCGACAAGAAAGCCCAGCGTCAGGCCGCCGCGGCGTTGCGTCAGCAACTGGCGCCACACAAGCGCGAGGCCGACAAGCTCGAGGCCGAGTTGGGCAAGCTCCATGAAAAACTTCAGAAAATCGAAACCAGCCTGGGTGACAGTGGTCTCTACGAGGCAGCGCGCAAAGATGAGCTGCGTGACTTGCTGGCTGAGCAGGCCAGGCTGAAGGTTCGGGAAGCGGAGCTTGAGGAGGCGTGGATGCAGGCCCTGGAGTTGCTGGAAAACTTGCAAGCGGAGCTGGAGGCGCTGTCCTGATGGAAGCGTTGTCCTTGCCCATACCTGTCATGTGGATCGAGCCGATCTGGCTCGGTGTGCAAGTCCTGCTGATCTTGCTGGTAGGTTACGTGGCCCAGCGTTTCGTGGCGCGTGCGCTCACGGGCCTGGGTGAGCGCTACCCGCTGCCGCCCCAGTTGGTCATCATCCTGCGCGGTGTGCTGCGCTGGTTGATCATGGGCAGCGCCGTGCTGGTGGCACTGGAGCGCCTGGGCGTTTCGGCCACGGTTCTGTGGACGGCCCTGTCGGGGTTCGTTGCCGTGGCGGCGGTGGCCTTCTTCGCCATCTGGAGCGTGTTGTCGAACCTGCTGTGCGCCATTCTGATCTACACCGTCGGGCCGTTCCGCCTCGGTGACGTGGTCGAGCTGGTGGAAGCCACCGACAAGCCAGGCATCAAGGGCCGGGTGGTGGCGATCAATCTGCTCTACACAACGTTGATCGAACCCGAGGAGCTCGGGACCGGAAGCTCAATGGTGCAAGTGCCCAATACGTTGTTCTTCCAGCGCTCGGTCCGCCGTTGGCGCGGCAGCGAAGCGTTTCCGGTTGGCGGGTTCGTCGAATAGCCTTATTTGCTGGTGCACGAAAAAATCGGTGGTTATCCCAACGGCGGCGCATTAGCTTATTCGTTTCGACGGATCCGAGCTGAGGTGTGCAATGTTGCTAGAAACGTGGCTGGCGTTCTTCGCCGCTTGTTGGGTTATCAGTCTTTCGCCGGGCGCCGGGGCCATTGCCTCGATGTCCAGTGGCCTGCAGTACGGCTTCTGGCGTGGCTACTGGAATGCCTTGGGCCTGCAATTGGGCCTGGCGTTGCAAATCGCGATCGTCGCGGCAGGCGTCGGCGCGATCCTCACCGCTTCGGCCACCGCGTTTTACGCCATCAAATGGTTCGGCGTGGCCTATCTGGTCTACCTGGGTATCAAGCAATGGCGGGCGATCCCCGGTGATCTCAGCGACGATGCAGCCGTTCGGCCCATCGGCAAGCCCCTGGCACTGGTGTTCCGCGGTTTCCTGGTGAACATCAGCAACCCCAAGGCCCTGGTGTTCATGCTCGCCGTGTTGCCGCAGTTCATCGATCCCCACGCGCCCTTGGTCAAGCAGTACCTGATCCTGGGCGTGACAATGGTTTGCGTCGACCTGATTGTCATGGCCGGCTACACCGGGCTGGCGTCCAGGGTGCTGCGTCTGTTGCGTACCCCTAAGCAGCAACGACGGATGAACCGGACCTTTGCCGGGCTGTTCATTGGCGCGGCGGGTTTGCTGGCGACGATTCGCAAGGCTGCGGTGTAGTCAAAGCCTGTATCAGAACGCTTCTGTGGCGAGGGGATTCATCCCCGTTCGAGTGCGCAGCGCTCGCAGAATGTCTGGGGCTGCTTCGCACCCCAACGGGGATGAATCCCCTCGCCACAAAAAGCACCCCCAACGATGTTGATCAGCGCAGGATCACCGGCGCGGTATCCCGCGGCAGGCTGTTGCGCTGCACAGGTTCGCCGGCCTGTTCACGGATCGGGCCGCCGAGCTGTTCGCTCAACTGCTGCGCCACGTCTTCCCCCAGCGCCTTGGAAACTTCGCGCACGACCCGTGGACGATTGAGGCTGATGTGCACGTCCCGGTGGTTCATCAGCTTGGTGTCCTGGCCTTCGCCCATGGCGGTAAAGGCCGAGGTGATTTCAAAGGTCTTGGTATTGATCAGGCTGAAATCCGCCACCAACGTCAGGGCAAGCACCGCCGAGTAGCTGTCGGCAGTGCCCAGCTCGTTGATGTCACGGGTGAAATCGATGTCCGACACGGTGCCGAACAGCACGTAGTCGGCGCCCTTGAAGTTCCCCGCCTTGATCCGCTTGATCACGTCGTAGACGTCGCCCTTCGACGATGCGGTATATGGCGTGCCCTGCACCAACTGGAACATCCCGCTGCGCAGGATCTCGCCCTTGATATCACCGGTGAACTTGCGCAGCTCGCCCTGTTCGATGTAGCTGCTGGTGGCCTCCATTTCGTCGTAGCTCGACGAGGCGCTGGCGGCGTATCCGTTCGCCTGGAAATTGTTCTGGGCCGAAACCGTGTGGATGTACTCCTCCACACGCTCCTGATAGGCGAGGTCAGTCACCGCGACTCTTGGGGCCGCTTGCGCAGTGAATGCGCAAGCCAGGGCCATCATGCCGATCCATGTGCGCATGGCTTATCGCTCCGTGGTCTTGCGGATTTCTTTTTCGTCCATCCATTCGGCCAGGCCGCTTTCGACGTCGATCAGTTGCAGGCTGAATTTGTAGAAGACGTCCTTGTAGTCTTCGCTGCGCTTGACGATGGAGCTGATGGAGCCCTCGATGCGGTATTTGGCCGCGATCATGTTGCCGGTCTTGGCCACGGTGCTCTTTTTGTACAAGCCGCTCTGGTTCTGCAACTTGAGCTGGTCGACCTGGCTGTCCATGGCGTTGTTGTCACTGGCAAAACGCGCCGCGCCGGTCTTCATCAGCTGGGTCTTGATGCTGGTGGTGATTTCCCGGGTATCGATGTATTCGCTGGTCTTGTTCTTCACGTCATAGACCTGAACCACCGGGCGACCCTGCAGGACGCCGGATTGGGCGAGGGAGCGGGTCATCGACTCGGCGATCATCTGCAGGTCGGTGGAGCCGAATTCATTGGTGACGGTTTCCACGGCCTTGGTGTCGCCATAACTGATGTTCTTGTTGCCCAGTACCGGCGAGTTGTTGGCGCAGCCGCTGACGAGCAGGGCGGCGAGGGCGAGGGAGGAGATGCGTAGGAACATGTGTGGGCTCTCGAAACTGAATAAAGGATAAGGCGTCACTCAAACTTTTGTGGGAGCGAGCTTGCTCGCGATGGCGCAGTACCAGTCGAACCATTCAGGCTGAACGAACGCTATCGCGAGCAAGCTCGCTCCCACAGTTTTTCGCATCTCAAGGGGTATTGATTTCCAAGCGGAAATCCACGGCCTTGGGCGTTGGGGCGATGGCCGGCAGGAAGCGGGTCTGTTCGCCGTACAGCGTCAGGCTTTTCCAGCTTTCCTCTTCTGCGATCGGAAAACCTTCCGGCCCCAGCCAGGCAAAGCGGTAGTACATGTTCTTGTTATTGAAGCTGGTATTGCTCAACTGCACGTTGACGGTCAGGTAGCCGTTTTCCCGGGCGACGCGCATGGCGCCGACCACGATGTTCTTGGTCTTGCCCATCGCCACAACCTTGCTGGCGGCGCTGCCCGGCTCCGGTGGCGGTGGGGTGGCGCAGCCGGCCAGCAAGGCCAGGGCGCCGACGGCGATCAGTTTTAAACGCATGTGAACAAGACTCCGTTCTTAGGGTTGCTTGAGGGCGATGGCGGTGGGATTGGCGCTCGGGATGACCTGGGCCGCAAGGCCGCCGGCGAAAACCTGGTTGCCCACCGCTCGCAGGGTGATGACCTGGTAACGCTGATCGACCTTGACCTTCACCACCGAGCCGCCTACTGCGCTTGGCAAGGTGACCTGGTGCTCACCTTTCTTCAGGCGCAGCCGCACCACTTGGGTGTAGTCCGGCAAGGTGCGCCAGGTCCGGGTGTCGGCCCCTTCGAGTACGGCCGAGGTAATGCCCACGGCCAGGCCGGCCAAGGGATTGGTTTCGTTGATCTGTTTCTGCGCCACGCCACGGCTCACCGCCCGCACGGTTGTGCGCAGGATGATCCCCGGCATGTCATCACGCAGGGCGCGGCGGGACATGGCGGTGGTGCTGTTGAGCTGGGTCAGGTCCAGTTGACGGCCGTCGACGCCGATCTGGGCGAAGGTCGCGGTGGAGGTGTCCGGCTTGATCAGCGGGAACGACAGCGGCGTGATCACCACGTTGCCACTGATGGGCAAGGGCAGCGGGATGCGGATCGAATCCCGGGAGGGCGCCAGGCCGCTCTGCACCACGATCAGGATATCGCTGTCGTCGCCCTTGGCGGCAGGCTTGTCCAGATTGAGCAGGGCCTGCTCCAGCAGCGGGGTGTTGGGACGCAGCTCGGCGGCTTTGCGATAACCCGGCGCAGCCAGGTCTTTCTCGCCCAAGGCTTCATAGACGAAGCCCGCCAGGTAGTGGCTGAACGCGCTCTGGTAGCTGTTCTTCAGGCTGACCACTTCCGGCGCGTCCAGGCTGGCGACCGGATAACCCTTGAGGTCCTTGTATTCGGTCTTGACCCCTTGCTTCTCGGCGTCTTCCTCGCGCTTGAGGTATTCCTTGTCGCGCAGGTCGGCAATCACCGCTTCGCGCTCGTGGGTCTTCTTGATTTGCGTCCGCGCGCCGTCGAAATCATTCACGGCCAGCAGGTTCAGGGCCATCTGCGTCGTGAGCATGACCTTTTCGTAGTCATATCCCTCGTAGCGCCGGACCTTGTCGTTGACCAGGAAGCTGCCGAACTGCGCGAGGTACTTGGCGGTGTCGAGCTTGACCGCGTCTTCCCATTGTCCGACCTGTTGGTCGGCGCTGGTCCAGGCTGTCTGGCTGCCGGACAGATCACCCTTGGCCCGCAACAGTTCACCCTTTTCGAAGAAATAGAGCAGGTCTTTGTCCTGGCTGGCGTTGTTCTTTTCCAACAGGGTCAATGCGGCGTCGACGTTGCCGGAGGCCAGTTGCTGATTGGTCTGGGCCAGCTCACTGTCGTAGTTGCGGAAGGCTGAACAGCCGGACAGCAAGGTGATCGCACCAAGGGCGACCGAAAAAACGGCACGGGATGCCATGAACATTTCTTCCCTGAATAGCAGCCTGGGTGTGCGGGTCGGGCTGAGGCGATCCACGGACAGGCCTTGGGGGCGCCGTCGGTTCCTCGGAGCGAGGAGCGCTTATGCCGTCTGTTGATAAGAAGGCGGCGCATTATAAACAGCGCTTCGGTCGGAGTAGTGGCTTTTTAATCCCTAAATGATGTTTTTGTGATGTCACCTCCAAAGCGTGAATATCCGATGAAAAAGCGTTGCTTGAACACATAGGCACTTGAGCCAAGCGCATTGGAAGTGAACAATGTGTTACTTCTTATTTCCAATCGAGAGTCATTCATGACTGCCCCGTTTCGTTTCCTGGCCTGGCTAGCGCTGCCGTTGTTGGCGCTGTGCAGCGCCGACTTGCTGGCCGATACCGTCGAAGGCGCTCCCAAGGCGCTGCATCTGCTGGATTACATCGGGGCGGATTACCCGGCGACTGTCGAGGCGGGGAAGGTCATAGACGATTCCGAATACCGCGAGCAATTGGAGTTCACCGGGGTCTTGGAAGGCTTGATCGCCGAATTGCCAGCCAAGCCGGAAAAAGCTGAGTTGGCCCAAGGTATCGATACCTTGCGCAAGGCGATTACCGAGCGCCAGGAGGGCGGCGACGTGGCTCGCATGGCGCGGCAATTGGGCGCAAGGCTCGCGGTAGCGTACGAAGTCAGCCAGGCGCCGATCATTACGCCGGACCCGACACGCGGCGCGCCGCTGTATGCGCAGAATTGCTCGATCTGTCATGGGGACAGCGGCGCCGGTGACGGTCCGGCCGGCGTCGGCCTGGAGCCGCCGCCGTCGAACCTGCGTGACGGCCAGCGTCTTGATCGGCTCAGTCTTTATGCGATCTACAACACCTTGGGCATGGGCGTTGAAGGCACTGACATGCCAGCGTTCGCCGATCAACTCGATGATCGGCAACGCTGGGACCTGGCCACTTACATTGCCAGTTTCAGCGCTGATCCGGCCGCGGCTAAAGGCGAGCTGACGTACAACCTCGCCGATCTCGCTCGCCAGACCCCGGCTGAAGTCCTGGCTGCCCAAGGTCCTGGCGCGGCGGCGACGTTCCGTGCCCAGCGCGCCCAACCGCCACAAGTGCAGCGTGGGCCGGGGCAGTTGCTCGACTACACCGCCACCACATTGGATAAAAGCATCGCGGCGTACCGTGCGGGCGATCATGACCAAGCCTATGACCTCTCGGTAGCGGCCTACCTGGAAGGTTTCGAGCTGGTGGAAAGCTCGCTCGATAACGTCGACCCCAATGTGCGCAAGGACACCGAAAAGGCCCTGATGGCGTTCCGTCAGTCCCTGCAGGACGGCCTACCGGTGGCGCAGGCCGAGCAACGCCTGGACGCGGCCAAGGCGAAATTGAAGGAATCCGCCGGCCTGTTGGGTGGCGATGGCTTGAGCTGGTCGTTGAGCTATATCTCCGGCTTGCTGATTCTGCTGCGCGAAGGTCTGGAAGCGATCCTGGTCCTGGCGGCGATCCTGGCGTTCTTGCGCAACACCGGCCAGCAATCGGCGGTGCGCAGCGTCAACATCGGCTGGGGATTGGCTTTGCTTGCCGGTCTGGCGACGTGGGGAGTGGCCGCGTATGTGATTGATGTCAGCGGCGCGCAGCGGGAATTGCTCGAGGGCGCGACAGCGCTGTTCGCCAGCGTGATGGTGCTGTGGCTGGGTGTATGGATGCACGACCGACGTCACGCAGCGGCCTGGCAGGATTACATCAAGAGCAGCCTGGTGGGCGGTGGTGGCCGTTTCGGTTTTGCGATCCTGGCGTTTTTCTCGGTCTACCGCGAACTGTTCGAAGTGATCCTGTTCTACGAGACCCTATGGCTGCAGGCCGGTCCCGCCGGGCACAACGCGGTGCTGGCCGGCGGCGCGTCGGCCCTGGTGTTGCTGGTGGGGTTGGCCTGGGTGATCTTGCGCGGCTCGGCGAAACTGCCGCTGGCGCTGTTCTTCAGTATCAACGCTGCGTTGCTGTGTGCGCTGTCGGTGGTATTCGCCGGTCATGGCGTGAAGGCATTGCAGGAAGCCGGCATCTTTGGCACACGGCCGGTGGCGTTCTTCGACTTCGATTGGCTGGGCATTCATGCCGATGCTTATTCGCTGGCGGCCCAGGCTGTGGCGATTACCGCGATCGTTGTGTTGTACGGGCGCAGTTGGATGGTGGAGAAACGTCGGGTCCAGGTTTCCTGAACGGCCGCATTCGCTGCGCTCATAATCGCGAGCAAGCTCGCTCCCACAGGATGTAGGCTGTCACTGTGAGAGCGAGCTTGCTCGCGATGCTTTTTAGATAGAGGAAACCACTCGATGCGCGTATGGATCGATGCAGACGCCTGCCCCAAGGCGGCGAAGGAGCTGGTGGTCAAGTTCGCCTTGAAGCGCCAGTTCGAGGTGGTGCTGGTGGCCGGGCAACCGCAGATCAAACCGGGCCTGGCCCTGGTGAAGCTGATCGTGGTGCCGAGCGGTCCTGATGCGGCGGATGATTACCTGGTGGAGCATGCCGTGCCCGGCGAGTTGGTCATTTGCAGCGATGTGCCACTGGCCGATCGCCTGGTGAAGAAGGGTGTCGCCGCCCTGGACCCCAGGGGCAAGGAGTTCGACGCGCAGAACATGGGCGATCGACTGGCGGTGCGCAACCTGTTCGCCGACTTGCGTGAACAGGGTCATATGGGCGGCGGGCCGGCGGCGTACAGCGAGCGGGACAAGCAAGGGTTTGCCAATGCGCTGGATCGGATCCTGACGCGGTTGGCTCGCTTGTCCTGATTCTCGTGGATCCCCTGTGGGAGCGAGCTTGCTCGCGATTGCGTCCGTCCTGCTGCATATGCATCGCTTGACACACCGCTATCGCGAGCACGCTCGCTCCCACAGGTCCCACAGGAAAGGGGTAGGCAAGTCAGGCATCGTTCTCGTGCGTCAACTCCAACACCCGGTCCACCAGCTTGTTGATGCCCGACGCCGCTTCACTGATGTTCCTGGCCAGCATGTAGGCGGGTGTGCTGACCAGTTTGCGCGCGGTGTCCTCGACGATATCGGTGACCAGGCATTCCTCGTGATTTCCGCCCATCTTGGTCACGGCAGCGGCCGTGTCGGCATCTGTGCCGATGGTGCAGTTCACTCCCGGGCCATAGATCTTCGCCGCCAGGGCGGGGGAGATGCACATCAGTCCTACCGGTTTCCCAGCCTCGGCAAAGGCTTCGGTCAACGCCAGGACTTCCGGCTGGACGGTACAGCCGGCACCCTCGACAGCGAAATTGGACAGGTTTTTTGCCGATCCGAAACCGCCGGGCACGATCAGCGCGTCAAAGTCCTCGGCCTTGGCCTCGCGCAGGTCTTTCACATCGCCTCGGGCGATGCGCGCGGATTCCACCAGCACGTTGCGGCTTTCGGGCATTTCTTCGCCGGTCAGATGGTTGATGACATGCAATTGGGCAATGTTTGGCGCAAAGCATTGGACCTGCGCGCCGCGCTGGTCGAGACGCAACAGCGTGATCACGCTTTCGTGGATCTCTGCGCCGTCATACACGCCACAGCCGGAAAGGATCACTGCAACTTTTTTGCTCATGGGCTTTTCTCCAGATTCATGGCGTTAAATGTCTACTAATTTGTCACTCGTTGCCATAGGGGGATCTGGCGGCTACACCTAACCTGCCGACTTCTCCCGCCTTGCCTGCCCAGGTCGCGTCATGAACTTCATCCTGTATGCCGTGCCGTTTTTCTTCGTGCTGATTGCCGTCGAATTGCTCGCCGATCACTGGCGTGGCGTGAGCCACTATCGCCTGGCGGATGCGATCAACAGCTTGAGTACCGGGGTGCTGTCGACCACGACGGGGCTGCTGACCAAAGGCGTTGGACTGGTGACGTACGCCTTTGCGTTGGAACACTTGGCAATTATCGAGCTGCCTGCCGATAAAGCCTGGACCTGGGTGTTCGCCTTCGTGTTCTACGACTTCTGTTATTACTGGCTGCACCGCATGGGGCACGAGCGCAATATTCTCTGGGCGGCTCATTCGGTGCATCACCAGAGCGAGGACTACAACCTCTCCACCGCGCTGCGACAGACCAGCACCGGTTTCCTGCTGAGCTGGATTTTCTATCTGCCGCTGGCGGTCCTGGGCGTGCCGCTGGTGATGTTCATCAGCGTCGCGGCGCTGAATCTGCTGTACCAGTTCTGGGTCCACACCCAGCACATTCCCAAGCTCGGCTGGCTGGAGTGGTTCTTCGTCACGCCGTCGAATCATCGTGCCCACCATGCACAGAACCCTCTCTACATGGATCGCAACTACGGCGGGGTGTTCATTATTTGGGACCGTCTGTTTGGCAGCTTCCAGGAAGAGGATGATCGGGAACCGGTGATCTTTGGCGTGACCACGCCGCTGGCGAGCTGGAATCCGTTGTGGGCCAACCTGCAGTTTTATGCGCAATTGTGGGCTGATGCGCGGCGGGCCGGGCGCTGGCGGGACAAGCTGCGGATCTGGTTCATGCCCACCGGTTGGCGGCCGGCGGATGTCGCGGCCAAGTATCCGCTGAACAAGCCGGACCTGGGCCAGTTCCGCAAGTTCGAGGTGCCGCTGGAAAGCCGCCAGCAGGGATATGTGGCGCTGCAGTTCTGCGTCTACATTGCCTTGGGCAGCTATTTGATGAACCTTGAACACCGCCTGCCGGCCGCCGCCCTGATACTGGGTGGGGGCGCGGTGGCGTTCGGTCTGTTCGTGTTGGGCGTGGCCCTGGAGAATCGCCCTTGGGCGCTGAAGCTGGAACTGCTGCGGCTGGCTTCGAGCCTGCCACTGGTGTGGCTGGCACCGATGACCGGGCTTTGGCCGGCCAGTCCGCTGGCCTGGGTGGGGGTGTCCTGCTATTGCCTGCTCAGCGGTATCGGGCTGTATTGCTGCCGCAGCCGGTTTATTCGTTTGGCGTCGTAGGTGTGCCGGACCGGCTCTGTTCCTGGCGCTCGGCTTCAAGGACCTTCCTGGCCAGTCGCGCATTCTTGATGCGCCGACGCAGCCACAAGCCCAAGCCCAGCAACAGCAGGGCACCGAGCACCCACAATTCGTATTTCTTGATGCTGCCCAGCATGCCTTCGAGCACCGCGCCGAAGTGGTACGCGGCGGCGGCCAGCGCCGTGGCCCAGATCGCCGCGCCGATACCGTTGAGCAGCAAGTAGCGGCCAGGCGGATAGCCCGACAGGCCGATGGCCACCGGCATCACCGTGCGCAGGCCGTAGACGAAGCGAAAGCTCAGCACCCAGATGTCCGGATGCTTGCGGATGTGCTCCAGCGCCCGATCGCCCATCAACTGCCAGCGCGGCTTGCGCGCCAATAGCTTGCGTCCGTGCTTGCGCCCGAGGAAATACCACAGCTGATCGCCCGCGTAGCTGCCGCAAAACGCCACGACCACCACCAGGTTGATGTCCATGTAGCCACGGAACGCCAGGAAACCTGCGAGCACGAGGATGGTTTCGCCTTCGAAGAACGTCCCGATAAAGAGGGCAAAGTAGCCGAAGTCATGCAGAAATTGTTGGAGCATTGTCTGGGTGCTGGCGAAATGAACGCGCAGCCTAACCCTTCAGGCACATTCAGGAAAGTATCGAAATGTGTCTCGACGTTAACATTTCCTACAGAAGACAATGACTGCGACTACAGGTCACGCCTACGCACAACTGTCATACGTTCGTCATAATGGCCGCTTATAACTGTCACGCTCGCCCGTCTGCGGGCTCAGGAGTCTGCCGTGAGCTTTACCCCTGCCAATCGTCTGTTTCCCGCTACCCGTCTGCGTCGCAACCGTCGCGATGAATTCTCTCGTCGGCTGGTGCGTGAAAACGTCCTGACGACCAACGACCTGATCCTGCCAGTGTTCGTGCTGGACGGGGAGAATCGTCGTGAAGCGGTGGCTTCGATGCCCGGCGTGGAACGCTTGACCATCGACCTGCTGCTCGAAGCGGCGGCCGAGTGGGTCGAGCTGGGAATTCCGGCGTTGGCGCTGTTTCCGGTCACGCCAGCTGAACTCAAGTCCCTGGACGCCGCCGAAGCCTGGAACCCGGAGGGCATCGCCCAACGCGCGACCCGTGCCCTGCGCGAGCGTTTCCCCGAGCTGGGCGTGATCACTGACGTTGCCCTGGACCCCTTTACCACCCACGGCCAGGACGGCATTCTCGATGAAGATGGCTACGTGCAGAACGACGTCACCGTCGATGCGCTGGTCAGGCAAGCGCTGTCCCACGCCGAGGCCGGCGCGCAGGTGGTGGCGCCGTCCGACATGATGGACGGCCGCATCCAGGCAATCCGCGAAGCCCTGGAAGTGGCCGGGTATGTGAATGTGCGCATCATGGCCTACTCGGCCAAGTACGCCAGCGCCTACTACGGTCCTTTCCGCGATGCCGTCGGCTCGGCCCTGAACCTGGGCAAGGCCAACAAGGCCTCCTATCAGATGGACCCGGCCAACAGCCATGAAGCCCTGCACGAAGTGGCCGCCGACTTGTCAGAAGGGGCAGACATGGTCATGGTCAAGCCGGGGATGCCTTATCTCGACATTCTTTATCGGGTCAAGGATGAGTTCAAAGTGCCGACCTTTGTTTATCAGGTCAGCGGCGAATACGCGATGCACATGGCCGCGATACAGAACGGCTGGTTGAACGAAGGGGTGATTCTCGAATCCCTGACCGCTTTCAAACGCGCGGGCGCTGATGGCATTCTGACTTACTTTGCCGTGCGCGCCGCCCAATTGCTTCGAGAGCAGAAATAGCCTCCCAGGAACTTGCGATGAATACCGAAGGACTCACAGAAGTTGCCGTAAAAGACGCTCAGCCCGTGGTCGAGCAGGTCGCCGAAACGCCGCCAGAGCTGGAGCCGGCTCCACCGGTCGTGCCTGAGGTGCCTCCAGCGCCAGCGATTGCGATCCCCAACCTGGATGACAGCAGCCTGTACATCCACCGCGAGCTGTCGCAACTGCAATTCAACATCCGCGTGCTGGAGCAGGCGCTGGACGAGTCCTATCCGCTGCTGGAGCGGCTGAAATTCCTGCTGATTTTCTCCAGCAACCTGGACGAGTTCTTCGAAATTCGCGTCGCCGGCCTGAAAAAGCAGATCACCTTCGCCCGCGAGCAGGCCGGTGCCGACGGCCTGCAACCGCACCAGGCCCTGGCGCGCATCAGCGAGCTGGTCCACGGCCATGTGGATCGCCAATACGCGATTCTCAACGACATCCTGTTGCCTGAGCTGGAAAAGCACCAGGTGCGCTTCATCCGTCGCCGCTATTGGACCACCAAGCTCAAGACCTGGGTGCGCCGCTATTTCCGCGACGAGATCGCGCCGATCATCACCCCGATCGGCCTCGACCCGACGCACCCGTTCCCGCTGCTGGTGAACAAGAGCCTGAACTTCATCGTCGAGCTGGAAGGCATCGACGCCTTTGGCCGCGATTCCGGCCTGGCGATCATTCCAGCGCCACGCCTGTTGCCGCGGATCATCCGTGTGCCCGAAGACGTCGGCGGCCCGGGCGACAACTATGTGTTCCTGTCGTCGATGATCCACGCCCACGCCGATGACCTGTTCCAGGGCATGAAAGTGAAGGGCTGCTACCAGTTCCGCCTGACCCGAAACGCCGACCTGTCGGTGGACACCGAGGACGTCGAAGACCTGGCGCGCGCCCTGCGCGGCGAGTTGTTCTCCCGTCGCTATGGCGATGCGGTACGCCTGGAAGTGGCCGATACGTGCCCGAAACACCTGTCCGACTACCTGCTCAAGCAATTCAACCTGCATGAGACCGAGTTGTACCAGGTCAATGGCCCGGTGAACTTGACACGTCTGTTCAGCATTACCGGCCTGGACAGCCATCCGGAGCTGCAATACACGCCGTTCACCCCGCAGATCCCGAAACTGCTGCAGAACAGCGAGAACATTTTCAGCGTGGTCAGCAAGCAGGACATCTTGCTGCTGCACCCCTTCGAGTCGTTCACGCCTGTGGTCGACTTGCTGCGCCAGGCTGCCAAGGACCCCCATGTGTTGGCGGTGCGCCAGACCCTGTACCGCAGCGGCGCCAACTCGGAAATCGTCGATGCACTGGTGGACGCGGCGCGAAACGGCAAGGAAGTCACGGCGGTGATCGAGCTGCGCGCACGCTTCGATGAGGAATCCAACCTGCAATTGGCCAGCCGCCTGCAAGCGGCCGGCGCAGTGGTGATCTACGGCGTGGTCGGATTCAAGACCCACGCCAAGATGATGCTGATCCTGCGGCGCGAGGCCGGCGAGATCGTGCGCTACGCCCACTTGGGTACCGGCAACTATCACGCCGCCAACGCCCGTCTCTACACCGACTACAGCCTGCTCACTTCCGACGACGCCCTGTGTGAAGACGTCGGCAAGTTGTTCAGCCAGTTGATCGGCATGGGCAAGACGCTGCGCATGAAGAAGCTGTTGCATGCGCCGTTCACCCTGAAAAAGGGCATGCTCGACATGATCACCCGGGAAACGCAATTCGCCCTGGACGGCAAGCCTGCGCACATCATCGCCAAGTTCAACTCGCTGACCGATCCGAAGATCATCCGTGCGTTGTACAAGGCCAGCCAGTCGGGTGTGCGCATCGACCTGGTGGTGCGCGGCATGTGCTGCCTGCGACCGGGCATCCCCGGTGTCTCCCACAACATCCACGTCCGCTCGATCATCGGGCGCTTCCTGGAGCACACCCGGGTGTTCTACTTCCTCAACGGTGGGGAGGAGCAGATGTTCTTGTCCAGCGCCGACTGGATGGAGCGCAACCTCGACAAGCGCGTCGAGACCTGCTTCCCGGTGGAAGGCAAGAAGCTGATTTTGCGAGTCAAGAAGGAGCTGGAGAGCTACCTCACCGACAACACCCACAGCTGGAGTTTGCAGTCGGATGGCCGCTATATCCGCAACACCCCGACCGGCAATCAGAACCCGCGCAGCGCCCAGGCGACCTTGCTGGAGCGCTTGAGCAACCCGGTGTTGGCGGTGCGATAAAAGCTCGACGGTTGGGGGGCAGGCTTCGCTTTTGTGGCGAGGCAGCTTGCTGTGGCGAGGGGATTTATCCCCGCTGGGCTGCGCAGCAGCCCTTGGAAGATTGAACCCAATGAAGCTGATGCACCGCGGTGCCAGGCTTTGGGGCTGCTGCGCAGCCCAACGGGGATAAATCCCCTCGCCACAAGAGATCTGTGTTGTCGCTGGACTCAGTGAATGTTCAGCAAAATCCCCACCCGAGTCAGCCATTCGGCTTCCTGGGCGAAGTCGGCCTGGGTCAGTTGGTTCTCTTCCAACCAACCGTCAGGAAACATCACATCCAACTGATCGCCGTCGGCACGCAGGGCCACTTGCGGCATTTCCTGGGTGCCACGGATGTGGTGGAACAGGATCGCAAAGCGCAGTAGCACGCACAGGCGAATCAGCTTGATGCCGTCGTCGCCGAACTCGGCGAATTTATCCTTGGGAATATTGCGTCGATGGCCGCGTACCAGTAGCGCGAGCATTTGCTGGTCTTCGCGGGAGAAGCCCGCCAGGTCCGAGTGCTCGATCAGGTAGGCGCCGTGCTTGTGATAATGATAGTGGGCAATGTCCAGGCCCACTTCATGGACCTTGGCCGCCCAGCCCAGCAGTTCACGCCAGACACCGTCGTTCAGGTCCCAATCGTCGGCCACCTGGTCGAAGGCATGCAGCGCCTTGCGCTCGACCCGTACGGCTTGTTCCTGGTCGACGTGATAACGCTCCATGAGCGAGCCCAGGGTGCGCTCGCGGACGTCTTCGTGATGATGACGACCCAGCAGGTCATACAGCACGCCTTCGCGCAGGGCGCCTTCGCAGTGATCCATGCGTTGCAGTTCGAGGGCGTCGAAAATCGCCTCGAGGATCGCCAGGCCCGCCGGGAAAATCGCCCGGCGATCAGGCTTGATGCCGTCGAAGTCGATCTTGTCCGATTCGCCGAGCTTGAACACCTTGCGCTTGAGCCAGGCCAGGCCTTCGGCGTTGACTTCACCGCTGCCGTGGCCGCCAGCCTTGAGTGCCAGGCCGATGGCGCGGATGGTTCCCGAGGAGCCGATGGCCTCATCCCAGGTCAGGCGATGCAGGGCATGTTCGATGCTCATGATTTCCAGGCGCGCCGCCGTGTACGCCTGGGCGTAGCGGGCCGGGGTGATCTTGCCGTCGCGGAAATAACGCTGGGTGTAGCTGACACAGCCCATTTGCAGGCTTTCGCGCAGCAGCGGTTCGAAGCGCTGGCCGATGATGAACTCGGTACTGCCGCCTCCGATGTCCGCCACCAGGCGTTTGCCGGGGGTGTCGGCCAGGGTGTGGGAAACGCCGAGGTAGATCAGGCGCGCTTCTTCACGGCCGGAGATGACTTCCACCGGATGGCCGAGGATCTCTTCGGCGCGGTGAATGAACTCGCCACGGTTGCGCGCCTCGCGCAGGGCGTTGGTGCCGACGATCCGCACCGCCCCCAGGGGCATGCCGTTGATCAGTTGGGCAAAGCGCTTCAGGCAATCGAGCCCGCGTTGCATCGATTCTTCGCTGAGTTTGCGCTCTTCGTCGATGCCGGCGGCCAGTTGGACCTTCTCGCCGAGCCGCTCAAGAATGCGGATTTCCCCGTTCTGGGCCTTGGCGACGACCATGTGGAAGCTGTTGGAGCCCAGGTCAATGGCAGCGATCAGGGACAGATTCTTGGCTTGGGATGGCGGCATGGTCAAAAAGTCTCGGTCGATAACCTTGCCATCCTGCCACGATCGACCGCTTACGCCAACGCGCCTGAACCAAACCCTTGAGCCAGAGCAGGCTGCAACGCGCCTTTGTGGCGAGGGAGCTAGCTCCCGCTGGGCTGCGCAGCAGCCCCAAAAACCAATCAACCCGGTACACCAGGAATACATCGGCAGGCAGATTCTGCGATTGCTGCGCAATCGAGCGGGAGCAAGCTCCCTCGCCACAAGAGCTTTCATCGACCGTCAGGCGGGCTCGACCGTCCCGATAAAATTCGCCAGTTCCGCCGTCTGCGGGTCGGCGAACAACACCTTGGGATCGCCCACCTCGTGCACCTTGCCCTGGTGCATGAACACCAGCTTGTCACCCACCTCCCGGGCGAAGCGCATTTCATGGGTGACCATGATCAGCGTCATGCCTTCCTTGGCCAGTTGACGCACCACGCTGAGCACTTCGTTAACCAGTTCCGGGTCTAGCGCCGAGGTGATTTCATCGCACAGCAACACTTTCGGCGACATCGCCAGGGCGCGGGCAATTGCTACCCGTTGCTGCTGGCCACCGGACAAGCGGTCAGGGAAAGCATCGAATTTCTCGCCGAGCCCGACTCGTTCCAGCATCTGCCGCGCCAGTTCGGCCGCCTTGGCCTTGGGCACTTTTTGCACAACTTGCGGCGCCAGCATCACGTTCTCGCCGACTGTCAGGTGCGGGAACAGGTTGAACTGCTGGAATACCATTCCGACTTTCTGGCGCAGGCTACGCAGGTCGGCGCGGGCGGCATCGAGGTATTCGCCGTCGACTTCGATCACGCCATCGTTGATCGATTCCAGGCCGTTGAGGGTGCGCAGCAGGGTGGATTTGCCCGAGCCGCTGCGGCCGATGATCGCCACCACCTGGCCTTCCTCGACGCTCAGGTCGATACCTTTGAGCACGTGGTGATCGCCATAGTATTTATGCAGGGCGGTGATTCTAAGCAGAGGCATGCAGTCTCCTTTCCAGGTAGCGCGCACTGAGGGACAGGGGGTAGCAGAGCAGGAAGTAGCCGAGGGCGACCAGGCCATACACCATGAAGGGTTCGAAGGTAGCGTTGGCGAGCATGCCGCCGGTCTTGGTCAGTTCGGTAAAGCCGATGATCGACGTCACGGCCGTGCCCTTGACCACTTGCACGGAAAACCCCACCGTCGGCGCCACGGCAATGCGCAGGGCCTGGGGCAGGATCACGTAGCGCAATTGCTCCAATGGGTTAAGGGCCAAGCTCGCGGAGGCTTCCCACTGGCCATGGGCAATCGAATCGACGCAACCGCGCCAGATCTCCGCCAGATAGGCGCTGGTAAACAGCGTCAGGGCAATCGCCGCGGCCATCCAGGGAGAAATCTCCACCCCGGCCAGCGCTACGCCGAAGAACACCAGGAACAGCTGCATCAAAAGTGGCGTGCCTTGGAACAGCTCGATATAGGTGCGGGCGATGTTGCGGGGCAGGGCGCTTTTTGAAATGCGCAAGACCATCACCAGCAGGCCGATCACGCCGCCACCGATAAACGCCACCAGCGACAGCGCCAGGGTCCATTGCAAGCCGGTGAGCAGGTTGCGCACCACGTCCCAGAAGGTGAAATCGCTCATTGGCTGCTCCTGGCGATGTAGCGACGCCCGATCCAATTCAGGAACTGGCGGATCAACAGCGCCATGCACAGATAGATCAGCGTCGTCAGTGCGTAGGTTTCAAAGGCGCGGAAGTTGCGCGACTGGATGAAGTTGGCGGCAAAGCTCAGCTCTTCGGTGGCGATCTGCGAACAGACCGCCGAGCCGAGCATCACGATGATGATCTGGCTGCTCAGGGCCGGCCAGACCTTGCCCAGCGCCGGCAACAGCACCACGTGGCGGAACGCTTCGAAGCGGCTCATTGCCAACGCCGCTGCTGCTTCCAGTTGCCCTCGCGGGATCGCCTGGATGCCGGCGCGGATGATCTCGGTGGAATACGCGCCCAGGTTGATCACCATCGCCAGCACCGCCGCCTGCCACTCGGAAATCTGCAAGCCCAGGGACGGCAGGCCGAAGAAGATGAAAAACAACTGCACCAGGAACGGCGTGTTGCGGATCAACTCCACGTACACGCCAAAGATCGCCGCGAACGGACGGATATTCCAGGCCCGGACCACGGCCCCGACGATGCCAACGCCGACCCCGAGCAACGCGCCAATGGCCGTCAGCTCGAGGGTGAACAGCGCACCGCGCAACAGCAGCTCGGTGTTTTGCACCACCGGCAGGAAATCGAACTGATAAGCCATGCTCAGCCTCTCAAGCGACGGTCAGAGGTCGGCCGGCAGCGGCTGCTTGAGCCAGGTCTGCGAATTCTTTTCCAGGCTGCCATCGGTCTTGGCGGTGGCGAGGATCTGGTTGACCTTGTCGAGCAATGCCGGCTCGTTCTTGTTCACGCCGACGTAGACCGGCGAGTCCTTGAGTTTCACTTTCAACGCCGGGACGCGCTTGGGGTTGCGTTCGCTGATAGCGACCATCACCACGTTGCCGCTGGCGATCAGGTCCACCTGGCCGGCCAGGTAAGCGGCAATCGTCGAATTGTTGTCTTCGAAACGCTTGATGGTGACGCCTTCGGGGGCGACCTTGGTCAGCTCGATGTCTTCGATGGCGCCACGGGTGACGCTGATGGTCTTGCCCTTGAGGTCGTCCAGGGTGTTGATGGCGGCATCAGGCGGACCGAACACCGCCAGGTAGAACGGCGCGTAGGCGCTGGAAAAATCGATGACCTTTTCGCGCTCGGGGTTCTTGCCCAGGCTGGAAATCACCAGGTCAACCTTGCCGGTGGTCAGGAAAGGGATGCGGTTGGTGCTGTTGACCGGTGTCAGTTCCAGCTTGACCTTGAGCTGGTCGGCCAGCAGTTTCGCCGTGTCGATGTCCAGGCCGCGCGGCTTCATGTCCGGACCGACCGAACCGAACGGCGGGAAATCCTGCGGCACAGCAACCTTGAGCGTGCCGCGCTTGACCACATCCTCCAGGCCATCGGCGTGGGCGGGCACCTGGCAAAGCATCAGGCTGGCAAACAGGGCAGTGAGCAGGACGCTGCAACGCTGGATCATGGTGAATCTCCGCAGTCGATGGTGTGGTTTCTGCGATCGGACAGAGCACAGGCCATGCCAAGGCGGGTTTTATCGGGTCAAAGCCACGGTTTTGCTGGTGGGATGCGGTCTTACTGGTCTGAACAGTTGGGCCGCGTTTCGCACCTTTATCGGGCGTTGGCATTTGCCACCGAACCCTGCTGGGGCACGACTTGCCCGGCACGGCGAATAGCATTACAACTAGTCGCTCACTGGCCCGGTTTGTCTGAAAAAATCATGAATTCCATCGCTCGTGCCGTTCCTGAAGTGGCATTGCAAGCCATCCGTAAACTGATCGCCGACGAGGGCTTCGGCCCGGGGGACGCGCTGCCCTCGCAGCGTGATCTGGCGGTTCAACTGGGTGTGAGCCGGGCGTCCCTGCGCGAGGCGCTTTCATCGTTGAGTGCCCTGGGGATGATCAGCGTGCAGCCGGGCCGGGGAGTATTCGTGCAATCGGCCGCGCAAGAACCGCGCAGCGACTCGACACCGGGTTGGCCCTTCGCGGCCCAGGCCTCGCCTGTGGATATC
Organism: Pseudomonas sp. HB05; assembly: GCF_016756915.1. Classification (NCBI taxonomy): domain Bacteria; kingdom Pseudomonadati; phylum Pseudomonadota; class Gammaproteobacteria; order Pseudomonadales; family Pseudomonadaceae; genus Pseudomonas; species Pseudomonas sp. HB05. Next base: position 384,583 of record NZ_JAESPG010000001.1, read on the forward strand.
TTTCAATTACGCTATGCCCTCGAGGGTTTCGCGGCAGGATTGGCTGCCGTGACGTTGAGCGCCGATGAACTCGATGCGTTGGACGACAACGTCGAGGCCATGCGCCGGGAACTGAAGGCCGGGGACTTCGACGCGGCCGCCCAGCTGGATTTCGAGTTTCATCGACGCATCCTGCTGGCCAGCGGCAACCAGGCCATGCTGAGCATCCTCACCGCCAGCGCCGACATCTTCCTGGAAAGCCAGAAGCTACCGTTCATCAGGGCGGAGCGGGCGATGGAGACTTGGCAGGAACACCGCAAGATCCTTCGTGCATTGGCCCGCCGAGCCTCGGCCTCGGCGCAAAAAGCCATGCAGGAACATGTACGTAACGCTGCGCTGCGTACCGGTATTTCCTTTGTCGCGCCCGCTGCCCCATGACCTCGGCGATACCCAAAGCCATCGTTCGTCATAGCGAGACTCAATCAACTGCGGCTTCCTGAACCTGGGAAGGGCAGCTATGATGGGCCACGTTTTTTTGCTGATTACCCCGGAGATTTCCATGAGCAGCGATCTGATCAAACACGTTAGCGACGCTAGCTTCGAAGCTGACGTACTCAAGGCCGAAGGCGCAGTGCTGGTCGACTATTGGGCTGAGTGGTGCGGTCCTTGCAAAATGATCGCTCCGGTCCTGGACGAAATTGCCGAGACCTACAAGGGCAAGCTGACCGTTGCCAAGCTGAACATCGACGAAAACCAGGAAACCCCGGCCAAGCACGGCGTGCGCGGTATCCCGACCCTGATGCTGTTCAAGAACGGCAACGTCGAGGCCACCAAGGTCGGCGCGCTGTCGAAGTCGCAACTGGCGGCATTCCTCGACGCCAACATCTAAGCGTCGAATGTCCTGCCAAAAGCCCCGCAAATCGCGGGGCTTTTTCGTTATTCGGGGCTAGACGCTCGCAAATCGAGGTGTTACATTCGGCCCCGCACTGGTTTCTCCATTGCCCCCTGCAAGCCGTCGCCGACGCTCTCCTTTCGAACAAGTACGCGATCCTGTCGCCTTCTCCGCGGCGCGGCCTCATTAAGCCAAAAGCTTAATTTCCCCCCTCCATAAATGATTACGTCATTCCTATATGAATCTGACTGAACTCAAGCAAAAGCCGATTACCGAACTGCTCGAATTGGCCGAACAGATGGGCATAGAAAATATGGCCCGTTCGCGCAAGCAGGACGTGATTTTCTCCCTGCTCAAGAAGCACGCGAAAAGCGGCGAGGAAATCTCCGGTGATGGCGTGCTGGAGATTCTCCAGGACGGCTTCGGCTTCCTTCGCTCCGCAGACGCTTCCTATCTCGCCGGCCCAGACGATATCTACGTCTCGCCGAGCCAGATCCGTCGCTTCAACTTGCGCACCGGTGACACCATCGTTGGCAAGATCCGCCCTCCGAAGGAAGGCGAGCGTTACTTCGCGCTGCTCAAGGTCGACACGATCAACTTCGACCGTCCGGAAAACGCGAAGAACAAGATTCTCTTCGAGAACCTGACCCCGCTGTTCCCGACCGTGCGCATGAAGATGGAAGCCGGCAACGGTTCCACCGAAGACCTCACCGGTCGTGTCATCGACCTGTGCGCACCCATCGGCAAAGGCCAGCGTGGCTTGATCGTGGCACCGCCGAAAGCGGGCAAGACGATCATGCTGCAGAACATCGCGGCCAACATCGCCCGTAACAATCCTGAAGTTCACCTGATCGTACTGCTGATCGACGAACGCCCGGAAGAAGTGACCGAGATGCAGCGCACCGTGCGCGGCGAAGTGGTCGCCTCGACGTTCGACGAGCCGCCGACCCGTCACGTGCAGGTTGCCGAAATGGTGATCGAGAAGGCCAAGCGCCTGGTCGAGCACAAGAAGGACGTGGTGATCCTGCTGGACTCCATCACCCGCCTGGCCCGTGCCTACAACACCGTGATCCCGAGCTCCGGCAAGGTGCTGACCGGTGGTGTCGATGCCCATGCCCTGGAGAAACCGAAGCGTTTCTTCGGCGCCGCACGGAACATCGAGGAGGGCGGTTCGCTGACTATCATTGCCACCGCGCTGGTCGAGACCGGCTCGAAGATGGACGAAGTGATCTACGAAGAGTTCAAGGGTACCGGCAACATGGAACTGCCCCTGGACCGTCGCATCGCCGAGAAGCGTGTATTCCCGGCCATCAACATCAACCGTTCCGGCACCCGTCGCGAAGAATTGCTGACCGCCGATGACGAGTTGCAGCGCATGTGGATCCTGCGCAAGCTGCTGCATCCAATGGATGAAGTCGCTGCCATCGAGTTCCTGGTCGACAAGCTGAAAACGACCAAGACCAACGATGAGTTCTTCCTGTCGATGAAGCGCAAGTAACACGAAGCTACGCATAAAAGGGCGCCCCACACAGGGCGCCCTTTTTTTCGGCTGAATGTATCAAAATGGACAACTTTCCAAGACCAGCAGTGTCCTTGCTGTTGACGTCTGTACTTCAAACGACAAGGAGCGTTATGCACACGTTTGGCAATCGCCGTGACATCGATGGCTTGAGGGCCCTGGCCGTTATTCCGGTGGTACTGTTTCACTTCGGCTTCAGCACGTTCAGTGGCGGCTTTGTCGGGGTCGATGTTTTCTTTGTCATCTCCGGATTCTTGATCACCGGTATCCTGTTTCGCGAGATCAGTGCGCAGCGCTTCAGTTTCGTCGACTTCTGGGCTCGACGTGCGCGCCGCATCCTCCCAGCCTTGAGCCTGGTGCTGTTGGTGACGTTAGCCTTGGGCTGGTTGTTGCTGACCGCCAAGGATTTTTCGGAGCTTGGCCGAACGGTTCGTTACCAGTCGCTGTTCATTTCGAACATCTTGTTCATGCGTGAGGACGGTTACTTCGAGCCAGCGTCGGATCTGAAACCGCTGCTTCATACCTGGTCCTTGGCCGTCGAAGAGCAGTACTACATTTTCTTCCCGTTGCTGATGGTGTTGTTGATGCGCCATGTTCGTCATTGGCGCTGGATGCTGTTTGCCGTATTGCTGATTTCCTTCGGGCTCAACGTCGCTTATATCGACCGCAAACCTGATGTCGCTTTCTTCTCGTTGCCGACACGCGCTTGGGAGCTGTTGTGCGGTGCGATGCTTGCGGTATTGCCAAAGCCGAGACACATCACGAAGCCGTGGGTCTGTCACTTGGCGGGCGTGGCCGGGTTGGCAGCGGTGCTGGCGGCGGTGTTCACTTTTGACAGGGCCACGACGTTTCCAGGTTGGGCTGCTTTACTGCCGGTCCTCGGCGCCACTGCGCTGATATGGTCTGGGGGGCAGGGTTCGAGCTGGGTCGCCCGACTGCTCGGTACCAGGGTGCTCGTCTGGATTGGCTTGATTTCCTATTCCCTTTACTTGTGGCATTGGCCGGTCTACGTCTACGCCAATGCCGTTTCCATCGACGGTATCGGGCATTTGGAAGCCGTGGGCTGGATCCTGTTGGCGTTGGGTCTTGCCTGGTTGAGCTGGCGCTTCGTAGAGCTTCCGTTTCGTGAAAAACGCGTGTTGCCCGGGCGCAAGCCGGTGTTGGTGGGCGGTTTGTTGGCCATGGTCGCCCTGGCGGTGACAGGTTCGGTGGTGCGTTCAGCGGATGGCTTTCCCCAGCGCCTTACCGGCAAGGCGTTGGCGTATGCGCAAGCGCGGGATTGGAAGGCTGGGCAGATGGAATGCATGCTCGTGACTTCTGACAAGAACCTGGACAAGGCCTGCCTGGTTGGCGAACGCAAAGAGGCGCCGGCGACCCAACTGTTTTGGGGCGATAGCCACGCCGCTGCGCTGTTGCCGGCGATTGAAGACAATGCCACGCGTGAGGGGCGCCCGGTTTGGCTTTACAGCATGAGCGCCTGTCCGCCAATCGTCAGCGATGACCTGCGCCAGCGCTGCAGGGACTTCAACGAAAAGACCATGGAACAGGTTCGTCACCTGCAGATCAAGGATGTGGTGCTGGCTTCCAATTGGAGTCTGTACGTATACGGCCGTGAGGACGGCGACAAGAAGGTATTGCTCAACGCCTCCGACAATACGGCCGAAGCCGAGGCGCGTATGGCTGCGGCGCTCAAGGCTCGGGTCGCGATGTTGAGGGCGGCGGGCGTACAGGTTTGGTTGTTCAAGGAAGTGCCGCTGCAGCGCAAGGGCGCTATCAGCAGATTGACGAGCCTGGCGCGGGCTGGGCGTTCAGCTGAAGGGTTGGGTCGCCCACTTGAGGAGCACTTGGCCCGTCAACATTTCCTCAGTGCCTTGTTTGACTCAATGAGTAGCGCCGATCCCGGTGTGCATGTCATTGACCCGACCCCGTTGATGTGTGCGGGGCAGGTCTGCAGCATTGAGGTCAACGGTTACTCGCAGTACAAGGACGAGGACCATCTGTCTGATCTCGGTAGTGCCCGGCTGAGCCCGCTGTTTGCCCCGGTGTTGCTGGGGTCAACCGGCAATTGATCGCCGCCGCGCACGCACGGGCTGCTGTTTGGGCGTTAGAGCAGGTAGGATGTACGCCTATTTTCGGGGTGGCATCTCAATGAAATTCAAGGATCTTCGGGATTTCGTGCAGCAGCTTGAACAGCGCGGCGAGTTGAAACGCATTCAGGTTCCTATCTCTCCAGTGCTGGAGATGACGGAAATCTGCGACCGCACGCTTCGGGCCAAAGGCCCGGCGTTGCTGTTTGAAAACCCGACGGGTTATGACATTCCGGTGCTGGGCAACCTGTTTGGCACGCCGGAGCGCGTGGCCTTGGGCATGGGCGCGGAAGCCGTCAGCGAGCTGCGCGAAATCGGCAAGCTGCTGGCGTTCCTCAAGGAACCCGAGCCGCCGAAGGGCCTGAAGGACGCCTGGTCCAAACTGCCGATTTTCCGCAAGATCATTTCCATGGCGCCGAAGGTCGTCAAGGACGCGATCTGCCAGGAAGTGGTGATCGAGGGCAACGATGTCGACCTGGCCATGCTGCCCGTGCAGACCTGCTGGCCAGGCGACGTAGGGCCGCTGATTACCTGGGGCCTGACCGTCACCAAAGGCCCGAACAAAGACCGCCAGAACCTGGGCATCTATCGCCAGCAGGTGATCGGCCGTAACAAGGTCATCATGCGCTGGCTGAGCCATCGGGGCGGCGCGCTGGATTACCGTGAGTGGTGTGAAAAACACCCTGGCCAGCCATTCCCGGTGTCCGTCGCCCTGGGCGCGGACCCCGCCACGATCCTCGGCGCGGTCACGCCGGTGCCCGATAGCCTTTCCGAATATGCGTTTGCCGGCCTGCTGCGCGGCAACCGTACCGAATTGGTGAAATGCCGAGGCAATGACCTGCAAGTGCCGGCCACTGCCGAGATCATCCTTGAAGGCGTGATCCACCCCGGCGAAATGGCCGATGAAGGGCCGTACGGCGACCACACCGGTTACTACAACGAGGTGGACAGCTTCCCGGTGTTCACCGTCGAGCGCATCACCCACCGCATCAAGCCGATCTACCACAGCACCTACACCGGTCGTCCGCCTGACGAGCCGGCGATTCTCGGTGTCGCGCTGAACGAAGTGTTCGTGCCGATCCTGCAAAAGCAATTCCCGGAAATCACCGATTTCTACCTGCCGCCCGAAGGTTGCTCGTACCGCATGGCCGTGGTGACCATGAAGAAGTCGTATCCGGGGCACGCCAAGCGGGTCATGTTGGGCGTCTGGTCGTTTTTACGACAATTCATGTACACCAAGTTCGTTATTGTCACTGACGACGATATCAACGCACGGGACTGGAATGACGTGATCTGGGCCATCACCACGCGCATGGACCCCAAGCGCGACACGGTGATGATCGAGAACACGCCGATCGACTACCTCGACTTCGCCTCGCCGGTGTCTGGCCTGGGGTCGAAGATGGGCCTCGATGCCACGCATAAATGGCCCGGTGAAACCACCCGCGAATGGGGCCGGGTTATCGTCAAGGATGAAGCCGTTACCCAACGGATCGATGCCATCTGGAATCAGTTAGGAATAGATTGATGCGTGTAACCTTGCAGCCTTCCGGTGCGGTGCTGGAGATAGAGTCGGCCGAGCGGATACTCGATGGCGCGCGGCGCCTGGGCTACGAATGCCCACAGAGCTGCCGCAACGGCAACTGTCACGTTTGTGGCGCGTTGTTGGTGGAAGGTCGCGTGGAGCAGGCCGGTGAAGTGCGTGACCACGGTGAGGTCTTTACCTGCATCGCCGAACCTCTGGAGGACTGCGTGCTGCTGTGGGATGGCGTGCTGTCGCCGGGTGAGCTGCCGGTGCGCACTCTCGCATGCCAGGTGATCGAGTGCGCCGATGTTGGTGGCGATGTCTGGCGGGTGCACTTGCGTGCGCCGGCGGGTAAGCCTCCGCGCTATCACGCCGGGCAATACTTGATGATCGAGCGGGAGAACGGTGAGAAGTCGGCGTTCTCCCTGGCCTCGGCGCCGCACTCGGGGCGCGACCTGCAATTGCATGTGCTGGTGCGCGAAAACAGTGCGCAAACGCTTTTGGAGCAACTGCAGCGCAACCCCAATGTGCGTATCGAGATGCCATTCGGCGACACCCATTTGTCCGAACTCCCGGATGGCCCGCTGGTTTTGATTGCCGCCGGCACCGGAATGGCGCAGATGCACAGCCTGATCGAGCACTGCCGCGCCCAAGGCTTCAAGCACCCGGTGCATCTGTATTGGGGTGTGCGGCGGCCGGAAGATTTCTATGAAATCGAACACTGGGACGAGTGGAAGAAGCTGCCAAACCTGTATCTGCACAAAGTCGTCAGCGATCTTTGTGGTTGGGAGGGGCGCTGCGGCATGCTCCACGAGGCAGTGTGCGAGGACATCAGCGATCTCTCCGGTGTCTACGTCTACGCCAGCGGCTCGCCGGCCATGATCTACGCCACGCTCGATGCGCTGGTGGAAGCCGGCATGGACGCCCATCAGATGCGCGCCGATGTGTTCGCGTATGCGCCGCGGGCTTGAGCTGTACTTATCAGCCCAGGCTCAGTTGAGCTTTTTGTGGCGAGGGGATTTATCCCCGTTGGGCTGCGCAGCAGCCCTAATGCAGTGAACTCAATCTTCCTGGCCCACTCAGTGCCTTGTTTGGGGCTGCTGCTCAGCCCAGCGGGGATAAATCCCCTCGCCACCAAAGCGGATGCCACGTTACCCATCGATATAACTTCCCATATTGCGTTTCGGTATTTAGCTGGCGGGCCAGATACCGATAACGTATATGCGGACGTAATGGCATTTAACTTGCCTTGATCCTCACAAACGTCAACGCCATGACGCTCTATTTTCCCGCGAGGAGCCATCCGCTACCGGCCATGACCGCTATCGAATCCGCCATAACCTGCGCCCTGTACCCGCCCCGGCTCGAGCTGGGTGCCCAATTGACCCGTGAACAATTGCTCGCCTCGATGCGATCGACCATGAGCCTTCACCAGGGCGGCCCGGTCTGGCTGTTCGCCTACGGTTCGTTGATCTGGCGTCCGGAATGCACGGCGGTGGAGCGAATGCGTGGCCGGGTCCATGGTTATCATCGCGGCTTGTATCTATGGTCCCACGAACACCGGGGCACCCCGGAATTGCCAGGGTTGGTGTTTGGGTTGGATCGCGGCGGGTCCTGCAGCGGATTCGCCTACCGGTTGCCGGAGGAGAACCTCGAGGATTCGCTGTTCGCGCTGTGGCAGCGCGAGATGCCGGTCCCGTCCTATCGTCCGCACTGGCTGACGTGCCGTCTAGAGAATGGCAATCGGGTACAAGCCTTGGGCTTCGTGCTGGAGCGACACCTGCCCAGCTATGCCGGCAACCTGCCGGACCATGTGCTGAGCCAGGTGTTTGAAAGCGCTTGCGGGCGTTATGGCACGACTCGCGATTATGTCGAGCAGACCATCCACGCCCTGCGCAGCCACGCCATGCCAGACCGGAACCTGGAGGCGCGGCTCAAGCGCTGTCGATCAGCGCTGGATCAGGCGACCGCTTCGCGGCTCTGACTGGCGATCTGCTTGTGCCACAGGGTTGGCGCGAGGAACGCCATCGCCAGCAGGCAGGCGCCGATCAGCAGCACAAAGCCGCCGTTCCAACCAAAGTGGTCCACGGTGTAGCCCATGGCTGCACTGGCCGCGACTGAACCACCCAAATACCCGAACAGGCCGGTAAAGCCCGCGGCGGTACCGGCGGCTTTTTTCGGCGCCAGTTCCAATGCCTGCAAACCGATCAGCATCACCGGGCCGTAGATCAGGAAGCCGATGGAAACCAGGGCGATCATGTCGACGGTCGGGTTGCCGGCCGGGTTCAGCCAGTACACCAGGGTTGCCACGGTCACCAGGGCCATGAACACCATGCCGGTCAAGCCACGGTTGCCGCGGAAGATCTTGTCGGACATCCAGCCACACAACAGCGTGCCCGGGATGCCGGCCCACTCATAGAAGAAGTAGGCCCAGGAGCTTTTGTCCACGGTGAAGCCCTTGGCTTCCTTGAGGTAGGTCGGCGCCCAGTCCAGCACGCCGTAGCGCAGCAGGTAGACGAAGACGTTGGCCATGGCGATGTACCAGAGCATCTTGTTGCGCAGCACGTACTTGACGAAGATTTCCTTGGCGCTGAATTCGTTCTCGTGACTGGCGTCGTAACCTTCCGGGTAGTCGTTCTTGTATTTCTCGATCGGTGGCAGGCCAACCGATTGTGGGGTATCGCGCATGGTTGCGAAGGCAAACACCGCAACGGCGAGCGCTACGGTAGCGGGTACATAGAAAGCCGCGTGCCAGTCGTTGAACCAGGCCATGCCCAGCAGGAACAGCGGGCCGATCAGGCCACCGCCCACGTTGTGCGCCACGTTCCACACCGAAACCACGCCACCGCGTTCCTTCTGCGACCACCAGTGCACCATGGTCCGCCCGCTTGGCGGCCAGCCCATGCCTTGGGCCCAGCCGTTGATGAACAGCAGGATGAACATGATCGTCACGCTGGAGGTCGCCCAGGGTGCGAAACCGAAAATGAACATCACCCCGGCGGATACCAGCAAGCCGAACGGCAGGAAGTAGCGCGGGTTGGAGCGGTCGGACACCAGGCCCATCAAGAACTTCGACAAGCCATAGGCGATGGCGATGGCCGACATGGCCAAGCCAAGCTGGCCACGGGTGTAGCCCTCGTCGATGAGATACGGCATCGCCAGGGAGAAGTTCTTGCGCAGCAGGTAATAACCGGCATAGCCGATGAAAATCCCGGCGAAGATCTGCCAGCGCAGGCGTCGGTAAGTGCTGTCTATTTTTTCTTCAGGCAGGGCGGCCTGATGTGCGGCAGGTCGAAAGAAAGCAAACATTCAAGAGCTCCAGGTTTTTATTGTGGTGGCGGATGCGAATGTTACAGTTTCGTTACCGAAAATAGCATCGCTCGTTGTCGCATAAAAAGCGGAAATTTCGATAGGCCATGTTCTTAAGTGAACATGTCGCGTGCGCATAAACTGACGGCGCTGTAGGAATCGTCGCAGTGGCATCTCCCGGCAGCTTTACATGACAAGAAACAGGGAAACGTCCTTCAATCGAATGGGAAGCGTCGCCATTCAATCCACGAGACACCGCCCTTACCCTTTACGTTTGTCGGTTCAGGCATTCAAACAAGGGGTCGGGTATGAGGTGGTGCGCTGTGACGTTGTGGCTGTGTCTGGCTGGCGCGAGTTGGGCGGGGGAAAGGGTGCTGGTGCCGGAGAACAATCCCAAGCCGGAGTATCCGACAGCTCTGAACCGGGCCGGGATCATGGGCGCGGTCAAGGCCAGTTTCACCGTACACACCGATGGTCGTGTGGATGAGATCACGATCCTGCACAGCGACCATCCGGAGTTTACCGAAGCGGTTCGAGGGGCGCTGGTTGAATGGCGTTTCCAGCCTTGGACGGCGGATGACGAACATTCCGCCCAAGTACGCGTCGTGGCGCCGTTCGAGTTTCGCCTGGATGACACGCCGATCGATGCCAATAAATGGATCAAGACCTGGCGATGCTCGGACATCAACGCCTATGCCAGCGACCGATTGCAGGTGCGGGACCTGCTCCCGTTCCATTACACGCGCAGCTACCTGTCCAATGTCTTCTTCGTCAGGCAGCTACCGGAAGCCGAGCGCCTGGCGCTGATCGCCCGGTTCAACCGGCTGCTGCCCTCGATCGTACAGCGCTGCGGAAGGTTTCCCGCGACGCGGTATATGAGGATGTTGCCGAAGGAGATTCGGGAGTTGCTTTAGAAATGGGCGGTAAATATCTACCGCCAAATCGGTTTGAATTTGTGGTTGGCAGGAATTACGGCGCGGTCATTGGAAAGAAAAAGGCCAGAACCCTCTATCAATGGCTCTGGCCTTTTTTAATCGGTACGGGTTCAGCGAACTTGCACAACTACCTTGCCCACAGCCTTGCGCTGCCCCAGGTCGTTGATCGCCTGCGCCGCGTTGTCCAGCGGATAAACCTGGGACACCAGCGGCTTGAGCTTGCCTTCGGCGAACCAGCCGAACAGTTGCTGGAAGTTGGCCGCGTTGTCCTGGGGCTGGCGCTGGGCGAAGGATCCCCAGAACACGCCGACCACCGAGGCGCCCTTGAGCAAGGCCAGGTTTACTGGCAGTTCGGGGATGCGGCCGCTGGCGAAACCGACCACCAGCAGACGGCCGTTCCAGGCGATAGCGCGCACGGCCTGGTCGAACAGGTCGCCGCCCACCGGGTCGTAGATCACGTCGGCGCCCCGGCCGTCGGTGAGGCGCTTGATTTCGTCCTTGAGGCTGGTTTCGGTGTAGTTGATCAGCTCGTCGGCGCCGGCGGTCTTGGCCACGGCAAGTTTTTCCGCGCTGCTGGCGGCGGCGATCACGCGAGCGCCCATGGCTTTGCCGATTTCCACTGCCGCCAGACCGACGCCGCCGGAAGCGCCAAGCACCAACAAGGTTTCACCGGGCTGGAGGTTGGCCCGCTGCTTGAGGGCGTGCATCGACGTGCCATAGGTCATGCTGAAAGCGGCAGCCGTGTTGAAATCCATGGACGAAGGAATCGGCAATACGTTGTAGGCCACAACCGCCACCTGTTCGGCGAAGCTGCCCCAGCCGGTCAGTGCCATGACCCGGTCACCTGTTTTCAGGTGGCTGACCTTTTCGCCTACTTCACGGACCACGCCCGCCGCTTCGCCACCCGGGGAAAACGGGAAGGGCGGCTTGAACTGGTATTTGCCCTCGATGATCAGCGTGTCAGGAAAATTCACCCCGGCGGCGTGCACATCCAGCAGCACTTCGTTCTTTTTCACGACGGGGCTGGCGACGTCTTCCAGCACCAGCGATTCGGCGGGACCGAATTCTTTGCACAGCACGGCTTTCATCAGGGCTATTCCTTTGGGAGTGATGGCCGATAAGTGTAGGTGTGAGAGTCAATGGGTCAACGAGCATGTCCCGCCCTGATAGCTGGCCATAAGCTTGTGCTTGGACGGCGGGTCGGTATGCTGGGCCGCAAACCGGATGAGGAGTCGAATGTGAAAGCGTGGATCATGTTGATGCTGGCCCTGTCGCTGCCAGCGGCAGTGATGGCCGAAGAGGGCAAGGAAGCCAAGGAAGGCGAGGCGCCGAAAGTCAGTTACATCACCCTGAGCCCTCCCTTCGTGGGGAATTATGGGCTGGACGGTACAGCCAAACTGAAGGTCTACAAGGCCGACGTCGCCCTGCGCGTAACCGGTGACGCCGCCGCTGCAGCGGTGAAGGCTAACGAGCCGTTGATTCGCAACCAGTTGGTGGCGCTGTTCGCCCAGCAGACGACCGAGACGATGAACAACCTCGAGGCCAAGGAGAAGCTGCGTCAGGAAGCGTTGAAGCAAACCCAGCAAGTGATGAATGACGAGACCGGCAAGCCGATGGTTGAGGATTTGTTGTTCAATAACCTGATCATTCAATAAGCCGCCTCGATCGCAGCCTTGGGCCGTGCCCGGATCTCCTGGCGCTGGCCAAGGCTGCTTTTTTTCGTCAAGACGCCAGGCTTTTCCGAAACCGGGCCAGGGCGATTGCAAAGAACAAAAGCCCGATGATCGCCAGCGCCAGCAGGTCCGGCCAAATCACGCCAGGGCCGGCATCTCGGAACAGGATCGCCGCGCTGAGGCTGACGAAATGCGTCGACGGCGAGCCCTGCATCACCCATTGCAACCACTGCGGCATGCTGTCCAGCGGCGTACTGCCGCCTGACAACAGCAGCATTGGGATGATGACCGGGATCGCCAGCAAGCCGAATTGCGGCGTCGAACGGGCCAGGGTGGCGAGGAAGATGCCCAGCGATGTGCTGGCGAACAGATAGAGTGCGGTCACCAGCAGGAAGAGCACCATGGAGCCAGCAAGCGGTACTCCCAGTGCGAATTTGACGATGATTTCCAGCGATGCCCAGGTGCACAGCACCACCACCAGCAGGTTGCTCCAGATTTTCGCCAGCATGATTTCCAATGCCGTCAGCGGCAGCACCAGCAAATGGTCGAGAGTGCCATGCTCACGTTCGCGTAGCAGCGCGGTCCCGGTGAGAATGATGGCCAGGATGGTGATGTTGTTGACGATCTGGATCACCGCCAGGAACCAGCCACCTTCAAGGTTGGTATTGAACAGCGAGCGGGTGGTCAGCCTCACGGGCGTTCGCTCGCTCGTTTCTGCCTGACCGGCGTAGGCCGCCAATTCCTGCTGGAAAATCCGCCCGATGTAGCCGGCACCCATGAACGCCTGGCTCATGGCCGTGGCGTCGACGTTGAGTTGCAGGGTTGGTTCGCGTCCTGCGACCAGGTCGGCCTGGAAGTTGGCGGGCACGTTGATGACGAAGGTGAAGCGGCCACTGTCCATGACCTTGTCCAGGTCGGCATAGGGCAAGGCCACCGGGCTCTGGAATTCCGGAGGCTGCAGGACCTGGGCCAGTTCACGCGAGAGTTGGCTCTGGTCTTCGTCCACTATGGCGACACTGGCATGGTGGACGCCGACCACTGAACCGGCGGCCGGCATGTAGATCGCCACCGTGAAGGCGTAGCCCAGGAACAGCAGCAGGACGGAGTCATAGCGCAGGCTGGTCAGTTCCTTTAGCCCGAGACGCCAGATATGTGAAAGCGTGTGCATCAGGCCTCCTGCTTTTTCAGCATGATCAGGCTGAGTCCGGTGAAACCGAGGAAAAAACCGCATAACGCCAGGCATTGTGGCCAGAGCTGGCGCAGGTCCAGGGCCTTGGTGAAGGTACCGACGGCGATATCCAGGAAGTACCCGGCGGGAAACAACTGGCCCATCACCGAGGCTGCACCTTCCAGGGACGAGCGCGGCACGATCAGTCCGGAAAACTGAATGGTCGGCAGGCTGGTGATAATCATGGTGCCGAGGATCGCCGCGATCTGGGTGCGTGTGAATGCCGAGATCAGCAGCCCCATGCTGGTGGTCGCCAGTACATAGAGCAGGCCGCCCAACGCCAGCGTCACGCCGCTGCCCTTGAATGGCACGCCGAACAGCCAGCGGTTCATGGCAGTCAGCAGGGCCAGGTTAATCAGGCTGACGACCAGGTAGGGAACCTGTTTACCTAGCAGGAATTCCAGTCGGGTCAGCGGCGTGGCATAGAAATTGGTGATCGAACCCAGTTCCTTCTCCCGCACGATACCCAGCGCAGTCAACATGGCAGGAATGAATGCCAGGATCAGCGCCATGACCCCGGGGCCGATAGCGTTGACGCTGACCACGTCCTGGTTATAACGAAAGCGCGTCTCCAGCGTCGCGCCGGGTTGCCGGGCCAGCGCGCGACTGCTCGATTCAGCCAATTGCTCAAGGTTAGCCGCGTGGACGGCCTGGACATAGTTGCGACTGGTCTCGGCCCGAAACGGTATGCCGCCATCCAGCCAGGCGCCCACGGTTGGCTGACGGCCAGCGTAAAGGTCACGGCCGAAACCGGGTGGTATTTCCAGGGCGAGCTTGATCTCGGAGCGCTGCAAGCGTCGGTGCAGCTCCTTTGCGTCACGGATGATTGGCTGCTCCTCGAAGTAGCGTGAGCTGCGGAACGCTTCCAGGTACGTGCGACTTTGCGGGCTCTGGTCTTGGTCATACACAGCGAAGGCCAGTTTTTCTACATCGAGGGAAATACCGAAGCCGAAGACCACCATCATGAACAGGGCCCCCAGCAGGGCGAAGGCCATCCGTACTTTGTCGCGCAGCAGCTCCTTACCTTCACGGCTGGCGACAGCCCATAGGCGACCTAGGCTCAAGCCGCGCTGGTCCCGGGGTGTGTCGGCGCTGTCGAGGGCCACTGGGGCGGGGTCCTGCTGCGTCTCGCCCTGGGCTCTTTCCAGGCAAGTGACAAACGCGGCTTCCAGCGTCGGGCCGTTGAATTGCGCCTGTAAAGCCGTCGGCGTATCACAGGCCAATACTTTGCCGGCGTGCATCAATGAAATGCGGTCACAGCGCTGGGCCTCGTTCATGAAGTGCGTGGAAAGGAAAATCGTCACGCCCTGCTCGCGAGACAGCTCGACCAATAGCCGCCAGAAATCATCCCGCGCCGCCGGATCGACACCTGAGGTCGGCTCATCGAGGATCAGGACTTCCGGGCGATGCAACACCGCCACCGCCAGGGACAAACGCTGGCGAAGGCCCAGTGGCAGCGCGCCGGAAGGTTGGTCCGCCAGCGCCCGGAGATTGAAGCGCTGGATCAACTCATCGATGCGCTGGCGACTGTCCGCCGTGGGCAGGTCGAACAGCTTCGCGTGCAGCGTCAGGTTCTGGCGCACGCTCAGTTCGCCGTACAGCGAAAAGCTCTGGGACATGAAACCCACTCGCTTGCGGGTGGCCAGGTCCTTGGCGTCGACCGGGTTGCCCAGCAGCTTGGCACTGCCTTCGCTGGCGGGGATCAGCCCGGTCAGCACCTTCATGGTGGTGGTCTTGCCGCAACCGTTGGAGCCCAGGAACCCAAAGATTTCACCGCGGCCAATCGCGAAGCTGACGTTATCGACGGCAGTAAAATCGCCGAAGCGCAAGGTGAGGTCGTGGGCTTGGATGGCAATGTCGGTGGTGTTGGCGTTCCTCGCAGGGATCAGCAACGGTTCGGTGTCGCGACCACGGTTGCCCTGGAAGTGGGTGAAAGCCGAGTCGAGCTTGCCATCCGGGGTGATCTTTGCCAGCTCTGCGCTCAAGCCCTTGGCGATCAAGCGACCGTTGTCGAGCATCAGGCAATGTTCGAATTGTTCGGCCTCTTCCATGTACGCCGTGGCGACCAGCAGGGTCAGTTGCGGCCGTTGTCGGCGCACGCCTTCTATCAGTTCCCAGAAGCGCCGCCGGGACAGCGGGTCCACGCCGGTGGTGGGTTCGTCGAGAATCAGCAGGTCCGGTTCATGGATCAGCGCGCAACACAGGCCGAGCTTCTGTTTCATGCCGCCGGACAGTTTGCCCGCCGGACGGTCGGCAAAAAGTTGCAGGTCGGTGGCCAGTAGCAAGGTATTCATGCGTTGGTCGCATTCGGTCCGCGATAACCCGAACAGCGTGCCGAAAAACCGAATGTTCTCGCGTATCGACAGATCAGGGTAAAGGTTGCCTCCCAGCCCTTGAGGCATGAAGGCAATGCGTCGATAGAGCGTATTGCGATGGCGTCGATCATTGATCGATGCACCCAGCACGTCCAGTTTGCCGTGCTGAAGTTTTTTTACCCCGGCGATCAACCCCAGCAGGCTTGACTTGCCTGCGCCGTCCGGGCCGATCAGGCCGCAGCGAGTGCCGGCGGGCAGGCTAAAGGTGATATCGCTCAACGCCGCGTGCTGGCCGTAGCGATGCTCAATGCCCGAGGCGTGCAATGCTTCGCTGGGGGCGATGCTCATTGCAAGTTGGCCGGCCAATCAATGGGGGCGGTTCGCACATAGCCGGCGCCGGGCATGCCGGGTTTGGCCTGGGGCACTTCGCCGGGACGGGTCAGGCGCACTTTGACGCGGAATACCAGTTTCTGGCGTTCATCGCGGGTTTCGACTTCTTTCGGGGTGAACTGGGACTTGGCCGCGACGAAACTGACCTTCGCCGGCAGCGGTCGCTCGGGCAGGGCGTCCAGCAGCAGTCGTGCCTCATCGCCCACTGCCAGTTTCCCGACCACCGACGCCGGCAGGTAGAGGTTCATGTATTGATCGTTCGGGTCGATCATCAACAATACTCGACCGCCGGCGCCCAGCACTTCACCGGGCTCGGCCAGGCGCAACTGGATCACGCCGTCGAGCGGTGCCCGCAACGTGCTGTCATCTATTTCGCTGGTGAGCTGGGCCACTTGGGCCAGGGTCGCGCCGATGGCCGCATTGGCGGCCGATTCCTGGGCCCGGGCGGCGTTGACCGCTGCATTGGCGGTGTCGACGCGGGCTTGCTGCTGATCGATGACCTGGCCGCTGGCGTAACCGCGCTTGAACAGTTCCTGGGTTCGCTTGAGTTCCTGATGGGCGAGCAATTGTTCGCTCTGGCGAAACTGTACATTGGCCTGGGTGGCGGCCAGATTTTGCCGGGCACGTAAGACTTCGGCCTCGGCCTGGTTGCGCTGGGCCTCCAGGGTCCGGGTGTCCATGCGTGCCAGCACTTGGCCCTTGATGACGCTGTCGCCCTCATCGACATGGACTTCGGCCAGGCGCCCGGGCGTCTTGCTGGCGATCTGGACTTCGGTGGCCTCGAGGCGACCGTTGCCCAGGCTCAAACCGTCCGGCAGGCGATCATGGCGCGACTTCCAGTAGCCGAAACCGCCGGCAGCCAGCAACACAGCCATCAAGGCGAGGGCAAAAAAGCGAGAGGTACGATGGTTCGTCGACATGTCCGGCATCCTGCTGCTGTAGCGTCGAAGTCTGCAGCATCAATAACCGGCTCAGCTTGATGTCCATCAACTCATCGCTAGTCAGCGCAGCGCAAGCACCGCCGCCCACTGTTCGGCTGTCACCGGCATCACCGACAGCCGCGAGCCTTTCTGTACCAGCGGCATCTCGGCAAGGGCGGCCTGCTGTTTTAGGTAGTCGAGCTTGAGTACGCGTGGGAACGTCTCGATATGGGCGACATCGATCGCAGTCCAAGGATTTTTTTCCGGGCTGGCCTTGGGGTCGAAATAGTGGCTGTCAGGCTCCAGGGCAGTAGGGTCTGGGTAGGCAGCCTGGATGATTTTGCCGATCCCGGCGATGCCTGGCTCGGGACAGCTGGAATGGTAGAAAAAGAACGTATCGCCCACCGCCATGGCCCGCAGGAAATTGCGCGCCTGATAGTTGCGAACGCCGTCCCAGCGCGCTTGGCCGAGCTTTTCCAAGCCCTGGATGGACAATTCGTCGGGCTCGGATTTCATCAGCCAATGGGCCATGATTTCTACTCCTGGGCGATGTGGAAAAAAATAGTTCAGCGATTTTATGACAAACCGACAGTCGGTTGACGCCAGAGTTTGCGTGTGGGTCCGGGTTGCCGCAAAATGCCGGCCTTCCAAGCTTGACGCTGCTGCACGGCCAATAAGAAAACCGCTGCTGTCATCGTGTGTGATATGCCTTGAGGGGGGCAATCGATGAAACGCAAACCGGATTTGTTGTGGATACTGGTCATTCTGTTTGGCCTGGGTGTCGTGACCACGGGTTACGCCCAAAGCCTTTGGGCCAACAAGACCGATGCGCCGGTGGAAATCACCCAGCCCGCACAATCGCTCAAGCGCTGAGCCCGCTTTCCAGGGGCCGCTGATCACCGCGGCGTCTATCCCGCGATATACCATCGCTTGTCGCTGACCGTTCCTTGCAGCGGCACGTCCCAGCTTGCCTGTGCCAATCGTTCGACTTTCTGGCATTCATGGGCCAGCCCCAACAGCGTCGGCTTGCGCCACTGTCTACGTCGTGCCAGGTACGCCAGGCTGCGGTCATAAAAGCCGCCGCCCATGCCCAGTCGACCTCCGGCGTCATCGAATCCCACCAACGGCAACAACACCAGGTCCAGGGCCCAGACCTTGCGCTGCCGGGCGATGTTCTGGCGCGGTTCCGGGATACGAAAGCGGTTGGGCTGCATTTTTTCGCCGGCGTGAATGCGCTGGAACACCATCTTGGTCTGCGGCCAGGGGCTCAGTACCGGCAAGTAGGTCGACTTGCCTCGACGCTGGGCCGCGCGCAGCAGCAGGCGCGGGTCGATCTCGCCGTCGTTGGGCAGGTAAAGCGCAATGTGCTTCGCGCGGCGAAACAGTGGATGCTGGGCCAGTTGCCTGTAGAGCCCGCGGGCCGCTTCCCGCTGCTGGGCCGGCGTCAGGGCACGACGGGCCTGGCGCAGCAGGCGTCGGAGTTGCGGGCGAGGCAGCAGCGCAGGTTCTGTCATATCGAGGCTTCACGAGGCGGTGTCATCACCACAGCGTAACCGCAAATGATCAGGCCAGAAATGGCGAAAGCAGAAACGACAATGCCAGTCATGATGACTGGCATTGTGTCGAGAATCAGGCTCCCCGGATGAACCGCTGTCGGCTTAGCCCTTGAACCCGAAAGTTCAAGGTGGAAGTTGCAGGAGGCGTTAAGGCTTTCCGTCAAGCGGACATGCACACCGGCCCCAACGTGCAACCCCCGTGGTTGTGCGTATCGGCTCAGGGACATCACCAACTGGCAAGCACCCCAGGGAGTGTCGCAAGTATACCCCAGGCAGCCTCGCGAATCAGCCCTTGCTGACGTCCGGATCAGTGGCCAGTACCAAATCCACCCGTTCCAGCAGGTCGCGCACCTGTTCGCGGGTCGAGCCGCTGACCTGTAGGTCGGGCGTATCCTGGCGGTGTAGCAGGTCGTGAGTGATGTTCAAGGCGGCCATCACGGCGATGCGGTCGGCGCCGATGACTTTGCCGCTGCTGCGGATCTCGCGCATCTTGCCGTCCAGGTAACGGGCGGCGCTCACCAGGTTGCTGCGCTCTTCCTGGGGGCAGATGATCGAATATTCTTTATCGAGGATCTGCACGGTGACGCTATTGCTTGAACTCATGAGTCTTGCTCCAGGGCCTTGAGGCGCGAAATCATCGATTCGACCTTACGCCGGGCGATTTCGTTTTTTTCAATGAGGTGCGCGCGTTCCTCGCGCCAGGTTTTTTCCTGAGCTAATAAGAGTCCGTTTTGGCTCTTAAGTTGCTCGACCCGTTCAATTAGCAGCTCGAGTCTGGCCATCAGCGCTTGCAGGTCGGTATCTTCCATTGTGTCCACTGAGGATTGTGTCTGATGGGGAATAAGGGTCGCACAGCCTTTAATGGTCTTGGCGAGTCTGTCGATGTAGGATACAAGGCCTCCATTCTAGACATAGCGCCGTCTGGCGCCTAGCTGCCCATGCCCATTCAGAATTCCCCGTATCAAGCATTCGCCACCCTGCTGAGCACCAGCGGTCATCCTGTCTCGCCTGCCGAACTGCATGGCTTGCTGCTCGGTCGCAGCTGTGCCGGCGCCGGTTTCGACGCCGATGGCTGGCTGGCCGACGCCGCCGAGATGCTCGAAGGCGAGCCTGCCGACAACGTGCGCAACGCGCTCATCGGCCTGCAGGAAATGGTCAAGGGTGAGTTGACCAGCGATGACATGACCGTCGTCCTGCTCCTGCCGACCGACGATGCGCCGTTGAGCGAACGCGCCGCCGCGCTGGGCCAGTGGTGCCAGGGCTTCCTCGCCGGTTTCGGCCTGACCCGCCGCGAATACACCCTGAGCGATGAAGCCAAGGAAGTGCTGCAAGACCTGGCGGCCATCTCTCAGGTCCAGGATGCCCTGGAAGAATCCGACGACGGCGAAAGCGACTATATGGAAGTGATGGAATATCTTCGGGTCGCGCCACTGCTACTGTTTACCGAGACCAAGAAAACCGCTGAGCCGGCTGCCAAGCCATCCTTGCACTGATCGCTTGAAAGGGAACACCGTCTGCCCATGATTCATATCCCGAAATCGGAATACAGTCGTCGCCGCAAGGCCTTGATGGCGCAGATGGAACCCAACAGCATCGCAATCCTGCCCGCCGCCGCCGTTGCTATCCGCAACCGCGACGTCGAGCATGTCTATCGCCAGGACAGCGATTTCCAGTACCTCAGCGGCTTTCCCGAGCCGCAGGCGGTCATTGTGCTGATGCCCGGCCGGGCCCATGGCGAGTACGTCCTCTTCTGCCGCGAACGCAACGCCGAGCGTGAGCTATGGGATGGACTGCGCGCCGGCCAGGAGGGCGCAATTCGAGACTACGGCGCCGACGACGCATTTCCCATCACCGATATCGACGACATCCTGCCGGGCCTGATCGAAGGTCGCGACCGGGTGTACTCGGCCATGGGCAGCAACCCTGAATTCGACCGGCACCTGATGGAGTGGATCAATGTGATCCGTTCCAAGGCCAACCTCGGCGCCCAGCCGCCGAACGAATTCGTTGCCCTGGATCATCTGCTTCACGACATGCGCCTGTATAAATCGGCAGCGGAAGTGAAAGTGATGCGCGAAGCGGCCCGGATTTCGACCCAGGCGCATATACGGGCGATGCAGGCGGCTCGGCCCGGGCTGTATGAGTTCAGCCTGGAAGCCGAGCTCGATTACGAATTCCGCAAGGGCGGCGCAAAAATGCCGGCCTACGGCTCCATCGTCGCGGCGGGGCGCAACAGCTGCATCCTGCACTACCAGCAGAACGACGCGCTGCTCAAGGACGGCGACCTGGTGTTGATCGATGCCGGTTGTGAGATCGATTGCTACGCCAGCGACATCACCCGTACCTGGCCGGTCAGCGGCAAGTTTTCGCCCGAGCAGAAGGCGATCTACGAAGTGGTGCTGGCCGCCCAGGAAGCGGCGTTCGCTGAAGTCGCGCCGGATAAACACTGGAACCAGGCCCATGAAGCGACGGTCCGGGTCATCACCGAAGGGTTGGTGCGCCTGGGCTTGCTTGAGGGCGACGTGGATGAGCTGATTGCCAGCGAAGCCTACCGGGCGTTCTACATGCATCGCGCCGGCCATTGGCTGGGCATGGATGTGCATGATGTGGGCGAATACCGCGTCGGTGGCGAATGGCGCGTATTGGAAGCAGGCATGACGTTGACGGTGGAGCCGGGAATTTATATCTCGCCGGACAACCGCAACGTAGCGAAAAAATGGCGCGGCATTGGCGTGCGCATCGAGGATGACGTGGTAGTGACCAAGACCGGTTGTGAAATCCTGACCCGTGGCTTGCCCAGGACGGTCGCCGATATCGAGGCCCTGATGGCCGCTGCACGGACCCAGGCGGCATGAGCCGGGTCAATGTGGCAATCGTCGGCGGCGGCCTGGTCGGCGCGAGCCTTGCGCTGGCGTTGCAGGCCGGTGCAAAGGCGCGGGGCTGGAAGATCATGCTGATCGAGCCCTTTGCACCTGGCGACACCTGGCAGCCGAGCTATGACGCGCGGTCCTCGGCGCTTTCATTCGGCGCCCGGCAGATCTATCAACGCTTGGGCCTGTGGCAGGAGATTTCCCGCCGCGCCGAGCCGATCAAGCAGATCCACGTGTCCGATCGCGGGCGGTTTTCCACGGCGCGGCTGTCCGCGATGGAAGAGGGCGTGCCGGCCCTCGGCTATGTCGTGGAAAACGCTTGGCTCGGCCAGTGCCTGTGGCAGGGCTTGGATCCGGAGGTCGTCAGTTGGCGCTGTCCGGCGCAGGTCACTCGGATGGAGCCGCAAGTCGAGGGTTATCGCCTGACCCTCGACGACGAAACCGTCCTCGAGTGCGACCTGGCGGTGCTTGCCGACGGCGGTCGTTCCGGCCTGCGGGAGCAGTTGGGGGTCGGTGTGCGCAACCGACCTTATGACCAGAGCGCGTTGATCGCCAACATCACGCCGGGCGAAGCCCATAACGGCATGGCGTTCGAACGGTTTACCGATGACGGTCCGATGGCCCTGTTGCCGCTCCCGGAGAATCGCTGTGCGTTGGTCTGGACCCGGCAGGGGATGGATGCGCAACGCCTGGCGGCATTGGACGAGCGCAGCTTCCTCAGTGAACTGCAGGAGGTGTTTGGCTATCGGTTGGGCGCGCTCAAGCAGGTCGGCGCGCGGCATCTTTACCCCTTGGCGCTGGTGGAGGCTGAAGAACAGGTCCGTCCGCACTTGGTGATCCTGGGCAATGCCGCCCATAGCCTGCATCCGATCGCCGGACAGGGGTTCAACTTGTCCCTGCGCGATGCGCAAGCCCTGGCCGATGCCTTGCTGGAAAGCGACAGCACGCCTGGCGATTTCGCCGTGCTGCAGGCCTATCGTGAGCGCCAGCGGATGGATCAGGCCCTGACCGTGGGATTCTCGGACCAGGTGACACGCTTGTTCGCCAGCGATCTGCCGTTGGTGTCCGTGGGACGCAATCTGGGCCTGTTGGGCCTTGATCTGTTGCCGCCGGCCAAACGCTGGTTCGCTCGCCAGGCCATGGGCCTGGGAACCCGTCCCGATGCGTGAGCCGGGGTATTTTTTTCACGGGCGGCTCATGTCGCCAGCTACACAGGCTTAAAGCATGGAATTGCGTGCAGATCTGCTGATTGTCGGCGCCGGTATGGTCGGCAGCGCCCTGGCGCTGGCGTTGCAGGGCAGTGGCCTGCAAGTGCTGTTGCTCGACGGCAGCCCGATGAGCGTCAAGCCCTTTGATCCACAGGCGGCGTTCGAGCCGAGGGTCAGCGCCTTGTCGGCGGCCAGCCAGCGGATTCTCGAACGCCTTGGCGTCTGGGACGGCATCACCGGACGGCGCGCCAGCCTGTATACCGACATGCACGTCTGGGATGGCAGCGGCACCGGGCAGATTCATTTTTCTGCCGCCAGCCTGCATGCCGAAGTGCTGGGGCATATCGTCGAGAACCGCGTCGTTCAGGATGCCTTGCTGGACAGGTTGCATGACTGCGACCTGGGCTTGCTGGCCAGTGCGCGCCTGGAGCAGATGCGCCGCTCCGGTGATGACTGGCTGTTGACCCTCGCTGACGGCCGAACCTTGCGGGCACCGCTGGTGATTGCCGCCGACGGCGCGAATTCTGCCGTGCGCCGCTTGACCGGTGTCGCTACGCGCGAATGGGATTATCTGCACCACGCCGTCGTGACCAGCGTGCGCACCGCCAAGCCCCATCGATTGACGGCCTGGCAACGTTTTACCGACAACGGCCCGCTGGCCTTCCTGCCGCTTGCGCGCGACGGCCAGCAGGATTGGTGTTCCATCGTCTGGTCCACGACCCCCGGCGAGGCGCAGCGCCTGATGGCGCTCGATGACGCAGCGTTCCGCGACGAACTGGAACGTGCTTTCGAAGGTCAGCTCGGCACGGTTCTCGCTGTCGACCCGCGCCTGTGCGTGCCGCTGCGCCAACGCCACGCCAAGCGCTACGTGGCCGAAGGGCTCGCACTGATTGGCGACGCGGCCCATACGATCCATCCGTTGGCCGGGCAGGGGGTGAACCTCGGCTTCCTCGACGCCGCCGTGCTGGCTGAAGTGCTGTTGCAAGCGGCCGGACGCGGCGAGCGCTTGGCGGACGTGAAGGTATTGAGCCGCTACGAGCGGCGACGCATGCCTCACAACCTGGCGTTGATGGCGGCGATGGAGGGGTTCGAACGGTTGTTCCAGGCCGATCCGCTGCCGGTTCGCTGGTTGCGTAACACCGGGCTGAAACTGGTGGATCGCCTGCCTGAGGCCAAGGCGCTGTTCGTGCGCGAGGCGCTCGGGTTGATTGGGGATTTGCCGGATTTGGCCAAGGCCTGAGAGGTGGGTTGGGCTCATGGCCTCATCGCGAGCAGGCTCGCTCCCACAGGGTTATGTGAAAGCAGGTCAATGTGGGAGCGAGCCTGCTCGCGATGAGGCCGGAACAGCCACCTCGACCCCACCGCTGCAACATTTGGAAACGTGTCTGCCCACTGTCCGATTGTGGTGCTAAATGTGAGTCCTTATCATTTGCGCTCCGTTCACAATCGAGAGACCGCTACCATGTTGGCCACAAAACGCCTGCTGTCCGCCCTCGCCTTGGCCCTGATTGGCACTTCCGCTGCCCAGGCCGCCGATGAGGTGGTGGTCTACTCCTCGCGCATCGATGAATTGATCAAACCGGTTTTCGATGCGTACACCAAGAAGACCGGCGTAGCGGTAAAGTTCATTACCGACAAGGAAGCGCCCCTGATGCAGCGGATCAAGGCCGAAGGTGCGAACGCCACCGCCGACCTGCTGCTCACCGTGGACGCCGGCAACCTTTGGCAAGCCGAGCAGATGGGGATCCTCCAGCCCTTCACCTCGCCGGTCATAGACGCCAACATCCCGCCTCAATATCGTGCGTCCTCCCACGCCTGGACCGGCTTGAGCCTGCGGGCGCGGACCATCGTCTATTCCACTGACCGGGTCAAACCGGGCGAGTTGACCACTTATGAGGCCCTGGCGGGCAAGGAATGGGAAGGCCGCTTGTGCCTGCGGACGTCGAAGAAGGTCTACAACCAGTCCCTGACCGCGACCCTGATCGAAACCCACGGGGCGGAAAAAACCGAGGAAATCCTCAAGGGTTGGGTCAAGAACCTGTCTACCGACGTGTTCTCCGACGACACTGCGCTGCTTGAAGCGATCAATGCCGGCCAGTGTGATGTCGGTATCGTCAACACCTACTACTATGGCCGCCTGCACCAGCAGAAGCCGGACTTGAAGGTCAAGCTGTTCTGGCCGAACCAGGCCGATCGGGGCGTGCACATCAACCTTTCGGGCATTGGCTTGACCAAGCATGCGCCGCACCCGGAGGCCGCGAAGAAGCTGGTGGAATGGATGACCACGCCTGAAGCGCAAAACATCTTTGCCGACGTGAACCAGGAATTCCCGGCGAACCCGAAAGTGGAGCCTTCCAAGGAAGTTGCCGCCTGGGGCAAGTTCAAGGCCGATACGTTGCCGGTGGAAGTCGCGGGTAAGCGCCAGGCCGAAGCCATCCGCATGATGGATCGTGCTGGTTGGAATTAACACCTGTGGGAGGGAGCTTGCTCCCACCGGGCCTGTAGGAGCTGGCAGGGACTGGTCGGAGTTGGTAGGAGCTGGTAGGAGCTGTCGAGTGGAACGAGGCTGCGATCTTTCCCCAGACACTTGAATCTCAAACGAAAGATCAAAAGATCAAAAGATCGTCCGAACGCGGCCCGAGCCTTCGCCAGCTCCTACAGAGCCAGCGGGAGCAAGCTCCCTTGCCACGTGACCATTTAACGAGAGTTTTCCTTGGCCCACCCCGCCCAACGCCGCTGGTATCCCCTGGTCTTCGCCGTCACTGCGTTGGTCCTGCTGCCCTTGAGTGTGCTGCTGCTGTCCTGGCAAAGCATCGATCAGCAGATCTGGTCCCATCTGTGGGAAACCCAGATGCCGCGCCTGTTGGGTAATACCTTGACGCTGATCCTTGGCGTGGGCATCGGCGTGACGCTGTTGGGCGTCAGCCTGGCCTGGCTCACCAGTCTTTGCGAGTTTCCCGGCCGACGCTGGCTCGACTGGGCGTTGATGCTGCCGTTCGCGATTCCTGCCTATGTCCTGGCATTTGTATTCGTTGGCCTGCTGGATTTTGCCGGCCCCGTACAGACGCTGCTGCGTGAATGGTTCGGCAGCGGCCTGCGCCTGCCCCGGGTGCGTTCCACTGGCGGGGTGATCCTGGTTCTGGTCCTGGTGTTCTACCCCTATGTCTATCTGCTCGCCCGAAGTGCTTTCCTGGCCCAGGGCAAAGGACTGATGGAAGCGGCCCGGGCGCTGGGGCAGTCGCCATGGCAAGCGTTCTGGCGTGTGGCGTTGCCGATGGCGCGGCCGGCAATCGGCGCGGGCGTAGCGCTGGCCTTGATGGAGACCCTGGCGGACTTCGGCGCGGTGTCGGTGTTCAATTTCGACACGTTCACCACGGCGATCTACAAGACCTGGTACGGCTTTTTCAGCCTCTCCAGTGCGGCCCAACTGGCAAGTCTCCTGCTGTTGGCGGTGATGGTGGTGCTCTACGGTGAGCGCCGAGCCCGGGGTGCCCAGCGAGCCGGCAACGAGCGACCTCGGGTCAAGGCGCTTTACCCCCTGCAAGGGCTCAAGGCGCTGGCCGCCAGCGGTTGGTGTTTCCTGGTGTTTGCCTGCGCTTTTGTCATTCCGGTGCTGCAACTGGTGGTGTGGTTCTGGCAGCGCGGTCGTTTTGACCTGGACGAGCGTTATGCCGGGCTGATCGTCCATACCCTTTATCTGGGCGGCTTGGCTGCGCTGGTTACCGTATGCGTCGCCTTGCTGCTGGCCTTTGCCCGACGACTGGCGCCGACCCGCGCCATCCGCGCCGGTGTCGGTCTGGCGAACTTGGGCTATGCGTTGCCGGGCTCGGTGCTGGCGGTCTCGATCATGCTTGCGTTCAGCTATCTGGACCGTGAGTGGGTCATTCCGCTGTCGAGCCTGTTCGGCGGTGCGGGCAAACCGCTGCTGCTGGGCAGTCTTTCGGCTCTGGTGTTGGCGTACCTGGTGCGTTTCCTGGCGGTGGCCTACGGTCCATTGGAAAGCAGCCTGGCGCGCATTCGTCCGTCCTTGCCCGAGGCCGCCCGAAGCCTCGGCGTCAGTGGACCGCGATTGTTTTTCAAGGTGTATCTGCCATTGCTGTTGCCGGGCACCCTGAGTGCGGCGCTGCTGGTATTCGTCGATGTGCTCAAGGAAATGCCCGCGACCTTGCTGATGCGCCCGTTCGGTTGGGACACCCTGGCGGTGCGGATCTTTGAAATGACCAGTGAGGGAGAATGGGCCAGGGCAGCGTTGCCGGCGTTGACGCTGGTGCTGGTGGGGCTGTTACCGGTCATCGGATTGATACGACGTTCGGCCCATCGAAACCCCTAGCAGGCGATCTCAATTATTGAGCGTCCTCCTAGGTGCCAGTCCTACATCATGCGGATACAATGCGCGGCATTCGGTGCGGTCCGTCTGTCGGACCGGGTAGCTGGGAGCGTCAGAAAACTCTTCTTTTCAGATGCTCGTGCTGTGCAGTGCCCGTCCGCACCTTCGCCAAGCCCGGAAGGAGAAACCCATGGGACAGCGTACGCCTCTGTATGACCTTCATCTCGCCCTCGGCGCGAAGATGGTCGATTTTGGCGGTTGGGATATGCCTTTGCACTACGGCTCGCAAGTCGAAGAGCACCATCAGGTGCGTCGCGATTGCGGTGTGTTCGATGTATCCCACATGACCGTGATCGACGTTGCCGGTCCCCAGGCCAAAGCCTGGTTGCAGCGCTTGCTGGCCAACGATGTCGATCGCTTGCAGGACGCGGGCCGTGCGCTGTACAGCGCCATGCTCAATGAGCATGGCGGCATTGTCGACGACATGATCATCTACCGGGTCGAGGACGGCTATCGGTTGGTGTTCAACGCTTCGACCCGCGATCAGGACCTGGCTTGGATGCAGGCGCAGCTCGGCGATTACGACGTGCAATTGCATGAGCGTCCCGAACTGGCGATGCTGGCGATCCAGGGGCCTCACGCCCGGCACAAGATCGCTGAACTGGTCACGCAATCTCGCGGCCAATTGCTTCAGCAACTCAAGCCTTTCGAAGGTCGCGCCGACGGTGATTGGTTCATCGCTCGTACCGGCTATACCGGAGAAGACGGTCTTGAAATCGTTCTTCCGGCCCATGAAGCCCCAAGCTTTTTCAACGACCTGGTGGGCGCCGGTATTTCACCCATTGGCCTCGGCGCCCGCGACACCCTGCGCCTGGAAGCTGGCATGAACCTCTATGGCCAGGACATCCACCAGGATGTTTCGCCCTTGGCTTCGAACATGGCCTGGAGCATCGCCTGGGAGCCGGCCAGTCGCCAATTCATCGGCCGCGAAGCGCTGGAAGCCGAACTCGCTGCGGGCGTGCAGCACAAATTGGTGGGGTTGGTGCTTGAAGAACGGGGAGTCTTGCGCGCCCATCAAGTGGTTCGAATCGCAGATGTTGGCGAAGGGGAGATCACCAGTGGTAGTTTTTCTCCTACGCTTAGCAAGTCAATTGCCTTGGCTCGTGTCCCAATGGCCACCGCCGACCGTGCCGAGGTGGAAATTCGTGGCAAGTGGTACCCGGTACGGGTGGTCAAGCCGACCTTCGTCCGCCATGGCAAAACCCTGATCTAACCTTTTTACGGCGGGCCGCCGGCCGCTGACACTTCTCTTGAGGACACAGAATATGAGTGATATCCCTGCCGAACTGCGTTTCGCCGAAAGCCATGAGTGGGCGCGCCTGGAAGCCGACGGTACTGTCACCGTGGGCATCAGCGATCACGCGCAGGAAGCCTTGGGCGATGTGGTGTTTGTCGAGCTGACTGAGGTCGGTAAGGTTTTTGCTGCGGGCGATCAAGCCGGTGTGGTGGAGTCGGTCAAGGCCGCTTCCGATATCTATTCCCCAGTTTCGGGTGAAGTGATTGCAATCAACGAAGAGTTGAGCGGTTCGCCAGAGCTGCTGAACTCCGACCCGTACGGGGCATGGATCTTCAAGCTCAAGCCAAGCGACAAGGCCGAGCTGGACAAGCTGCTCGACGCTGCCGGCTACAAAGCTGCAATCGGCGAATAACCCGGATCTAATGCGGGAGCGAGCAAGCCCGCTCCCGCACTGGGTACTGCGGGCAGCCTGATAATATTTTCGGGCAAAAAAATGCCGCTCAATCGAGCGGCATTTTTTATGGGCCGGGAATCAATCCTGGGCGACGGCGTTCTTCGCCAGGATCGCGTTGGCCAGTTCCATGTCGGTGGCCTGCAGGCCTGGGTTGTCGGCACGGACTTTCTGCATCGCGGCTTCCAGGTAAGGGCCACGGATGCTGCCGTCACTGGCGACAAAGCTGCCGGCGTCGTCCTGGGCGGCGACGATCAGCTTGTGATCCTTGAAGGTCAGGTAGGTGGATCCGGTGGTTGCACCGGACGAGATGACGTTACGCCAAAACGTGTCGGCCATTGCCGAGCCCACAGGAAGAGACAGCAAGGCTAGGGTCGCGACAGCAAGTTTGAGACGCATGATAGGTGACTCCACTGGGTTAACTATGACGTTGGATTGTCGAGGGCTCG
Source organism: Pseudomonas sp. HB05 (assembly GCF_016756915.1). NCBI lineage: Bacteria > Pseudomonadati > Pseudomonadota > Gammaproteobacteria > Pseudomonadales > Pseudomonadaceae > Pseudomonas > Pseudomonas sp. HB05. The sequence goes on from NZ_JAESPG010000001.1 coordinate 413,513, forward strand.
ATTCAGTTCCATGACGCGTCACTCCGCTCGTTCAACCGTCAACACCGTCCCCTCCTGCGTCACCACCCTGACCCGGGCGCCAACAGGCGAATCGGGTCCCTTCGCCAACCACACGCCATCGGCCACCTTGATCTTGCCCCGTCCATCGACGATTGCCTCGTGGACCTGGAAGACCTTGCCGATCAGTTCCTGACCGCGCAGGTTCAGGTGTGGCTGATCGCTCTGGCGCACCGCGCTGCGCTGGCGTCGCCACCAATACAGGGCTGTTGCGATGGCGAACAGGCCGAACAGCAGGAACTGCATCTCCCAAGCCATTTGCGGCAGGATAAAGGTCAGCACACCGACCGCAGCGGCGGCCATGCCGATCCAGAGCAGATATCCGCCGGCGCCGAATACCTCCAGGATCAGCAGGATGACGCCAAGCGCCAGCCAGTCCCAATACGACATCTGTTGCAGGAAACCCCACATACGCGCGCCTCAGGCTTTCTTGCTGTCGAAGGTGGCCTTGACGATCTCACCGATACCGCCGACGGCGCCAATGACCTGGCTGGCTTCCAGCGGCATCAGGATCACCTTGCTGTTGTTGGCCGAGGCAAGACGGCCGAGGGCATCGATGTATTTTTGCGCAACGAAGTAGTTCACGGCCTGGACGTTACCGGCGGCGATCGCCAGGGACACCACCTGGGTAGCCAAGGCTTCGGCTTGCGCCTGGCGTTCGCGGGCTTCCGACTCCAGGAACGCGGCCTGCCGACTGCCTTCGGCCTCGAGGATCTGCGCCTGTTTCTTGCCTTCGGCGGTAAGAATGGCCGACGCTCGCAGGCCTTCCGCTTCGAGGATCTGGGCACGCTTGATCCGTTCGGCTTTCATCTGCCCGGACATGGCGGCCATCAGGTCGGCTGGCGGGCTGATGTCCTTGATCTCGATCCGGGTGATCTTGATGCCCCACGGCGCCGTGGCCTCATCCACGGTGCGCAATAGTTTTTCATTGATGCCGTCGCGCTGGCTGAGCATGGCATCCAGTTCCATGGACCCCAGCACCGTGCGGATGTTGGTCTGCAACAGGTTGCGGATGGCGTGTTCGAGGTTGTTGACCTCGTAGGCGGCCTGGGCTGTGTTGACGACCTGGAAGAAACACACGGCGTCGATCTGTACCGTGGCGTTGTCGGCGGTAATCACTTCCTGGGGAGGAATATCCAGCACGCTTTCCATGACGTTGATCTTGCGCCCAATGCGATCCATTACCGGAATGATGATGTTCAGGCCGGGCTTGAGCGTATTGGTGTAACGGCCAAAGCGCTCGACGGTCCACTGGTAGCCCTGGGGCACGACCTTGAACCCCATGAACAGGATGGCGACCACGAGGCCGATGAACAGTAAAAGTACGCTACCGATCTGCATGACGGTTCCCTGTGCGAATTGAAATGGACCTGCGAACCCTGAGTGTAGGGCACGCGGCCATTATCTTCGCTACGGTCCGTTCCGGTTTGTTTGTGGGATATTTCTGCCTCTTGAGCAGGATGGTGCCTACTTCTGCTCGCTCTGTGGCGTTACCCGCAATACTTCCTCGACGGTGGTCAAGCCCGCCGCAACCTTTTGCGCGCCCGAGAGCCGCAGGCTGCGCATGCCTTCCTTGAACGCCTGGCGGCGTACGGCCAGCAAATCGGTGTCGGGGTGGATCAAGCCTTTGACGCTGTCGCTCAATTGCATGATTTCGTAGACCCCGGCACGCCCGCGATAGCCGGTGTCACGGCACTCCGAGCAACCGACCGCCCGTTGGGCATTGGTGGGCAAGGGTGCCTGCCAGGGACGCGTCAGGGTTTGCCAGTCGTCTTCGTCCAGGGTCAACGGTGCCTTGCAATGCGGGCACAGCGTACGTACCAGGCGCTGGGCCATGACCCCGAGGACCGTGGCCTTGATCAGGTAATGCGGCACGCCAAGCTCCAGCAGGCGGCTGATGGCGCTCGGCGCGTCGTTGGTGTGCAGGGTCGAGAGCACAAGGTGTCCGGTGAGCGCTGCCTGGATCGCCATCTCGGCGGTTTCCAGGTCGCGGATCTCGCCGATCATGATGATGTCCGGGTCCTGTCGCATCAGCGCGCGGACGCCGGCGGCAAACGACAGCTCGATATTGTGCTGGACCTGCATCTGGTTGAAGGACGACTCGACCATTTCAATCGGATCTTCGATGGTGCAGAGGTTCACTTCCGGTGTCGCCAGCTTCTTGAGCGTGGTGTAGAGGGTCGTGGTCTTGCCGGACCCGGTGGGCCCCGTAACCAGGATGATGCCGTTGGGCTGGCGCGTCATGTCCTGCCAGCGGCGCAGGTCGTCGGCGGAAAAACCGAGCTGGTCGAAATCCTTGAGCAGCACTTCCGGGTCGAAGATCCGCATGACCATTTTTTCGCCGAATGCCGTGGGCAAGGTCGACAGTCGCAACTCCACTTCGCCGCCGTCCGGGGTCTTGGTCTTGACGCGTCCGTCCTGGGGCTTGCGCTTTTCCGCGACGTTCATCCGCCCCAGGCTCTTGAGGCGACTGATGATCGCCATCGTCACCTGCGGCGGGAACTGGTAGACGGTGTGCAGCACGCCGTCGATGCGAAAACGCACGGTGCCCTGCTCGCGGCGGGGTTCGATGTGGATATCGCTGGCGCGCTGCTGGAAGGCGTACTGGAACAGCCAGTCGACGATATTGACGATATGGGCGTCGTTGGCGTCCGGCTCCTGGTCGCTGGCGCCGAGATTGAGCAGTTGTTCGAAGTTGCTCAAGTTGCTCGGTTGCTGCTCGACCGTGGTGGCACCGCTGACCGACTTGGCCAGGCGGTAGAATTCCACGCTGAGGCGCTGGATATCCACCGGGTTGGCGACCACCCGCTTGACCGGCAACTTGAGCACGTGGGTCAGGTCCGCTTCCCAACTGCTGACGTAAGGCTGGGCGCTGGCAACGGTGACCGCGTCGCGATCGACCGCCACGGCGAGGATCTTGTGGCGCTGCGCAAAGGCGTAGGACATCAGGGGCGTAACGGCTGCCACGTTGATCTTCAACGGGTCGATGCGCATGTAGGGCTGGTCGGCCTGCTCGGCCAGCCACAGCGTCAGGTTTTCCAGGTCCAGGCGCTTGCCGGGACGGCTCAGGTCGTCCAGGTGCTGGTTGGCAATGAATTCAAGTGGATGCAACTGGCTGTTGGCAGTGTGACGCCGACGCGCATTGAGTGCGGTTTCCGCTGAATCCTGGCTGATGATGCCTTGGGCGACCAATTGGCGCAGCAGATCGTTAAGGTCCAGCCAGCGGTCCTGAGTGGCGTGTTTGGTGGACATGAGCGTTCGAATTCCTATTGGACAATTGCAGCAAAGCCGCGATACAGACACCTCGATGTCTTGGCCTGGTCTGCAAAAGAATAGTCGCGACGTTATGTACCGTTGGGCCACTACCCGACCAATGAGTTTCGAATTCTTGCCGCAGCGATCTCAACTCGCTGCCTGAACCGATCCAGCCCGTGCAATATCAATGTCTTGCATGTCCACCGAACTCACGCTGATCAAGTTACGTAATTTTTCCGCAATCACCTGGGCACGGTGCCAGCTCAGCCCGTCCACGAGGATCTCCATGGACAGTTGATCATGGTGGCACTCCATATGGATTTTCTCCGGCGTCAGGCCCTGCAACGCGAACAGGTTGAGCACCCGGCAAGGCAGATCCGGCTCGGCCTCGCCCGACAATTGATACTCGACGCGACGATGGGGATTGGCGGAGTGCCAGACGTCGGCGCGCAGTGGAGGCGTGGCAGTGGATTCGAATGAGGGCATGGAACATCTCCTGGATATGCGGAGAAATATTTACATGCGTCCTGAGGTATTTCTTATCTAAGATATGCCTTTATGCTGTTCTAGCGAATTAATCCAATCGATATCTGGCTTGTTAAAGGTTTATTTATGCACAGCGAGCTGGACAGCTACGACCGCAGGATACTCGCACTGCTGCAAGAGGACGCTTCGCTGTCCAGCGCGCAGATTGCCGAGCAGGTGGGTTTGTCCCAATCGCCGTGCTGGCGACGGATCCAGCGGATGAAGGAGGAGGGGATCATTCGCGGGCAGGTGACGTTGCTGGATCGCAAGAAAATCGGCCTGAACACGCAGATATTCGCCGAAGTGAAACTCAACGCCCACGGTCGTTCGAACTTCACTGAGTTCACCGAGGCGATCCGCGGCTTTCCCGAAGTCCTGGAGTGCTATGTGCTGATGGGGTCAGTGGATTTCCTGCTGCGTATCGTCACGGCGGACATCGAGGCGTATGAGCGGTTCTTCTTCGAGAAGCTGTCGATGGTGCCGGGGATCCAGGAAGTGAACTCGATCGTGGCGCTGTCGGAGATCAAGTCGACGACGAGTTTGCCGGTGGTGCGCTGAGCTTGTTTTTGCGATGTTTGGGCTGACCTCATCGCGAGCAAGCTCGCTCCCACAGTTGATCTTCAGCGGCCACAAGATCTGTGTGCAACGCTGGACCCCTGTGGGAGCGAGCTTGCTCGCGATGGCGATCTTACAGGCGCAACAAAGTCTTCCACGCCCGATTCTGATACACCGCGATCGCCTGTTGCTTGCGCGCATCCAGAAGCTCGTCGGTGATCGGCTCGTTGGCCAGTTGCGCCAGCTTGTTCAATTCACCGTAGAGGCGGTCCATTTCCGGAATATCGAGGACGTGGCGGGCATGGTGCAGCCAGGCCTGGATCCGTTCGATGCGCGGCAATTGCTCGGCCAGGTCTTCCGGCTGTTGCTGGTAGCGTTGCAGTTGCAAAGACGAAGCTTCTTCGCTCAACAGGCGCGGCAACCAACTGCCCAGTTGCGCTGCGCCTTGGCGGTTGCCGCGGGTGTTGCGGTCGGCGGTCCAGCTACGGGCCAGCAACCAGCGTGAGGCTTCGAGGGAGAACAGGCCCCAGCGCGGGTCCTGCAGCTCTTCGAGGAATTGCTCCGGGGCTGCCTTGCGCACGTCTTCGTCTTCGATGCCGGCCTGGACCAATGGGCGCCAGTCTTCCAGCAGTGCGTCCAGGGCAACGCGCAGATCATGAGTCGATTGACGCGGCGCGGCCTGGCCGAGGCTGCTGAGCAGCGCACGCAGTTCGGCGAGGTTTTCCGCCCAGTCTTGCAGCAGGCGCCAATGGCCATTGAAACGGTATTGTTCGGCCAGGCGCTGGCTGCTGCCCAGCAAATGCCAGCTCAAGGCGGCGAAGGCATCGTCCAGCGGTGTTTCGACGGTCAGTTGCGGGGCCGGCAGGCTCAGGGCATAGCTGCCCGCGTCATGCAGGCGATAGCCCCGTTCGGCCTTGCTGATGTCGCAGGGCATCAAGGGCAGGGTCACGGCCAGCTCGGCGGCCAGCTCCAATAGCGCGGCGGGTTCGCCTTCGCGCAGCTCCAGCTCCAGCTCGCAGATTTCTTCCTTCTGCTTGCCCACCACGACGTGGCCCAGGTCGAGCGCGGCCTCGATGACCACTTTGCTCTTGCCACGGCCCCAGGCGATTTCGGCGCGCTCGCGAACGAAGTCGGTGGTGAAGATCGCCTTGAGGGTTTTCTTGTCCAGTTCGGCCAGTGCCTCGGGCCAGCATTCGCCCTCGAGTTTCTTCAGGTCCAGCTTGGCCTTGGGCAGGTGCCAGTCGTACTCGTTGCGCTCGGACAGGCCGGCGACGCTCTGGCCACGGGTCTTGAGGGTCTGGATCACTTCTTCACCGTCGCGGCGCAGGCGCAGGGCAACCTTGGCCCGGGCGAGGTCACGCTCCGGGGTGTCGAAGTACTGATTCATCAGTTCGTGGCGTTCCCAGCCACTCTTGTTGCGTTTTTTCAGCAGCGGATGCTCACGCAAGGCTGCCAGGGTCTCGCGGCTGACGCGGAGTTTGATTTCGGTTTCTTTCTGCATGGCCGGAAAATCCAGGGATCGGGTGCGCAGCCGGGGGGAGGTGTGGCTGCCAAGGTCGTGCAGTGTACAGGACTGACTCGCCCTAGGTTTATTCCTGGGGCCAGATGGTTCTATGATGAACGCCAATCTGTAAGCCCGGAGCCAGCGATGCCTTTGCCGTCCATGAAAGATCAGTTCGCTGCCCTGATCGCCGCGCCTTCGGTCAGTTGTACCCAGCCTAAGCTGGACCAATCCAACGGTGCGGTGATCGAGTTGCTGGCGGGCTGGCTTGCCGAGCTCGGGTTTTCCTGTGACATCCAACAGGTGAGCCCGGGCAAATTCAATTTGCTCGCCAGTTTTGGCACAGGCCCCGGCGGGCTGGTGCTGGCCGGTCACAGCGATACGGTGCCGTTCGATGGCGCGTTGTGGCAGACCGATCCGCTGAAACTCACCGAAGTCGACGGTCGTTGGGTGGGCCTGGGCAGTTGTGACATGAAGGGTTTTTTCGCCCTGGCCATCGAAGCAGTCAAGCCGCTGCTGGACCAACCCTTCAAGCAGCCGCTGTTGATCCTCGCCACCTGCGATGAAGAAAGCTCCATGTCTGGCGCCCGTGCCCTGGCCGACGCCGGACGGCCGTTAGGGCGTGCCGCGGTGATTGGCGAGCCCACCGGCTTGCGGCCGATCCGCCTGCATAAAGGCGTGATGATGGAGCGCATCGACATCCTCGGGCGCAGTGGCCATTCTTCCGATCCGAGCCTGGGCCACAGCGCCCTCGAAGCGATGCATGACGCCATGGGCGAGCTGCGCGGCCTGCGCCTGCAATGGCAGCGTGAATTCCGCAACCCGCAATTCACCGTGCCGCAACCGACCCTGAATTTCGGCTGCATCCACGGCGGCGACAACCCCAACCGGATCTGCGGCCAGTGCTCCATGGAATTCGACTTGCGGCCCTTGCCCGGCATGGATCCGCAAGTGCTGCGGGCGGCGATCCAGCAGAAGCTCGACCCGATTGCCGAACGACACCACGTGAAGATCGACTACGCGCCGCTGTTCCCCGAAGTGCCGCCATTCGAGCAGGTCGAGGATGCCGAACTGGTGCGCGTGGCCGAACGGCTTACCGGCCATCGTGCCGAAGCAGTGGCGTTCGGCACCGAAGCGCCTTATCTTCAGCGCCTTGGCTGCGAAACCCTGGTGCTCGGCCCTGGCGACATCGCCTGTGCCCACCAGCCGGGCGAATACCTTGAAATGTCACGTTTGCAGCCTACCGTGCAATTGCTCCGTCAGTTGATTGGGCACTACTGCTTGACGCCGGCCACGGCCGGTTAAATTGCCCTCTTGCGGGCCCGTATTCATCACATGAGGAGAGCGCGCGTGTCGCCAAGCCTGTTCCGACGATAACCACCAGCCCGCTGTGCGTTCTGTTTCGTCTTTTTTCGGCTGTTATTTATTACAGGTCAGGTTCATGCCCGAATACGTCAATTGGCTTCGCCACGCTTCGCCCTATATCAATGCCCACCGTGATTGCACCTTCGTCGTCATGCTGCCCGGAGATGGGGTTGAACACCCCAACTTCGGCAACATCGTTCATGACCTGGTGTTGCTGCACAGTCTCGGCGTGCGCCTGGTGCTGGTCCATGGTTCGCGCCCGCAGATCGAGACTCGCCTCGCGGCACGGGGCCTGACGCCTCATTACCACCACGGCATGCGCATCACCGATGCCGCGACCCTGGAGTGCGTGATCGACGCGGTCGGCCAACTGCGCATCGCCATCGAGGCGCGCCTGTCCATGGACATGGCGTCTTCGCCCATGCAGGGCTCGCGGCTGCGGGTCGCCAGTGGCAACCTGGTCACTGCGCGGCCGATCGGCGTCCTTGAGGGCGTGGACTATCACCACACCGGCGAAGTGCGCCGGGTCGATCGCAAGGGCATCAACCGCCTATTGGACGAGCGTTCCATCGTGCTGCTGTCGCCGCTGGGCTATTCGCCCACGGGGGAAATCTTCAATCTGGCCTGCGAGGATGTCGCCACCCGGGCGGCCATTGACCTGGCGGCTGACAAGTTGCTGCTTTTCGGCGCTGAACAGGGGCTGATCGATGAGCATGGACGCCTGGTTCGCGAGTTGCGTCCGCAACAGGTTCCGGCCCACATGCAGCGATTGGGCAGCGACTACCAGGCGGAACTGCTCGACGCCGCGGCCCAGGCTTGCCGCGGTGGTGTCGCGCGCAGCCATATCGTCAGCTATGCCGAGAACGGTGCGCTGTTGGCCGAGTTGTTCACCCGCGATGGCAGCGGCACGCTGGTGGCCCAGGAGCAATTCGAGGTGGTGCGCGAAGCGGCCATCGAGGACGTTGGCGGCTTGCTGGACCTCATCAGCCCGCTGGAGGAGCAGGGGATCCTGGTGCGTCGTTCCCGTGAAGTGCTGGAGCGTGAGATCGAACAGTTCAGCGTGGTCGAGCGCGAGGGCATGATCATTGCCTGCGCCGCGCTGTATCAGATTGCCGATTCGGACGCGGGTGAGCTGGCCTGCCTGGCGGTCAATCCGGAGTATCGCCATGGCGGGCGCGGTGATGAACTGCTGGAGCGAATCGAAACCCGTGCCCGTGCCCAGGGGCTCAAGACGCTGTTCGTGCTGACGACCCGGACCGCCCACTGGTTCCGCGAACGGGGCTTCGAGCCCAGCAGCGTCGAACGCCTGCCGGCGGCGCGGGCTTCGCTGTACAACTACCAGCGCAATTCGAAGATCTTCGAAAAATCCCTGTAGACGGCTCTCGGAAATCTCCCATCGCCGCGACTTTCTTGATTTCAGACAATGAGCAGCTAGTCTGGAACGCGTCAAGATCGCGGCATGCGCGAGTTGTCATGAGCAGGATCGAAGGCGCAGGAGGCGCGGAATATATCTCGTCGCCAGGAATTCGCGGGGTTGCGTAAAACCCGGACGAATAACCGTTCAGTTATCCCCTACGTCGCCGATAAGGCTTGTCACAGCTTGATGACGCTGTGATGGCACTCATATGTCAAAACGCACTGAAAACTGTTGAAACAATTCTTTTTGGATTTATAAAGAATCCTTTATTCTGCGGGCCGATGTCGCGGGGTTAGACCATGGTCGTAGTCCGAAAGGGTTACGGTTGACTTGCCAGTCACGGTCTGGCGCTAATCGCGCATCCGCGGATTCCGGGCGTTCGATCCGGAGCCAAAGATAGACAAGAATTAGAAAACGAGAGGAGCGATGCATGAAGAAGTCCACCTTGGCCATGGCAGTGGCCGTTGGGGTATTGGCGCAGCAGGCAGGCGCCGCCGGTTTTATCGAAGACAGCAAGGCGTCTGTCAGTTCTCGCACAATGTATTTCGACAACGATAACCGTGAGGGCGCTGAAGATCAGCGTGAGGCGGCCACTGGCCTGAAGTTCGACTACAAGTCCGGCTTCACTCAAGGTGTGGTTGGTTTTGGTATCGACGCCCAGGCGATGGTTGGTCTTCACCTTGATGGTGGTAAAGGTCAGCGTCCAGACGCCAATAACACCTTCTCGCCAAGCGACTCCGACGGGTCCGCGGAGCACAGCTGGAGCCGTGCGTCGGCCAACGTGAAAGCGCTCTTTTCCAAGACTGAGGCTCACCTGGGCGGTGCACTGCAGCCTAACCTGCCAATCCTGGTCGCCAGCGATGGTCGTCTGCTGCCGCAAACCTTCGAAGGTGGCACCATCACCTCCAAGGATCTGGACAACGTGACGTTCAACGCCGGTCAGCTGGAACATGCCGTTGGCCGTGCGTCGAGCAACCGTACCGGCTTGGCAGTCTCTGGCGGTACCGAAGAAAGCAATCAATTCCGCTACGCCGGTGCTGACTGGAAGGTCACCAAAGACCTGACCTTGCAGTACTACTACGCCAACCTGCAGGATTACTACAAACAGCACTTCCTGGGTGCTGTACATGTTTTCCCGATCACCGAAGGCCAATCGTTCAAGACTGACCTACGTTATTTCGACAGCAGCTCGGATGGCCGCAACGGTGATGCGGGCTATCAGTTCGATAACAACCAAGGCTATGCCAAAGAGCAGGGTGTGGTCGACAACAAGACCTGGAGCGCAATGTTCACCTACACCCTGGGTGGCAGTGCCTTCATGTTGGGTCACCAACAAGTCGGCGATGACGGCGGTTTTGTCTACCTGAACCAAGGCAACGTGCTTGATGGCAACGGTAACAACGAAGGTGCCGGTGGCTCGAGCTTCTATCTGTTCACCGACAGCATGATCAACGGGTTCGTCCGTGCCGGTGAAAACACCACCTTCGGTCAATATTCCTATGACTTTACCGGTCTGGGCGTTCCTGGCCTGAAAGCCGCAGTGGCCTACTTGCATGGTGAAAACATCAAGTCTACGACCGCAGGTGGCAGCGATTCGTCCGAGTGGGAACGCGACATGCGCTTGGATTACGTCGTGCAGCAAGGTGCCCTGAAAGGTTTCGGCACCACCCTGCGTCATGGCTCCTATCGCGGTACCGGTAGCGGTTCCGGCGCTGACCGGGATCAGACCCGCCTGATCTTCAACTACACTTACAACTTCATGTAAGACGTAGCGAAGTAAAAAAAGCCCCGCCCGGCATCACGCCGGGCGGGGCTTTTGCGTTTCGGGTATGTCGGATGGATCTCGCCTTTATCCCTTTGGCTCCGCTGCGTCCTTGCGCAGGATAAACGCACTGAACGCCAGAAAATCATCCAGATGCCCGGTAATGATCGCGACCATGATCGGCAGTTGAAGGGCCTGGTAGTCATGCACCGCGATGTTCCTGAACCCCACCATGTTCTTCAGGTTTTTCACCAGGCCTTCTTCGATCCAGCCGCCTTGAAAAAGCAACTCGAATGTATCGCGGGCACTTTGCGGGACACCCAATCGCTCACGGCGAATCAGATGCTGCCCCATATCCAGCGCCGCTTCGCAGGCACGCTGGATGTTCAGGACGGCCGAATCCTGGCGAGTGAAATCGGTGGCAAACGTGGCAGGATCTTTCCCGTATTCCTCGCGCACCCTGGCTACGCAACGCTCGATACTCGCTGCCTTGTTGATCAATACGTCATCGGCCATACACGCTGCCTTGTTCCTGAATATCTTTGAGCAATCCTGCTCGAGTCTCATCGAGCGCGGTCTTTTCGCTGAGAATGAAACATTCGAACAACCCCGCCTGTACATCTTTGGCCCAGAGTCTTCGGCCTCGGGTCACGATCTGGTACTGCATGACGGTGGTTGCCGCCCGTAGATCTATCAGATCCACCGGACTGCCCGCAATGTCCGCCAAATCGCCTGAAAGTTGCCACAACGACACCGGGTCCACCGTGCCTGACAACAGCACAGCCAAATCGACATCACTGTCAGGTCCGGCGGTCCCCTGGGCGTGGCTTCCGAACAGGTAAACCGCCAACAGGTCAGGCAGATGATTTTGCAAGTGCGTCAACAAGGCTTGAGCGTTCATGCTGCCTATCCTAGCCGCTCGTCTCAAAATCGCGTCAATAATTTCCGTAATGTAGCTCCAAAACAAAAAAAGCCCCGCCCGGCATCACGCCGGGCGGGGCTTTTGCGTTTCGGGTCCGGCCCACCCCTGTAGCCTTTCCCGAACCTTCTCCTCTTTCTCGCAGCTCGAGGCCTTGTCAAACCTCGGAAATGATCTTGGGCCGGTATGCGTCAAGGCACCAGTGAACAGTTTTTTATATTTCCTAATGATCTAAATAAATGGGTATTCATTCTTTTTAAAGCAACGAAAAGCGGCGCACAGTTTGGGCTCATAAAAACCATCCAGGAGCCGCATCATGAGCCTCAGACTCGGCGATATCGCCCCCGATTTCGAACAGGATTCCAGCGCCGGCAAGATTCGCTTCCACGAATGGCTCGGCGACAGCTGGGGTGTGCTGTTCTCCCATCCGGCGGATTTCACCCCGGTGTGCACCACCGAGCTGGGCCTCACCGCCAAGCTCAAGGATGAATTCGCCAAGCGCGGCGTCAAGGCCATCGCCCTGTCGGTGGACCCGGTGGACTCGCACCATAAATGGATCGAAGACATCAACGAAACCCAGAACGCCGTGGTCAATTTTCCGATCCTGGCCGATGCCGACCGCAAGGTGTCCGACCTGTACGACCTGATCCATCCCAACGCCAGCGACACCTTGACCGTGCGCTCATTGTTCGTGATCGACCCGAACAAGAAGATTCGCCTGACCATCACCTACCCGGCCAGCACCGGGCGCAACTTCAACGAAATCCTCCGAGTGATCGACTCCCTGCAACTGACCGACAACTACAAAGTCGCCACGCCCGCCAACTGGCAGGACGGTGATGAAGTGGTGATCGTGCCGTCGCTCAAGGACGAAGAAGAGCTCAAGCAGCGCTTCCCCAAGGGCTATCGCGCGGTGAAGCCATACCTGCGCCTCACGCCCCAACCTAATCGTTGACGCAATACCGAACCTGTGGGAGCGAGCTTGCTCGCGATAGCGGTGTATCACTCAACATCAAGGCTGGCAGATCTGACGCCATCGCGAGCAAGCTCGCTCCCACAGGAACATCTGTGTACCAAGGGTTTTGGCCGTTTCGACGGCCTTTTTTATTGCGCAGAGAAAAGCAGGACGCATATCTCTATATCGAATAACCAAATGAATAAATATGATTTAAAGATATATGACGGCGCTGTTATGGTTGGCCCCATACCGCGAGATCGCCCACCGCGAATCGCACGTGACATTAAGGATGGTTGGCATGTTGGTTGTCTCGCTCGGCGGCAGTCCCAGCCAGCGCTCCCGTTCTGGAGTGCTGTTGGAGCGCTCGCAACGTTGGTTGCAGCAACACGGTGTGGAAGTGGTGAGTTATCAGGTGCGTGATTTCCCCGCCGAGGATCTGCTCCATGCCCGCTTCGACAGTCCCAAGGTGGTGGACTTGCTGGCCCAGATCGAAAACGCGGACGGGCTGCTGATTGCCACGCCGGTCTACAAGGCGTCTTTTTCCGGTGCGTTGAAGACCGTGCTTGATCTGCTGCCGGAGCGGGCCCTGGCCCACAAGGTGGTGTTGCCCATGGCGACAGGCGGCAGCATCGCCCACATGTTGGCGGTGGACTACGCCCTGAAGCCGGTGCTGTCGGCGCTCAAGGCCCAGGAAATGCTCCATGGGATTTTCGCCGAAGACAGCCAGATCGCTTATGGCGAAGGCAGCGCCCAGGCGCAATTGACGCCGGCCTTGCAGCAGCGCCTGGACGAAGCGCTTGAACAGTTTCACAGCGCCATGGCCCGTCGGCCGAGGCCGCTGGACCCCGATGTATTGAACGAACGTTTGTTGAGTGCTCGCTGGAGCATCTGAACCCCAAACACCACTGATTCAACTCACCTTACTCAGCCGTCAACGGCCAAGCAGGTGCAGCCAAAACCCCACAGCAAAAAGGAGAGGCGCCATGCGCACTGTCATTTTGCGTCGCGGGCTGGTCGCTCTGTTTGCTGCGGCTGTGTCCTTCGGCGCCATCACCCAGGCTCAAGCCGAGACCTTGCGGATCGGTTACCAGAAATACGGCACCCTGGTGCTGCTCAAGGCCAAGGGCTCATTGGAAAAACGCCTCGCGGCCCAAGGCGTGGACGTGCAATGGACGGAGTTTCCCGGCGGCCCGCAACTGCTTGAAGGCTTGAACGTCGGCTCCATCGATTTTGGCGTCACTGGCGAAACCCCGCCGGTGTTTGCCCAGGCCGCAGGCGCCGACCTGCTCTATGTCGCCTACGAACCTCCGGCGCCCACCAGCGAGGCGATCCTCGTGCCGAAAGGCTCGGCCATCCAGTCGGTGCAGGACCTCAAGGGTAAGAAAGTCGCGCTGAACAAAGGCTCCAACGTCCACTATCTGCTGGTGCGGGCGCTGGAAGACGCCGGTCTCAAATATTCAGACATCCAGACGGTTTTCCTGCCGCCGGCCGATGCCCGTGCGGCGTTCGAGCGGGGCAGTGTGGACGCCTGGGTCATCTGGGATCCGTACCAGGCCGCGGCTGAACAGCAGTTGCAGGCACGCACCCTGCGTGACGGCAAGGGCATCGTCGATAACCATCAGTTCTACCTCGCGACCAAACCCTATGCGCAGAAAAATCCCCAGGTGATCACGGCCCTGGTGGAGGAAGTGCGGGCGGTGGGGGAGTGGTCCAAGGCCAATCCTGAAGACGTGACCCAGCAGGTCTCGCCGCTGCTCGGGCTGCCAGCGGATATCACCCTGGCGTCGGTGAAGCGCCAGGGCTACGGCGCGTTGTTCCTCACGCCGGAAGTCGTCGCGGCCCAGCAGAAAATCGCCGACAGCTTCTACCAACTCAAGTTGATTCCCAAGCCCTTGAGCATCAAGGACGTGATCTGGACGCCGCCGGCGGCCGTTGCGAACGCGCAGTAATTCGATCCCTTAGGAGACCACTCCATGAGCCTCAACATTTTCTGGTTCCTGCCTACCCACGGCGACGGCCATTACCTTGGCACCGCCGAAGGCGCTCGCGCCGTCGATCATGGTTACTTGCAACAAATCGCCCAAGCGGCGGATCGGCTGGGTTTTGGCGGCGTCTTGATTCCCACCGGGCGTTCCTGCGAAGACTCCTGGCTGGTAGCCGCTTCGCTGATTCCGGTGACCCAACGCCTGAAGTTCCTGGTTGCCCTGCGCCCCGGGATCATCTCCCCGACGGTGGCGGCGCGTCAGGCGGCGACGCTGGATCGGTTGTCCGGTGGGCGCGCGCTGTTCAACCTGGTGACCGGCGGTGATCCGGACGAACTGGCCGGCGATGGGCTGTTTCTTGATCACGAAGAGCGTTACCAGGCGTCGGTGGAGTTCACCCGGATCTGGCGTCGGGTGCTGGAAGGCGAGACCGTGGATTACGACGGTGAGCACATCAGTGTGAAGGGCGCCAAGCTGCTCTATCCGCCCATCCAGCAACCGCGCCCGCCGCTGTATTTTGGTGGCTCGTCGGAAGCGGCACAGGACCTGGCCGCCGAGCAGGTGGAAATGGTGCTGACCTGGGGCGAGCCGCCTGCAGCCGTCGCGCAGAAAATCGAACAGGTGCGCGCCAAGGCCGCGAAGCTTGGGCGCACCGTGCGCTTCGGTATTCGCCTGCATGTGATTGTGCGGGAAACCAACGCCGAGGCCTGGCAAGCGGCCGACCGTTTGATTTCCCATCTGGACGACGAAACCATCGCCCGTGCCCAGGCCTCCCTGGCGCGCTTCGACTCGGTGGGCCAGCAACGCATGGCCGCGCTGCACGGCGGTCGCCGCGACAAGTTGGAAGTCAGCCCCAACCTGTGGGCCGGGGTCGGCCTGGTGCGTGGTGGTGCCGGTACGGCGCTGGTGGGCGATGGCCCGACCGTGGCCGCGCGGGTCAAGGAATACGCCGACCTGGGCATCGACACGTTCATCTTCTCGGGTTATCCACACTTGGAAGAGTCCTATCGGGTGGCCGAGCTGTTGTTCCCGCACTTGGATGTGGAGCGCCCGGAGCTGCCGAAAAGCCAGGGCTACGTGAGCCCGTTCGGTGAGATGGTCGCCAACGACATCCTGCCCAAAGCCGCGTCCCAGAGCTGAGGCGGCCATGAAAAAAGTTATCCACAACCTGGCGCCGTGGGCGGTGCCGCTGCTGTTGCTGGCGGTGTGGCAATTGTCGGTATCGGCCGGCTGGCTGTCCACGCGGATCCTGCCGGCACCGGTCGCGGTGATTGAGGCCGGTGTGAACCTGGTGCGCAGCGGCGAGATCTGGACACACTTGGCCATCAGCGGCTGGCGCGCGGCGGTCGGCTTCTTGATTGGCGGCGGCCTCGGCCTCGGCCTTGGCTTTATCACCGGCCTGTCGAAGTGGGGCGAGCGGTTGTTGGACAGCTCGGTGCAGATGGTGCGAAACGTGCCGCACCTGGCGCTGATTCCGTTGGTGATCCTTTGGTTCGGCATCGACGAGTCGGCGAAGATTTTCCTGGTGGCGCTGGGCACGCTGTTCCCCATCTATCTCAATACCTATCACGGCATTCGCAACGTCGACCCGGCGCTGGTGGAAATGTCCCGCAGCTACGGCTTGTCCGGTTTCAGCCTGTTTCGCCAGGTGATCCTGCCGGGTGCCTTGCCTTCGATCCTGGTGGGCGTGCGGTTTGCCCTGGGTTTCATGTGGCTGACGCTGATCGTGGCGGAAACCATCTCGGCCAGTTCCGGCATCGGCTACCTGGCGATGAATGCCCGTGAGTTCCTGCAGACCGATGTGGTGGTGCTGGCGATTCTTCTGTACGCCGTGCTCGGTAAGCTGGCCGACCTCGCCGCCCGCGGCCTGGAACGGGTCTGGTTGCGCTGGCATCCGGCCTATCAAGTGAACAAGGGAGGTGCCGCATGACCGCCCAGCAACCTCCACGCCTGCTGCGGGGCATTCCGCTGGCGGTGCGCAATCTGCAAAAGACATTCGGCTCGCGACAGGTGTTGCGTGACATCGACCTGCATATCCCGGCTGGGCAGTTCGTCGCGGTAGTGGGACGCAGTGGCTGCGGTAAAAGCACCTTGCTGCGCTTGTTGGCCGGCCTCGACCAACCCACGGACGGCCAACTGCTGGCGGGTTCGGCACCGTTGAGTGCGGCGCAACAGGACACGCGGTTGATGTTCCAGGACGCGCGTTTATTGCCTTGGAAGAAGATCATCGACAACGTCGGTCTTGGCCTCAAGGGCAACTGGCGACCACAAGCCTTGCAGGCGCTCGATGCCGTGGGCCTGGCGGATCGCGCCCATGAATGGCCGGCGGCGTTGTCCGGCGGCCAGAAGCAGCGGGTGGCGCTGGCTCGGGCGCTGATCCACCAGCCGCGCCTGCTGCTGCTCGACGAACCCTTGGGAGCGCTGGACGCCCTGACCCGGATCGAGATGCAGCAACTGATCGAGCGCCTGTGGCAGCAACACGGCTTCACCGTGCTGCTGGTGACCCACGACGTCAGCGAGGCGGTGGCGATTGCCGACCGGGTCATCCTGATCGAGGACGGCCAGGTCGGCCTCGACCTGGCCATCGACCTGCCACGCCCCCGTGCTCGCGGCTCGCATCGCCTGGCGAGCCTGGAAACCGAAGTCCTCAACCGCGTGCTGTCCTTGCCCGGCCAACCGCCGGAACCCGAACCCGTTTCACCCTTGCCCACGCAGTTGCGTTGGGCGCAATAACTTCATCCAGACAGGAATCGATACCATGACTATCAAAGCCATCAACGTTCGCAACCAGTTCAAAGGCACCATCAAGGAAATCGTCGAAGGCGACGTGCTGTCGGAAATCGACGTGCAGACGGCTTCGGGTATTGTCACTTCGGTCATCACCACCCGCTCGGTGAAAGAGCTGGAACTGGCGATCGGCAGCGAAGTGATTGCTTTCGTCAAATCAACGGAGGTGTCTATCGCCAAGTTGTGAGCGGTGTTTCACCCGCAGCCCCGGATGGCGTGAGCCCTTCGGGGCTTTTTTTGTGCTTCTAGGAGGCTTTAAAGGGATTTTAAATGCGCTTATTTGTTATAAAGCGCTTTATAAGGATTCTTATCTCCATGTCATCGTATGCCTTCGATTTTTCAGGCGGCTTCGCGCTTGGGCAAATACGGTGGCAGATACAGCCCCAGGTACGCATCGAACACCCGCATGCCTTCCTCGGCCATGCGCGGGGTGATCTCGCCGTGCTGTTGGACCGAACGGGCGTAGACGCGGTCCCCCAGTTCCATGGCCAAGGCGAACACGTCGACGTCGGAGGGCAGTGCCGGCAATTGAAAATGACGGGCGAAGACCGTGTGCATCAGCTCGCCCAGTTCCAGGTCGTGCTGGCGGTCAGCCTGGGTGACTTCGGTCAGGCCGTGCTGGGCCAGGATCAATTGCCGGGCGGCGGCGTCTTCGCTGTAGATCACAAGCATGCGTTGCTCCACCAGTCGCGACAGGTCGTGCCAGTGGTTCAGCGCGCCATGGTCGATCGGTGCTTGCAGGCAGGCGCGAAAGGCCGCATGGACGTCAGCGGTCAGGGCTTCGAGCAAGGCCGGGACGCTGGCGAAGAAGTGATAGACGGAAGAGGGCGGGATCCCGGCGCGTTCGGCGACGCTGTAGATCGACAGGCTGGCCACGCCTTCGGCGGCAAGCAGCGTACGGGCGGCATCAAGAATGGTGTCGATCCGGGCCTGGCTGCGTGCGCGGGGTTTGCGAGGGGTGGCGATGCGCGTCATGGACGTCTCCTGCGGGACTGGCGGGCATTGTACGCAGAGCGGGCGGCTGGTCCATACCTGCACTTGAGAGGAGAGCAAGCTCCCTCGCCACGGGGGGGAAGCGCCAAAAAAAACGCCGCAGGCCCTGAAGCCTGCGGCGTTTTTGTTCTACAGCAACCGCTTACACGGTATGCAGGTACCAGTTGTACTCAAGGTCGGAGATGGAGTGTTCGAACTCTTCCAGCTCACTTTCCTTACAGGCCACGAAGATATCGATGTATTTCGGATCGATGTACTTGGCCATGACTTCGCTGTCGTCCAGCTCGCGCAGGGCATCACGCAAGTTGTTCGGCAGGCTTTGCTCGTTCTGCTCGTAGCTGTTGCCTTCGACCGGCGCGCCGGGCTCGATCTTGTTGGTCAGGCCGTGATGCACACCCGCCAATACGGCTGCCATCAGCAGGTACGGGTTGGCGTCGGCGCCGGCAACGCGGTGCTCCAGGCGCACCGCATCGGCCGAGCCGGTCGGTACGCGCAAGGCGACGGTGCGGTTGTCCAGGCCCCAGGTCGGCGAGTTCGGCACATAGAACTGTGCGCCGAAACGACGGTAGGAGTTGACGTTCGGGCAGAGGAAAGCCATCTGCGCGGGCAGGGTCTCGAGCACACCGCCGATCGCGTGACGCAGTGCGGCGTTCTGCTCGGGATCCTCGCTGGCAAAGATATTCTTGCCGTCTTTGTCCAGGATCGAAATGTGGACGTGCAAACCATTGCCTGCCTGGCCCGGGTACGGCTTGGCCATGAATGTGGTGTCCATTTCATGGTCGTAGGCAATGTTCTTGATCAACCGCTTGAGCAGGACCGCGTAGTCGCAAGCCTTGAT
Source organism: Pseudomonas sp. HB05 (assembly GCF_016756915.1). Classification (NCBI taxonomy): domain Bacteria; kingdom Pseudomonadati; phylum Pseudomonadota; class Gammaproteobacteria; order Pseudomonadales; family Pseudomonadaceae; genus Pseudomonas; species Pseudomonas sp. HB05. The sequence continues at coordinate 432,427 of NZ_JAESPG010000001.1, forward strand.
CGGGTCGGCGACGTGGTGCAGGTTGACTTCGAACTGCGCCGGGGCACTTTCCTTGACGATGGCGTCGGCGGGAATGCCTTGCTCCTTGGCCCCTTCCAGGATGTCCTGGAGGCAATCGACGTATTCGTCGAGGTCATCGATCAGGTAGACCTGTGTCGAATGCGGGCGTTTTCCGGAGATGGGCGAGCGGGGCGGTTGTGGGCGGCCATTCACGTTCTCTTGGTCGATCAGGTAGAACTCCAGCTCGAAAGCCGCGCAGATGGTCAGGCCCAATTCATCGAACTTGGTCACGACCTGGCGCAGGACTTCACGCGGGTCGGCAAAGAAGGGTTCGCCTTCCAGTTCGTGCATGGTCATCAGCAGTTGCGCGGTCGGGCGCTTCTGCCAGGGTTCGTTGCTCAGAGTGCCGGGGATGGGATAGCAGATGCGGTCGGCATCGCCGATGTCCAGGCCCAGGCCGGTGCTTTCCACCGTCGAGCCATTGATATCCAGGGCAAATAGAGAGGCCGGCAGGTTGATGCCTTTCTCGTAAACCTTGTGGAGGCTGGTGCGTTCGATGCGCTTGCCGCGCACCACACCATTCATATCCGCAATCAGAAGGTCAACGTACAGAACCTCAGGATGTTCCTTAAGGAACGCGTTCGCTTCGTTAAGCTGAACGGCACGCGGGGGTACCGACATGATGCAACACCTTTGTTGTTAAAAATATCAATCATTGATCTCTTCGAAAGCCAGTCAACCCGAACGGCATGCCGAAGTCAAGCAGGGCCTTTTTTGCCCTAAAAAAGCACCTGTGGGGCTTTTTTGAGGCAATTTGGGGCGTTTTTTTCCCTTTGAGGGGCTTGGCGCCCGCAGGCTTGAGCGGGCCGTGTTGTATTTTTTACGGGGGTGTTGTGTAAAAAAATGAACAAGGCTAAGCTCGATTCAAACCCATAACAGCAATAATACCGGGGTGCTTCATGTCTCGCCTGCCGTTAATCGGCATCACCACCTGCTCCAGGCAGATCGGTTTGCATGCGTATCACACCACTGGCGACAAATATGCCCGGGCTGTCGCAACAGCCGCCAAGGGCTTGCCAGTGCTGATCCCCTCACTGGCGGATCTGTTCGCACCGTCCGATATTCTGGACGCCCTGGACGGTATTCTCTTTACCGGCTCTCCTTCCAATGTAGAACCTTTTCACTACCAAGGCCCGGCCAGTGCGCCAGGCACTGCCCATGATCCTGCACGTGACGCCATCACCCTTCCGCTGATCCGCGCCGCTGTCAACGCGGGCGTCCCGGTGCTGGGCATCTGCCGGGGCTTCCAGGAAATGAACGTAGCCTTTGGCGGCAGCCTGCATCAGAAAGTTCATGAAGTCGGAACCTTTATCGATCATCGTGAAGACGACACCCAACCGGTCGAGATCCAATACGGCCCGGCCCACGTCGTGCATATCCAGCCTGGCGGGGTTCTCGCGGGCCTGGGCCTGCCGCCGCAGATCGACGTCAACTCGATTCACAGCCAGGGCATCGAGCGCCTGGCGCCGGGACTGCGGGCCGAAGCGCTGGCGCCGGATGGCCTGATCGAGGCCGTCTCGGTTGTACAAGGCAAGGCTTTTGCTTTAGGTGTGCAATGGCACCCGGAATGGGCGGTAGGCTCTAATCCGTACTATCTTGCGATTTTCCAGGCATTTGGCGATGCCTGCCGAGCAAGGGCAACACAACGCGACGCCGATGCGTCAAACAACGCCTGACTTCTAATAGCAGCCAGGAAACTCACGCCTAGAGGCATTTATGAGTAACAACCTCGACCAGCTCACCGATTGGTTGAAAGACCACAAGATCACAGAAGTCGAATGCATGATTGGCGACCTGACCGGCATCACCCGGGGCAAGATCTCGCCGACCAACAAGTTCATTGCCGAAAAAGGCATGCGCCTGCCCGAGAGCGTCCTGCTCCAGACCGTAACGGGCGACTATGTCGAAGACGACATCTATTACGAACTGCTCGACCCTGCCGACATCGACATGATGTGCCGCCCGGACGAAAACGCAGTGTTCCTGGTGCCATGGGCCATCGAGCCCACCGCACAGGTGATCCATGATTCCTACGACAAGCAAGGCAACCCCATCGAGCTGTCGCCGCGCAACGTATTGAAGAAGGTGCTCAAGCTCTACGCCGACAAGGGTTGGCAGCCGATTGTCGCGCCGGAAATGGAGTTCTACCTGACCAAGCGCAGCGACGACCCGGACTTTCCACTGCAACCGCCGATCGGCCGCTCCGGCCGCCCGGAAACCGGTCGCCAATCGTTCTCGATCGAAGCGGCCAACGAATTCGACCCGCTGTTCGAAGACGTCTATGACTGGTGCGAATTGCAGGAGCTGGACCTCGACACGCTGATCCATGAGGACGGCACCGCGCAGATGGAGATCAACTTCCGTCATGGCGACGCGCTGTCCCTGGCCGACCAGATCCTGGTGTTCAAGCGCACCATGCGCGAGGCAGCGCTCAAGCACGACGTGGCCGCCACGTTCATGGCCAAGCCCATGACCGGCGAGCCGGGCAGCGCGATGCACCTGCACCAGAGCATCATCGACAAGGAAACCGGCAAGAACGTCTTCTCCAATGAAGACGGGACCATGAGCGATCTGTTCCTGCACCACATCGGTGGCCTGCAGAAATTCATCCCCGAGCTGCTGCCGCTGTTCGCACCCAACGTCAATTCGTTCCGCCGCTTCCTGCCCGACACCTCGGCGCCGGTGAACGTGGAGTGGGGCGAGGAGAACCGTACCGTGGGCCTGCGGGTTCCGGATGCCGGGCCGCAGAACCGTCGGGTGGAAAACCGCTTGCCGGGCGCCGACGCCAACCCGTACCTGGCGATTGCCGCCAGCCTGTTGTGCGGCTACATCGGCATGGTCGAAGGCATCAATCCGAGCGCCCCCGTGGTGGGCCGAGGGTATGAGCGCCGTAACCTGCGCCTGCCGCTGACCATCGAAGATGCCTTGGAGCGCATGGAAAACAGCACCACCATCGAGAAATACCTGGGCAAGAAATTCATCACGGGCTACGTCGCGGTCAAGCGGGCCGAGCATGAAAACTTCAAGCGCGTCATCAGTTCGTGGGAGCGGGAATTCCTGCTCTTTGCCGTCTGAAGCGCCGGGCGGGGCTGACCCAGGCCTCGCCCCCAATGGAATAAAGGAGAATTCGCATGACCCGCAACAACCCTCAAACCCGTGAATGGCAGGCCCTGAGCAACGACCATCACCTCGCGCCATTCAGCGATTTCAAACAGCTCAAAGAGAAAGGCCCGCGCATCATCACCCACGCCAAGGGCGTGTACCTCTGGGACAGTGAAGGCAACAAGATCCTCGACGGCATGGCCGGCCTCTGGTGCGTGGCCGTCGGCTACGGTCGCGATGAGCTGGCGGATGCCGCCAGCCAACAGATGCGTGAGCTGCCGTACTACAACCTGTTCTTCCAGACCGCCCACCCGCCGGTACTGGAATTGTCCAAGGCCATCGCCGACATCGCCCCGGAAGGCATGAACCATGTGTTCTTCACCGGCTCCGGCTCGGAAGGCAACGACACCATGTTGCGCATGGTCCGCCATTACTGGGCGATCAAGGGTCAGCCGAACAAGAAAGTCATCATCAGCCGCAAGAACGGTTATCACGGCTCGACCGTGGCCGGCGCCAGCCTGGGCGGCATGACCTATATGCACGAGCAGGGCGACCTGCCGATCCCTGGCATCGTCCATATCGCCCAGCCGTACTGGTTCGGCGAAGGCGGCGACATGAGTCCTGAAGAGTTCGGCATCTGGGCCGCCAACCAACTGGAAGAGAAGATCCTCGAGATCGGCGTCGACAACGTCGGTGCGTTCATCGCCGAGCCGATCCAGGGCGCGGGCGGGGTGATCGTGCCGCCGGACAGCTACTGGCCGCGCATGAAGGAAATCCTCGCCAAGTACGACATCCTGTTCGTGGCCGATGAAGTGATCTGCGGTTTCGGGCGCACCGGTGAGTGGTTCGGTACCGACTTCTACGGGTTGAAACCGCACATGATGACCATCGCCAAGGGCCTGACCTCCGGCTACATCCCCATGGGTGGCCTGATCGTGCGCGATGACGTGGTCGCGGTGCTCAACGAAGGCGGCGATTTCAACCACGGCTTTACCTACTCCGGTCATCCCGTGGCCGCTGCGGTGGCCCTGGAAAACATCCGCATCCTGCGTGAAGAAAAGATCATCGAGCGCGTCCACGGCGAAACGGCACCCTATTTGCAACAACGCCTGCGGGAACTGAACGATCATCCGCTGGTGGGTGAAGTGCGCGGTGTCGGTTTGCTGGGGGCTATCGAACTGGTCCAGGACAAGGCCACGCGCAAACGCTACGAAGGCAAGGGCGTGGGCATGATCTGCCGGCAGTTCTGCTTCGATAACGGGCTGATCATGCGTGCGGTGGGCGACACCATGATCATTGCGCCGCCGCTGGTGATCAGCAAGGCCGAGATCGACGAACTGGTGGCCAAGGCGCGGCAATGCCTGGACCTGACGCTCAGTGCGTTGCAGGGCTAAGTGCTAGGCTCTGAGCGAGGTGCCGGAACGGCCCTCGCCCAGCATGAACAAAAGGCTGGGCTTGTGTTGAAAGCCTGCCCTGTAACTTGCCAGACTACCGCTGCTGTTCAAGTTGCGCTGAACGTGGCTAAAAAGAATAACCGGAGCATCATCCATGAAGGCATTAGGTATGAAGATAGCTGGCAAGACCCTCCTCGCCATGTCCCTGGCGGGCCTGATGGCGGGCGCCGTCCAGGCGGACGATAAAGTGCTGCACGTCTATAACTGGTCCGACTACATCGCGCCGGACACGGTCGCCAAGTTCGAGAAAGAGACGGGGATCAAGGTCGTCTACGACGTGTTCGACAGCAACGAGACGCTGGAAGCCAAATTGCTGGCCGGCAAGTCCGGCTACGACGTCGTGGTGCCGTCGAACAACTTCCTCGCCAAGCAGATCAAGGCCGGCGTCTACCAGGAGCTGGACAAGTCCAAGCTGCCTAACTGGAAGAACCTGGACACCGACCTGCTCAAGGCCGTCGGCGATGCCAGCGACCAAGGCAACAAGCACGCCTTCCCTTACATGTGGGGCACCATCGGCATCGGCTACAACCCCGAGAAGGTCAAGGCCGCATTGGGCGTCGACAAGATCGATTCCTGGGACACCCTGCTCAAGCCGGAGAACATCGCCAAGCTCAAGAGCTGCGGTGTGAGTTTCCTCGATTCGCCAACGGAAATGATCCCGGTGGCCCTGCATTACCTCGGTTACCCGACCGACAGCAAGGACAAGAAGCAACTGGCCGAAGCCGAAGCATTGTTCCTCAAGTTGCGCCCATCGATCGGTTACTTCCACTCTTCCAAATACATCTCGGACCTGGCCAACGGCAACATCTGCGTGGCCGTGGGCTACTCGGGTGATATCGAGCAATCCAAGAGCCGCGCAGCCGAAGCTGGCGGCAAGGTGAAAGTGGCCTACACCATTCCGAAGGAAGGTGCCGGTTCGTTCTATGACATGGTCGCCATTCCCAAGGACGCCGAAAACCTCGAGGCCGCCTACAAGTGGATGAACTTCATCATGCAGCCGGAAATCATGGCGGAGATCACCGACAACGTGCGTTTCCCGAACGGCAACAAGGCCGCCACCCCTCTGGTGGACAAGGAAATTTCCGGTGACCCGAGCATTTATCCATCGGACGAAGTGAAGGCCAAGCTGTACGCGATCAGCGATCTGGATGCGGCCACCCAGCGGCTACTGACCCGCAGCTGGACCAAGATCAAGTCCGGTAAATAAGCCGGCTTGAAGCAGTCTCTCGTTGTCGCGGTCATCGCGACGGCGACAACGGGAGCGATTAAATAATTAAAAGTTTTGCTGGATCGGTTTATCGAGGGTAAGTTGCGCGCCGGTTTTGTTGCAGGGCACTTCATTGGCCCGGTGACGGGGGCAACTTGGGCCCAACTATTTAAGAGGACCTCCACGTGCCTGTCTTTTCTTTGTTGCGCAACGCCTTGCTGGTCGGTGCCGGCCTGACATTCGCTGTCAGTGTCCAGGCGGCCTCCACCGTGCATATTTATAACTGGTCGGACTACATCGGCGAATCCACGCTGGCGGACTTCGAGAAAGCCACCGGGATCAAGCCGGTCTATGACGTATTCGATTCCAACGAAACCCTGGAAGGCAAGTTGCTGGCCGGTCGTACCGGTTACGACGTGGTCGTGCCGTCCAACCATTTCCTGGGCAAGCAGATCAAGGCCGGGGCGTTCCAGAAGCTCGACAAGTCTCAACTGACCAACTACGCCAACCTCGATCCGCTGTTGCTCAAGCGCCTGGAAAAGAATGACCCGGGCAACCAGTACGCCGTGCCTTACCTGTGGGGCACCAACGGCATCGGCTACAACGTCGAGAAGATCAAGGCCGTCCTGGGCGTCGACAAGATTGATTCGTGGGCCATGCTGTTCGAGCCGGAAAACATCAAGAAGCTGTCCAGCTGTGGCGTTTCGTTCCTCGATTCGGGTGACGAGATGATTCCGGCGATGCTCAATTACCTGGGCCTGGACCCCAACAGCCAGGATCCGGAAGACTACAAGAAGGCCGAGGCCCAGCTCCTCAAGATCCGGCCTTACGTGACCTATTTCAACTCCTCCAAGTACATCTCCGATCTGGCCAATGGCGAGATCTGCGTGGCCGCCGGGTTCTCCGGCGACATCTTCCAGGCCCGTTCCCGCGCCAGCGAAGCCGGCAAGGGTATCGAAATTGCCTACGTGATTCCCAAGGAAGGCGGCAACCTCTGGTTCGACATGCTGGCGATCCCGCGCGACGCCACCAACGTCAAGGAGGCCCATGCGTTCATCAACTACCTGCTCAAGCCTGAAGTGATCGCCCAGGTCAGCGACGTGGTCGGTTATGCCAACCCGAACCCCAAGGCTGGCGAACTGATGGACCAGAAAGTACGCACCGACGAAGCGGTTTATCCACCGCAAGCGGTCGTCGACAAGCTCTACGTCAACGCCGAGTTGCCGGCCAAGATCCAACGACTCATGACCCGCAGCTGGACCAAGGTCAAGTCGGGTAAATAGCGTTCAACGCTCTAACTTTCAGAAGGTTCGCCCGTCTTGGGCGAGCTGCAAATTTTGTGGGAGTTTCGTAAATGGCAGTTGCCTCCGGCGCCTATAAGAAAGCCCTCGAGGGCGACCAGACACCCAAGCAGGTGTTGGTCAAAATCGACCGGGTCACGAAGAAGTTCGACGAGACGATTGCCGTGGACGACGTGTCCCTGGAGATCAAGAAAGGCGAGATCTTTGCCTTGCTCGGCGGTTCGGGATCGGGCAAGTCCACCTTGCTGCGCATGCTGGCAGGTTTCGAGCGGCCCACGGAGGGGCGGATTTTCCTCGATGGCGTGGACATCACCGACATGCCGCCCTATGAGCGGCCAATCAACATGATGTTCCAGTCCTACGCCTTGTTCCCGCACATGACCGTGGCGCAGAACATCGCCTTCGGCCTGCAGCAGGACAAGATTCCCAAGGCCGAGATCGACGCCCGCGTGGCCGAGATGCTCAAGCTGGTGCAGATGAGCCAGTACGCCAAGCGCAAGCCGCACCAGCTCTCCGGCGGCCAGCGTCAGCGCGTGGCCCTGGCCCGTTCCCTGGCGAAGCGGCCGAAGCTGCTGCTGCTCGATGAACCGATGGGTGCCCTGGACAAGAAGCTGCGCTCGCAGATGCAACTCGAACTGGTGGAAATCATCGAGCGGGTCGGCGTGACCTGCGTGATGGTGACCCACGACCAGGAAGAGGCCATGACCATGGCCGAGCGCATCGCGATCATGCACCTGGGCTGGATCGCGCAGATCGGCAGCCCGATCGATATCTACGAGACCCCGACCAGCCGCCTGGTCTGCGAGTTCATCGGCAACGTCAACATCTTCGAGACCGAAGTGGTGGACGACGCCGAAGGCCACGCGGTGCTGACCTGCAAGGACCTGGACCGCAGCATCTACGTCGGCCATGGCATCAGCACCTCGGTGCAGGACAAGTCGGTGACCTACGCCATTCGCCCGGAAAAACTGCTGGTCACGTCCGAGCAGCCGACCTGCGAGCACAACTGGTCCAGCGGCAAGGTCCACGACATCGCCTACCTGGGCGGCCATTCAGTGTTCTACGTCGAATTGCCGAGCGGCAAGCTGGTGCAGTCCTTCGTCGCCAATGCCGAACGCCGTGGCCAACGTCCGACCTGGGGTGACCAGGTGTTCGTCTGGTGGGAAGACGACAGCGGCGTGGTGCTTCGCTCATGAACATGCGCAAATTCAAACGCCGACTCGCCCGAATAACGCCCGGTGGCCGTCAGATGGTCATCGGGGTGCCCTTCATCTGGTTGTTCCTGTTCTTCATGCTGCCGTTCTTCATCGTCCTGAAGATCAGCTTCGCCGAAGCCGACGTGGCGATTCCGCCGTATACCGAGATCTACAGCTACGTCGACCAGAAACTGCAGGTGCTGCTCAATCTCGCCAACTACGTGATGTTGAGCGAGGACGAGCTGTACATCGCCGCCTACCTTGGGTCGCTGAAAATGGCCCTGATCAGCACCACCTTGTGCCTGCTGATCGGCTATCCGATGGCCTACGGCATCGCCAACGCCCGCAAGGAAATGCAGACGGTGCTGGTGCTGCTGATCATGATGCCGACCTGGACCGCGATCCTGATCCGCGTCTACGCGTGGATGGGCATCCTCAGCAACAACGGCTTGCTCAACGGTTTCCTGATGAGCATGGGCTGGATCAGCGAGCCGCTGCAGATTCTCAACACCAACCTGGCGGTGTATATCGGCGTGGTCTATTCGTACCTGCCGTTCATGATCCTGCCGTTGTACGCCAACCTGGTCAAACACGATCCAAGCCTGCTGGAAGCCGCGTCCGACCTGGGCTCGAGCACCTTTAACAGCTTCTGGAAAATCACCGTGCCGCTGTCCAAGAACGGCATCGTTGCCGGCTGCATGCTGGTGTTCATCCCGGTGGTGGGCGAGTTCGTGATTCCGGAGCTGCTGGGCGGTCCGGAAACGCTGATGATCGGTAAAGTGCTGTGGCAGGAATTCTTCAACAACCGTGACTGGCCGGTGGCATCCGCCCTGGCGGTAGTGATGCTGGCGATCCTGATCGTGCCCATCATCCTGTTCAACCGCAGTCAGGCCAAGGAAATGGAGGGCAAGGAATGAAGCGCTTCAGTTTTTCAAGCCTGATGCTGGTGCTGGGCCTGTTGTTCATCTACGCACCGATGGTGATCCTGGTGATCTTCTCGTTCAACGCCTCGAAACTGGTGACGGTGTGGGGCGGCTGGTCGGTCAAGTGGTACGTCGGCCTGCTGGACAACACCCAACTGATGGGCTCGGTGGTGCGCTCGCTGGAGATCGCCTGCTACACCGCGATCGCTGCGGTAGCCCTGGGGACGCTGGCGGCCTTCGTGCTGACCCGTATCACCCACTTCAAGGGCCGCACGCTGTTTGGTGGCCTGGTCACCGCGCCATTGGTGATGCCGGAAGTGATCACCGGTCTGTCGCTGTTGCTGCTGTTCGTGGCCATGGCGCAAATGATCGGCTGGCCCCAGGAGCGTGGCATCGTCACGATCTGGATCGCCCATACGACCTTCTGCGCGGCCTATGTGGCGGTGGTGGTGTCGGCGCGCTTGCGTGAGCTGGACCTGTCCATCGAAGAGGCGGCGATGGACCTTGGGGCGCGGCCGTGGAAGGTGTTCTTCCTGATCACCATTCCGATGATCGCGCCGTCGCTGGCGGCAGGCGGCATGATGTCGTTCGCGCTGTCCCTCGACGACCTGGTATTGGCCAGCTTCGTCTCCGGCCCTGGCTCCACCACGTTGCCGATGGAAGTCTTCTCGGCGGTACGCCTGGGGGTGAAACCGGAAATCAACGCCGTGGCGAGCCTGATCCTGCTGGCGGTGTCCTTGGTGACCTTCCTGGTCTGGTACTTCAGCCGCCGCGCCGAAGAAAACCGCAAGCGGGCGATCCAGCAAGCCATCGAGGAAAGCGCCGCCGATTCCTGGAAACAACCGGAAGTACGCCGGGCGGAGACTGCTTCGGCCTGAGGTAACGCAGAACCCCAATGTGGGGACAAGCTTGCTCCCACAGTTTTTTGTGGTCCGTGAATTTGTGGCCTGGCTCGGATCCTGTGTGGGAGCGAGCTTGCTCGCGATAGCGGTGTGGCAGTCGATGCAGGTGTTGACGGTCAGTCCGCCTTCGCGAGCAAGCTCGCTCCCACAGGTTTTTGTGGTGTCCATAAATTCGTGGCCTGGCTCGGATCCTCTGTGGGAGCGAGCTTGCTCCGGGCGGCGATCCGACGATAGCGGTGTGGCAGTCGATGCAGGTGTTGACGGTCAGTCCGCCTTCGCGAGCAAGCTCGCTCCCACAGGTTTTTGTGGTGTCCATAAATTCGCGGCCTGGCTCGGATCCTCTGTGGGAGCGAGCCTGCTCGCGAAGGTGGTGTACAGGCTGGTTATGAATTCCAAGGCGAGCTGCGGATTACTTCAACGAAGTTCATCGGATTGAACCCCGGCTCCTGATCCCTCAGCACGTCGGTCTTCACATTGCCGAAGGTGGTCTGCGGACGATGCCGCAAGCCGTCGGCGAAGGCGCAGATGATGCATTCCTTGAAGCCTTCCCCACGGGGATGCGCATGCACCACGGCGTCGCGCTGTGCGGCGGGGAATGCGGCGTAATCCATGCCCAGCACGTCCATCTCCACGCCAGCGGTCACCAGGGCGACGTTGGGGCGCAGGTGCTTCGGCACGCCGGGCGTGGTGTGCAACGCGATCGACAGCCACACTTGCTCGATGTCGTCGTCGCTCAACCCGTAGGGTTTGAGAAACGCTGCGGCGGCATTCGCGCCATCCACCTCGAAACGCTCATCGTCGCTGCGATAACCTTCGACCAGCCCGATATCGTGAAACATCGCGCCGACGTACAGCAGCTCCGGATCGTAAGCCAATTGCTGGCGTTGGCCGCTCAACGCGCCGAACAGGAACACCCGGCGGGAATGGTGGTACAGCAGGTCCGATTCAATGTCGCGAATGTATTCGGTGGTGGCCCGGGCGAGGGCGCTGTCGGGGATCTGGATGCCGGCGATGCTGTTCATGCTGCTCTCCTCTTGACGGTGCGCCGTGGCGGCGCTGAGGTTCCAGTCTGTTCGCCGGGGTATGGCGCAGCAATCGCGCCATGGCTGCGATTACGGCCAATGAACTCGGGTTTCATGCCATCTGGCTTCTGCGCGCCGGATTGGCTAGGGTTCGGTGGTCAATCCGGACAGGTCGGCCAGAATCATGGAAATATCCGTCGCCATCGTGGTGTTCACAGGCGCCCAATCCCCGGACGTCAGCGGCCCCATGGATGTGTTTTGCGAAGCCAATCGCTTTCTCGCCACGCAGGATCACTATCGGTTGCAAGTGATCGGCGTCGAGCGCGGTGCGACGTCTTGCTCCAACGGAATGTCCCTCAATCCCCACCGTCATTTCAGCGAAGCATCGGAGGCGTACGACCTGCTGTTGGTCGCGGGCGGGCCGCAATTGCCGTTCATGGACTTTGGCCCGGCGTTCAATGCCTGGCTGCGCGAGGCCTGCGCACGGGCCCGGCGCTTTGGTTCGATCTGCAATGGCGCGTTCATGCTGGCCCGGGCCGGACTGCTCGAAGGGCGGACCGTCACCACCCATTGGGGCGATGCTTCGGCGCTGGCGCAGATGTGCCCCTCGACCCGGGTCGAAGCCGATCGGCTGTACGTGCAGGACGGCGAGCTCTATACCTCGGCGGGCGTTACGGCAGGCATCGACCTGTCGCTGTTCCTGCTGGCGCAGGACCACGGGCCGGACGTGGCGCTGAATGTCGCCAAGCGGCTGGTGGTGTTCACCCAGCGTTCAGGCGGTCAATCGCAGTTCAGTCCGTTCCTCACGCCCCATGCCGAGCCGACCTCCACCGTGGCTCAGGTCCAGGCGTACGTGCTGGCGAATCTCAACGGTGACCTGGGCATCGCCGACCTCGCCAACGCGGCGAACATGAGCCCACGCAATTTCTCCCGCGTGTTCAGCCGGGAGGCGAAGGTCACGCCGGCGGAGTTCGTCGAGCAGGCCCGGGTGGACGCGGCACGCGTGATGCTGGAAAGCACTCGGGCACCGCTCAAGACCGTGGCATACCAATGCGGCTTTCGTGATGCCCAACACATGCGCAGCGTATTCAATCGGCGGTTGGGCGTGACACCGCAACAGTTCAGGTTGAATTTCGCCGCGATGCTTTGAGCTCATTTTTTCAGTGCGTCATGGGCCTCCAGCGCCCGCAGGGAATAGATATAAGCCGCGCCGGCATTCAGCGAGACCGCTGTCGCCAGGGTGGCCGCGATTTCTTCGCGGGTCGCGCCGGCCTTGATCGCGGCGTCGGTGTGTACGCCGATGCAACCGTCACAGCGGGTGGTGATCGCCACGGCAATGGAGATCAGCTCGCGGGTCTTGGCGTCGAGTACGTCGTTCTCGGCGGCGGCTTCATCCAGGGCCATGTAGGCCTTGACCATTTTCGGATTGCTTTTGCCCAAGGCGCCAAAGGCGCTCTTGATGGTAGGCAGCAGCTCGGACCAGTTATTGAACATTGCGTGGACTCCTTCGAGATAAATGGGTTTGGGCCCTTGTAGTCTTGACCATCCAAGGCGATAGGGCCTGCTGATGGTCGAAAAGATTTACTCCGCCCTGGCGGGTAGCAGCTTCAACGTACCGCGGGTGTTGGCCGTGACCTCTTCTTCGGCCAGGTGCGCCTGGTGATACAGCCCCTCGATGTAGGCTTCGGCCTGGTCCTCGTAGTGCTTGTCGAACGGCACGCCGCTCTGGCCCACGGGATTGATGGTGACGCTGTGGGTCGGGTCGGCGAAGTCGATGATGCGCCGGGTGGAGGGGCCATAGGTCACTGGCCAGGGCGCCGGACCGATCCTGGCCGAGAGGTTGTTCGGCACTTCATGGGTGCCGGGGGCGGCGAATGGGCCGACGTTGAAGATCCGGTCCAGCGGTTTCTGCTGGCCCAGCGGATGGCCGTGGGTCAGGGTGTGAGCCTGGCCCCACTGCCATTGGCTGGCGTCCTCGCCCAAGGTGGCCTTCAGGTGCACCAGGGTCCGGTGCCAGGCCTTGATGACCATGTCGGCGCGGGTTTCGGTGCCCAGCGTCGAACGGTCGTCCCACCATGGCGAATCCTTGGCGGCGGCCAGGCGGGGGAGCGCGGCGTCAATCACGCGGGTCGACAGCGCGGTTTCGAAGAAACTGTCCCCCAGTTCATCACGCAGGGCAACGTCGGCCAAGTCGAACAGGAACTGGTTGAACAGCGTGGCGCTGACGGAATCCAGCGGGTAGTCGCCCTTCCAGTCAGCCAGTTGCTCCACCCACTTGCGTTCCTGCGGGTCGCTGACCGCTTCGCGCAGGATCGGCAACAAGGGCGCGAGCAAGCGCGGACCGTAGGCGGTGGTGGTACCCAGTTGCAGTTTCTGGGTGGTCTGGATGTCCCATTTGGCTTGCTTTTCACTCAACTGCCGGTCGAGTTGCTGGCCGCGGTCGGGCAGGTTGTAGTAGCCGGGGATCTCGATCCCGCTGGCCGCCACCGGCTGGAAATTCGCCGAGAGGACATAGCCCCGGGCCGGGTTCTCTTCCTGGGGGTTACTGCCGAACGGGTAGAAACCGTCCTTGTCCGCTTCGGTGCTGCTGCCGTCGAGAATGAAACCGGGCTTCACACCAGCCGGCCGCTTGGGTAATTGGGCTGCGGCCCACCAGCCGATATCACCCTTGGCGTTGGCCCAGACCACATTCAGGCCGGGCGCATGGATCTTCGCCGACGCGCCACGAGCCTTGACCAAGGTGTCGGCGCGATTGAGCTGGTAGAACGCCTCGAGGATCGGGTTGCGGCTTTCCAGGAACCCCCACCACATGGCGATTGGCGTCTTGCCGGCATTGGCACCGAGGGCATCGTTGACGATCGGCCCATGGGGCGACTGGCGCAGCACCAGTGTCACGGGTGCTTGGCCCTTCACGGCAATCTGCTGTTCGCTGCGGGTCATGTCCACCCATCGGTCGCGGTACCAGACCTGTTCGGGGTTGTCCGGGTTGACCTTCTCGGCCACCAGGTCCAGGTCGTCGTTCTGGAACATGGTGACGCTCCAGCCGAAATCCTTGTTCATGCCCAGCGAGGCAAACGGCATCAGGGCCTGGTACTGGCCGTAGAGTTCGAATCCCGGCGCCGAGAGGTGTGCCTCGTACCACACCGACGGCGCTGAAAAACGGATATGCGGATCGCCGGCCAGCAAGGGCTTGCCACTGTGGGTGCGATTGCCGGAGACCGCCCAGGCGTTGCTGCCTTCGAATTGCGGCAGGCCGTTGTCGGCCAAGGCCTGCTCGCTCAGGCGCGCCAGGGCGTTGACGTCTTTCCAAGCGCTGGCGGTCAGTGTCGGACCGCTTGCCGGAGCCTGCTGTAGCACGCCCTGGGGCTGCCAGTCGAGGTCGAAGATGTTCAGGTAGTCGGCACCGAGCTGGTCACGCACGTAGGTCAGCAAGGGTTCGGTGCGAAAGGCCGCGGCAAAGCTGTAGGCCATGTAGCCGACGATGCTGGCGGTGTCTTCGGCGGTGAAGGGACGCTTGGGAATGCCCAGCACATCGAACTCCAGCGGCCGCGTGTGAGTTTGCTGATAGGTGTTGATGCCGTCCAGGTACGCCTGCGTCGCGATCCAGGCCGGCGATTGTCGATCCTGCTCGGCGACGTAGCTGGCGGCGCGCTCGCGAATGCGCAGGCTGCGCATCAGCTTGTCGGTGTCGAGCAGCTTGGGGCCGAGGATTTCCGCCAGTTCGCCCCGGGCGAGGCGGCGCATGATTTCCATCTGGAACAGCCGGTCCTGGGCATGGACATAACCGAGGGCGCGGTACAGGTCGGTTTCGTTCTCGGCGCGAATGTGCGGCACGCCGCGTTCGTCATAGCGCACCGTCACCGAGCCCAGCAGCCCTTGCAACTGCACCGAGCCCTGGCGGGTCGGCTGCTTGCTGTAGAGGTAGCCGCCCGCGACGATGATTGCAGTGACGATCAGCGACAGGAAGGCGACGAGGGTGCGTTTCATGGTTGATCCTTATTCGAGTGGCAGCGGTCCCATGATCTTGCTGCTGATTCCCTGTTTAACATGCAATCGCGTGCCGGTGCATCGTTCCTCGGAGGGATTTTCCTTTCCATCAACCGAATCGCCCACGGCGAGGGCGCTTGGCCTGTAGGAGCTGGCGAAGCCTGCGATCTTTTGATCTTTCGCTCCAGATTCAATGGGTAGTGGAAAGATCGCAGCCTCGCTTCGCTCGGCAGCTCCTACAGGCCAGTGGGAGCAAGTTTCCTTGCCATGCAAAGGCAGACGTTGAGCGTTGTCATGGAGCGCAGAGAAGTGATTCGGAGTGTCGCGAGGGCTGGCCACAGGCGAATGCCTGTGGCCAGCGAGGAGGGAAGGATGCCGGACCGTCTGGCGATGGCCCGGCGGTTTTTCAGCTTGGCCGGGTGGTGGGCGTGGCTTCGGTGGACGGTCCGCCCTGGGGTCGCGCTTCGCCGCGCTCTGCCAGTTCCAGGCCGTCGCCGGCCTTTTTCGGCCTCGTTACCACGCCCTTGGCAAAGTCAGCGGTGATGTTCAGCGCGGAAAGGGTGCTTTGCGGAACCACCTGGGTCAGGCCCCGGGTGACGTGATAGGCGTTCTCGAGGTTGCGGGTCAAGCCCTCGGTCTGGGTGTGGGGCAGGGTGTCGCGGTTTGGACTGGTAACGTTCTGCCACGGTACCTGCGCTCGCTTGGTCAGGTCGTCCGTGCCATCGCCCAGTGCTTTATTTTCCAGCGGTGCCGCCACGCTGTTGGCGAAGAATGGGAGCAGCGTCAGGCCGGAGGAGAAGAAGGTCGTGACAATCTGCTCCATTTTCTCCCGGACATCGGGATTTTCACCCACCGCGGCGGCGTCTCCGACCCCGGTGCGCATGGCGATCCCCGGACCGACACCGACGATTCGGTTGGTCAAGTCACTGACATTGGCCATGCTGATCGGGTTGAGCTTGCCAGTCGCTTCGGCAAACGCCTTGGGCAGGAGCTCTTTCCATTCGCGGTTTTCCTTCGTGACGCGATAGGTGGGGATCTGCTCGTCGCCGTGGGTCTGGGCATATTTGGCCACCGCCTGGCCGCCCGCCATGAAGGTGCCGCCCACTGCCGAGGCGACGCTGCGAGCCGCGATGCCGGAGGCGTTGACGGACGTGAACTGGTCTATCGTGTCCCGTACCGCATGGGCCGCGCCGAAGGCGAGGTAACCGGTGAAGTCGCCGCTCATGGTGCCGAAGTTGTTGGCGTTCTGTTTCAGTTTGAAATCGGCTCGCTTGTCGCTCTGTGTCGCGTCGAGGGTGTCACGTTGGGCGTTGGCAACCCGCCGCCCATTCACGGTGATGTCTTGCAAGGCCTTGGGGTACACCGCCAGCGGGTCGACCTTTTCCAACCCCCGGCCGATGGTCTTGTCGACGACGACTTGGATAAACGGGCGCAGACCGTCGCTGATGACCTTGTGGGCGGTACCAAGGACGGTTGATGTCGCCGCTACATGTTTTCCAAAGGACTGATCCGCCATCGCCTCGTCGATTGCCGCGGTGCTGGCGCCGAAGTGTCCGGCAGACGCGAAGCCCTGGGGGATCCCCGCGTCGGCAAATACGGCCAGGCCCGTCACGAAGCCGCTGTGGGTCTTGAGTTCGGCCACGTAGTCCTGGCGTCCGACATTCTTCAGCGCGGTGTCCAGCACTTCGTTCTTCTTCGTGGCTTTTGCCAGTTCGCTTGTGGTACCGGGCTTGTCGTCATCTTTCTTGAGGAACTCGCCAAGCTCATCCCGGACCTCACGCAGTTGGCTCAACTCGTCGTTCGCCTTGTCTCGGTCGGCCTGGGGCAGGCTCTCGTTGCTCGCCGCTTGTTGCGCGTGCTCGATCCGGCTTTCCATGAACCTGTTCAGTCGCTGGGGCATGTCTTGCGTCATGGCTTGCGTGACGCCTTTTGCATAACCACGGAAGGCTTTATGGCTGCTCTCCAGCAGCTTGCGATCGTCTTCCCCCGGGGTTTGGTCGATCACTTCCTGGCACAGCGAGTGATAGGCGCCGAGGGTGTTACCGACGCGCTCGCAATGCTTGTCCCAGACGGCTTTGAAACCGCCGCTTTCTTCCCGATCGGCCTCGTTCTTGCCTAGGTACTCGTTGAAATCCTTGACGAATGCTTCGGTTTCTTCGTGGCCGGACAGCATTGGATGAGGCGTGCCGCCAAGTTCGGCAAGGTGCTTTTGGATGTCCTGATAGCCTGCATTGGGCGCGTAGTCCAACGCGGTACCTTCCAGAACCATCTGTTGGCGTGCATAGCCGATAGGGTTGCTATCAGCGTTTTCCTTGCCGAGTTTGTTGATCATCACTGTCAGGCGATGCTGCCTGGTCTTGAGCGTTTCCTGGGTCTTGTCGCTTGCTTTCCCTTCGAAGTGATAAGGCACCAGGGGAGTCGTGGAAGGACGCACCTGTCCGGCCAGGCTGGTGCCCACCGGCGTGATCCGATCATCCTGCTGCTGGTGCAATGGCGCCGAACTTGAGGTTCCGCCTACTGATACTGCTGGCATGTGATGTTCTCCTTTCCTAGATCGACAGGGCGTTGTTCAGCCCTGCGCTACGCGGGGTGGGTTTTTGCTGGGTGGTCTTGGCGGCTTGGCCCGGGCTGGCGCCGTCGAAGAAGTAGCCCTCCCGCCAGATAAGCGCCATGTCGGCAGCACCGCCCATCAGTCCGAGCAGGCGCTCGGCGCTGAGGTTGTCCAGGGGCACGTGGCCGATCAGGACCACCTGTTCGCTGTCGCGGTTGTACGACAGCGACGGGCAGAACGCGCCGCTCAGCAGGTACAGGTTGGTTTCCAGCAGCCGTTGCATGACCGCTTCGCGATTCGCCACGGGCAACGGCCCGAAGCCGCAGTAGATGAACACGTCTCCCTCGCCCACGCCGGGTGTGTGCTTGAGGGAAAAATCGACTTCCTTGACCGACAGGTTTGCCTGTTCGTAGAACGCTGACGGGGTAGGAATCATCGTGAGTTCGCAGAGCTGATCGATCAGCTTGCAATAGGTGGGTGACGCCATGATTGACCTCGCATTGTCATCCAGGCACCGACGAGCGCCTGCTGCCCATCGTGAGTGACACCTGCGGCATTTCGGTTCCACTGCGCCGCGTGGAACCGCTGGCAGCTGATCTGCCACCCAATGGCGCCACCTCATTCAAGGTTGACCGCCCATGTCCCGATCACTTGCACTTTCGCCGGCCCTTCGATTTGTCCCCAAAGGGTTGTCTCTGCTCGCCATGGGGACCTTGCTGTACGGGTGTCAACACCTCGAACCGCAGCTGACCATCGGCGATCGTTTCGCCAATGAACCGTATCGCGCCCAATTGCGCTGGCTCGAACCGGCGCCCACCGACACGATCATCGAGATTGGCGAATCATCGCCGCAAAGCGGTGGCAGCCTGTGGGCACGGATGCGCCAGGGGTTTTCCTTGCAGGCCAAGACCCAAGGCGTGGCGCGTATCGACGAGCAACGCCGCTGGCTGATGGAGCGCCCGGCGTTTCTCACCCAGACCGGACGCGCCGGCAGCCGATACTTGCACTTCATCGTCGGCGAACTGAACAAGCGCAACATGCCGCTGGAGCTGGCCCTGCTGCCGGCGATCGAGAGCGGGTTCAACCCCAATGCGCAATCGCCTGCCCAGGCCTTGGGGCTCTGGCAATTCATTCCCGCCACCGGGCGTCGTTATCAATTGCAGCAACGGGGCGACTACGACGAGCGTCGAGACATTCCGTCGTCCACCCGGGCGGCCCTGGATTATCTGTCCTACCTGCACGACTACTTCGACGGCGACTGGCTCCTGGCGCTGGCCGCCTACAACGCCGGGGAAGGGCGGGTGCGCGACGCCATCACCCGGAACCGCGCCCGGGGCCTGGCGACCACTTACTGGAACCTGTCGTTGCCCGGAGAAACCCAGAACTACGTGCCACGGTTGCTGGCGCTGTCGCAGTTGGTCAACGCGCCAGCGAGCTACGGCGTGAGCCTGGCGCCGATTGCCGACCAGCCGTACTTCCAGATGGTCGCGTTGGCGCAACCCGTGGACCTCGCGCAACTGGCGCAGGTATCCGGCGTCCATGAACGCGAGTTGCGCATGCTCAATCCAGCCGGGCGCGGCCGGGTCAGGGGGCGTCTGCTGATGCCGGTGGAAGCGTCACGCAGGTTGCTGGCACAACCGGATATGATCGCCAAGGCGGCGCTGCCTCGGGCGAGTGGTGATGAGCAAGTCGCTGCTTCTCCGGAGGCCGGTGTGGCCGAGCCGCAGGTCGCGGAGGTGGTGCCGCCTCCGGGGGTTTGAGCGGGCTGTGCAATGAGTTGCCGATATTCAATCCGTGGCGAGGGAGCTTGCTCCCGCTTGGGTGCGCAGCGCCCATCAGACAATGGGATTGCTGCGCAATCCAGCGGGAGCAAGCTCCCTCGCCACGGATCCAGCGCCGGGTGTCCGGTTCAGAGACACCCCATCGCCACATTCGCCAGGCCGCGTGCGCGAGGGTCCATCAAGACGTAGGAACCAATGGTGTTGCAGGCAAAGCCGAACGCCACGCCGCGCTCGGGGTCGGCAAAACCGATGGTGCCGCCGGCGCCCATGTGGCCAAAGGCGTCGGGTCCCATGCCGTAACTGCCGTTCGCCACGTCCGACTGGTTAAGCATGATGCCCAGGCCGAACCGCGTCGGTGTCTGGATGGTCGGGTCATATTCGGCGCTGTGCTCGCGCAGCATTTCGTTGAGCAGTGGCGACTCCAGCAACCGCCCGTCCAGCAGGCCGGCATAGAACTCCGCCAGGCTGCGGGCGTTGCCGTGACCGTTCGCCGCCGGCTGGGTCATGCGCTTCCAGCCCGGCTCGTTACTGCGCCCCAGCACCATCGGCGGGTTGGCGAAGGCCAGCGAGCTCATGGCTGTCGGCTCGGTGAGCACATACTGCAGGACTCGACCAAAGGCTTCATCGTCGACTTCATCTTTGGTTCGGGCCATGTAGGCGCAGCGAGCGATGGTCGCGTCGTCCAGGCCGATATGAAAATCCAGTCCGAGCGGCACCGCCACCCGCTGGTGGATGCTTTGCGCCGGGCTTACGCCATCCACTCGGCGTAGCAGCTCACCGAGAATCCAGCCGAACAGCAACGGTGAATAGGTCTGCTGTTGCCCTGCATCGGCCCATGGCTGCTCCTCGGCGATCAGGGCAATCATGGTGTCCCAGTCGTAAAGGGTTTCCGGGGCGAGGGGCGTGCGCAGCGCCGGTAGCCCGGCGCGATGGCAGAGCACTTGGCGCACGGTCGTCGATGCTTTGCCGGCGTTGGCGAACTCGGGCCAGTAGCGGCAGACCGGTGCATCCAGGTCCAGGCGTCCTTCGCCAACCAGTTGCATGATCGCCACGGCCGTGAAGGGCTTGGTGCAGGAGAACAGGTTGAGCAGTGTGTCGCGCTGCCAATGGCTGTCCGGTTCCGGCCCGGCGATACCAGCCCACAGGTCGATCACTGTTTCACCGTCGACCTGGACGCACAGGGCGGCGCCGCGTTCGAAAGGGCTTTGCATCAGTCCGGTGAAGGCCGCTTTGACCGGTTCGAAGCGAGGATCGCAGTGGCCGTGGATGGCGGGTGAGTGTGTCATGTCAGTTCCACGCAGGGTTGGGGGTTTTCCTTGAGTGACGAGGGCTGGGGGAACGGTTCACTGACCTCTGGGGAGCATTCAGTCGGGATGTTGTTGATCGGGTACATATCCATTGCTGCGGTCACGGCGGCTTATGGTTCCGCCCTTACGGCGGGTCACTTTTTTCAGACGCCAAAAAAGTAACCAAAAAGGCTTGCCCCACCACTCGGTGCCTCGCCTAGGCTCGGCATGCCCGCACTCCGGCATTGCTCCGTGGTCCCGCCGCGATGGGCCATCCATGGCCCTGCGCGGCTAACCCGGCATCCATGCCGGGTTGCCCACTCCACAATGCCTGCGTTCGGCCATCGTGGTTAACGGGGCCTGGCAGATCAAAAGCCGAGCCGAGGCGGCCTTAGGGCCGACCTGGCTCTGGTGCCACACCACATTTCCCTTGTGGGAGCGAGCTTGCTCGCGAAGGCGGCCGTTCAGCTTGCATTGATAGCCACTGATCCACCGCCGTCGCGAGCAGCGTTTTTTCATAGGGATCTTTTTGGGCGCCCCCCGCCACTCAGGAGCAACGATGCCTGCCCCCGGAGAATGTCCATGCCCTACGAGCGTACCCTCGACTTGAACAGCGACGCCTTTCGCGGCGAGGCTTATCGGCATTATGCGGCGTTGCGCCAAGCGTCCCCGGTGTTCCTCAGCCAGCCCGATGGGCAGTTGCCGATGTGGTACGTCACCGGGGCCCGGGAGGTCGAGGAGGTGCTGTTGGACAGCGAGCGCTTCGCCCGCGATCCGTCACGGATCGATCCGCAGTTCGCGGCGATGCTGGGGGGCGAGCAGTCCATCGCCTTTCTCAATGACCACATGCTTAACCGTGACGGAGAGAGTCATCGTCGGCTGCGTCGGCTGGTCAACAAGGCGTTTACCCTGAAGGCGGTGACCGCCATGCGGCCGCGTATCGAGCAGATTGCCGAGTCGCTGCTGGACGCCGTTGGGCCAAGCGGGCGAATGGATGTGGTGAGCCAATATGCCTTCCCGCTGTCGATCACCGTCATCGCCGAGCTGCTCGGCGTACCTGCTCAGGACCGAGACGATTTCCGCCGCTGGTCCCACATGATCGTCCGGCAGGTGGGCCACGATCTGAGTGAACTGCAACGCTGCTACAACGAGTTCGCCGGCTACATGCTTGCCTTGATCGACCGGCGCCGGGCCTATCCGACCGATGACCTGGTGTCGGCCCTGGCCCAGGTCGAGGAAGAGGGCCGCATGCTCAGCCGAAGCGAGTTGTGCAGCATGATTGCGCTGCTGATCATCGCCGGCCACGAAACGTCGGCGTCGATGATTGGCAATGCTGTGCACACGCTCGTGCAACACCCCGATGCGCTGGTCCGGTTGCGTGATGAGCCGGCACTGATGCCCGACGCGGTCGAGGAGTTCTTGCGCTATGACTCGTCGGTGGAACGGGCAATGGTCCGCTTCGTCACGCGGGACACTGAATTGGCCGGGCAACATCTGCGACGCGGGCAATTTGTGGTGGCGGTGGTGGGCTCGGCCAATCGTGATGAGGCGATGTGCGCCAATCCTGAACGGCTGGATATCACCCGCCCGGCCTGTCCGCACATGTCGTTCGGCAAGGGCACGCATTATTGCCTGGGTGCATCGTTGGCCCGGCAGGAATTGGACATTGCGTTGAACACCTTGCTGCGGCGCTGCCCGGGTCTGCGATTGGCGGTTGATCCAAGTGCTGTGCGCTGGCGTTATGTGCCCAACTTCAGGGGACCGGATGCGTTGCCGGTGTGCTGGTCGGTGGGCTGATTCGGTGGATTGATTCGGTAGTGCTGAGCCTTTGTGGCGAGGATTCGTGGTGCCCCGTGCAAAAAATGGCATGGGTTGAATTCACGAGACGGCTCGCCCGGCAATGCCTCCGGACGAGCCGTGGACTCACGCCAGGCTGGTCTCCAGTGTTTGCACAGGCGCTGAAGCGGTAGTGGATGCCGTGTCGATGGGCATCAGGTCCAACCCATAAAGCACCACGTCCGCGCGCTTGTCAGCGAACCGGGCGATACCCGGGAAACGGCCCCATTGCGTCGCGCCCAATCCCTGCACGCCACGTTTGCTCGCCTCGTTGTGCTCGATGATCCAGGCCACCAACGTTTCGAAACCGTACCGCTTGGCCAACACCACCGCTGCCTGGCCCAGGCGAATGCCGACGCCGCTGCCAATGTGGTCGTTGCGCACGTAGATCGATACTTCGCCGGTCAGCCGGCAGGCCTGGGCGCCCCAGCAGAAGCGGTTGACGATCAACCAGGCGACCACTTCACCGCCACGTTCGAGCACGTAGATCGGATCACCTTCCTTGACGAAGCAATCGACGAAGAAAGTCATTTCCTTCAGGGAAAACGCTCTGAGCACGGGGGAACTGGTGCCGCCCAGAGCGCTTTCGTTGAAGATATCCGTCATCACCGGCAGGTCGTCGGGGGTATAGCGGCGCACGCCGCGTGGCAGGTCGGGTCGGCTGTTCAGACGATTATGGGTCATGGCCGGGCTTCTCCGTAGACGCTGCGCTTGAGTTGTTCACGGGCGCGAAACAGCCGCGAGCGTACGGTGCCGATGGGCACGCCCAGCCGTTCGGCGGCATCGCGGTAGCTGCTCTCGGTGTCCACGGCGGTCCACAGGGTTTCGCGCATGTCCTTGGGCAGCGCGTCCATGGCAGACAGCGTGCGGTCCAGCAGCCGGCGGTTATCGCACAGTTCACTCAGGTCGATGTCTTCGCTGGATTCGTTGAAATCGCTTTCGTCGAACGTGCTCAGTGGCGGTTGCGCGTAGAAGCGGCGGAAGTGATTGCGGATCAGGTTGAGGGCGATGCCGCACAGCCAGGTGTCCGGCTTGGCCAGTCCCTTGAACTTCTCCTGGTTGCGCCAGGCTTCCAGGTAAGTGAGTTGGATGATGTCGTCGGCGTCGTCCTGGTTGAGCACACGCTTTTGCACAAACAGACGGAGCTTACGTTCCTCGCCGAAACTGACGCCCGGCGTGCCTGGGCGTTTCGAGGAGGTTTGCGGGGGCAGCATGAGGTTCAGGCTGTTCATTGATAAATCCCTCTGAGTAGGTTCCATAGCGCCGATCCGTATGTCGGCGTTCCCCCTTCAGCAGGACCTGTGCCAAGCCGCTTTCATAATCTATCTAACTGATATTCAAAGTATTTTTGTTAGTGCTAAAGCTCTATTTGTGCAAGCTCGTGCACGACTTTCAAAGAATTCACTGCATGAAATTGCACCGCACGGACCGTCGAAAATCGGCATGCGGAAGGTGTCGCCGATGAGATCGAAAAAGGCCTGATCGGCCATGGAACCGAATGCGGGATCGGCGCCACCCACTGAGCGTCCGAAACCACGCTCCCGGTTTGTCATGAAAGTAGAAGCCCCGACCAATGCGCACATTGCCGTCAATCTCGCCCAGGCCGTTTCGGCAGTCGCGGGCGTTGGCAGGCCTGTGGAATCGACGCAGGTCGCGCAGTCCAATTCGATGGAGGAGGTCGGCATGACCTTCAGTCATCACGTGGAGCGCAACACCAAGGCGCTGAGCCAGCGGCGCATTCGCAACGCCCGCAGTGAGGTGGGCCGGACACGGGTCGAAACCCGCGAGCAGTTGGAAGAGTGGTACGACCAGCTTGGCCATCCAGGCAAGCAGAGCCTGAGTGCCATGGCGGCCCAGGCCGGTGTGCTGCTGATGGGCGAGCCGGTATTGGAAGAGGTGGTGCAGTCTACCGGCGGCGATCCGGCCCGGACTGACCTGATCCTCCAGCAAACGTTGCTGGACGCCGAGGCGCAAGGTCGTCTTGTCGAGGCCAAGCGCGCCCGCGACTACCTGCAACTGCTGCGCGAGCGTTACGGTGCGCAGATCCAGGCCGGCATGAACATCGCCGAGGCCCTGCGTGCCGCCGGTGGCGATCCTGAATTGCGCCAGGCGGTACGTCGCCTCTATTACGACACCGTGGTGCTCAAGCAATCGTTGCCGACCATGATGCAGGCGTTGCTTGGCCTGTTCGGCGAAACGGCATTCGTGTCCGGGCTGGACATGATGCGCCGCGCGCTGGCCGACGACATCGCCGCCCACGCGCCTTCGCGGCCTACGCCCTTGCTGCGTACGCTGCTGATCGGCCTGGCTGCCTCGACGCAACTGGGCAGCGTGCTGCAAAGCTGTCGCCGTCTGCTGGAGCAACTGGCCTACAGTTGCCCGTCCAGCCAGCTCACCGCCGTCCTGCTGCTGCAACGCATGCTCGGGTTTGTCAGCAGCGGCCTGTCTTCGGCGGAAGTGCGGCGTATCGGTCGCGAACTGGGAGGGGACGAGGAGCATGATCAACTGGTTTCCTTGAACGGCTTGTATCCCTTGCTCAAGCGCTTGCCGTTGGCGCTCTGGCGAGATGCGAAAAGCCGCCAGACCGCGCTGAAGAATCTGCTGGTGCTGCTCGATGAACGTTCCCGTGGCGAGACCCGTGGACAGACCGCCGAACCGGTCATTGGGGCGCGGTCATGATTGCCCTGCTGAACAAGGTCGCCAACGCGGCGGTGCGGCGTATCGAAGTGGCCGGGGCGTTCGTCGTGCTTGGCATCGTGTTCATGCTGATCCTGCCGTTGCCGACCTCAGTCGTCGATGCGCTGATCGCCATCAACATCTGTATTTCCTGCCTGTTGATCGTGCTCTCGCTGTACCTGCCCCGACCGCTGGCGTTTTCCTCGTTTCCAGCGGTGCTGCTGCTGACCACGTTGTTCCGCTTGGCACTGTCGGTGGCGACCACGCGGTTGATCCTGCTCCAGGGCGACGCTGGCCATATCGTCCAGGCGTTCGGCAATTTCGTGGTCGGGGGCAACCTGGCCGTCGGGCTGGTGATCTTCCTCATCCTCACGGTGGTCAACTTCCTGGTGATCACCAAGGGCTCGGAGCGGGTTGCCGAAGTGGCGGCGCGGTTCACCCTGGATGCCTTGCCGGGCAAGCAGATGTCCATCGACAGCGACCTGCGGGCCAACCTGATCGACGTCAGCGAAGCGCGCCGTCGTCGCGAGGAATTGAACAAGGAAAGCCAACTGTTCGGGGCGATGGACGGGGCGATGAAGTTCGTCAAGGGCGACGCCATCGCCGGCCTGGTGATCGTGGTGATCAACCTCATCGGCGGCTTTTCGGTCGGCATGGTCCAGCACGATATGAGCGCGTCCGAGTCGATGCACTTGTATGCCGTGTTGACCATCGGCGACGGCCTCATTGCGCAAATTCCGGCACTGCTGATTTCCCTCACCGCCGGCATGATCATCACCCGCGTATCGCCGGAAGGGCAGCCGGCGGGCAGCAGCGTCGGCAAGGAAATCGCCAAGCAATTGACCGCCGAACCCAAGGCCTGGGTCATCGCTTCGGTGGGCATGCTCGGCTTTGCCGCATTGCCCGGCATGCCGACGCTGGTGTTCATCGTCATCGCCGTGATCACCGGCACCGCGGGCATCGTCCAGCTGTATGGCCGTGCGCGACAGGCGCGGGAGGGCGAGCAGCCTCAAGCCAGCGTCACACCGGAGCAGAATGGCGCCGAGGATTTGCGCAGCTTCGACCCGACCCGTGCCTATCTCTTGCAGTTCTCCAAGTCGATGCAAGGCAACCCGGCCGCCGACGAGGTCATCCAGGCGATCCGCAAGAAACGCAACGCGCTGGTCGCCGGTTTTGGCCTGACCTTGCCGCCGTTCGAGATCGAATACAGCGCGCGCCTGGAAGACGACGAATTCCGCTTCTGCGTGCACGAGGTGCCGATGCTGCGCGCCACGTTTGGTGACCGCGTCGCCGTCGCCCGCGGGCCGCTGCCGTTCGAACCGCAGGATGCCCGGGTCGGCAGCGAAGTACGCGACGAGCATCAATGGCTCTGGCTGGCCCCCGACGACCCGTTGCTGGCGGACGAACGCGTGGAAGCGGTACCGGCGGGAGAGTTGCTGGTGGAGCGCATGAGCCGCGCCATGTTTGCCACCGGGCCGCAGTTCCTCGGCTTGCAAGAGAGCAAGTCGATTCTCAGTTGGCTCGAAGCCGGCCAGCCAGAGCTGGTGCAGGAACTGCAACGAACCATGCCCCTGGCCCGTTTCGCTGCCGTGCTGCAACGCCTGGCGGGCGAGGGCGTGCCGCTGCGGGCGGTGCGGCTGATCGCCGAGTCGTTGATCGAGCACGGCCAGCACGAGCGGGACGTCGGCGCGCTGACCGACTACGCGCGCATCGCCTTGAAGTGGCAAATCTACCACCAGTACCGCGATGAAAACGGCCTGCACGTCTGGCTGCTGACGCCAGAGACCGAAGGGTTGCTGCGCGACGCGCTGCGCCAGACCCAGACCGAAACCTTCTTTGCCCTGGAGAGCGTGCACACCCGCGCCCTGGTCCTGCAACTGCGCGAAGGTTTCCCGCTGCGGGCCAAGCGGACGGCGGTGCTGTTGGTGGCGCAGGACTTGCGCGCGCCGCTGCGGGATCTGTTGCGCGACGAGTTCAACCATGTGCCGGTGCTGGCCTTCAGCGAGTTGCACAGCAATGCCCAGGTCACCGTGCTGGGGCGCTTTGATCTGGAGCAGGAAGCCCTCCAGATCGAGGATGCCGCATGACGTGTTCTTGCGCTTGGCGCGCCAGCCGCGATGCCAGGCGTAGCGATGTGAAACCAGGCGCGTCCGATGGCCTGGCTGTGACAGTGGACGAGGGCCGCCCGTGCCCCGTCGTTCAAGCGGATTGTCGGCGCACTTCGGTCGCGCCTTGAGGAAATTGGCCATGTTCGAGCTACGCGTATTGAGTGGTCTGCACCGGGGGGCGGCATTGCCGCTGGTGGGTGAGCAATGGGTTGTCGGGGCGGCGGAAGACGCCGATCTCGCGCTCTACGACCCAGGCATCTGCGGGCGTCACGCTGCCGTCAGCCTAGTCCAGGGCCAGTGGCTGCTGGCGTCGCTGGAGGGCGTGGTTTGCAACGGACAAGGCCAGCCTTGGGCCGCGACCGAGCCTTTGCCAGGCAATACACCTTTTTCCATCGCCGGCGTCTGGTTGTGCCTGGCCCCGGCCGATCAGCCTTGGCCTGAAGAAGCGGCACTGGATGATGCTGCGCACTTGACGGCGGACCGTGACACCCAAAAAACCGCGGCACGGCCGTCGTGGCCCAAGCGCCTGGGAATCGCTGCGGCGGTGATCACCGTCGCCTCCAGCGCGTGGGCCTTTACCAGCCAACCGGCACCGACGGTAGCGCCCAGTGCGGCGCAGCAGCACAAGCCGGCCAAGGCTGCATTGGACACAGTGGAGGCGGTTCGCCTGGAGCTGGATCGCATGCTCCAGGAGCGCGACCTGGATGCCAATGTCCGGGTCGAGGTCCAGGACGGTCGGCTGGCGCTGGTGGGCGAGCTGCCGCGCCAGCGCCTGGCGGTGGTCGAGCGGCTGATGGAGCGTTTCCACGCTCGCTACGCTACGTCAGTGGAGATCACGGCCAGCGTCAAGGAACGGCTGACGCAACTGCCGTTCCAGATCGCCCAGATCGTCGGCGGCAAGCGTGGTCACGTCGTCACCTCCGATGGTCGCCGGCTGTTCCTCGGCGATCAGATCGACGGTCTGCGACTGACCGCCATCGACAGCGGCAAAGTCACTTTCGAAGGCGAGCAGCGCTACGAGGTGACGTGGTGATGCACACAGCCATCGCCCGATTGGAGACCTGGGAAGCCGGGCAGCGGGCACGCCTGCGCCGATTCGCGCCGGTGATGGTGCGCGGACGGGTGCAGCGGGTCAGCGGGATCTTGTTGCAGTGCCGGCTGCCGGGGGCGCAGATCGGTGACCTCTGCCAGGTCGAGCGTGACGGGCGTGAGCCATTGCTCGCCGAGATCGTCGGCTTCGACCAGCACGACGCCTTGCTCAGCGCCTTGGGTGGCCTGGAGGGTGTTCGCGTAGGTGCGGCGGTGGAGCCGCTGGGCATGCCGCATCGGGTGACCGTCGGCCCGCAGTTGCTGGGGCAGGTGCTGGATGGCTTTGGCCGGCCTTTGCTTGAAGATGGCGTAGGCGCGTTCGCCGGGCCTCAAGTGCCGGAGGCCTCGCAAGTGATCGGCGAAGCCCCGCCGCCGACCGCACGGCCGCGCATCCAGCGACCGTTGATGACTGGCGTACGCGCCATCGACGGCGCGCTGACGCTTGGCGAAGGCCAGCGGGTCGGGCTGTTCGCCGGCGCCGGTTGCGGCAAGACCACGTTGTTGGCGGAGATCGCCCGCAACGTTGAATGTGATGTGATCGTTTTCGGGCTGATCGGCGAGCGCGGGCGCGAGCTGCGGGAATTCCTCGACCATGAACTGGATGATGAACTGCGGGCCCGTGCAGTCCTGGTGTGCGCCACGTCCGACCGTTCCAGCATGGAACGCGCCCGCGCGGCATTCACCGCCACGGCCCTGGCCGAGGGTTTTCGTGCCCGGGGCCAGCGGGTCTTGCTGCTCATCGATTCGCTGACCCGGTTCGCCCGCGCCCAACGGGAAATTGGCCTGGCGGCGGGCGAGCCGTTGGGGCGGGGCGGCTTGCCTCCTTCGGTGTACAGCCTGTTGCCGCGCCTGGTGGAGCGGGCGGGGTTGAGCAATGACGGGGCGATCACCGCGCTCTATACCGTGCTCATCGAGCAGGACTCCATGAACGATCCGGTGGCGGACGAAGTCCGTTCGCTGCTCGACGGCCACATCGTCCTGTCGCGCAAACTCGCCGAGCGCGGTCATTACCCGGCCATCGACGTGCTTGCCAGCCTGTCGCGAACCTTGGCCAATGTGGCCGAGGCCGAGCACCTGCGCGCGGGCATCAATCTGCGCCGCTTGCTGTCGGCCTACGATCAGATCGAGCTGATGCTGCGCCTGGGCGAATACCAGGCCGGCGCCGACCCCTTGACCGACCTGGCGGTGGAGTCGCGCGGTGCCCTGGACGCATTCCTGCGCCAGGACCTGCGCGAGCCCGAGCCGTTTGCGTCGACGCTCGCCCATCTCCAGCAGTTGACCGCTTATGTCCCGGGCTGATCTGGATGCCCTGGCGCCGGTGCGTCGGCACCGCGAAGCGCAAGCCGAACGGGCCTGGCGCCAACAGCGCGACCTGTTGCGCGAGCGCGAAGCAGCGGTCGTCGCCGCGCGGGCGCGCTGGCAGGCCGCGAGCGAGCAGCAGGCGGCACAGCGCGAGGCGTTATACGGCGAGCACCGTGGCCGCGCGCTGAGCGTCTGCGAACTCAACGCCTGGAGCATCGAGGAGCGACGCTTGATCGGCGAGTTGGCCGAGCAAGCGCAGGCCTTGCAGGCGCTCGACGACGAACAGGCGCAACAGGCACGCGACACCGAAGCTGCCCTGGAGCGCCTGCAAGGGCGCAGGCGTGACCTGGAAAAGCTCAGCGCAATGATGGATTACCTGGTGGAGGTCTCCGGTGATGAATGAACGCTCTGTGCACGGTGGACCGTCGCCCCATGGCGCCCCTGCGGCGGCCCCTGTTCGTCACGCGCCGAATGCGTATGAGCAACCGCTTGCCCAAGTGAGCCGGCCCAGTCGCCCAATGGCGCGCGAGCCTTTGCCTGCCACCGGGCGCGACCCCGAGGTGACGGCAGAACGCAGCGACGGCTACTGGTTTCGCCAGTGGGTCGATGCGCCACGGGGCGGCTCCGAGGACGACATGGCGGGCACCGGCTCCCTATCGGGATTGGTGAATCTGGAGGGTGGTGAAGTGGAGGCATTTGTCGATCAGCTCTCGCCACGCCTCCAGGCCACCCTCGACCAGCAACTGGACCTGCTGCTGCACCTTCCTCATCTGGGCCGGATCAGGGTGACTGCCCAGCGGCTGGGCGGGACGTCCGGCTGGGACATCGGCCTGAGCGGCGAAAGCGAAGAGACGCGCGCGCGGCTGTCGAGTCGAACCGGGCGCCTCGAAGAGGCACTGGCCCAAAGCCTGGGCCAACCGGTGGTGGTGCGCGTGACCCACGAAGAAGAGGCGAGCGTGACATGAGCGTACAGGCTTTGGCGCTGCCACCGATGAGCGGCGATGACGCCGTCGCCCGGCAGCGATTGGGAACGGGCGTCAGCTTGTCTTTCGAGGTGGCGGGCGAGACGGGCTTGCTGGAACTGACCCTGGACAGCGGCGCCGTGGGAGGCGGGTCGTGTTTGCTCGAGTGCACCCATGGCGTCTTGGCGCTTGACGAGCCGGGGCCGCTGCTCAGCTTGTTCGGCGAATGTCCGGTGGTCCTGCCGGCCGAGCCTGGGCCGGACGATGCCTGGTTCTGGGCGCTGTTCCAGCAGACCCTGAGCGAGCCGCTGCGCCAGGCGTTCGGTTTTCTCAAGCCAACCACCGGCCCCGCGGTCCGGGGCATTCCCTGCCGGCTCGAAGCACGGCTGGGCGCGGCCCATGCGACGGGTCACCTGGAACTGGCTGGGTCGACCTTGCTGGGATTGCTTCGCGCAGGGCCTTGGCAGCGGCGGACAACACCGGTGGACGATCATTTTGCGCTGCACGTTCCATTGCCGCTGGGGCACCTGGTGCTGGCGGCCGGGCAGGTGTCGGCGTTGCGCCCCGGTGACGTGCTGGTGCCGGAAACCGCCTTGTTCGACCCATCCGGCCAAGGGCAGGTTCGCCTCGGCCGGCACTGCCTGCGGGTCGGGGTGTACAGCCGCTCCGCGCCGTTGCGCCTGACCTTGCTCGCTCTGGAGGAGACCGATATGAGTACCACCGCTGACACCGATATCCTGACCCCCGACTGGGACGATACCGCCCGCTACGAACCCGACGCCGAGGTGCCCACAGCAGCGGATTTCGCGGCGCCCGACGATGCCGATGCTCAAACCGCAGAAGCACCGATGCACGGGCCTGCCGCCACAGGCGAGCGCTTCGGCGACTTGCCCCTGGCGCTGACGATACGCTGCGGTCACTTGAGCCTGACCCTGGGCGAACTGCGCAACCTGGCGCCCGGCGCGGTGCTCCAGGTCCAGGGCGTGGCACCGGGTGCGGCGACGTTGTTCCATGGTGAACGGGCCTTGGCCCAGGGTGAACTGGTGGACGTCGAGGGTCGGCTCGGCCTGCAAGTCACTCGCGTGGATGTGGCTGGATGAGCTTCCAGGGGGTCGACCCCTTTCTGCTGGCGCTGTTCATCGGCGGGATCTCATTGGTTCCGCTGCTGCTGATCATCTGCAGCGCCTTTCTCAAGATCGCCATCGTGCTGACCATCACCCGCAACGCCATCGGCGTGCAGCAGGTGCCGCCGAACATGGCGCTCTACGCCATCGCCCTGGCCGCGACGCTGTTCATCATGGCGCCGGTCGGTCACAACATCGCCGAGCAACTGAAGGAGCAGCCGCTGGATTTCAGCAGCACCGAGGCGCTGCAGGGCTCGGCCTTGAACGCGGTCAAGCCGTTGCAAGCGTTCATGTCGCGCAATACCAACCCGGACATCCTCACCCATCTGCTGGAAAACACCCAGCGGATGTGGCCCAAGGAGCGCGCCGAGCAAGCCAGTCGCGATGACCTGATGCTGCTCATCCCGGCCTTCATGCTGTCGGAGCTCGAAGCGGGTTTCCAGATGGGGTTCCTGATCTACATCCCGTTCATCGTCATTGACCTGATTGTGTCCAACCTGCTGCTGGCGCTCGGCATGCAGATGGTCGCGCCGATGACCATCTCGTTGCCGCTCAAGCTGCTGATCTTCGTGCTCGTGCAGGGTTGGACGCAGTTGCTCGACAGCCTTTTCTATTCCTACCTTTGAGGGCCTGCGATGGACGCGCTGACATTGTTCAAGGAAGGCATGCTGTTGGTGGTGCTGCTGTCCGCGCCGCCCTTGATCGTCGCGGTGATCGTTGGCGTGCTGACCTCCCTGGTGCAGGCGTTGATGCAGATCCAGGACCAGACCTTGCCGTTCGGGATCAAGCTGGTGGCGGTGGGACTGACCTTGCTGGTCACCGGTCGCTGGATTGGCGGCGAGCTGCTGGGGCTGTTGCGCCGGGCATTTGAAATGATGGCCAGCACCTGATGACGGCCCAGGCGTTCGTCCCGTATTTCGACTTGCTGCTGTCGATCGCCCTCGGCATGGCGCGCATTTATCCGGTGGCGTACCTGGTCCCGGTGTTCTGCTTCCAGCATCTGCGAGGCTTGCCGCGCCATGCCGTGGTGTTCGCCCTGGGCATGCTGCCCGCGCCGGGTATTCGCCAGGCGTTGATCGACGCACAGGCCGACTGGCTGACCCTCGGCGGGCTGATGTTCAAGGAGGTGCTGCTGGGCTTGCTCCTGGGTGTGCTGCTGGCGATGCCGTTCTGGCTCTACGAATCGGTAGGGGCCTTGCTCGACAACCAGCGCGGCGCGCTCATCGGCGGGCAATTGAATCCGGCCCTCGGCACGGATACGACGCCCTTGGGCCATCTGTTCAAGGAAATGACCATCCTGTTGCTGGTCGCCACCTTGGGCATCGGCACGCTGACCCAGGTGATCTGGGACAGCTACCTGGTGTGGTCGCCCACGGTCTGGTTCCCGTTGCCCGGCGCGGATGGCTTTGGGGTGTTTCTCGGGCTGCTCGGCGAAATGTTCATGCACATGATGCTCTACGCCGCGCCCTTCATCGGCTTGCTGTTGCTGGTGGAGTTCGCCCTGGCCTTGCTCAGCCTGTACAGCCCGCAGTTGCAGGTGTTCGTCCTCGCCATGCCGGCCAAGAGCCTGGTCGGCCTGGGCTTCCTGCTGTTCTACCTGCCCACGTTGTGGGACGCGATGACCGGCCGTCTCAGCCGATACGGGGAAATCCGCCATCTGCTGCATCTGTTGATACCGGCGCCCTGAAGGAGGGGCTCGTTCATGAGCGAAGACAGCGGCGAAAAGACCAAGCAGGCGACACCGAAGAAAATCCGCGACGCGCGCAAGAAGGGTCAGGTCGGCCAGAGCCAGGATTTGAGCAGCCTGCTGGTGCTCACGGCAATCACCGAAGTGGCGTTGACCCAGGCCGACAGCAGCATGCAGGCGCTGGGCGACATGGTCGCGTTCCCGCTGCACCGGTTGGACGTTGACTTCGTGCGCGCCTTCGAGGAAACCCTGGCCCACGCCGGCGGGGTGTTGCTCAACTTCACCTTGATGACCGTGGGGTTGGCCATTGCCACGCGGCTGATCGCCGGTTGGGTACAGTTTGGCTTCCTGTTCGCGCCCGAGGCCCTTCAACCTGATCCGAACCGTCTGAATCCGCTGAACCAGGCCCAGCAGATGTTCTCCGCCCAGGCGCTGATCCAG
Source organism: Pseudomonas sp. HB05 (assembly GCF_016756915.1). Taxonomy (NCBI): domain Bacteria; kingdom Pseudomonadati; phylum Pseudomonadota; class Gammaproteobacteria; order Pseudomonadales; family Pseudomonadaceae; genus Pseudomonas; species Pseudomonas sp. HB05. The sequence goes on from NZ_JAESPG010000001.1 coordinate 466,424, forward strand.
TTGTTCATGGGCCTGGTCAAGGCAGTGTTCATCGCCAGCGTGCTTTACCTGGTGACGATGCCGGCCCTCGGCTCGTTGATCAGCCTGGTCAATGGCGACCTGAACGGGTATTGGCGCGGGCTGGCCGGCCTGTTCCGGCACATCATGCACATCTGCCTGGGCGTGTTGCTGGTGCTGGCGATCCTCGATTTCGGCCTGCAGAAATACTTCTTCGCCAAGCGGCTGCGCATGAGCGAAGAGGAGGTGCGCAAAGAGTTCAAGGAAATGGAAGGCGACCCCCACGTCAAGATGCACCGCCGCAGCCTGGCCCGACAGTTGATCGACCAGCCCGCCAGCCAGGAAACCAAGCCGGTGGAGGAAGCCGACATGTTGGTGGTCAACCCGACTCACTATGCCGTCGCGTTGTTCTACCGTCCCGAGCAAACACCGTTGCCGCAGTTGATCACCAAAGGTGTCGATGCCGATGCCCGCGCGCTGATCGAGCGGGCCAAGGCTACGCGCGTCCCGGTGATCCAGTGCATCTGGCTGGCGCGAACGATCTACCGCGAAGACGTTGGCGGTTATATCCCGAGGGAAACGCTCCAGGCCGTCGCGCACATCTATCGGGTCCTGCGCGAGCTGGACGACGAGGCCAAGGGCGAGGTGATCGAAATTCCGGAATTGAACCTGCGTTGAGGCCAATGGAACCGATGCGTACGCGGGCGCCACTCAGGTAGTGAGTCGGACTCGCCCGGACGATGCCGGCTTGCCAACCGTGCGCATTGCACGCCCATCGACTCGAGGAGATTTTCCATGCCTGAACCCAATCCGCTGTCCATAAGGGGCACCGGTGCCCTGCATGGCGCCGAAGGTTTGCACTCATCGCGCTCACCCTCGTTGAGCCAGCAACCTCGCGACGCCCAGCAGCGCACCGGCACCCAAAGCCTGCATGGGCTTGGACGTTCATCATCGGTCCCCCCTGCGGTGCACCAACGTGGCCGGCCCCGCACTCGGGGCGCGAACCGCACGGCGGCGTCCGACGATCGGCCGCTGGATGACACGCAAAGGTCCAGCTCCACGCCACCGTCTCGCACGCCCGACTCGTTCATGAGCGAGATGGAGACCCGTCAGAAAGCGCTGATGGAAAAGCAGTTCCAGATGCAGATGGGAATGGAGGAGCGTCAGAGCACCATGGTGCTGGTCAAAAGCTCCGCCGACATGGCCAAGTTGATGAGCGATACGGTGACGGAGGTGACCAAGGGCTTCATGGACAGCGCCAGGAAAGTCATGCAGGAGGGCGGTGAAGCGATGAAGCTTCGGTAAGGACCGCAATGGCCCAGCAGAAACACCCCGTGGCGAGGGAGCTTGCTCCCGCTTGAGGGCGAAGCCCTCACAAAAAACGGGTCTGCTGCGCAGCCCAGCGGGAGCAAGCTCCCTCGCCACGTTCGTTGTCTAGACCAGCCGGGCACGGCTCGCGTTGAGCGAGGCTGGACGTGAAGCCGTGGGTGCTGCGGATGGCATCCAGCGTGTACGCACCTCGCCGACCTGGCCGATGAAACCCACGACCCAATGGCAGAACTGCGCTTCGTCGAGCATCGACAATGGGCAGTGGGCACACAAGCGAACGGTGCCCTTATCGTCCAGGGCCAGCCAACTGCCGGCGAGCAAGTCCAATCGAAAGTTGAGCTCCAGCAAGCGCTTGTGCAGGCCGGGCATATGGGCTGGCACGTCGACCGCGCAGTGGAGGATGGCGAGATCGCCATGTTCGGGCAGCTCGATGACCACGGCTTCGCGGTTGCTCGCGTCATACAACGCACAGACGCCGCCCTCCAGCTGAAGGTCCGCATTCAAGTGTTCCGCTAGGGCCGCGATCAGGCGCTGGGCGATGGGTGGAGCGGTCATGGAAAATCTCCTCAACAAAAAATCATGAACCCTCGCCACAGGTGAGCCAGATCCGTGGCCAGGCAGCTCGTTAATAAGCCACCGAATAATCGTCGAGGTCTTCCAGGCCCAGCAGCGCCAACTGCCGGGACTGGATCTCGTCGAGCATTTGCGACGATATCGGTGATTCCGGCAGGGCCTGCCAAACCACCAATGCGCGCTGCGGATCAAGAAACAGGAACAGCTGCGCGTAGTCTCCCGGCTGGGCGAAACGTCGTTCGAGCGCGTGCTGCATCTGGTTCGCCCGCAGCGCCTGGCTGTGCACTTGCAAGGCCAGCCCCACGCTGTGGGGTTCACGTCGCAGGCAGAACTCGATGCCCGGGGCAATTTCCCAATACGTCGCGATGCCGGCGATGATGTTTTTCTGAAAAGCCTGGCGCGTGCTTACGCTGTGTACCGAAAAAGACATACCGTTTCAGTTCTCCAGTGGAACGACCGTGTGGTCGAGCGGGTGTTCAGGTGAACCCAGGCCGCCGCGCATGCCCGGCGACCACCAGATCACCAGCCGGCCGGTGTCGGGTTCGGCGCGGTCGCAGGCATCGCCCTGGCAGCCCCAGCGGCTTGCGCAGCCGGCAAACACCGGCAGGCTCAGCAATAAGATGAGTAGCTTCAGCGTGCGACTCATGGCGTGGTCCTCGCACTGGTTTGCAGGAGAGAAGAGCGTCCGCCGCCTGGCGTGCGCTTGGGTTGTTTCATGACGACGAAGACTTCCGTTTCTTCGCCCGGCTCAAGCCACACCTTCGGCCAGGCGGAAGCGGCCAGCGTCCAGCGGGTGCTGCAGCTCGCCTCGTCGAAGCGCAGCCGATGACTGCCCTCGTTGCGCACCACGCCCACGGCGATTCCGTAGTCGGGGCCGGCGAACCATTGGGCTCTCGTGGCGTCCAGGGACAAGCCAGGCTGCAACGCACACAGCGTGTCGGGTGAATAGGGGATCGAGGCGGCCTGCTTGAACGTCGCCGGGATATTGCCGTCGGCCAGTTGCGCGAGGACATCGCTGACCTCGACGCGACCGACGGGCCGCGTGCCGTTGCGCCGCTCTTCCAGGCGCGCCATGGCGCTGTCCACTTGTTCACGGTCAAGTGCGGAGATGTAGCGAGCCGGGTCGACCTGGTCACCGATCAGGCGGGGCGTGAGGATGAACACCCGTTCGCGGCGACTGGTCTCGCGCGTGGTCGAGGAGAACAGCAGCGGTCCGATCAGCGGGATACGCCCCAGCCACGGCACGCGCTCAAGGTTGTCCCCGGTTTCTTCGGTATGAAAGCCACCCACCACCAACGAGCGGCTTTCACCCATCACTGCCTGGGTGCTGACCACGCCCCGGCGCACGCTGGGGGTCTGTTGGCCGACTTCCGAGGGTTCGATGCGACCGTCCTCGATGTCCAGGGACATCTGGATCTGGTTGCGGCCACCGGTTTCGATGGCGTGAGGCACGACCTGCAGGCTGGTGCCGGCCGTGATGGGCTCGACGGTGGCCACGCGTTCGCCGATGGCGGAGATGTATTCGGTCTTGCTGAAGTCGATGACCGCCGGCTGGTTTTCCAGGGTCAACACCGATGGATTGGCCACCACCGAGGCCAGGCCGCGACCTTCCAGGGCGCGCAGTTGCGCGGAGAAATCGCCGTAGTCCTGGATGAACACCGTCGAGCTGGCGCCGGGACGAATCATCGAGGCGCCGCCAATCAGGTCGCCGCTTTCAACGTTCCAGTTCGACGCCAGCTCGGCCAGTTGGGTGCGGTCGATGTCGAGGATGATCGCGTCAATTTCCACGAGCTTGCGCGGCACGTCCACATCACGGATCAGCGGTGTGTAGATCTCCCGCCGTTTGGGTGAGTCGTAGATGAGCACCGCGTTGTTGCGCACGTCGGCTTCGACGCGGATCCGGCCGCGGCCGCCGCTGCCCCCGTTCCCGCCGGGCTGCACGCGGTTGGTGTTCGGACGCCCCATGCCGTTCAACGCCAATTGCTCGATGTTGCCCATGCTCATGGATTGCTGGGTCTGCATGTTCTGGAACGCCGCTTGGGGCGAGGCCGCCTGCATCCCGCCCGAAACGGCGCTGCGGCTTTCCAGCAAGCCTTTGAGGATGGTCGCGACCCCGGGAATCACCAGCGTATCGCCCCGGTACTTGACGCTGCGGTCGGCGGCGGTGGCGTAGCGCAGCGGGAAGCTGATCACTTCCTGCTTCTCTTCCGGTGTCTTGCGTGCTTCGGCGAACTGCGCCACCAGGCGCACGTAGCGCTCCGGGCCGGAGACCAGGACCACGCCTTCGTCGGGCAACTCGCCCCAACCGAAGCGCGGGTCCAGCAGGCCGATGTCGATCAAGGCTTGCTTCATGTCCGGTGCCGCGTCGGCGGACACTTCCAGGCGCTTGGAGTCCTGGTTCTGCAACGGGCTGACGTACAAGGTGTTGCCGTACATGAACCACTGGAAGCGATTTTCCAGGCCGAGCCGATCGAGGAACGCCTGGGGACTTTCAGCGCGCATCCGGCCATCGACGGTGCCTTTCACGGTGCCGTCGAGCACCAGTTGCACGCCGAAGGTGTTGGCAAAGTCGCCGAGTACCTTGGGCAGTGGCGTGTTCTGGGCATCGTAGGCGTACGGCGTGTTCTTCCAGTCGGTCGGTACTGCCGCCTCTGTCGGCATGCCCGCGCCCAGCGCGCCGGCCAAGGCCAGGGCGAGCAACGAGGCTTTCGTCCAACGACGCGCGATCGACCGGCGAAGAACTGCCTTGCCAGCGGACAACGAAGGGTACGGTGCAAGCCACCTGTTAGGCATGGCGGATTCCTGTTCCGAGCAAGTGAAAGTGCGAGGGACGTTGCGCGACGGCGCGTGGGCTTTTATGAAGGGCCGACTGCCAGGTGTCCCGCTGGTTGAGCAATGCTTCGAGCGTTTCGAGCAAATCGTCGAGGTGTGCGTCCTGGGCCAGGTGCGCCAGTAGCCATAACCGGTCGTCCTGGGGCGAACGGGCCAGCGCACCGGGAAACCGCGAGAGGCTCGGGTGCGCCAGCCGCAGGACGTCTTCCAGGGACGCTTCGTTGCCCAGCGCGACGTTCAACTCGACCGACACCAGCAAGCCGGCTTCGAGCGTGCTGAAAACCGCTTCGCCATCGTCGACGACAAGGGCGAAATGCTCGGGGCCATCGACGCTGGCGCGCCAGCGGGCGAGCTGTGTGCGCAGCTCATGGCATTGCATCGATGATCGCCTTGGCGAGGTTGTGGTGGGCGGTGGTCTGTTGAGTGGCCGCGTTCACCGCGACCGACATGCCGTTCATGCTGGTGAAGAACGAATGCATGTCGTCCAGTGATTGGCTCTCTGCGGCATTGATCGCCGCGTTGTTGACGTTATCGGTGGCGCGCTGGAAGTAGGTGTCGAGGCGGCGCTGCAAGGCATCGATAGAAGACATGGACGGTTCCTCCGAGATAGGCGTATTCACCGGATGAGTGGTGGTTACGCCAGTGGCGGTTCCGCGAAAAGCGAGGAAAAAGATCGGAGGGGAGGCATGAGACTCTTCAGGGGCGCGCAATCCCCGTGGCGAGGGAGCTTGCTCCCGCTGGCCTGCGAAGCAGGCCCCTATTTGTTCGGCGATAAATCGCATTAGCCGGTTTTACGACTGCTGCGCAGCCGAGCGGGAGCAAGCTCCCTCGCCACGGGATCGTGGTGCTACCGCTGCGGTTCAGGCAGGCGCAACGCGTTGACGGCTGTTTCCCAATCGAGCAGGAACGTCCCCCCCGGCGTTTCCAGCTTCAGTTGGTGGACCTCCAGGTTGGCGTCCGCGACGGGCGTCCAGGGACGTTCGCCTGCCGCGCCCAGGTTTTGCGCCAGGCGCGCCAGGTCATCGGGATGGCAGCGAAGGGTGGCCTCGATCGGGTCGTCCTGGCGGGTCGCAAGCTGACGCACGAGCGCATCGATCCGTGCCTGCTCCGGGACATCGTCCAGTAGCGTCCCCAGGGCCTCGTTGACCAATTGCGCGGCGCTGGTCTCGATTCGTTCCCACATGGCCTGGCGCTGGCTTTCCCAAGCGGCAAGCACGGTTTCGGCGTTCTCCCAGAATCGGACTTGAGCCTCGATCACTGCCGCGTCGGCCTGCTCGGCGGCGTGTGCGATCAACTGCGCGGCCTGTGCCTGGGCGTGTTCGAGTACGGCCTGGGCACGGCCACAATCCACCAGGGTTTCGTAAGGGATGTAAGGCTGTTGCAAGCCTCGACCTTCGGGGCGTAATTCAAGCGAGCGCCGGGCGAGCATCGTGCATCTCCGTTTGGGTGGTCGCTGGCGCCAGGCTTTGCTCGGCTTTCCAGCAGGCGGACTGCCAGAGCGTGTTGAGCTTGGCGACGGGCGGCTGTGGGGTGGGCTGCGATTCGAGGGCGACGATCCGGCTGCGAGGAAAGGCCAGGCGCACCCGCTCCCAGGTCCGCTCCTCCAGCCAGGCGCGCAGCAGTGCGAGCGAATCCAGGCCCTGTTCGAGCCAATGGCCAGGACGCAGTGCCTTGGCGGTGCGTTCGCACCAGGCCTGATCCTGTGGGGAAAGCTCGTCGGATACCGTTAGCGGCGAGCACGTGTTCGCCACCAATTGACAAGCAAGGTGCAGGGTTCGGGGCGTGCCGCAACACAGCGAAAGCACCGAAGGATCGGGCGGGGGTGGCGTGCAGGGCGTGATGCCAAAACGGCGCGCCAGTGCGGCATGATGCCCTCGCGCCAAGGCGTCCAGTTGGGGGGCGGTCAACAGGCGAAGGGCTGGCGGATACCAGTCCCGATCGGCCTCGCGCCACGCAAGACTCCACCAGCGAACCCAATCGAGCGTCGCGTTCATGCCGCCGTCCCGTTGTTGTCAGGCTTGGCCCCCGGGGATTTCACTGCGAACAGGGACGGTGTCGCGCCGCTCGGTTGCGGCGCCGGCGTTCCAGCCTTGCGATCGAGAAAACGCGGCAACACCAGCACGCCGTTGCGCCACAACCGATAGACGCCATACAAGACGCCCGCCAAGAGCGCGAGCAAGGTGACGCTGGCCGCAACGGTCACGGCGCGCCAATAACCGACGTCTTCGGCCTGCATGAGGAACGGTCCGAAATACGCCATCTTGCGCCGCTCCTGATAAGCCGCGGCGGGCACGAAGACCACCGACAGCTTGGCCGGGTTCTGGGCCGCGTCGGCCATGCCGGGGATCCCGCTGGCGACCAGGTTGCGCACGCGCGGCGTGATGCTGTCGGGATCCAGGGCGCTGGTGTGCTTGATGAACACCGAGGCCGATGCCGGTTGGACCGGCTCGCCTGGCGCGACCCGTTCCGGCAGGACCACATGGACCCGGGCGAGCACCACGCCATCGATTTGCGACAGCGTCGATTCGAGCTCCTGGGACAGTGCGTAGATGTAGCGGGCGCGCTCTTCCATCGGCGTTGAAATAACCCCTTCCTTGCGGAAGATCTCCCCCAGGCTGGAGCGCGATCGGCGAGGCAGGCCGGCCGCTTCCAGCACCTGCACGGCGCTGTTCATGTCGGCCGGCTCGACCAGTACGGTCAGCCCGTCCTTGTCGACCTGCTTGCTGGCCTCGACATTCTTGTTCGCCAGTTCGGCGATCACTTCATTGGCATCCTGCTCGGAGAGATGACTGTGCAGCGCGGTCCTTTCGTCGCAACCGGCGAGCAACAGGCACAGCACTAGAGATGAGAATGCGCGCATGAACATGACCGGCTTCCCTTTACTGGAGATTGGTGAGCTTCTCGATGGCCTGGGAGCCCTTGCTGACGATCTTCGCGGTCATCAGGCTCTCCAGGTGGAAGGACGACAGCGACCGGTTCGACTGCAACATGTCTTGCGGATCGGCGGTGCGGATGGCCTTGAGCATGTCGCGGTTGGCGCGATCATCCAGCCGCTGCAATTCGCCGGAGCGGCTGGACAGCGAATCGATGATCCTCGCCGCGACGTTGTTTTCGCTGTCGGGGACTGGCGGTTTTTCGTGCATCTGTGCGTTGAACCAGCTGACATCGCTGGTCTCGGCTCGCGCGTGGGGGCTGCCGCCGGGCTTGGCAGCGGTGGAGGCAACGCTGGTCGTGTCGAGGGCTTGGATGGTCATGGATTTTCTCCAAATTTCAGGGTGGGCTTCAGGCGTACATCAGCTTCAAGACGTTGCGAGCGCTACCGGTGACGCTCAGGTGGAACTCAATTTCTTCCCGGCTGCGTCGGCCGCGCCGCATCATCGGGGTGTGCTGGCCGGACAGGCGGGCGAGGGCGAGGTCCAATTCTTCCAGGGCAAGTTGGACCAACCGGGTTTCGCGAGCATCCAGGGACGCACCGCAGGCAACGCGTTCGGTCCATGTCCACTGCCCTGCATCGGGGCCTGTTGGTGATGGATAGCGCGTCGGGTGCTGGTCCATGAATCGTGCGACTTCGAACAGCAGGTCCAGGTCCTCTGGTTCATAGCGCGCCTGCCGTTCCTCTTCGTCGATGTCCAGCAGCGTCAGCAATTTCCTCCGGCCCAGGACCGCGATGATCTGCAGCAGCAGCGACAGGCTCGTGTCATGACGACTGCGCCGCGTGGCGTGGTCGCCCTCCATCTCCCAGGCGCCGAACAGCGCGCCACAGAACGGGTTATTGGCGTTGCCGAAATCGCTCTGGCTGTCGACATCGTTGTCGCCGATGGGCTGCCGGCGATGGGCGAGCATCTGCGCCAGGTCGTTGAACAAGTCTTCGTTGGAATAGGCGTCATCGATGTCGACGTCGAGTGTGGAGCCGGTGCCACCGTTGATCTCTTCAAGAATGTCTTCGAGCACCAGGTGCAGAGGCGCTTCGGTCTCTGCCGCCAGTCTGTCCTGCGGGCTGGGCAGGCCTGGCCGGGACTGGCCGCCTGTCGAGCCGTGCTCACTGCCCCATTGCACGAGCGATTCGCGCAGCCGGTTGCCCGCACCCGGCTGTGCCAGATGTTCGGCGAGCAGATTCGCCAGGCCCGCCGAGGTCGAGGTGGGGCGCTGCGTCGTGTCGTCGCGGGGCAAGTCCCTGGGAGCGTGAAGGCTGTCGGGCGTATGGATCTGCATAGGGCCTCCTCTCATCGCACGTGAGGTTCCCCGCCGGAGCGGGGCTGGAGCGAGAGGGTCAGAATCGTATGTTTTTCGACGCCTCCCCCATGGCGGTGATGGCCTTGGTCGCGCTGTCCATCGACTCCGCTGAAATGGCATTCATGGTGTCGGCGACCAGTTTTTTCTGGTCGAATTGGGATTTCATGGTCGTCATCGCCGCCGACGTGGCGTCCATCTGCTGCATGGCAGCCATGGAGGCGGCGAGAGAAGCTCCACCGAAACTCATAGTCGTATCTCCGGATTGTGGAATGGCGAGACGATCGTGAACGTCTCGACGGTTAAGTGGCGACCGCTACGCAAACGGTTCCACCGATCCACTCAACTCGAGGAGATTTGCAGGCACTTCATCCGGTAATACAGCGTGCGCCGGGCGATGCCCAGTTCAGCGATGACTTTGTCGATGCAGTGATGGTGACGGCGCATGCAGTCTTCGATGAGGATCTTTTCGAACTGCTGCAAGTGTTCCTTCAGCTTGAGCGTCGAGCTGTTGTGCTCCAGCTGCTCGGCGCGGGGCAGTGCCGGGAGGCCGAGCACGTAGCGCTTGGCGGCCGATTGCAACTCGCGAATGTTTCCGGGCCAGGCGTAGCCGAGCAACTGGCGCAGCAGCGCCGGCGACGGTGCGACATAGGGGCGGTCCAGCGCCTGGGCTTCGCGCCGCACGAGGGTCTGGAACAGCGGCACGATGCGCTCCTTGCGGCTGCGCAGCGGCGGCAACTTGAGGCTGATGATGTTCAGGCGAAAATAGAGATCCCGGCGAAATTCGCCACGTTCGACCATGTCCGCCAATGGGCTTTGGGCCGAGGCGATCACCCGCATGTCCACCGGGATGTTCTGGGTCGAGCCCAGCCGCTGCACCGTCCTCGACTCCAGGACACGCAGCAGCTTGGCTTGCAGCCCCAGCGGCATGCTGTCGATTTCATCCAGGTACAGGGTGCCGTTGTGCGCGGCTTCGACGAACCCCGCGCGATTCTGGCTGGCCCCGGTGAATGCCCCGGTGTTGGCCCCGAAGAGCTGGCTCTCCGCCAGGGATTCGGGAATGGCGGCGCAGTTGATGGCGACGAATTTACCGGGACGGCCGGACATGCTGTGGATCTTTTCCGCCAGGGTGTCCTTGCCAGTGCCGGTTTCGCCGCGCAACAGCACATCGACCCCTAGCGGGGCCACGCACTGGGCAAACGCCTCAAGGTTGAGAGCATCCTCTTTGGTGGGAGTGGAAAGTGCAGCGCATAGCAACTTTTGCATCACTGACGATTCCATTTTTTGTTTGGTTTAGGAGGGTCGACAAGTAAAACGATGAAAAGGCGTGTACAACTTCCTCGATATATAGCGCCGCCGCGCAACCGAATAGGTGATCAACATCTGCTGTACGGGTTTAGAGAAGCGATTAAAGAAAAGTTCACGTAGGGGCGGCGGTTGTTAATCGATTCAGCTCGACGGTCGAAGCGCCTCGAAAACCGCTGAGCAACCCGGCTGGCCTGGGGCTTGAAGGCAAAAAAGAGGCGTATCGGGCGCGCTTGGGAAAATTGGATCCGACAAACGGTTCAGCTAAAACGGTCACTTTGAGCAAGAGCTCTAGAAAAGAGCAAGTGCTCAACTTCGCGCGGCTAGGCTGGGCATCTTGCCAATACGTATCGTAGTTTGATTAGATCAATTCGAAGTCGACCATGTGCAATAACAGCCCACCGCGAGCGTATGGGTCGCGTTAACTTCCCGGTTAACACTTAGTGCTTCGAGAATCGGTTCGATAAAGCTGTTGCTCGAGTTGCACGTCAAGCCCTCGCTGTAAGGCCCGAAATACGCCAGCTTGCCAGCGCGGTCCCAGATCGCCACCGCGGGACTGGCAGGAATCTGCCCCGAGCCGGGCAACGCGGCCAGGGGCTTGAGGTGGGTCAGGTTGGTGGGTAGGTGGCCTTGGCTGCCGGTTTTCTGAACCGCATAGAACTCGACCCCTTGGGCTGAGTATTTGTCGATCAGCTCGGAAAGGTGCTGCTGGTTGCCGACGTTGCACGGGCAGGCCGGATCCCAGAAATGCACCAGGCGGATCGCGCCGGGGCCGGCCAGGTCGGGAGGCAGGCGCAGAGGATCGCCGGAAAACACCGCGGTATGCTGGCTGAACGCCCGAAGGAAGCGCCCCTGGAACCAGTCATAGGCGAACCACAGCACGGCGGCGCACCCGAGGGCGATAAGGCTGGCAAGCAAGGTCGTGCGGTGGGACGAGCGCATGGAGTCGATCCTCTGAAGCGGCGTAGCTTGCCATGCCTGGCGCGACAGATGAATATCGCAGGCTCATAAAGCCTGTTTCGCGCGATGCGCTTTTGCCTGGACTCTTGATGCCTGCCTCTTTCGACCCCGATCAACTGCGCGCCAGCCTGCAACCGCTGGCGCAATGGCAGCCCCTTTCTGCGCAAGCGCAGGCTTATCAGCGCTTCTATGGGCTGGATTTCCCGACACGTACCTTGCGCCGAGGCCTGGGACGGTTCGAGCGCGCCGGGTATGAGTTGGTAGGCCAGGTGTGGTGGCCGGAAAAAGCCGTGGCGACCTTGTTCCTCTTTCACGGTTATTACGACCATATGGGGTTGTATCGGCATCTGATCGAGTGGGCTCTGGACCAGCAATTCGTGGTCATCAGTTGCGATCTGCCGGGCCATGGCCTGTCGGGTGGAGAGCGCGCCAGCATTGGCGATTTCGCCGACTATCAGGCAACGCTGCAAGGCCTGCTGGCTGAGGCCGGAACGGCGGATTTGCCGCAACCCTGGCACCTGTGCGGACAAAGCACCGGCGGGGCGATCGTGGTGGACCATGTGCTCAACCAGGGCGCGCAAAGTCCGGCCCAGGGCCAGGTCATCCTGTTGTCGCCCTTGGTGCGACCTCGGGCCTGGGGCTGGTCACGCCTCAGTTATTACCTGCTCAAGCCGTTCGTGACCGGCATTGCCCGGCGCTTCAGCGAGAACTCCACCGATCCGGATTTCCTGCCATTCCTGCAAGCCGACCCACTGCAACCGCTGCGCCTGCCCACCGCGTGGGTCGGCGCGCTGGCGCAATGGATCAAGCGTATCGAGGCGGCGCCGAGCAGCTCGCGCCAGCCGCTGATCGTGCAGGGGCAGGCGGACATGACCGTGGATTGGCGGCATAACCTGCAGGTGTTGCGCGGTAAGTTCGACCGGCCGCAAGTGTTGATGCTGCCCGAAGGACGGCATCACTTGGCGAACGAGGCGCTGGAGATTCGGCAGGAGATGTTTGGGTTCTTGACCAAGCGGATGAGCCGGGATCGGCGGTGACTGGGCTACCGTCAATCGCGAGCAAGCTCGCTCCCACAATGGAACTGTGCATTCAGTCCCTGTGGGAGCGAGCTTGCTCGCGATAGCGGTGCTGAACTACTGCCCCAGGTTCTGCCCCACCGCCAACCCCGCCCGAATCGCCGCCAAGGCGGCTTGGTAATACGCCTGCCCCTCGGCCGACTCGGCGAAGGTGGCGAACTCTTCCAGCTCGGTGTCGCTCAGGTCGCGGTAGACGTACAGCAGCGTGTTGCTCAGGTCTGCGCCGATCTGGTCCATCAGGCGCTGGCGCTGGCCGTTCAGCATGCCTTGGGCCTGGCCGCCGCCCAGCAGGCCGGGAATCATCGAGCTCAGGCTGTCGGCGGCCACGCCGGCGATCGCCAGGCTGACTTCGGCACCCGCTTCACGGGCGGGCAGCGCCTGGGCCAGGTGGCCGATGATCAGCAGGCGGTTGTCGCTGGCTTGCATCTTCGGCAGGCCCTTGGCGTTCTTCGCCAATTGATCGCGGCGAGTGGCAAGCAGTTCGGCAGCGACGACTTTACGGCCCAGCGGCGTCTGGAAAAAGCTCAGGGCTGGGTTCGGGTCGGCCAGTTTCTTGCGCAGTTGGGCCTCGGCCCGTTGATCCATGGCCTGGGGCGCGAAACGCTGATTGCTGTTGTTCACCAGCGCCTGGAACACCGCCGGCGGCAGGCTGCTCTGGTAACGCTGCTGCGCGGCGCTCAAGGCGTCATTGAAATGCGCCCGCTGTTCCGGCCAGCCGGCGACCTTGTACAACTGGTCGTAGCTGTCTGCCCAGGCGGGCAAAACGCAGAACATCAACAGTGAGAAAAGCAAACGGCGCATAGGGACTCCTGTCAGCAGCGGACTATTCTCCGTGGGGTACGGGAACTTGTCGAGAATTCGTATCAAGTTCGTACGGCGGTGCTACCTGGGCGTGGCTGATCTGCTGCGCGGCGCTGTCGGTTTTGCAGGCACAGGAATACTATGCGCGCCATGCAAATACCTTCTGATCATCCGTTGCTGTTACGTATCGTCGACGACCTGGCCGAGCGCGGCTGGTCGCAGCAGAACATCTTCCTGCCGGATGCGCTGACGCGTGCCTTGGCGGCTGAATGCCGCCAGCGCGCCGTTGAAGGCGAACTGGCCCCGGCCGCCGTCGGGCGCGGGCCGTTTTCCGAGATTCGAGAGGGTATTCGGGGTGATCGCATCCAGTGGATCGAGCCTGGCCAGGTCGACGCCTGCGATCGTTACCTGGCGCTGATGGACAGCCTGCGCGAGGCCTTGAACCGTGGGCTGTTCCTGGGCCTGGAGGATTTCGAAAGCCACTTTGCCCTGTATCCGCCGGGTGCGTTCTATCTCAAGCACGTCGACCGATTCCGGGATGATGACCGGCGCATGGTCTCGGCGGTGCTCTATCTCAACGACGCCTGGTTGCCGGAACACGGTGGTCAATTGCGCATGTACCTGGATGACGGCGTGGAGCATGACGTGGTGCCCACGGGCGGCTGCCTGGTGGTGTTTCTCTCCGGGGACATTCCCCATGAAGTCCTGCCGGCCACCCGTGATCGCCTGTCGTTGACCGGTTGGTTCCGGCGTCGCGGCAACGAGTTGTTCTGAACATGGAAAAAATCCTCGTCAGCCGCTGCTTGCTCGGTCACCGCGTACGCTACGACGGTGGCGCCAGTGGCCCGTTCGATCAGCTCCAGCAATGGCTCGACGAGGGTCGGGTCGTGCCGCTGTGCCCGGAAGTCGCCGGCGGCTTGCCCACGCCTCGGGCGGCTGCGGAGATTCCCGGTGGGCAGGGTGCGCAGGTGCTCGATGGCGACGCGGCGGTGATTACCACCGACGGCGAGGACGTGACCGTGCAGTTTCTGTCCGGTGCGCATCAGGCATTGGACCTGGTGCGTGAACACGGCATCCGGATCGCTGTGCTCAAGGCCAACAGCCCGTCTTGCGGCAACCTGCTGACCTATGACGGCACGTTCAGTGGTGTGAAAGTCAGTGGCGAAGGCGTGACGGCGGCGTTGCTCAAGCGGCATGGCGTACGGGTGTTCAATGAACTTGAATTGGCGGAAGCGGCTTCGACGCTAAAAGCGTTGGCCGCAGAATAATTGCGGCGAATCGCTTTTTTGTGGCGAGGGGATTTATCCCCGCTGGGGTGCGAAGCGCCCCCAAAAAATATCGGCCGCAGCAGCGCATCCAATGGAAAGCCGGGGCCGCTACGCGACCCAGCGGGGATAAATCCCCTCGCCACAGAGGAAGGCTTAGGCTGGTGGGCTAGAGCTGCTCGGCCAATTGCTCGATCTGCTCTTGTCGCTCGGCCTGGCTCAATCGCGGGTTGGCATTGAGCGACGACCACTGCGGATACGCCCGCGCCTTGCCCAACGCCTCGGGCAGCTTGCCCTCGCGCCAGGTCTTGTCCTGGGGGGTGGCGATGCGGATGCTGTCCATCGCCGCATGGCCGCGCTGGTTGATCGCTTGCAGCAATTGCCGTTGGCGCAAGGCCAGCAGGCGCAGCACGCCGTCGTCCACGGTCAGTTCACGCTGGCCCTTGAGCTTGCCCATCAACCGGTTGCCATAACTGCGGGCTGTTTGCAGCGCACCGCCAGCAATCGCCCCGGCCAGGGCGGCCGCGCCAAGGGTCAGCCCGCCCACCAGCAAATCCACGCCTGCACCAGCCGCTGCACCCGCCGCGATCCCGCCGCCGACGCGTACACCGAGTTGCTTGAGGGTATCGGGATTGAACAAGTCGTCGCCCCAGCGGCCATCCAGCAGCGGCAAGTCGCCAGTCGCGGCGTCCTCGGGGCGGAAGGCGTAGAGCTTGAGCAGGGCTTCGACGCAGCGCTGCTCACGCTGGCGAACGGCGTCGCGCAATTGGCTGATGGCTTGGTGCTCCAGATCGGCATCGCTGGCAACGCTGCGTCGGCAGGCGGCGCAGTCGATCAGCAGTTCAGCGATCAGGCGCTTTGCACTCTGCTGGCGCGCCTGGCGCTGGGCCTGTTGATCGGTGATCAGCCGCTCCAGTTGTTCGCGCGCGCTTTCCAGCAACAGCGCCAGGCTTTCATACAGGCGTCGTTCGCCATCTTCCGGTGGGGCGACGCTGTCGAAGCGCACCAACGCATGCAGCCCCAATCGCGCCAGGGCTTCGCGCCACTCAGGCTCGCGATGCTGGGCGCTGCTGACGAAGTTGAGCACTGGCAGCAACGGTTTGCCGCAACTGGCGAGGACTTCCAATTCATCACGGTACTTGGTCAGCACGGGCTCGCGGGCATCGATGACATACAGCCCGGCATCGCTGGCGAGCAATTGCCGCAGCACCTTGGCTTCCTGTTCGAAGCGTTGCCGAGCCTCGCTGCCGTCGAGGAAGCGTGCAAGCCGCGCCGGGCCGTCCAGGCGCTCACCGGGACGTTCGAGACGTTCGAGGTAATCGAGCAGGGCGATGGCGTCTTCCAGCCCCGGTGTGTCGTACAGTTCCAACAGCGCCTGGCCATCCACCGACAGGCGAGCGCCTTCAACATGACGGGTGGTGCTCGGGCGGTGGGAGACTTCGCCGAAGCCGACGTCGCGGGTCAAGGTGCGCAGCAAGGAGGTCTTGCCGACATTGGTGTGGCCGACCACCGCGAGCTTCAGAGGTTTGAAGGATTCAGTCATGGCCGGTCTCCAGCCAGTTCATCGGGGCGCAGTCGGCAAACGGCAGTTGCAGCTGTTGCAGCGCGTTATGCCAGTCTCCCAGGCGCTCGCCGTCCAGCGCTTCGCCGGGCGGCGCCTGCAGCAGCCAGACACGGGTGGCGCTGGCGCTGCGGGCCAGCTCGGCAATCAACGCGAGGCTGCCGCGGTCCGGCGAGCGCCGTGGATCACAGGCAATCGCCAGGCGCGCGGGTGGAAAGCGCGACAGTTGTTCCAGGAGTTTGTGGCGAGACTCGCGGCTGTCGAGGATGCCGGCGTTTTTAACGGAATCGGGCAGCTTCGGCGGCCAGGGCCGTTCGTCCAGCTCGATCGCCACCAGCAACGCGCCGTCACTTTCCATTGCGCCGATGGTGCTGTCGATTCGGTGCAGTTGCGCGGGCGCGGCATCGTTGACCCCCAGGCGTTCGCTGCTGGGCATCAACCGCTCGCGCAACTGCGCGTAGCCAGGCAGGTTCAAGTCCAGGCGAAGGCTGGCGCGGCCACGACGCCAACGCCACAGGCACAGCAGCGCCAGGCATAGGCGCGGCAGCACGCCGTAGACCAACAGGACGCCGACCAACCAGCCGGCCCAGGCCTGGCGGGCGCTCTCGATATTCAACGCGGCGTCGCCGCTGGCGCGGATCATCTCGACGGTCGGCACGCTGAAGCCCAGCAGGGCCGGCAGCGCGCCAAGGGCCTGGGTCATGGCGACAAAGGTCTCGCCACCGAGAATCGTGGTTTCCCAGACGAAGCCATAGCGCCGGGTCGCCATCAGCAGCAAGACGATGACCAACGCGCTGAGCATCGCCAACAGCCATAAACCGTTGGCCAGCATACCGAGGGCCCAGCGATTGAGCCGGTGCCGTTGCAGCAACAGCAACAGGGCTGGCGCCAGTTGGGCGGCCTTGGCATCGCGGGCGAGTTTTTCGCTGAGCCACAGCCAAAGGCGTCCCAGCGTGGCGCCTTGTTCCCCGGCGAATATCAAGCCCAGGGCCCAGCCGATGAGCAGGAGCACGTTCAGCCCCAACAGACTGCCCAAGGCCCAGAAGACATTGACCGGCGCACGCCCATCGCCGAGCGCGGCAAACCCCAGGCCGGCGCCGCTGATGATGGCGAGCACCGCCAATACCACCAGTGCCAGGCGCGCCCCTTGCAGCCAATGGCGCAGGGCTTGGGTAAGGCCATCGCGGTCGGCCAGCCAGCGGGCGCGGTGGCGGATGCGGGTGGTTAAATCGCCTCCTGCCGCACGGGCCAGGCGATTGGCTTCCTGGTCCTCGAGCGGGCCGGCGTGTTCTTCACGCAGGCGTATCGTCTCGGTCAGCCAGAGGTTCTGCAGTTCTGTCACGGGTGCTTCCGTTGCTCGAATGAGCAAAGAGCATAACCGCTGTGGCGCCGGTCAGGGCCTCTGGTATCCTCGCGTCATGAAAAAAACACTTCCCTTAAGCCTGATCGCAGCCCTCGGTGAAAACCGTGTGATCGGCATCGATAACAGCATGCCCTGGCACCTGCCGGGGGATTTCAAATACTTCAAGGCCACCACCCTGGGCAAGCCGATCATCATGGGGCGCAAGACCTGGGACTCCCTGGGTCGGCCGTTACCGGGTCGCTTGAACATCGTGGTCAGCCGCCAGCCGGACCTGGTCTTGGAAGGCGCGGAGGTTTATTCCACGCTTGAGGCCGCCGTTGAGCGGGCCGAAGCCTGGGCGTTGGAACAGGGGGTGGACGAGCTGATGCTGATCGGCGGGGCCCAGCTCTATGCGCAGGCGCTGGACCAGGCTGATCGGCTGTACCTGACCCGCGTGGCGCTGAGCCCGGAAGGGGACGCGTGGTTCCCGGCGTTTGATTCGAGCCTATGGACGCTGGTGTCGAACCAGCCGAATCCGGCTGAAGGGGACAAGCCGGCCTACAGTTTCGAAGTCTGGGAAAAGCGCTAAAAGCATCGCGAGCAAGCTCGCTCCCACATTGGATTTTTGGCGAACATGAAATTTGTGTTCAGTGCTGATCCCTGTGGGAGCGAGCTTGCTCGCGAAGGCAATCTATCTGGCGCCGCCGAGTCAAGCGTGCACCAGCTCCCCATGCTCCTCGGCATCCAGCAGCGCCTTGTCAGTCTGCTGCATCACCTGGCTGGTGATCGCCCCCGCGGTGATCGAGCCGCTGACGTTCAACGCGGTGCGGCCCATGTCGATCAGCGGCTCCACAGAGATCAGCAGCGCCACCAGCGAGACCGGCAACCCCATCGCCGGAAGCACGATCAGCGCGGCAAATGTCGCGCCGCCACCGACACCGGCCACCCCGGCCGAGCTCAAGGTCACGATGGCGACCAGCGTGGCGATCCACACGGGGTCCAGCGGGTTGATGCCCACGGTCGGCGCGACCATCACCGCCAGCATCGCCGGATATAGCCCGGCGCAACCGTTCTGGCCGATGGTGGCGCCGAACGAGGCGCTGAAGCTGGCGATCGCACGGGGAATGCCGAGGCGGCTGGTCTGGGCTTCGATGCTCAACGGGATGGTTGCAGCGCTCGAGCGGCTGGTGAAGGCGAACGTCAGCACCGGCCAGATCTTGCGGAAGAAGCGCAACGGATTGATCCCGGCCGCCGATACAAGCAGGCCATGGACCACGAACATCAAGCCCAGCCCCAGGTACGACACCACCACGAAACTGCCGAGCTTGATGATGTCCTGCAGGTTGGAGCCGGCGACTACCTTGGTCATCAATGCCAATACGCCGTACGGCGTCAGTTTCATCACCAGGCGCACCAGACGCGTCACCCAGCCTTGCAAGGTGTCGATGGCATTGATCACTTTCTGGCCTTTCTCGGCGTCATCCTTGAGCAACTGCAACGCCGCGACACCCAGGAATGCGGCGAAGATCACCACGCTGATGATCGACGTCGGCTTCGCCCGTGCCAGGTCGGCAAACGGGTTCTGCGGAATGAACGAAAGCAACAGTTGCGGGATATTCAGGTCGGCGACCTTGCCAGCATAATCGTTCTGGATCACTTGCAGGCGCGCCAGCTCCTGGGTACCGGCCACCAGGCCCTCGGCGGTCAGGCCGAACAGGTTGGTCAGGCCGATGCCGATCAGTGCCGCGATGGCGGTGGTGAACAGCAGCGTGCCGATGGTCAGGAAGCTGATCTTGCCCAGGGACGAGGCGTTATGCAGGCGCGCCACGGCGCTGAGGATCGAGGCGAAGACCAGCGGGATCACGATCATCTGCAACAACTGCACATAGCCATTGCCGACCAGGTCGAACCAGCCGATCGAGGCTTTGAGCACCGGGTTGCCTGCGCCGTAAATCGTATGCAGGGCGATGCCGAACACCACGCCCAGCACCAGCGCCAGCAATACCTTTTTCGCCAGGCTCCAAGTGCCGTGGCGGGTTTGCGCCAGGCCGAACAGCAGCCCGATGAACACCAACAGATTGAGTATCAGCGGCACATTCATGAAATAGCTCCGATAAGACTTTGCCAGCCGCCAAGCGCCGCGACTGTGAGCCGGAAAGCCTAACAGTCTGAAATCTAAAGAATTAATACTAAAAAAGAATGTTTACTGTCGCTTTTGGAATAAGCCGCTGGCGCCCAGGGACATGTCGCTGCCGTTATCGAGACGCAAGCGGTCGCCCACAGGCGAGATCTGTCACAGGCATTTGTTAGCGTCGAACTCTTATCAAATGGGAGTAATGCCGATGAAGCTCGTACCTCACTTGCTCGCTGTCGCTTTAGGCCTGAGCCTCGCCGGCCAAGCGCTCGCCACCGATCTCAAGCACTGGCCGGCGGAACAGGCCAAGGCCTTGGAGGCCATGATTGCGGCCAATGCCAACAAGGGTAACTACGCGGTGTTCGACATGGACAACACCAGTTACCGCTATGACCTCGAAGAGTCGTTGTTGCCATTCATGGAGAACAAGGGGCTCATTACTCGGGAAAAACTCGATCCGTCCTTGAAGTTGATGCCGTTCAAGGACACGGCGGATCACAAGGAAAGCCTGTTCAGCTATTACTATCGCCTGTGCGAAGTGGACGACATGGTCTGCTACCCGTGGGTGGCCCAGGTATTCTCCGGGTTCACGCTCGAGGAATTGAAGGGGTATGTCGACGAATTGATGGCTTCCGGCAAGCCGGTGCCGACCACCTATTACGATGGCGACAAGGTAGTCCAATACAACGTCAACCCACCGAAAGTCTTCACCGGCCAGGCCGAGCTGTACAACAAGCTGATGGAAAACGGCATCGAGGTCTATGTCATGACCGCCGCTTCCGAAGAACTGGTGCGCATGGTCGCCTCGGACCCGAAGTACGGCTACAACCTCAAGCCACAGAACGTGATCGGCGTGACCACGCTGCTCAAGGACCGCAAGACCGGTGAACTGACCACGGCACGCAAGCAGATCACTGCCGGCAAGTATGACGAAAAGGCCAACCTGGGCTTGGAATACACGCCCTATCTATGGACCCCGGCAACCTGGATGGCTGGCAAGCATGCCGCGATCCTGACCTACATCGACGAATGGAAAAAACCGGTTCTGGTGGCTGGCGATACGCCGAGCAGCGACGGCTACATGCTGTTCCACGATGTGGACGTGGCCAAGGGCGGCATTCACCTGTGGGTCAACCGCAAGGACAAATACATGACCCAGATCAACGGCATGATGGCCAAGCACGCGGCTGCCCAAGCCAAGGAAGGACTGCCGGTGACGGCGGACAAGAACTGGGTGATCGTCAAGCCGGAAGATATCCAATAAACCCTGTCCCCACAGTAATACCAAGGAACCCTGTGGCGAGGGAGCTTGCTCCCGCTGGGCTGCGCAGCAGCCCCAAGGTCGTCAGCTCATACATTGAGGTGAGGGGCGAATTTTGGGGCCGCTTCGCGACCCAGCGGGAGCAAGCTCCCTCGCCACGAAGATCACTTGGCTCAACGGGCCGAGCTGAAGCCCAAAAAAATGCCCCGCACTTGGCGGGGCATTTTTGTTTGCGGCTCGGGGCGCTTACAACCCGTCCAGCATCGCCTTGTTGCGCACCGCGCCCTTGTCGGCGCTGGTGGCGAGCAGGGCGTAGGCCTTCAGGGCCGTGGTGACTTTGCGCGGACGCACTTCCACCGGTTTCCAGCCTTTCTTGTCCTGTTCGATGCGGCGCTCGGCCAGTTCCTCGTCGCTGATCAACAGGTTGATCGAGCGGTTTGGAATGTCGATCAGGACCTTGTCGCCATCGCGTACCAAGCCAATGGCGCCGCCAGCCGCTGCTTCCGGCGAGGCGTGGCCGATGGACAAGCCTGAAGTGCCGCCGGAGAAACGACCGTCGGTCAGCAGGGCGCAGGCTTTGCCCAGTCCCTTGGACTTCAGGTAGGAGGTTGGGTAGAGCATTTCCTGCATGCCCGGACCGCCCTTCGGACCTTCATAGCGGATGATCACGATATCGCCGGCCTTCACTTCATCGGCCAAGATGCCGCGTACGGCGCTGTCCTGGCTTTCGAAGATCTTGGCGTTGCCTTCGAATACGTGGATCGACTCGTCGACGCCGGCGGTTTTCACCACGCAGCCATCCAGGGCGATGTTGCCGTACAGCACGGCCAGGCCGCCTTCCTTGGAGTACGCGTGCTCGACACTGCGGATACAGCCGTTTTCACGGTCGTCGTCCAGGGTTTCCCAGCGGGTCGACTGGCTGAACGCGGTTTGCGTCGGGATACCCGCCGGGCCGGCCTTGAAGAAGTGATGCACGGCCTCGTCGGTGGTCTGGGTGATGTCCCACTGGGCGATGGCCTCGGCCATGCTCTTGCTGTGCACGGTCGGCAGGTCGGTGTGCAGCAGGCCGCCACGGGCCAGGGAGCCGAGGATGCTGAAGATCCCGCCGGCACGGTGCACGTCTTCCATGTGGTACTTCTGGATGTTCGGCGCGACCTTGCACAGTTGTGGTACGTGACGGGACAGGCGGTCGATGTCACGCAGGTCGAAATCGATCTCGGCTTCCTGGGCAGCGGCCAGCAAGTGCAGGATCGTGTTGGTGGAACCGCCCATGGCGATGTCCAGGGTCATGGCGTTTTCGAACGCCTTGAAGTTGGCGATGTTGCGTGGCAATACCGATTCATCGTTTTCGCCGTAGTAGCGCTTGCACAGCTCGACGATGGTCCGGCCAGCCTGCAGGAACAATTGTTCGCGATCGCTGTGGGTGGCGAGGGTCGAACCGTTGCCCGGCAGGGCCAGGCCCAGGGCTTCGGTCAGGCAGTTCATCGAGTTGGCGGTGAACATGCCGGAGCACGAGCCGCAGGTCGGGCAGGCGCTGCGCTCGTACTCGGCGACCTTCTCGTCAGAGGCGCTGGAGTCGGCGGCGATCACCATGGCATCGACCAGGTCCAGGCCGTGGCTGGCGAGCTTGGTCTTGCCGGCTTCCATCGGGCCGCCGGAGACGAAGATCACCGGGATGTTCAGGCGCAGGGCGGCCATGAGCATGCCGGGGGTGATCTTGTCGCAGTTGGAAATGCACACGATGGCGTCGGCGCAGTGGGCGTTGACCATGTATTCGACGGAGTCGGCGATGATCTCCCGGCTCGGCAGCGAATAGAGCATGCCGTCGTGGCCCATGGCGATGCCGTCGTCCACGGCGATGGTATTGAATTCCTTGGCAACGCCGCCGACGCGCTCGATTTCACGGGCAACCAGTTGGCCCAGGTCCTTGAGGTGGACGTGGCCCGGTACGAACTGGGTGAAGGAGTTGGCAATGGCGATGATCGGCTTCTTGAAGTCGTCATCCTTCATCCCCGTGGCGCGCCACAAGGCACGGGCGCCGGCCATGTTGCGGCCATGGGTGGATGTTTTCGAGCGGTAATCAGGCATGGAGCACTCCGGGCGGCTAATCAAATATCAAAGGGGAAGTGAGCTTCTGTCGACCTCTGGAACACTCGGGATTGGCCGTGTGCCTGGAAGTGGCCGATGACTTTGCAGGATCGCTGCGCGCCTCGGCATGAGCTCATAAACCCGCCGGGGATGAATGGCGATGAATGCCACGATTCTACACCGCTGGCGTCAGGATGAAATGACGCAAAGCGCTGATCGGGCGCCAATGTCGTGCGCGGGATGACGACTGGCGGGGTTCAGCCGGGCAACAAGCCCTTGCCACGCTGCCGGACCAGGGCATTGAGTACCAGCCCCAGCAGGCTGAGCAGGATCAGGCAGAGGGCCAGGGCCAGCTGTAAGTCCAGCGGGGTGAGGCTGATCACGGCACTGGTTATCCCGCCGACAATAAAGATCAGTACGCTACCGGCCGAGGCGGACGTGCCAGCCTGCGCCGGAAATATCGTCATGGCTTGGTTGTTGGCTGCCGCCCTGGCAATGGTCGTTCCGGCGGTGCAAACGATCATGGGCGCTAACAGAGTAGTGATCGACAAGCCTAGGTAATTGGCGAGCCCCAGCATCAGGAGGCCTGCGGCAAGGATCAGGCCCAGCCCCGTGACGATTTGCGCCTGTGGATCGACTCGATTGCTCAGCACGGACGCCACCGCGCCCCCACCGATATAGGCCAGCCCATAGCCCAGCAGTACCAGCGAAAAAGCCTCGGGTGATAAGTGCAACTGGTCGATCAGCACCAGGGGGGAAATGACGATGAACGAAAAATGGCAGGAAAAAGCCAGCGCCGAGGTTAACCAATAAGCGATGAAACTGAAGTCACCGAAGACCTTTCGATAGGATGCGATGATATTGAAACGCCTGGATTGACTGCCGAACGGGGAGCGTTCAAGCAAATGACAGGCGCTTGCGAATACGCCAATTGCCAGGGCAATGAACACCAGGAAGCTGCCGCGCCAGCCCATCCAGCTTTGCAGCCCGGTGCCAGCCAGGGGCGAAACGGAAATAAAAATCCCGCCGCAGGTGACCAGCAAGACTCGCAATCGCTGCTGTTCCTGTCCGGTGAACAGGTCTTGGATCAGCGCTTGGGACAGCACGAAACAACCGCACCCCAAGGCCTGGACGACACGGAAGAAGAGAAAGGACCAGTAACTGTCGGCGAGTACGCAACCTGTTGCTCCACCCGCTGAAATGGTGATCCCGATCAACAGCAGGTTTTTTCGTCCCATAACGTCGGAAAGCGGACCGATCAGCAGTTGCGAAAGGGCGATGCCCACCGCGAACAGGCTGACAGACAGGGCGATATCGGATGATGGGCTCTGAAAGTGTTCGGACAGTGCAGGGAACGAGGGCAGCACCACATCTATCGGAAACACGCCAAGCAAGGTCAGCGTCAGTAGCAAACCGACGGCAGCAGGTTTGCGGGTCTGCATAAGGATCTTGGTGTCAGCCATCGATAAACCCCGCTTGAGAAAAAAGCTGTCGGTTGTGTTCGTTGTCGAAGAAGCGCGCCTTCTTCATGGCTGCGAACGTCGATACCGTGCCGGAGCGAAGCCGTTGTATATGGGCGTCTGGTTGCAAGAGATCTGCGATGATCAGTCGGGATGACTGCTCGTCGAAGCCTACGCTGGCAAGGCTACTCATTAGCCAGGACGCGTCTGGTTCGAAATAAAGCCCTATGATCTCCAGTAACATCCTTGCGGCCTGATCGCGCTGTGGTGGGGCCAGGACGGCCCACAGAAACTGGAACACTTCGCTAAAGTAGCGACTGTGGCGTGCTTCGTCCTCAAGATGATTCCTGAGCATTCGGTACACCGTGGAAACCAAGCTTTCGCGGGTGATGGCCAGCAGCTCTTTGGCGATTATTGTTTCAGAGACGAATCCCATCAGGAACCATGCCAGGGGACGATGCTTCGAATGGATTTTATCGATCATGCCCAGCAGCCGTTCAATGCGTCTCGGCGTTTGACGATCACCGATGCCATACATGGCGGCGACCTGCTCGGCTACTTCATTGGAGAACAGCGCGTGATAGCCTTCATCGGTATAGAGCTGCAGCGCGGCAGTTTTCATCATGTTCGGAATCGTCACGTCAAGTTCGCCATGAACGATGGTCTCCACGGAACGGTTGACGACCCGGTGTTCCAGCAACGTGGTGTAGTCTAAGAAATACACTAGGTGATTAGCCTCAAGACGCTGGACGATGGAACGTCCAGCTGCCTTGATCAGCGGGTGTTCGATATAGGGGACGAAGGCCGGCGGGAACCAGTCCCTGACCCACAACTGTTGCTCCAGATCCTCGGGAAGGCGGTAGTCGTCCTTGCGCACGCGCACCGCTGCCTTGTTGTCCCAGTCGCCTAGGGTGTAGCAAGGCGTTTGCGTAAAGGTTGAGCCAGTCATGGGGTAATGTCCTGAGTATTGGCCAATGCCCTCAGTGCTTCGCAATGCACTTGCCCGTCGCCCCGGCCACAACCGACAAAAAACAATGGTTGCTCGGGACTTTCTTTAAGGCCCAGCAGTTGTTCCACCTTGCAATCAGTTAGCGCTCCGGTCAGCCACGTATCGAGTCCAAGACCGGTCGCGACCATCAGAAATACCTGAGACACGTGTCCCACTTCGATGAAAGCCATCCGATAGGTGCGGGAGTGTTCGTATTTCCACCAGAGTTTGTCGAATCGGGAGGTGAGGAATAGCCCGAATGGCAGCGCATTGATGAAATGTTGTCCGCTTAACAACAGGCCCAAAGGTTCAGCCGGTAGCGGGCCGATCAGGCTCAAGACATGTTTATCCGGGTAATAAGCGTAGACACCGGCTTTCAACCCCTCGACGTTGCGCACGTAAAGGTAGCCATCGCAGGCATTCAAACCTCCACCAGAGGGACTGCTGCGTCGCGCGCCCAAGGCTTCCGGCTGGTCAGCTCCGGGAACGAAAGGTCGTTCGTTCAGGTAACCTAGCGTCAGATAAAGCAGGGTGCTGACCTGCTTTAGCGAAATGGACTCTTCGCTGAATGAGCGAGACGTGCGGCGGTCGACAAGCGTCTGCGCCAGAGAAACGTCCTGAAGGTCCTCCCACGAGCAGGGCGAAAGGAAAATAAGCTTGCTCAAGTCCGGTTTTATCTTGGCCGGAGGTGCTGGCGACTCGAGGACTTCGTTGCAATGTTCCAGATAAAGCTTTGCCCATTCGGTCACGTTTTGAGGAACAGTTTCGCAAGGAATATTTTTTGTGCCGATATGGAATATCTTAGACAATGAATCCCATTTCCAATCTAAAGGTTTTTTGGGCTCTGCTATAAGTATCCCAGCTTCTAATAGATCGATATCAATGGGATTGTGCTTGTCGAATAAAGTTGGGTCGCTAGTGAGTTGAGCTAGACGTGTAGAATAGTCGAGTTCGAGTTCATGCTGGGTGTGGTTTTCATAGTTCCAGACAATCTGGCATGGCGGGTGCGCAAGTATAAAGAGGCTCGGATTTATATGCATCGATTTTGACCCCGCAGTGGCTCATAAGTTGAATGGGGCTGAGTTGCCGGCACTCCTCGGCCCCACTTATTACTTACTTAGCGGCTTTTGGAATAATCAGGCTCGCCAGGTTTGCAATTTTATTAGCTTCTAGATGGATTGTTTTCATTGTTAAACTCCTTTGCTTTGTTGATGTGTTTTTTTGTATGGATTGTCACTTGCGTCGTGACAGGTTGATCATAGTTATTAGTGAGACATTGGCAAATAAATTTTGAGTAGGAAAGTTCTAATAATGTCGTGGGGAGCTTCTTACAGAAACTTCAATGCAGTACTTTCCAGACGCGCAAAAAAATCGCAGCCAAGGCCGCGATCAGCATGGAATTCGAATGTGCGGGGCACAGCGCTACGGCACTGGCCCCGCCCGGCCTCAGCTATTAGGCAACAACCGGCAAGTGATGCTCTTGATGTAGCGGGTTTCGGCGATGGCCGGGTGCACCGGATGGTCTGGTCCCTGGCCGCCGCGTTCGAGCAGTTGGATGTTGCGGTCCAGATGCCGGGCGCTGGTCAGCAGGATGTTCTGCAGATCGTCTTCGGGCAGGTGCATCGAGCACGAGGCGCTGACCAGGATGCCGTCCTTGGTGAGCAGGCGCATGGCTTGCTCGTTCAGGCGGCGGTAGGCGCCTTCGCCGTTCTTCATGTCTTTCTTGCGTTTGATGAACGCCGGCGGGTCGGCCACGATCACATCGAAGCGTTCTTCGCTGGCCTTCAGTTCCTTGAGGGCTTCGAACACGTCGCCTTCGATGCAGGTCATTTTTTCGGCGACACCATTCAGTGCGGCGTTGCGCTCGACACCGTCGAGGGCAAAGGCCGAAGCATCGACGCAGAACACTTCACTGGCGCCGAACGCCGCGGCTTGCACGCCCCAGCCGCCGATGTAGCTGTACAGGTCCAGTACACGTTTGCCTTTGACGTACGGCGCCAGGCGTGCGCGGTTCATGCGGTGGTCGTAGAACCAGCCGGTTTTCTGGCCTTGGATGACTGGCGCTTCGAATTTCACGCCGTTCTCTTCGAGGGCGACCCATTCCGGCACCAGGCCGAACACGGTCTCGACGTAGCGTTCCAGGCCTTCGGCGTCACGAGCAGCGGAGTCGTTCTTGAACAGGATGCCGCTGGGCTTGAGCACTTGGGTCAGCGCGGCGATCACGTCGTCTTTATGGGCTTCCATGGTGGCGGAGGCGATCTGCACCACCAGGATATCGCCGAAACGGTCGACCACCAGGCCCGGCAGAAGATCGGAGTCACCGTAGACCAGGCGATAGAAAGGCTTGTCGAACAGCCGCTCGCGCAACGACAACGCCACATTGAGGCGATGCACCAGCAGGGACTTGTCCAGTGGCAGCTTCGCATCGCGGGACAGCAGGCGCGCGCAGATCAGGTTGTTGGGGCTCATCGCGACGATGCCCAGCGGCTTGCCACCCGCGGCCTCGAGGATTGCCTGGTCGCCGGCCTTGAAGCCGTGCAACGGGGTGGCGGCTACATCGATTTCGTTACTGTAGACCCACAAGTGGCCGGCGCGCAGGCGACGGTCGGCGTTGGCTTTGAGGCGCAGGCTAGGCAGGGACATGACGTCGCTCCGGAAAAAAGAGCGGGAGTATACCGTGTTGCAACCATCGCGGGGCTTGTGGTGGACATGCGGCGAGGGAGCTTTGCTCGCCTCGCCACCATGGGTCACGCGGACAATGCGCTGATCAGCTCGCGATTGAACGCCGGAATGTCGTCGGGTTGACGGCTGCTGATCCAGGTTCCGTCCTTGACCACTTCCTGGTCGACCCAATTCGCTCCGGCGTTGACCAGGTCGTCCTTGAGGGTTTTGTAGCTGGTCATGGTCTTGCCCTTGACCAATCCGCTCGACACCAGCAACCAGCCGCCGTGGCAGATTACCGCGATGGGTTTGCCCGCCGCGTCGAAGCCCTTGACCAGGTTCTGGGCGTCGGTGTCGATGCGGATGGTGTCGGAGTTCTGTACGCCGCCGGGCAGCACCACGGCATCGTATTGGTCGATATTGGCGGCCTTGAAGGTCAGGTCGACCTTGAAGTCGTCGGCCGGTTTGTCATGGTTCCAGCCTTTGACCTGGCCTTCGCTGGCCGAGACAATCTCCACCTTGGCCCCGGCCTGCTCCAGCGCATGCTTGGGGCCGGTCAGTTCGGCCTGTTCGAAACCGTTTGTCACCAGGATGGCCACGCGTTTGTCATTCAGGGAGCCAGGCATGAAAAATCTCCTCAAGCTGAGTAGGTAGGCTGCCGACCTAAGCCTGTATGCAGGCTTGGCTGTCGGCTCTACAAAATCCGAAGCCGAGGCTTTAATGAAAGTTCCGCCGAGCTACCCGGCGGTGTATCGGATTGCGCTTTAAGCGTTAGAATCCCCGCCTGGCCCAGAGTGCGTACCCATGTCCAAAGAGCTTTCCGCCGAACAGATCCAACAATCCCTGCAAGGCATCAGTGTCCCGCCCCAGCCGCAAATCATGGTGGATTTGCAGATGGAGCAGTACATGCCCGACCCGGACCTTGAGACCATCGCCAAGCTGATTTCCCAGGACCCAGGGCTCTCGGGCGCGTTGCTCAAGATCGTCAATTCGCCGTATTACGGCTTGAGCAACAAAATCACTTCGATCCAGCGCGCGGTGAACCTGCTGGGCAGCCGTTCGATCATCAACCTGATCAATGCGCAGTCCATCAAGGGCGAATTGCACGATGACACGATCGTCACCTTGAATCGTTTCTGGGATACCGCCCAGGATGTGGCGATGACCTGCCTGACCCTCGCCAAGCGCGTCGGCCTGCAGAACGGTGACGAAGCCTATGCCCTGGGCTTGTTCCATGATTGCGGCATACCGCTGATGCTCAAGCAATTCCCCACTTACATGAGCGTGTTGGAGGAGGCCTACGCCAATGCCAGCGCCGAGTGCCGGGTGGTCGACACCGAGAACCGCGTGTTCAACACCAACCATGCGGTGGTCGGTTATTACACATCCAAATCCTGGCGCCTGCCGGATCACGTCAGCCAGGCCATCGCCAATCACCACAACGCCCTGGCGATCTTCAGTGACGAAACGTCGCGCAATAACAGCCCGCTGAAGAACCTGCTGGCGATCCTCAAGATGTCGGAGAACATTTGCGCCTCCCATCGTGTGCTGGGCAATCAGGCCGACGATCACGAGTGGGACAGCGTCGGGCCGCTGGTGCTCGATTACATCGGGTTGTCGGAATATGACTTCCAGACCCAGAAACAGGAAATTCGCGACCTGGCCACTCGTTGAGTGCCGACGTTCGCCTGATTCGAGAACCCCATGCCAGAACTGCCGGAAGTCGAAACCACCCGTCGAGGCATCGCGCCCCATCTTGAAGGCCAACGGGTCAGTCGTGTGGTGGTCCGTGACCGCCGCCTGCGCTGGCCGATCCCGGAGGATCTCGACGTGCGGCTCTCGGGCCAGCGCATCGTGCAGGTGGAGCGCCGTGCCAAGTACCTGTTGATCAACGCCGAGGTCGGCACGTTGATCAGCCACCTGGGTATGTCCGGCAACTTGCGCCTGGTTGAAATCGGCATGCCAGCCGCCAAGCATGAGCATGTCGACATCGAGCTGGAGTCCGGCCTGGCCTTGCGCTACACCGATCCTCGCCGTTTCGGCGCGATGCTCTGGAGCCTGGATCCGCTCAATCATGAGCTGTTGATTCGCCTCGGCCCCGAGCCCTTGACCGACCTGTTCGATGGCGAACGGCTTTTCCAGCTGTCGCGCGGGCGTTCGATGGCGGTCAAGCCGTTCATCATGGACAACGCGGTGGTGGTGGGCGTGGGCAATATCTACGCGACCGAAGCGCTGTTTGCCGCCGGGATCGACCCGCGGCGTGAAGCGGGAGGCATCTCGCGGGCGCGCTATTTGAAACTGGCGATCGAGATCAAGCGCATCCTTGCCCATGCCATCGAGCGCGGCGGCACCACGCTACGGGACTTCATCGGCGGGGATGGCCAGCCGGGCTATTTCCAGCAGGAACTGTTCGTCTACGGTCGGGGCGGGGAGTTGTGCAAAGCCTGTGGCACGGGGCTGCGGGAAATCCGCCTGGGCCAGCGCGCCAGCGTCTGGTGTCCACGCTGCCAGAGATGATTTGTCCTACGGTCTATAGTCAGTTATCAGACTGCTTAGCCGAAGGATGGCCTCATGAATCTGCTTCGACCTATCGTTCTGGCGCTCTCGTTGGGTGCCAGTTTGCCTGCCTTTGCGAACACCGAGAGCGGTGACCCGCGCTACACCATCCAGAATCCGCCGGCCTACGCCATGATCGGCGATTTGCTGATTGCACGGCCGTTGCTGCTGGCTGCCACCGTGATTGGCGCCGGGGCGTTTGTCGTGTCGTTGCCCTTTACCGCGCTGGGCGGTGGGGTTGGCGATGCGGGGAAGGCGCTGGTGGTGGATCCGGCGAAGGCTACCTTCGTGCGTTGCCTGGGGTGTATCGGGGAGGGGTTTGAGCGGCAGGATTGAGCATTGGGCGCGGCTGACGCCCTCATCGCGAGCAAGCTCGCTCCCACAAGTAGTTTGCGTCAGCCGCCAATAATGTAAGCAGAGCAATCCCTGTGGGGGCGAGCTTGCTCGCGATGAGGCCAGTAGGGCCCCTGAAAATTCAAGCCTTGCCAGTAATCTTGCGATACTTCGCCATCAACTGTTCTTCAGTCTCCGGGTGCGCTTCGTCCAACGGGATGCAATCCACCGGGCAGACTTGCTGGCACTGGGGTTCGTCGTAATGGCCGACGCATTGGGTGCACAGGTTCGGGTCGATGACGTAGATCTCTTCGCCTTGGGAAATGGCTTCGTTCGGGCATTCGGGTTCGCAGACGTCGCAATTGATGCAGTCGTCGGTGATGATCAGGGACATGCAGGCTCCTGCCGGGGCATTGGGCCCGGGCATCTGAAAACGTATGGGCGCAATTGTGCCGCATTGGCGAGCGCAGTGCACGCGGGCGCGATGGACTGCGCCGTGCTGCGAGGCGACTCGCAGCACCGGCAGGTTATTTCTTGAAACGCAGGGTCAGCGCGTCGGCCACGGCCGGATGGACAAACTTGGTGATGTCGCCACCCAACGCTGCGATTTCCCGAACCAGGGTCGAGGAAATGAAGGAATAGCGTTCCGACGGCGTCAGGAACAGGCTTTCGACGTCCGGTGCCAGTTGCCGGTTCATGTTCGCCAGCTGGAATTCGTATTCGAAGTCCGAGACCGCGCGCAGGCCGCGCAGGAACACGTTGGCGTTCTTTTCCTTGGCGAAGTGCGCCAGCAGCGTCGAGAAGCCGACCACCTCCACGTTGGGCAGGTGCTTGGTGACCTCACGGGCCAGTTCCACACGTTGTTCCAGCGGGAACAGCGGGTTTTTCTTCGGGCTGGCGGCGACGGCGATGATCACATGGTCGAACAGGCGCGAGGCGCGTTCGACCAGATCGCCATGGCCCTTGGTAATAGGGTCGAAGGTACCTGGGTACAACACTCGGTTCATCGCGTCGTCCTGGCGGGAGTGCGTTGGGGAGTCGGATGGTATCGCAGCCTTCTCGGTCGGCCAAGTCGGCTGTTGCGTAGAAAAGAACTATAGACGCTGCGAATGGTGCATATTTTCATGAATTTTTCAGGCGTTCGGCCAGATTCGACGCCAGTTTCGCCGTCAGCCCATACACCGACAACTGTGGGTTGGCGCCGATGCTGGTGGGGAACAGCGAGCCGTCGTGGATCGACAGGTTGCCCAATTGGTGGTGGCGGCCAAGGCTGTCGGCCACGGCTGAGCCTGGATCTTCGCCCATGGCACAGCCGCCCATGACATGGGCGCTGCCCAGGCGCGTGCGGTAGAGGGCGAGGTCGAGCCCGTCGATCATCACCCGTGCCTCGGCCAGGGTTTTCACATAATGGGCATCGCTGTGCATCGGCATGACCGCCCTGGCCCCGCCGGCAAACTGAATCTCGGCCATGCTGTGGAACGCTCGGCGCAGACCGTCCCACGCATAGGGCGAAACCTGATAGTCGAGCACCGGCGTGCCGTCGCTGCGTAACTCGACGGTACCGCCGGGGCTGTCGGGGTGAAAGCCATCACGCAACAACGCCAGCATGGCGTGGGTATGGGGCAGGTGCGCCATGTGCCTGGCATTTTCCTCGCCGAAGCCTCCCAGCAGCGTGGCGGCCAATGCGGGATGCAAGGGCGGCACCTCAAGCTTGTAGGACATTTTTCCGGTGATACCGTCCTGCCATTGGAAGTGATCCGAGTAGATCGATTGCGGCGCGCCGTAGAACGGATTGATGACTTCATCGAACTGGCCGGCCGACATGTTCACCAAATGCAGGAACGTACGCTTGCCCAGGCGCTCGTGAGGGTCTGGCGCATCGGAGCGCAGCAACAGGGCGGGACTGTTGATGCCGCCACCGGCAAGCACGTAATGCCGCGCCTTGACGGTGATGCGTCGCCCGGTCGTCGCCACGCAACGCTCGTCCATGGCTTGGCATTCGAGGCCGTCGACGGTGTCGTTCTTGATCGTCAGACGCTCGGCTCGCGCCAGGTAAAGCAGCGCGCCACCCTTGTCCAGCGTGGCAGGTATCGTGGTGACGAGCATCGACTGCTTGGCGTTGGTCGGGCAGCCCATGCCGCAATAACCCAGGTTCCAGCAACCGCGCACGTTGCGCGGGATGACGTGCCAGCTGTAGCCCAGTTGCTCGCAGCCCTTGCGAATCACGTCGTTGTTGGCGTTGGGTGGTATCAGCCAGGGCGCTACACCGAGGCGCTGCTCCATGCGTTCGAACCAAGGCGCCATTTCGGCGGCACTGTGACCTTTGACGTTGTGCTCGGCGGCCCAGTGCTCAAGGGTTTGCGTAGGCGTGCGAAAGCTCGATGTCCAGTTGATCAAGGTCGTGCCGCCCACCGCCCGCCCTTGGAGAATGGTAATGGCGCCGTCCTTGCTCATGCGCCCGAGGCCCTCCTGGTACAGGCTGGTATAGGCCTGGTCCTCGCGCAGCGTGAAGTCATGGCTGGTCTTGAGCGGGCCTTCCTCGATCAGCAGCACCTTGTAGCCGGCGGCGCTGAGAATCTCCGCCGTGGTACCACCGCCGGCGCCGCTGCCGATGATCGCCACATCGGCTTCCAGCGTCAGGTCCTCGGCCAGTTGCGCGCCGTTGTAGGTGGTCCAGCCACGGGCGAGGCCTTCGCGGAACGGGTCGGGTACGGGCATGTTCGGGGCCTCTTGTTGTGAGTAGGTTGCGACAGGCTCTTGTGGGAGCGGGCTTGCTCGCGAAGGCGGTGGATCAGCTTGCACAGGGGAGAATGTATAACTGCATTCGCGGGCAAGCCCGCTCCCACAGGGATTGGATCTTGCTTCAAACCACTGGCGGCCCTGGGTATCCGCAATGGCCCCAGGATTCGGGGCAGCTGTACCAAGCCATCATCACCATTTGCAGCAACGATCCGTGGCCTTGGCGCAACAAACTCAGCGAGCTGTTTTCCCACCGTGCCAGAAACGCTTGGACGTTCTCGGTGCTGGCGTTTTCCCACGCACCCCAGATCCCGGTCAGTGGCCCGCGAGTGATACCCAGCGTGAGCACATCGAAGAGCTGGCGTGTGAGCTTGAGCATGGACGGGGACAGATGCGCCAGGCCGCGATCCAGGCTCTGCAACGTGGCGTTGGTGGCGGCGTCGAGCGTTTGCGCCGTCACGGCGCCGTTCAGCATCACCGCAATGACCGCACGCAAAAATGGCAGGTCACTGTCACGCAATGCTACTAGGCCGCTGGCCGGCTGGCTGGTGGAGCAACCGCTCAACGTGGCTCCCAATCCGACCGTGGCGAGAAACACGCCGGCGCCGAGGCTCAAGTGCAGCAAGCCCCGCCGCGACAGGGTGGGCGTATCGGTCAGGCTCGGGTTCATTATTGTTATTCCCCTGGGAAGCACTGTCAGCGGATGAACAGCTTCTGGATCAATTTCTGCAAAGGCTTGCCATAGGGCGGATAGATCAGTTTCGCGGCGTTGAACCGCTGCTTCACCAGCACGCCCTTGGCCTTGCTGAAGGTCAGGAAACCCTCGTGTCCGTGATAGTGCCCCATCCCTGAGGCACCAATGCCACCGAACGGCATGTCGTCCTGGGCCACGTGCAAGAGCGTGTCGTTCAGGCAGACGCCACCGGAATGGGTTTCATTGAGTACGCGATTCTGCTCGGCCTTGTTGTAGCCGAAATAGTAGAGCGCCAGCGGGCGAGGTCGCTGATTGATGTAGGCAAACGCCTGGTTCAAATCTGTATAAGGCACGATCGGCAGCAGCGGGCCGAAGATCTCGTCCTGCATGACGGTCATGTCATCCGTTACGTTGAGCAGCAGACTATGGGCCATGCGTCGGCCCTGGCCCTGGTCGAACAGCTCGATCAGCAAGGCGCCTTTACTGGTGGCATCACTGATGTAGCCGTTGAGCCGTGCCAGCTGTCGCTCATTGATGATTGCGGTGTAGTCCGGGTTGTCAGCCAGCGTCGGATAAAAACCACGGACCGCCTCACGATACGCCTCGACGAACGCCCCGACGCGGTTCTGCGGCACCAGCACGTAGTCGGGCGCGACGCAGGTCTGTCCGGCATTGAGGGTCTTGCCGAAGGCGATGCGCTCGGCGGCGTCCTTGAGTGGGACATCCTCGGACACGATGGCGGGGGACTTGCCGCCCAGCTCAAGGGTAACGGGGGTGAGGTTTTCAGCAGCGGCACGCATCACATGCTTGCCGATGCTGGTGGCGCCGGTAAACAACAGGTGGTCGAAGGGCAGCCGGGAGAACGCAACGCCGACGTCCGCTTCGCCCAGCACGACGCACACCAGGTCCTGGGGAAAGACCCGGGCCAGCAATTGCTTGAGCAGCAAGCCGGTGGCAGGCGTCGACTCGCTGAGCTTGAGCATCACTCGGTTGCCCGCCGACAGCGCCCCCACCAACGGCCCGATGGCCAGGAACAGTGGATAGTTCCAAGGCACGATGACTCCGACAACGCCCAGCGGCTGGTAGACGACCTTGGCCGACGCCGGCTGGAACGCCACGCCGACCTTGCGTCGGGAGGGTTTCATCCAGCCCTTCAGGTGCCGGCTGGCGTAATGGATGCCATGCAGGCTCGGCATCAGCTCGGCGAGTAGCGTTTCGTCTGGACTGCGGTGGCTGAAGTCCTGGCTGATCGCATTGATCAACGCCTGCCGATCATTGCTCAACAGTTCGCGCAATGCCTTGAGCCATTGCAGGCGCTGTTCAGCCGGTGGCATCGGATGGGCTGTGTAGGCCAGGCGCTGGGCATCGAACAATGCTCGGAGCTCTTCCAGTTGCTGTTGGGACTCGTGCAGGTAAGCAACGTCGGCGGGCATGGTGGGCACCGGATTTATTATTGGAGTCGGTGCTTTCTAGAGCTAATACTCTAGAAAGTCAAATGAGGACCTGTAAAATTGCTTGGGTTTTATCCCGTGACCGATAGGTCGTAAGATGCCTCCCACTGACTTTTGAATTAAAGCCCAAGCCATGGCCCCACGAATAAAAACCAGCGAGCGCATCGTGCAGAACAGCCTGGAGTTGTTCAATCGGCAGGGCGAGCGCAGTGTCAGCACCAATCACATTGCTGCCCACATGGACATGTCCCCGGGCAACCTCTATTACCATTTCCCCAACAAGCAGGCGATCATCGCCGTGCTGTTCAGCGAATACGAAAACCTGGTGGACAGCTTCCTGCGCCCGCCCCAGGGCCGCGCGGCCACGGTGGACGACAAGCGCTTCTATCTGCAGGAACTGCTGTCAGCGATGTGGCGCTACCGTTTCCTGCATCGGGACCTGGAGCATCTGCTCGACAGCGACGCGGAGCTGGCGGCTCGCTATCGACGTTTCTCCCAGCGCTGCCTGATCCATGGCACCGCGATCTACGAAGGCTTCGTCGCTGCCGGCATCCTGAAGATGGACCGGGTGCAGATCGAATCCCTGACCCTCAATGCCTGGATTATCCTCACCTCGTGGGTACGTTTCCTCTGCACGACCCGGGAAAACTCCAGCCATCTGAGCGAGCAGGCGATCAAGCGCGGTGTCTATCAAGTGCTGGTGCTGGAGGCGGGTTTTGTGACCGACGGAGCCCGTGAAGCGGTGGATGATCTGTTCAAAGAGTTTTACGTCCCGCTGGCCCAGACCCTTGAGGAGGGGCAGTAGGTTCGGCCCTCCCTTGTTTCAATCTCAGGAGCTCACCATGCCCATCGCGCAACTTATCAGCCCCCAGGCCCTTGAAGAGAGGCGGTCGCAACCCGGGTTGGTCATCCTTGATTGTCGTTTTGCCCTGGATGATCCGGACTATGGCCAGCGCAGTTACGCCGAGGGCCATATCGCCGGTGCGTCGTTCGCGGACCTGGAGCGGGATTTGAGCGGGCAGGTTCTAAAGGGTGTGACCGGGCGCCACCCTTTGCCCGGTCCTGGCGCCTTGATCGCGCGCCTCCAGAGCTGGGGCATCAACAACGACAGCGACATCGTGCTGTATGACGATGGCCCCGGTGCCTATGCCGCCCGGGCCTGGTGGCTGCTGGCCTGGCTGGGCAAGCGGGACGGCGTGTATCTCCTCGACGGAGGGCTCAAGGCCTGGCACGCGGCCGGCTTGCCCCTGAGCCTGGATCCGCCTGCCACGTCGGCCGGGACCTTCAGTGGTTCGCCGGATGCGGATTTGCTGGTCGATGCCGACACGCTGCAGCAACGCCTTGGCCAGCCGGACATGACCTTGCTGGACGCACGAGCGCTGCCGCGCTTCAAGGGCGAAGTCGAGCCGATCGACCCGGTGGCCGGACACATCCCGGGAGCGCAATGCGCGGCCTTCACCGATAACCTCGGCGCGGATGGCCGGTTCCTGCCGGCCGACCAGCTCAAGCAGCGCTTCGCCGAAAAACTGGGCGATCGCTCGCCGACTGGGCTGGTGGCCTACTGCGGCTCTGGCGTGACGGCGTGCCATAACCTGTTTGCCTTGAGCCTGGCCGGGTATCCCTTGGGGCGGCTGTACGCTGGCTCGTGGAGTGAGTGGATCAATGATCCTCAGCGCGGTGTGGCGAAGGGCGAGTAACAGCTGCTCAGGGGCAATGTGGGAGGGTCAATGTGGGAGCGAGCTTGCTCGCGATGACGGTGCGTCAGTCAAATTCAATGCGGCTGACCACCGCTATCGCGAGCAAGCTCGCTCCCACATGGGCTTTGGGCAGATTCGTGTCTTAGTCACCCGCGACCCAGGCTGGCCAGCCAATCCGGAATGCGCCGTTCCAGGTAATACCCTGGACACCGCAAGGTTCCATCGACAAACCCCACATGCCCACCCCTGGCGTGCAGCTCGAATTGGGTCGAGGTTGATAACTCGCCGGGTTCGGGCAGGCTGTGGGGGAACACGAACGGATCGTCGGCGGCCTGGATGACCAGGGTCGGCGTGCTGATATCCGCCAGGAAGTAACGGCTGGAGGCACGACGGTAATAATCCGCTGCGTCGGAAAACCCATGCAGCGGCGCCGTTACCCGGCCATCGAAATCCCAGAAGGTGCGCATGTTCTCCAGCGGGCCAAGCGCCGCCAGGGTTGCCAGGCCCTCATGACGTCCGTCGTGCAGGAACTGGCGTTGCTTGTTGCGCACATAGGCCACCAGTTGCCGCATGAAGTGCGCCTGGTAGAACTTGGAAAATCCCTGGCCGATGCGATCGGCGCACTGGTCGAGGCGAAACGGCACCGAGACCGCCACCGCGCCTTGCAACTGGCTGTTGCTGCCGGTTTCCCCCAAGTGCTTGAGCAACACATTGCCGCCCAGTGAATAACCCACTGCAAACAATGGCGCCAAGGGTCGCCGGGCTCGTAGATGAGCAAGGGCGGCTGCCAAATCTTCGCTGACGCCAGAGTGATAGCTGCGGGGCAACAGGTTCGGCTCGCCCGAGCAACCGCGCCAGTTCAAGGCTGCACTGGCCCAGCCCTGGCGATCGAGAGCCTGCTGCAAACCGGCCACGTAAGGGGAGTTGGAAGAGCCCGTCAACCCATGAAGCACCAGTACCAATGGCGCTTCGGCGCTGTGGGGGCCGTACCAGTCGAGATCGAGGAAATCGCCATCCTCGAGCCACAAGCGCTCGCGTTGACGAGCGATGTGCGTGGTCTTGCGCCACAAGGGGCCCCACAAGGTTTGCAGGTGTGGATTGCCGAGCCCCGGAGCCGGGGCGAAACGTTCGGATGCGGCGGACATCATTATTATTCTCGATGCACTGGTCAGCCGTTCAGCCAATGTCCTTTGTCAGACGCTGCCACAAGGCGTAATACACCCGTCCGGATTTCTGCTCGCGGTGCAAGCGCCAGTTGCCCGGCAAGCCCAGGGTGGACGGGGCGGTTTCGCTTTCAGTGTAGACCCAGGCATCCTCGGCCAGCCACTGACGTTCCTCGAGCAAGGCGCAGACCGCCGGCAACAGGTTCTGGTTGAAAGGCGGGTCGAGAAACACCAGGTCGAAGGCCGTCGCCGGTTGGCTGTCGAGGTAGCGCAACGCATCGGCGGTTTGCACCTGGCCAACGGTGCAACGCAGGGTCCCCAGGTGTTCCTTCAGGCTGGAAACCGCCACGTTGCTGGCGTCCAGCGCCTGGCCCATGGCGGCGCCACGGGACAGCGCCTCGAGAAACAGCGCGCCGCTGCCGGCAAACGGATCGAGGACCTTGGCGCCCGCCACGTAAGGGGCGAGCCAGTTGAATAGGGTTTCGCGCACCCGGTCCGGGGTCGGCCGCAGGCCAGGGGCATCGGGGAAGCTCAGGCGCCTGCTGCGCCATTCGCCGCCAATGATGCGCAACTGGTTCACGCCGTTGTGCGCGGGTTTCTTGCTGGGATTGGATGGGCGGGCCATTAATGCTCCGGGACCCCGAGCGGCTGCTCGGCAGGTTTGTCAGTGGGGGCCGGCAACGGCTTTTGCGGTACGCTCGGGCCAGCGGTGACGATGACCATTTTGTCGGTGCTCAAATGTTTGTTCAGTGCGGTCTTCACCTGCTCAACCGTCAGTTCCTGGGTTTGACGCATGAAGTCTTCCAGGTAGCTCAGCGGCAAGTCATAGAAACCCATGGCGCCGAGCTGGCCGACGATGTCGGCATTGCTGGCGGTGGACAGTGGGAAGCTGCCGGCCAGTTCGCGCTTGGCGTCTTCGAGTTCCTTTTGGGTCGGGCCGTTCCTGAGGTAATCGGCGAACACGTCCTGAACCAGCTTCAAGGTGCCCTCGCTCATCTCCGCGCGGGTTTGCAGGTTGATCATGAACGGGCCACGGGCTTGCATCGCCGTGAAACCTGAATAGATACCATAGGTCAGGCCGCGCTTCTCGCGCACTTCCGTCATCAACCGCGTACCGAAACCACCGCCACCGAGGATCTGGTTGCCGAGGGTAACGGCCGCATAATCCGGGTCGTCGCGATCGATGCCCAATTGCGCGAGCATCAGGTTGGTCTGCTTGGACGGGAATTCGATATGGCCGATGCTTGCCTTCGGCTCCGCCGGTGCCGGAGTTTTCGCCAGGGCCGGACCTTTGGGCAGCGCGGCGGAGACCTGGCTGGCAACGGCTTCGGCCTCGGCGCGGGACAAATCACCCACCAGCGCAATCACGGCGTTACCGGCGGCGTAGGCCTTGGCGTGGAAGGCCCGGGCCTGGGCCAGGGTGATCGGCGGAATGCTGTCGGCGGTGCCATCGCTGGAATGGGCATACGGATGCTCGCCGTACAGGCGCTTCATCAGCTCCAGGCCCGCCAATTTGCCGGGATTCTGCTTCTGGTACTCGAAGCCGTCGAGCATCTGGTTCTTGATCCGGGCGAAGGAGTCGGCGGGGAAGGTCGGTTTGCCGACCACTTCGGCGAACAGCTTCAACGCCGGCTCACGCTTGTCCGCTGCGCTGAGGCTGCGCAGGGACGCCACGGCCATGTCACGGTAGGCGCCGTTGCCGAAGTCCGCGCCGAGGCTTTCGAAGCCTTGGGCAATCGCGCTGACGTCCTTGCCGGCTACGCCTTCGTTGAGCATGGCGTTGGTCAGCAGGGCGAGGCCGGGGGCGTCGCCGTCCTGGCTGCTGCCGGCGGCGAAGGTCAGGCGCAGGTCGAACATCGGCAGCTCGCGGGCTTCGACGAACAGCACCTTGGCGCCGTCGGCGGTTTTCCAGGTCTGCACGTCTAGCTGGCGCCGACTGGGCGCCTTGTCGTTCAGTTCGGCCAGGGATTGCAGTTTGCTGCTGGACTTGGCTTTGTCCAATGCCTGGCTGGCCTTGGGGGCGCTTGAAGGTGCCAGGTAAAAGGCCAGGGCGCCGACCAGGGCGATCAAGACCAGGCCGATCAGCACCAGGCGCGATGATTTGCGCTCACTCATGAGCTTTCTCCTCGGGCAGGACGTGCGCAACGCTCAGGCGCGAGCGGGTGAAATACAGCTGGGCTGCCTTCTGGATATCCTGCGGGGTCACGCTTTGCAGTTCGGCGAGTTCGCTGTCCATCAGTTTCCAGGACAAGCCGACGGTTTCCAGCTGGCCGATGGCGGTGGCCTGGCTGGTGATCGAGTCGCGCTCATACACCAGGCCTGCGATGACCTGGGCGCGGACGCGTTCCAGCTCCTCGGCGGTCGGTGCGGTGGTTTTCAGCTGTTCAAGCAAGCGCCACAAGCCCGCTTCGGCCTGGGCGAGGGTCTTGTTTTTCTGCGTGTTGGGCGTTGCCGACAAGGTGAACAGCGTGTCGCCGCGGGTAAAGGCGTCGTAGTTCGACGAGCCGCCGGACACCAACTCTTCGCCGCGCTCCAGTTGGGTCGGGATCCGGCCGCTGTAGCCGCCATCCAGCAGGGCCGAGATCAGCCGCAGCGCGTTGACCGACGCCTTGTCCGTCGCGGTGGCGATGCTTGGCACATTGAAGGCCAGCATCACGCTGGGCAGTTGGGTCTGCACATGCAGGGTAATCTGGCGCTCGCCGGGTTCGGCCAGCTCCAGCGGGATTTTCGCGACCGGCACCGGGCGCCGGGCAATCGGACCGAAATAACGCTGGGCCAGGGACTTGACCTCGTCTGGCGTCACGTCGCCGACCACCACCAGCGTGGCGTTGTTCGGGGTGTACCAGGACTCGTACCAGTGGCGCAGCTCCTCGACAGTCATCCGATCCAGGTCGGCCATCCAGCCGATCGTCGGCGTGTGGTAGCCGCTGGCCGGGTACGCCATGGCCTTGAAGCGTTCGAAGGCCTTGGACATCGGCTTGTCATCGGTGCGCATGCGGCGCTCTTCCTTGATGACTTCGATCTCGCGGCTGAATTCTTCTGGCGGCAGGCGCAGGCTGGCCATGCGATCGGCTTCCAGTTCGAAGGCCACGCCCAGGCGATCGCGCGCCAGTACTTGGTAGTAGGCGGTGAAATCGTCGCTGGTGAAGGCATTTTCTTCGGCACCGAGGTCGCGCAGGATCAGCGACGCCTCGCCGGGGCCGACTTTCTCGCTGCCCTTGAACATCATGTGTTCCAGGGCATGGGACAAACCGGTCTGGCCCGGTGTTTCGTAGCTGGAACCGACCTTGTACCAGACCTGGGATACCACCACCGGCGCGCGATGGTCTTCGCGAACGACGACCTTCAGGCCGTTGTCGAGGGTAAATTCGTGGGTGGGTTGTGGATCGGCAGCAAGGGCTGAAAAAGGCAGGCAGACCGTGCCGAGCAGCAGGCCAGCGGCGCAGCGGGCAAGAGCATTCATTCGTGTTTAAACCTGTTGGGCTGCCTGCCGGGTCTTAGCCGCAGCAGGCGAGGAGGTGCTAGGATAACGGTCCGTTTTACTGGCGGCCACGCCTATCGGGTCTTTTATCGGCCCAAGGTTGTCTGGGTTCTGGGCATTAACGTTGGGTTTTTTCGTGGATCCCCGCGTTTTCGCCGATGATGCCGTACCAGTCCTTCGAAAAAATCGACCAAGAGGTGTCCTGGCGACATTTCGACAATCTGTTGCGCGTGAACAAGCTGGATGAAACGCAGTCTGTTCAGCATCGAATATTTATCACCGAGGCGCCCTCGTGGCGCGTCGCTACCGTGAGATAGCCGTCCTCCATGTTTGGTTCCAACGACGACAAGAAGACCCCAGCTGCGGCTGGCGAGAAGAAAAGCCTGTTCGGATGGCTGCGCAAGAAGCCGCAGGAAACCGTTGCCGAACAGCCACAACCGCAGCCCGAGCCCGCCGAAGCGCCGGTGGCCGAAGAGGCCGCGCCCATTGTCCTGCCGATTGCCGAACCGGTATTGCAGCCGGCCGAGCCTGAAGCCGAGCCAGTGGCTGAGCCGGTGCTCGAGCAACCCCTGACTCCGCCCGCCGGGCAGACGCCCTGGCTGACCCTGCCCGTGGCGGAAGAGCCGGTCGCGCTGGTGGAGGACGCCCAGGCGCCCCACGTCACCCCGCCAATTCCCGCCCCGACGCAACCGGAGGAAACACCGAGCGCCGTGGTCGTGCCTCCGGTTCCAGATCTTGTACCAGAGCCAGAGCCAGTAGAGGTTCAGGTCCCGGCCGAAGAGAACAAAGTCGGCTTCTTTGCCCGCTTGAAGCAGGGCCTGTCCAAGACCAGCGCCAGCATCGGCGAAGGCATGGCCAGCCTGTTCCTGGGCAAGAAAGTCATCGACGATGAATTGCTGGAAGACATCGAGACCCGCCTGTTGACCGCCGATGTCGGCGTCGAGGCCACTTCCGTGATCATCCAGAGCCTGACCCAGAAGGTCGCGCGCAAACAGCTGACCGATGCCGATGCACTGTACAAATCCCTGCAAGGCGAACTGACCAACCTGCTCAAGCCGGTGGAAAAACCCCTGGTGGTGGCCTCGCAGAACAAGCCATTCGTGATTTTGGTCGTGGGCGTCAACGGTGCCGGCAAGACCACCACCATCGGCAAGCTGGCGAAGAAGCTGCAACTCGAAGGCAAGAAGGTCATGCTCGCCGCCGGCGATACCTTCCGCGCTGCCGCAGTCGAACAGCTGCAAGTGTGGGGCGAACGCAACAAGATCCCGGTGATCGCCCAGCACACCGGCGCCGACTCCGCCTCGGTGATCTTCGACGCCGTGCAGGCCGCCAAGGCCCGGGGCATCGATGTGCTGATCGCCGACACGGCCGGTCGCCTGCACACCAAAGACAACCTGATGGAAGAATTGAAGAAGGTCCGCCGGGTAATCGGCAAACTCGACGCCGATGCGCCTCACGAGGTCCTGCTGGTGCTGGACGCCGGTACCGGCCAGAACGCCATCAACCAGGCCAAGCAATTCAACCAGACCGTCGAACTGACGGGGTTGGCCCTGACCAAGCTCGACGGCACTGCCAAGGGCGGGGTGATTTTCGCCCTGGCCAAGCAGTTCGGCCTGCCGATTCGCTACATCGGCGTGGGCGAAGGCATTGACGATTTGCGCACCTTTGAAGCCGAGCCTTTTGTCCAGGCATTGTTTGCCGAGCGGGAGCATTCATGATTCGTTTCGAACAGGTCGGTAAACGCTATCCGAACGGTCACGTCGGCTTGCATGAGCTGAGCTTTCGGGTCCGTCGGGGCGAGTTTCTGTTTGTCACCGGCCATTCCGGCGCTGGTAAAAGTACCT
Organism: Pseudomonas sp. HB05; assembly: GCF_016756915.1. NCBI lineage: Bacteria > Pseudomonadati > Pseudomonadota > Gammaproteobacteria > Pseudomonadales > Pseudomonadaceae > Pseudomonas > Pseudomonas sp. HB05. Next base: position 510,245 of record NZ_JAESPG010000001.1, read on the forward strand.
TGCTTCGCCTGCTGCTGGCGATGGAGCGACCCACCACCGGCAAGCTGCTGTTGGCTGGCCAGGACCTGAGCACCATCAGCAACGCCCAGATTCCCTTCTTGCGCCGCCAGATCGGCGTGGTATTCCAGAATCACCAGTTGTTGTTCGACCGCACGGTGTTCAACAACGTCGCGCTGCCGTTGCAGATCCTTGGGTTGTCCAAGGCCGAGATCAACAAGCGCGTGGATTCGGCCTTGGAACGCGTAGCGTTGTCGGACAAGACCGACCTTTATCCGGGCGACCTGTCCACCGGCCAGCAACAGCGCGTGGGTATCGCCCGCGCCATCGTCCATCGTCCGGCCTTGCTGTTGGCGGATGAACCCACCGGTAACCTCGACCCACGACTGGCGGCAGAAATCATGGGCGTATTCGAAGACATCAACCGTCTGGGCACCAGCGTACTGATTGCCAGTCACGACCTGGCCCTGATCGCACGCATGCGTCATCGCATGCTCACCTTGCAGCGCGGTCGACTGATCGGTGACGGGGAGGCAGGTGTATGAGCGCAACCCGAAGCCCTAAAGTGGCCGAGCGTGTAGCCCCCAAGGCCTCCGATCCGCAGCCGCCGAAAAAGAAACGCGACGATGACGACGGTCCGGATTTCGCCACGCTGCTACATGCCTGGATCGAAAGCCATCGCGCCAGCCTGCTCGATAGCCTTCGGCGCCTGGGCAAGCAGCCCATCGGCAGTTTCTTTACCTGCATGGTCATGGCAGTGGCCTTGAGCTTGCCCATGGGCCTGTCATTACTGCTGAATAATGTCGAACGCCTGGGTGGCTCCTGGCAGCGTGCGGCGCAGATCTCCCTTTATTTGCAACTGGATGCGACGCCGGGCGAAGGCGAGGCGCTGCGTGAGCAGATCAAGGCCATGCCGGGCGTGGCCGATGCCGAGTACGTGGGGCGCGAGCAGGCTCTTGAGGAGTTCCAGCAGCAATCCGGCCTGGGCGAAGCCCTCAAGGAACTGCCGGAAAACCCGCTGCCGGGCGTGGTGCTGGTGACCCCGAACGAGGTCGACAAGCCGACCCTTGAAGCATTGAGACAAAGACTTTCCGAATTGCCGAAGGTACAACAGGCACAACTTGATCTAGTCTGGGTCGAGCGTCTTGCGGCGATACTCAAGCTCGGCGACCGGTTTGTCTTCGGCCTGACGGTGCTGCTGGTTTCCGCATTACTTTTGGTGATAGGCAATACCATTCGTCTTCATATTGAAAACCGCCGCACCGAGATAGAAGTGATTAAACTCGTCGGCGGTACGGACAGTTATGTACGCAGGCCCTTCCTTTATATGGGGGCGCTGTATGGCTTCGGTGCCGGGATCCTGTCCTGGGGCGTATTGGCGTTCGGCCTGGATTGGCTGAACGATGCGGTAGTGGGTCTGGCCGGTTTGTACGGCAGCGATTTTTCGCTGGCCGGTGTGCCAGTCGCCGACGGTCTGTCGCTCTTGCTTGGCGCGGTGCTGTTGGGTTATATCGGTGCATGGATTGCGGTAGCACGCCACCTGCGTGAGCTTGCTCCAAAATAGTGTTTTTTGCGCGTATTGACCTTTCAGTTTTTGTGGGAACTTGTCCTACGGTTCCCGGTCAATTTTCGCAGTGCTGAACTGCACGAGTTATGTGAGTCGGAGGTTTTTTCGTATGACCACTTCTTTGCAACCTGCTTATGCTCTAGTCCCGGGTGCAAACCTTGAGGCCTATGTGCACACGGTGAACAGCATTCCATTGCTGTCGCCCGAGCAGGAGCGTGAACTGGCCGAGAGTCTCTATTATGAGCAGGATCTTGAGGCGGCTCGGCAGATGGTGCTCGCCCACCTGCGTTTTGTCGTACATATCGCCCGCAGCTATTCCGGCTACGGGCTGGCCCAGGCCGACCTGATCCAGGAAGGCAACGTTGGCCTGATGAAGGCGGTCAAGCGTTTCAACCCGGAAATGGGTGTGCGCCTGGTGTCGTTTGCGGTGCACTGGATCAAGGCGGAAATCCACGAGTTCATCCTGCGCAACTGGCGCATCGTGAAAGTCGCGACCACCAAGGCCCAGCGCAAGCTGTTCTTCAACCTGCGCAGCCAGAAGAAGCGCCTGGCCTGGCTGAGCAACGAGGAAGTCCATCGCGTAGCCGAAAGTCTAGGTGTGGAACCTCGTGAAGTGCGCGAAATGGAAAGCCGCCTGACCGGCCATGACATGGCCTTCGACCCGGCCGCCGAAGCGGACGACGACAGTGCTTTCCAATCGCCGGCCAATTACCTGGAAGACCACCGGTACGACCCGGCGCGTCAACTGGAAGACGCCGACTGGAGCGACAACTCCAACACCAACCTGCACGAAGCCCTGGAAGTGCTGGACGAACGCAGCCGCGACATTCTCTACCAGCGCTGGCTGGCCGAGGAAAAAGCCACGCTGCACGACCTGGCGCAGAAGTACAACGTGTCGGCCGAGCGGATTCGCCAGCTTGAAAAGAGCGCGATGAACAAGCTCAAGGTGTCGATCGCGGCCTGACCTGCGATAAAGGCCACAAACAAAACGCCCCGATCAGTGATGATCGGGGCGTTTTTTATTGTGCGCGATGTTGGATTCGACCCGGGTCCCTTGTGGGAGCGAGCTTGCTCGCGATGGCGGTGGGTCAGTCGACATCTCTACTGAGTGCTCAATTGTCATCGCGAGCGAGCTCGCTCCCACAGTTGATTATTGGTGTCTCGGCTACTGCGCCCAAGGCGCCCGCCGCGCATGATCGAGTTCCAGCAGATAACCATCGCCCCCCAACTGGCTCATCTGCTGACGAATCCAGCCCGCCCGCCGTAGCACATAAGGGCTCGGTCGGCTGGCGCTCCATTTGCGCGGGTTGGGCAGCACCGCTGCCAACAAGCTGGCCTGTTGCCGGGACAAGGCATCGGCACTTACGCGAAAGTGGTGCCGCGCCGCTGCTTCCGCGCCGAACACCCCGTCGTCCCACTCGACACTGTTGAGGTACACCTCAAGGATCCGCTGCTTTGGCCAGAACACTTCAATCAGCGCGGTGAACCAGGCTTCCAGCCCCTTGCGCAGCCAACTGCGACCGGACCACAGAAACAGGTTCTTCGATACTTGCTGGCTAAGGGTGCTGGCGCCACGAATTGAACCGCCGCGTCCGTTATGGGCGAACGCAGCCTGGATTGCACTGATGTCGAAGCCCCAGTGTTCGGGAAACTTCTGATCTTCGCCGGCAATCACCGCCACCTTGAGGTTGTCGGAAATCTGGTCCCAGGGTTGCCAGTCGCGCTGCAGGTCGATGGGTTCGCCACCGAACCAGGATTCAACCTTGCGCTCGATCATCAGCGCGGTGAATGGCGGCGGCACCACGCGAAACAACAGCACCAGCACAACACTGCCGACGGCGAACCAGAGCAGGGCTTTAACGAATCGTCGAAACAATGTACGCAGCATAGAGATGGCTTGGCCGAACCCGTCGAGCGGGCCATTATACAGACCCTGTCCACCGAGTCTGATCGGAGTTCCCATGTTGCGTAGCTTTCTGATGCTGGCGGCTTTTTTCGGCTTCACCGGCGTGGCCTTAGGTGCGTTTGCCGCCCATGGCCTGAAAAACCGCCTGAGCGCCGATTACCTGGCGATTTTCCACACCGGCGTCACCTATCAACTGGTGCATACCCTGGCCCTGCTGGGTGTCGCGCTGCTGGCCACGCATATTCCGGGTCGTATCGTCACGTGGGCCGGGATCTCATTTGTGATCGGCATCCTGCTGTTCTCCGGCAGCCTTTATTTGCTGACCCTCACCGGCATCAGCAAGCTGGGCATCATCACGCCCCTGGGCGGCGTGGCCTTTCTGATCGGCTGGTTATGCCTGGGCATCGCGGCCTGGCGCCTGCAACTTGCCGCGTGAAGCTTGAAGCTGACCAAGGGACTTGGGTCATCCAGACTGATCGGGCTAGAATGCCAGCCCCTAAAAATGATGGCGGCATCCGGCATGCGCATTCAGTTGAACGGCGAACCCCTTGACCTGCCCGACGGCGAAACCGTTGCGGCCCTGCTGACCCGTCTGGAACTTACCGGACGCCGCGTCGCGGTGGAGCTCAATCTGGATATCGTCCCGCGCAGCCAGCACGCCGAAACCACGTTGAACGACGGTGATAGCGTCGAAGTGGTCCACGCCATTGGCGGTGGCTAGTCGCCTCGATTTCGCAGCCTTTCGCAAGAACCTCACCCCTACAGAGGATTTCCCATGAGCATCGTTCGTAGCGACAAGCCTTTCGTCCTGGCCGGTCGTACCTACCAGTCGCGTTTGCTGGTAGGCACCGGCAAATACCGCGACATGGAAGAGACCCGCCTGGCCATCGAAGCCTCGGGCGCCGAGATCGTGACCGTCGCCGTGCGCCGGACCAACATCGGCCAGAACCCGGGCGAACCGAACCTGCTGGATATCCTGCCGCCGGATCGCTACACCATCCTGCCGAACACCGCCGGTTGCTTCGACGCCATCGAGGCCGTGCGCACCTGCCGCCTGGCCCGTGAGCTGCTCGATGGCCATAACCTGGTGAAGCTGGAAGTGCTGGCGGACCAGAAAACCCTGTTCCCCAACGTGATCGAAACCCTCAAGGCTGCGGAGACGCTGGTCAAGGAAGGTTTCGACGTGATGGTCTACACCAGCGATGACCCGATCATCGCCCGTCAACTGGCGGAAATCGGCTGCATCGCGGTCATGCCGCTGGCCGGCCTGATTGGCACCGGCCTGGGGATCTGCAACCCATACAACCTGCAGATCATCCTGGAAGAAGCCAAGATCCCGGTGCTGGTGGATGCCGGTGTCGGTACCGCCTCCGACGCCACCATCGCCATGGAGTTGGGTTGCGAGGCGGTGCTGATGAACTCGGCCATCGCCCATGCCCAGCAACCGATCCTGATGGCCGAAGCCATGAAGCACGCCATTGTTGCCGGCCGCCTGGCCTACCTCGCGGGCCGCATGCCGAAAAAACTCTACGCCAGCGCGTCTTCGCCGCTGGATGGTCTGATCAAGTAAGAGCCATTGATGACTGAATCGAACGACACGCCTGTCCTGCCGGAAGAGGGCGAAGAGCGCCAGCACCGCCGCATCAAGAGTTTCGTGATGCGCGCCGGGCGCATGACTGAAGGCCAGCAACGCGGCCTGGAGCAAGGCGCCCCGCTTTACGTCCTGCCCTTGGCCGATGCGCCGGTGGATTTTGACCAGGTCTTCGGCCGCTCGGCGCCGCGCTCGCTGGAAATCGGCTTTGGCATGGGCCATTCGTTACTGGAGATGGCTGCCGCTTCGCCGGAGCAGGATTTCATTGGCGTGGAAGTACACCGCCCGGGCGTCGGAGCACTGCTCAACGGTGTGTTGACCCAGGGCCTGACGAACCTGCGGGTCTACGATTGCGACGCCATTGAAGTGCTCAATCGCTGCATCGCCGACAACAGCCTCGACCGACTGATGTTGTTCTTCCCGGATCCTTGGCACAAAAGTCGTCACCACAAGCGCCGGATCGTCCAGGCGTCGTTCGCTGAGCTGGTGCGTAGCAAGTTGAAGGTCGGCGGTGTGCTGCACATGGCTACCGACTGGGAGCCCTACGCCGAATACATGTTGGAAGTGATGAACGTCGCCCCGGGTTATCGCAACCTGGCCGAAGACGGCAAGTGCGTACCGCGCCCGGCCGAACGGCCGATCACCAAGTTCGAACGCCGTGGCGAACGGCTTGGGCATGGGGTTTGGGATTTGAAGTTCGAGAAGCTGGCCTAAACACCAGAAGACCCATGGTGAAATGGTACTCCCTGTGGGAGCGAGCTTGCTCGCGATGAGGGCATGACATTCAACATCAATGTTGACTGTTACACCGCCATCGCGAGCAAGCTCGCTCCCACAGTTGTTTTTGGTTGTGGCTGAATCAGCGCCGATCCGCCACCACGCCAATCAACACCAGCACCACCAACAACACCGGGGCCAGGCTGTAGTTGTTGAACTGGCTCAAGCCTCGGACGATCCACGGCGTGGCGTAGATCAGCGCGGCGCCACTGCCGATCATGCACAGCAGGGCAATCAGCGGGACGCGCAACGCGCCGGCGATGCTGCCCAGGCGTTGTTCGACCCAGCCCTTGATATCGGCACCAAACAGCACCAGCAGGCAGCCTACCAATGCCAAGGAGATTTCCGACAGGTTGCTGCGGCTCCAGCGGGACACAGTGGCGAGCAGGTCGAGTACCAGATCCATTCGATTTCCTTGTGTTGATCAGCTCAGAAATGTTTGCAGCAAGTCATTGAGAAACAGCTGTCCGCGCTCGGTCGCCGCCAGACGTGACGGTTCGACCTGCAACAACCCACTTTGTTCGGCCTCGCGCCGGCCTTCGGCCAGGCTCTCAAGGGGCAGACCGGTGCGCTCCGGGTACAGCCGCGCTTCCACGCCTGCGGTCAGGCGCAGGGCATTCATCAGGAACTCGAACGGCAGTTCCTCGTTGGCGAGGGTTTTCTCACCCGCCTGGAAGCTTTTGGCCGGATTCAGGTAATCCTTGGGCAAGCGGGTCTTCCAGGTGCGCACGATGCGCCCGTCCGGATGGCTGAGCTTGCCGTGGGCCCCGGCGCCGATGCCGATGAAGTCGCCGAAGCTCCAATAATTGAGGTTGTGCCGCGCCGCCCGACCGGGCTGGGCATACGCCGAGACTTCGTACTGGGCGTAGCCGTGCTCGGCCAGCAATGCCTGCCCGGCTTCCTGGATGTCCCACAGCGTGTCGTCTTCCGGCAATGTTGGCGGCTGGTTCCAGAACACGGTGTTCGGCTCCAGCGTCAGCTGGTACCAGGACAAATGAGTGGGCTTCAGCGCAATGGCCTGGCGCAGGTCGCTCAAGGCGTCTTCGAGGGACTGGTCAGGCAAGCCGTGCATCAAGTCGAGGTTGAAGTTGTCGAACCCGGCCTGGCGGGCCATGCCAGCGGCGCGCACCGCCTCGTCACCGTTGTGGATCCGGCCCAGCGCTTCGAGCTTGGCCTGCTGGAAACTTTGGATGCCAATGGAGAGGCGATTGATGCCCAGCGCCCGGTAGGCAACGAACTTCGCTTGCTCGAACGTGCCGGGGTTGGCTTCCAGGGTGATTTCAATGTCCGGCGCGAAGGGAATGCGCGCCTCGACACCCTGGAGAAGTCGTCCCAGTGCCTGGGCGCTGAACAGGCTTGGCGTACCACCGCCAAAAAATATCGAACTCAGTCCACGACCATGAACCGCGTGCAGATCCTGGTCGAGATCGGCCAGCAAGGCGTCGACATACTCTTCTTCCGGCAACTGCGGGCTGGCGGTGTGGGAGTTGAAGTCGCAATACGGGCATTTGCGCACGCACCACGGGATATGGATGTACAACGCCAGGGGCGGCAGCGACGGCAGCGGCGCCCGAGGGGTTTGTGCGCCGCCGTGGATCAGCGGTGCGGGGGCGTCGGTGGTCATTGCAGGCCCAGACGCTGGCGCAGCAGGGCCATGGCGCGGGCGCGGTGGCTCAGTTGGTTCTTTTCCACGGGGCCCAGCTCGGCACTGGAGCAATTGCGCTCAGGCACCCAGAACAATGGGTCGTAGCCGAAACCGTGCTCGCCGCTGGCCTCGGTCAGAATGCGTCCTTGCCACAAGCCTTCGCAGAGGATCGGCAACGGATCGTCGGCATGGCGTACCAGGGCGAGCACACATACGAACTGCGCGCCGCGCTCGGCTTCGGGGACGTCCTTGAGGGCATCGAGCAGCTTGGCGTTGTTCGCCGCGTCACCTTTGCCGTCAGCGTAGCGGGCCGAGTAGATGCCCGGCGCGCCGCCGAGGAAGTCCACGGCCAGGCCGGAATCGTCGGCCAGCGCCGGCAGGCCGGAAATGCGCGCGGCGTTGCGGGCCTTGAGGATGGCGTTCTCGACGAACGACAGGCCGGTCTCTTCCGGTTCCACCTGGCTGAACTCGCCGATCGAGCGCAATTGCACCGACCCGCCGAGCATCGCCTGGAGTTCCTTGAGTTTGCCGGCGTTGTGGCTGGCCAGCACGAGTTGGGTGAGCTTGATCATTGGCCCGGGAACAGTTCCTGGTTGAAGTTGAGGGTGTTGATCTTGTCGCCGATCTGCACCTTGATTTCAAAGGTGCGGGTTTCCTGCTGGTCCACCGGGTATTGGGCGACGTAATAAATCGCGCCTGGCTCAGTGATCTGGCGGAAGCTGAGCGGGACCGTCTTGCTGGTCAGGTCCTTGACCGTGCCGCTGACTTGGGCGATCAGCGGCTTGCCACCCTTGATCACCGAAACATTGATCACGCCCTGGTTCTTGCTGCGGATCAGTTCGGCGCCCTTGGCGATGTCAGGCGTTAGGAAGGTGGAGTTGAACGTGTTGTAGTGCACGGTGACGTCACCGAACACTTCCTTGCGCTCGCCCTTGATGACATCGGCGGCCATGACGCCGACGCTTAGGCAGGCGGTGATGAGAAACAACCCTAGACGTTTCATGTCGTGCTCCTGGAAAGGCCGGCGTTTACACCGCGACCTGATGATCGGCGAGGCCTGGGCTGCTGACCCGATAGATGCCTATCTCACCTAACAGATTAGGCCAAAGCTTGCTCGCCCACCCGTGGCGGTGCTGCTGGTCTACGGCCAGGCGATCAATGACCTTGGCTTCGCGTTCGCGGCACAACTCCTCGAAATCCTCGAAGGTGCAGAAGTGGATGTTCGGCGTGTTGTACCAGGTGTAGGGCAGGAACTCCGACACCGGCATCCGCCCCTTGCTCGCCAGGTACCAGCGGCACCGCCAGTGACCGAAGTTGGGGAAGGTGATGATGCACTGGCGCCCGACGCGCAGCATTTCGTCGAGGATCTTGTCCGGGTAGTGCACGGCTTGCAGGGCCTGGGTCATGACCACGATGTCGAAGCTGTTGCTGGCGAAGTTGCCCAGGCCCTTGTCCAGGTCCTGCTCGATGACGTTGATGCCCTTGGCCACGCATTCGGCGATGTTGTCCGGGTCATTTTCCAGCCCGTAGCCCGTCACTTGCTTGTTGTCCCGCAGCCAGGTCAGCAATTCGCCGTTGCCGCAGCCCAGGTCGAGCACCCGGCTGCCGGCGGGGATCCATTCCTGGATGATGTCCAGATCGGCTCTCATGGCGTCCTCACAGCGTAATACGGTTCATGTAGTTGCCGAACGCCTGCAGGTAGCGCGGGATCGGGATCAAAAAGGCGTCGTGGCCCTGGGGCGCGTCGATTTCCAGGTAGCAGACGTCCTTGCGCGCGGCCATCAGTGCGTCCACCAGTTCCCGGGAGCGGGCCGGGGAGAAGCGCCAGTCGGTGGTAAACGACATCACGCAGAACTTGGCGGTGGCGTTGGCGAAGGTTTTCGCCAGGTTATCGTCGAAGTTCGCCGCCGGATCGAAGTAGTCCAGCGCCTTGGTCATCAACAGGTAGGTGTTGGCGTCGAAACGCCCGGAGAACTCTTCTCCCTGATAACGCAGGTAGCTCTCGACCTGGAACTCGACGCTGTGGAAGTCGTAGTTGAGCTTCTCGCTCTTGAGACCACGGCCGAATTTCTCGCCCATGGAATCGTCGGACAGGTAGGTGATGTGCCCGACCATCCGTGCCAGCATCAGCCCGCGCTTGGGGATCACGCCGTGTTCCTGGAACGAGCCGCCGTGGAATTCGGGGTCGGTGAGGATCGCCTGGCGCGCCACTTCGTTGAAGGCGATGTTCTGCGCCGACAGCTTGGGTGCCGAGGCGATTGCCAGGCAGTGGCGCACGCGGTCCGGGTAGGTGATGGTCCATTGCAGTGCTTGCATGCCACCCAGGCTGCCGCCGATCACCGCTGCCCATTGGGCGATGCCGAGACGGTCTGCCAGGCGCGCCTGGCTGTGGACCCAGTCTTCCACGGTCAGCACCGGGAAATCGGCGCCGAAGGGCTTGCCGGTGTCCGGGTTGATACTGCTGGGGCCGGTGGAGCCGTTGCAACCGCCGAGGTTGTTCAGGCTGACGACGAAGAACTTGTTGGTGTCGATGGGCTTGCCCGGACCGATGCAACTGTCCCACCAGCCGGGCTTGCGGTCATCGACGCTGTGGTAGCCGGCGGCGTGGTGATGCCCCGACAAGGCGTGGCAGATCAGCACGGCATTGCTCGCCGTGGCATTGAGGGTGCCGTAGGTTTCGTAGATCAGGTCATAGGCTGGCAACGAACGGCCGCAGGCCAGGGCCAGGGGCTCGCTGAAATGCGCCATTTGAGGCGTCACCAGACCAACGGAATCGGGGGGAAAGGCAGCTGGCATCGACCCTGCTCGCGTTGAAATGAGGCGTAAGTCTAAAGACCGCTGGGGTTAGCGGCAAGCAAACGGCGCAAGCGGGGAATCCGATGGTTGCGAGCGGATTTATTTGTGGCGAGGGGATTTATCCCCGTTGGGCTGCGAAGCAGCCCTGAAACCTGAGTATGCGGAGTATCAGGCTGGCCGAGTTGTCTGCTTTGGGGCCGCTTCGCGGCCCAGCGGGGATAAATCCCCTCGCCACAGACAGGTCCTTTGCCACAGGGATCAGGTTGCCTGGATCAAATAAGCACCCGCAAAATCTCCGGCATCATGGTCATCGCCGCCAAATTGTTGATCACCAGCATGTCGAGCAGCTTGAGCACCATGAACGCCAGGATCGGCGAGATATCCAGGCCGCCGAGGTTCGGCACGATGCGACGGAACGGCGCCAGGGCCGGCTCGCAGATCTGGTTCACCAGTTCGGCCCCCGGGTTGTGGCTGCCCGGTGCGACCCAGGACAGGATCACACTGATGATCATCGCGAAGAAAAATATGTTCAGGAACAGCGCGGTCACGCCAATGAGCGACCAGATCAGCAGTTGCAGCGGGTTGCCGGTGGTGCCGTAGGTCAGCAGCAGGGTCAGCGCCATCAGCGCCAACTGCACCAGGATCGCCAACACCAGCGAGGACATGTCCAGGCCGAACAGGCTAGGGATGATCCGGCGCAACGGCTTGAGCAGCGGCTGGGTAGCCTTGACCACGAACTGGCACAGCGGGTTGTAGAAGTTGGCGCGCACCAATTGCAATACGAAGCGCATCAGCACGATCAGCAGGTACAGGCTGCCGAGGGTTTGCAGGACATAGACCGCTGCAGTGTTCAATCCAATCATGAATGGCTCCTTATTGGCCCAGTTGTTCGGCCATTTCGGCCGAGCGGTGCGCGGCGGCGCCGAGTGCTTTTTCCACCAGGGCTTCGAAGCCGCCGGCCTGGAATGATTTGATGGCCGCTTCGGTGGTGCCGGCCGGAGACGTCACGCGACGGCGCAGCTCGGCCGCATCGACGTCGCTGGACACCGCCATGTGGGCGGCGCCGAGGGCCGTCTGCAAGGTCAGCTGGGCGGCGGTCTCGCGGGGCAGGCCGAGTTTCTCGCCGGCGGCGGTCATGGCTTCGATCAGCAGGAAGAAATACGCCGGGCCCGAGCCGGAGACGGCGGTGACGGCATCCAGTTGCTGCTCGGTCTCCAGCCACAGCGCCAGGCCGACGGCCGACAGCAGTTCTTCGGCCTGCTGGCGCTGTCCGGTGCTCACTTGGCCGGTTGCATACAGGCCGCTGACACCCTGGCGTAGCAGGGCCGGGGTGTTGGGCATGCAGCGCACGATCGGCTGGGCGCCGAGCCAGTTGTTCATGCTCGCGCAGGTAATGCCCGCGGCGATCGACACCACCAGTTGATGAGGCTGGAGATTCGGGCGAAGGGCTTCGCAGACGGTCTTCATCGCTTGCGGCTTGACCGCCAGCACGATGACGTCCACGCCGTCGATGGCCTGGGCGTTGTCGGCGAAGGTTTCGATGCCGTGCTCGGCGCTGACCCGCTTGCGAGTCTCTTCACCCGGATCGCTGGCGCGAATCATGGATGCGTCCAGGCCCTTGGCCCGCAGGCCGCCGATCAGGCTGGCGGCCATGTTGCCGGCGCCGATAAAGGCAATACGCGTGTTGCTCATGACAGGTCCTTATAAAGAGATGAATGGATCAGCTGGGTGTTTGACCGTAGTCGCGAGCGCCAAACAATGCAGTACCGATGCGCACCCAGGTGGCGCCTTGGGCGATGGCGGATTCGAGGTCATGGCTCATACCCATGGATAACGTATCCAGGGGCAGGTCCAGGCTGGCTTGCAGGCGCTGGACGGCCGCAAACGCCGCGTCCTGCTCGGCGCGATCGTCGGTCGGTTCGGGAATGGCCATCAACCCGCGCAACGTGAGATGCGGCAATGCAGCGATGGCCTTGGCGAGGGCTGGCAGGTCCGTTGGTGTGCAACCGGATTTACTGGCTTCGCCGCTGACGTTGACCTGGATGCAGATGTTCAACGGCGGCAGCTCGGCCGGGCGCTGCTCGGACAGGCGTTGGGCAATTTTCAGGCGATCCACGGAGTGCACCCAGTCGAAATGTTCGGCAATAGCGCGCGTCTTGTTCGATTGAATGGGGCCGATGAAGTGCCAGATCAAGGGCAGGTCGGTCAGTTCCGCCTGCTTGCCGAGCGCTTCTTGCAGGTAGTTCTCGCCGAAGTCCCTGAGGCCGGCGGCATAGGCTTCGCGCAGGGCCTGGGCGGGCTTGGTCTTGCTCACTGCCAACAGCTGGACGCTGCCTGCGGCACGCTGGGCGGCTTGCTCCGCCGCATGGATGCGCGATCTAACCTGAGCAATGTTGTCTGCTATCGTGGTCATAAAGAAAGGCCAGCGGGTCTGAGGTTCGCGGCATTCTACTGGAATTGAGGAGCGCTATGGATATCACTGAACTGTTGGCCTTCAGCGCCAAACAGGGGGCGTCGGACCTGCACCTGTCCGCCGGGCTGCCGCCGATGATCCGTGTCGACGGCGATGTGCGACGGATAAACCTGCCGGCACTGGACCATAAACAGGTTCATGAGCTGATCTACGACATCATGAACGACCGGCAGCGAGTGGATTACGAGAAATTTCTGGAAACGGATTTCTCCTTCGACGTGCCGGGTGTGGCGCGGTTCAGGGTCAACGCCTTCAATCAGAATCGTGGCGCCGGGGCGGTGTTCCGGACCATCCCGTCGAAAGTCCTGACCATGGAAGACCTGGGCATGGGCGAGGTGTTTCGCAAGATCACCGAGGCCCCACGCGGGCTCGTACTGGTGACCGGGCCTACTGGTTCAGGCAAGTCCACGACCCTGGCGGCGATGATCGATTACCTGAATAGCCACAAGCACCATCACATCCTTACCATCGAGGACCCGATCGAGTTCGTCCATGAACCGCGCAAATGCCTGATCAACCAGCGCGAGGTGCACCGCGACACCCAAGGTTTTTCCACGGCCCTGCGCTCGGCCCTGCGGGAAGACCCGGACGTGATCCTGGTGGGGGAAATGCGTGACCTGGAAACCATTCGCCTGGCGCTGACCGCCGCTGAAACCGGGCACTTGGTGTTTGGTACGCTGCACACCACATCGGCAGCCAAGACCATTGACCGGGTGGTGGATGTGTTCCCCGGCGACGAAAAGTCCATGGTTCGCTCGATGCTGTCGGAGTCGCTTCAAGCGGTGATCTCCCAGACGCTGGTCAAGAAGATCGGTGGCGGCCGGGTCGCTGCACACGAAATCATGCTCGGCACCTCGGCGATCCGCAATCTCATCCGGGAAGACAAGATCGCGCAGATGTATTCGTCGATCCAGACCGGCGGCTCGCTGGGGATGCAGACGCTGGACATGTGCCTGAAAGAGTTGGTGAACAAGGGGCTGATCAGCCGCGAACATGCGCGGGAGCGGGCGCGTACGCCGGATAACTTTTAGAGATGTGGTGCTTTTGCAGGCCTCATCGCGAGCAAGCTCGCTCCCACAGGACTTTCAGCGAATGGAAATCGAGTGTGGGAGCGAGCTTGCTCGCGATGGGGTCATCAGCTACAGCAAAAATGCTGGCTCAGCGCTGAACCACCCGCATCGCACCCGGCTCTTTCGGCAGCACCCGCTTGGCAACCACGTAATGGGTGTTCCAATACGGCTTGTTCAGCGTGTCGATGGTCACCGACTTGCCCCGCCGTGGCGCGTGGATGAAGCGGTCGTTGCCCAGGTAGATCGCCACGTGGTTGACCCGGCGGCTCTTGAGCTTGAAGAAAATCAGGTCGCCAGGCTTCAAGTCCTTGCGCTCGACTTTCTCGCCATGACCGGCAGCCATCGCATTGGAGGTGCGCGGCAGGTCGAACGTGGCGTCGTTGAAGGCGTACTTCACCAAACCGCTGCAATCGAAACCTTTGCTTGGGCTGCTGCCGCCCCAGCGGTAAGGTGTGCCCAGTACATTCACGGCGCGGCTCAACACGTTGCTGCTCGCTTTGGTCGCCATGGGCGGAACCAGCTTGCTGTTGGTCGTGCTCAGGCGCTGGGTGCCTGGGTTGTTTTTGCTCCCTGGAGCAGAAACATGGGATTTCGGGGTGTAGCCGTTGACGTTGGGAAGACGTTGCTCACGATTGGTGGCGTGGGCGGCCAGTGGCAATAATAGGCAGATGGTCAGCCATGTCTTGAAAAATGGACGCATTAGGCAAGGCTCATAAAGGTTAGCGCGCAACTTTATAACAGCTTTTTTCGCCGTTTCGAGGCCGTTTGTCGATCCGGAACCCAGCCTGAACCCTGCACAATTGCGACAATTGACCCAATTGTCCGACAAGACCCCCATAACACGGGCGTTTCACAGGTCCGAGTCGCTCAGGACCGCTTGTCGGCGAGACACAAAAAAGTCACAAAAAGTCCGAACAAATTTTTCTATCGAGGCAAAAGAGGCCATTCATGAACAGCTATCAGCAGGACGCAACCCGTGACACCCATAGCAAAGTGATCGGGTATCTGCTCTGGATTTTCGGCTTCACCGGTGCGCACCGTTTCTATTACGGCAAGCCGGTGACTGGCACGATCTGGTTCTTCACCTTCGGCCTGCTGGGCATCGGTTGGTTGATCGACCTGTTCCTGATCCCGGCCATGGACCGCGAAGCGGATCTGCGTTTCACCCCGGGACCTATCGAATACACCGTGGCGTGGATTCTGCTGACCTTCCTCGGCGTCTTGGGCGTGCATCGCATGTATCAGGGGAAGTGGCTCAGCGGGATTATCTATCTGCTGACCGGCGGGGTGTTTTTCCTGGGTGTGCTGTATGACTTCTGGACGCTGAACGACCAGGTGTCGATTCGTAATGCGCAGAAGCGTGGGGCTTTTCACTAAGACCGAGTTTCGCGAGCAAGCTCGCTCCCACACTGGATCGGAGGTGTTCACATATCCTGTGTTCACCGAGATCCCTGTGGGAGCGAGCTTGCTCGCGATAGGAGCGACGCGGTTTTTCAGGCCTGGTGGGTAATCCGCCCATCCATCAGCGTATAGCGCACCACCCCCGGCAGGCTGTGACCGAGGAACGGGCAGTTGTCGCCCTTGGAGCGCCAGGCTTCGCCAGCCACGGTGGACGCGGCGGGGTCGAACAGCACCAGGTCCGCCGCCGCACCCACAGCCAGTTTCCCGACCGGCAATTGCAGGGCCTGGGCCGGGCCGGTGCTCAGGCGCGCCAGCAAGGTTGGCAAGTCCAGCAAGCCGTCCTCCACCAGCGTCATGGCCAGCGGCAACAGCAGTTCAACGCTGCTGATGCCCGGTTCGGTGGCGCCGAAGGGTGCCAGCTTGGCGTCGCGCTCGTGGGGCTGGTGATGGCTGGAAATGGCCGAGATCACCCCGGACTTCACCGCCTCGCGCAAGCCTTCGCGGTCGGCGCGGGTGCGCAGCGGCGGGTGGACGTGATAGACGCTGTTGAAATCGATCAGCGCCTCATCGGTCAGGATCAACTGATACAGCGCCACGTCGGCGGTCACCGGCAAGCCGCGGGCCTGGGCCTGGGCGATCAGCGCCGCGCCACGGGCGCTGGTCAGTTGGCTGAAGTGGGCGCGCACGCCGCTTTGTTCCACCAGCAGCAGGTCCCGGGCCAGGGCCACGGTCTCGGCCGTTTCCGGAATGCCCGGCAGGCCGAGGAAGCTGGCGGTCGGGCCTTCATGGGCGAGACCGCCTTCGGCCAGGTCGTGATCCTGGGAATTGAAGATGACGGTCAGGCCGAAAGTCGCCGCATATTCCAGTGCGCGACACAGCGTACGGGTGTTGCGGAAGCTGTTCAGGCCATTGCCGAACGCCACGCACCCGGCATCACGCAGGGCGATCAGCTCGGCCAATTGCTCGCCATCGAGGCCTTTGCTCAGTGCGCCAATCGGGAAAACCTTGGTGTTGCCGGCTTCGCGGGCGCGGTCGAGGATCAGTTCGGCCACGGCCGATGTGTCCAGCACCGGTTTGGTCTGCGGTGGGCAGCACAGGCTGGTCACGCCACCGGCGGCGGCGGCGCGGGTTTCGCTGACGATGCTGCCTTTGCGGCTGTAGCCCGGCTCGCGCAGGGCGACGTTGAGGTCCACCAGGCCAGGGGCGGCGACCAGGCCTTGGGCGTCGAGGGTCTCGACCGCCGCGAAGCCTGCCGGCGCCGCGCCAAGGGCGACGACCTTGCAGGCATCGATATGAATGTCGGTCACTTGATCCAGGCCGCTGGCCGGATCGATCACGCGTGCGCCGAGAATGCTGAGCTTCACTGGGCGTTCTCCTGGTCAAATTGGCGCTGGGCCGTTTGCCCGCTCATGGCCATGGACAGCACGGCCATGCGGATGGCGATGCCGTAGGTCACTTGGTTGAGGATCACCGAATGCGGCCCGTCGGCCACCGCCGACTCGATCTCCACGCCGCGGTTGATCGGCCCCGGGTGCATGACGATGGCATCCGGCTTGGCCCCGGCCAGGCGCGCGGTGGTCAAGCCGAACAAGCGGTAGAACTCGCCTTCGCTGGGCAGCAGGCCGCCGGTCATGCGTTCGCGTTGCAGGCGCAGCATGATCACCACGTCCACATCCTTCAGGCCTTCGGTCATGTCGGTGTAGACCTTCACACCGTATTGCTCGACGCCGATGGGCAGCAGGGTTTTCGGCGCGATCACGCGGATGTCCGGGCAGCCGAGGGTCTTGAGGGCCAGCATGTTCGAGCGGGCCACCCGCGAGTGCAGGATGTCGCCGACGATGGCCACCGACAGGTTCTCGAAGCTGCCCTTGTGCCGGCGGATGGTCAGCATGTCCAGCATGCCCTGGGTCGGGTGGGCGTGACGGCCGTCGCCGCCGTTGATGATCGCCACTTGCGGGCACACGTGTTCGGCAATGAAGTGCGCTGCACCGGAATCACCGTGGCGCACGACGAACATGTCGGCGGCCATAGCTTCGAGGTTACGCAGGGTGTCGAGCAGGGTTTCACCCTTGCTCGCCGAGGACGTGGAGACGTTGAGGGTGATCACGTCCGCCGACAGCCGCTGGGCCGCCAGTTCGAAGGTGGTACGGGTGCGGGTGGAGTTTTCGAAGAACACGTTGCACACGGTCTTGCCGCGCAGCAACGGGACTTTCTTCACCGCACGGGCGCCAACTTCGAGGAACGAGTCGGCGGTGTCGAGGATTTCTGTCAGCAGCTCGCGGCGCAGGCCGTCGAGGGACAGGAAGTGCCGCAGCTGGCCCTGATCGTTGAGCTGCAGCGGGCGCTTGGTTTCGAGAGGCGTCATCGCGATGGACTCTTACAAGGGCAGTTAAAGGGCAAGGTCTTGCAGTTCGAGTTGCAGCGGCGACGGCCCGGAGAGCTTGACCCGCTCATGGGCGGCCAGCGTCAGTGTCGCGCCGACCACGTTCGGCCGGATCGGCAGCTCGGCGGCGTCCAGGTCCAGCAGGCACACCAGCGTCACGCTGGCCGGGCGGCCGTAATCGAACAGTTCGTTCATGGCGGCGCGGATGGTCCGGCCGCTCATCAGGACGTCGTCGATCAGCACCAGGTGCTGGCCTTCGATCTCGAATGGCAGGGCCGAGGGGCGCACTTGCGGGTGCAGGCCGTTCTGGCTGAAGTCGTCGCGGTAGAAGGACACGTCCAGGGTGCCCAGCGGCGAATCGCTGCCCAGCTCATCGAGCAAGGCCTGGGCAACCCAGACGCCGCCAGTGCGGATGCCGATGTAGCGCGGTTCGCTGATGCCGCGTTGTTCCAGGTGCGCCGTAAGACGGATCGCCATCTGGCTGATCAGCTCGGCGGGATTGGGCAGGCTCATGCTGGCTCCTTCAGGTTTCCGGGTCGGTGCTCGTGACTCGGTTTATCGCTAAAAGAAAGCGCCTTGGCGGCGCTTTCAAAAAATCAGGTTTCGAACAGGGCGGTATTGGCATCGAGCCAGCCCTGCAACAGCAGGGCGGCGGCGATGGCGTCCACCGGGTTGTCGCGGTAACTGCCTTTCTGCCCGCCGCGCACCAGGCGTTCGCCCTTGGCCTCGAAGGTCGTCAGGCGCTCATCATGGGTATAGAAGGGCAGGTTGAAGCGGCCGTTGAGCCGGCGGGCGAACTTTTCGGCGCGCAGGCACATGTCGCTGGGCGTGCCGTCCATGTTCAGCGGCAGGCCGACCACCACGGCGTCGGGTTTCCATTCCTTGATCAGCGCTTCGACCTGGTTCCAGTCCGGAACGCCATTCTGCGCCTTCAAGGTGCACAGCTCACGGGCCTGGCCGGTAATGACCTGGCCGACCGCAACGCCGATCTGTTTGGTGCCGTAATCGAAGCCCAGCAGCAAGCGCAAGGCCATCAGGCGTGTCCCGCCTGGCTGGTGAGCAGGCTGAGGTTGACACCCAACCGGCTGGCCGCCGCTTCCAGGCGCAGTTCGCTGCTGGTATTGAAGAGGATGTCGGCGTCGAACGGGCAGGTCAGCCAGGCGTTATCCGCCAGCTCGGCTTCCAGTTGCCCGGGTTCCCAACCGGCATAGCCGAGGGCAATCAGGCTTTTTTGCGGGCCGACGCCGTCGGCGATGGCGAACAGCACGTCCTGGGAGGTGGACAGCGACACACCGTCCAGGTCCACCGTGGCCTGGAATTTGGGGCCCGACGGATGGAGCACGAAACCGCGATCGGTCTGCACCGGGCCACCCATAAAAATCGGCACATGCTGGCACAGCAGTGGCGGCTCGACCTCGGGACGCAATTGCTCAAGGATGTCCGCCAGGTTCAGCTCTTGCGGGCGGTTGACCACCAATCCCATGGCCCCGTTCGCCGTGTGCTCGACGATGTAGGTCAAGGTGTGGGCAAAGTTCGGATCGGCCATGTGCGGCATGGCGATCAGGAAATGATGCTTGAGGTAGGTGGGGCTGACGTTTTTCATAGGCGCTAGTGTGGCGGGGCAGGGCCGAACTGACAAGCCAGGAAATGCCTGAGACTGTCACCGATCCCCTGTGGGAGCGAGCTTGCTCGCGATAGCAATTGATCATTCAACACAGAGGTCGACTGACCGTCCGCTATCGCGAGCAAGCTCGCTCCCACAAGGGAATTGGGTGGTTATCAGTTACTGGACAGCCGATCACCGCGGGCAAACTTCCAGGTGCGGATGATTTCCAGGCGGTCGATGTCCGACAGGTCCCCGGTGAACGGCGCGAACGGCGCGGCCAGGCGTACGATCCGCTGGGCGGCCTGGTCCAGCAGGGGTTGGCCGGAGGATTCGAGCACCAGCACCTCGTACAGCGAGCCGTCGCGGTTGATCGAGACCATTAGCCGCAGGTTGCCGTAGATCTGTTTGCGCCGGGCTTCCTCGGGGTAATTGAGGTTGCCGATGCGCTCGACCTTCTTGCGCCACTCATCCTTGTACCAGGCACCCTTGTCGCGCATGGTCGAAGCGGCACTGAGGCGGTGAATGCGCGGACGCTTGGCGTACAGCTGTTGCTCCTGGGCCAGCTCGGCTTCCAGGCTGGCGATGTCGCTGGAAAGCTGCGAGCTGTCGAAGGTCGGCTCCGGTGCCTTGGGCTTCGGATCGGGCTTGACCTCTTCCTTGACCGGGGCCTTTTTCGGCTTCGGCGCCACGGTGGTCACGGCAGCCTTGGGCGCCGTCTCCTGGACCTCCGGCTTGGCGGCCGGCGGTGGGGTTATCTTCTGGACTTTGTTGTCCTGGAACGGCGCGATCTCGGTGGTCTTGGGCGTTGCTTTCTTTTCCAGGGTGCCGCTGCCTTGCTGGTTTTCCTGGGCGAGAAAGTCGGCCTTCCTGGGCTTGGTCTCGCTCTTGAACGTCGCCAGGGTAATTTCCAGGGTCTGGCTGATCTGCTTGGGTTCGACCGTGGCAAACCCGACGCCCAGCAGCACGGCCAGGTGGACCAGCGCCGCCAGGAACAGGGTAAAACCGAGACGATCAGCCGCGCGCACGCCACGATGGGCGAGCTCTAGGGGCAGATCGGACGGGAGTGTCATGACAAGGAAACCAGCATCACGTTTTTTCAGGCCGGGCATGATAACGCAATGTGGGTTTCCTTCATCAGGATCTGGATCAACGAGCCTTGAGCTTCTGATCGATGGCATCCATCAGCATCCCGCCGATGTCGGTGCCGAAGGCATTGTCGATTTCGCGGATGCAGGTCGGGCTGGTGACGTTGATTTCCGTCAGGTGCTCGCCGATCACGTCCAGGCCGACGAACAACAGGCCTTTTTCCCGCAGTGTCGGGCCGACCTGGGCGGCGATCCAGCGGTCCTTGTCGGTCAGCGGACGGGCTTCGCCACGACCACCGGCCGCCAGGTTGCCACGGGTTTCGCCGGCCGCCGGGATGCGTGCCAGGCAATAATCCACGGGCTCGCCGTCGATCATCAGGATGCGTTTGTCGCCGTCGATGATGGCCGGCAGGTAGCCCTGGATCATGATTTGCTGCTTGCCATGCAAGGTCAGGGTTTCCAGAATCACCGACAGGTTCGGGTGGCCGGCGGTGTGGCGGAAGATCGAAGAACCGCCCATGCCGTCCAGCGGCTTGAGGATAACGTCGCCGTGATGATCGGCGAATTCACGCAACACGTCCGGACGACGGCTGACGATGGTCGGCGGCGTGCATTGCGGGAACAGCGTGGCGAACAGCTTTTCGTTGCAGTCGCGCAGGCTCTGCGGCTTGTTGACCACCAGCACGCCGGCGCTTTCTGCCTGTTCAAGGAGATAGGTGGAATACACGAATTCCATGTCGAACGGCGGATCCTTGCGCATCAGGATCACGTCCAGGTCGCTCAGCAGTGCATCGCTTTCCTCGCCCAGTTCGAACCATTTCTCCGGGTTGGCGAAGACTTTCAGCGGTTTCATCCGCGCCCGGGCCTGGCCTTCGGCCTGGTAGAGGTCGCGCTGCTCCATGTAGAACAGTTCCCAGCCGCGCTTCTGAGCGGCCAGCAGCATGGCCAGCGAGCTATCCTTCTTGTAGGAAATGCTGGCGATTGGGTCCATGACAATGCCGACGCGTACGCTCATGGCTTGGTTCCTCATAATTTCGATGGGCACAAATGGCGTGAAAAAGTGGCGTCAGAGTGGCGCCCGGAAGATTGGCGGTCAAGGAAAAACCACCGTGCCGAGCGGCTGATAGATCGGCGATGGAGACTGTGCTAAAAAGGCTGCCATGTGACGTGCGGGCCTTGAACATCAAGGGTTTGCGCTGTCGTTCACACTTATGCGTTAAAAACCGGTTCGCAGTGGCAATGGCAGAGCAATCTACGCAGCAGCAACCCAGCGCCTTGAAGGTCATGGTCATCGACGACTCGAAGACTATCCGCCGCACCGCCGAAACCCTGCTGCGCAACGTCGGTTGCGAGGTAATCACGGCGGTCGACGGCTTCGATGCGCTGGCCAAGATCGTCGACCATCATCCAGGCATTATCTTTGTCGACATCATGATGCCGCGCCTGGACGGTTACCAGACCTGCGCCCTGATCAAGAACAACGGGGCCTTCAAGGCGACGCCAGTGATCATGCTGTCGTCCCGCGATGGCCTGTTCGACAAGGCCAAGGGGCGCATCGTCGGCTCCGATCAGTTTCTGACCAAGCCTTTCAGCAAGGAAGAATTGCTGGGCGCGATACAGGCCCATGTCCCGGGCTTTTCCGCTGTCCAGCCGCACCAGGCAAACTCATGACGCTCGGCCTGCGGGCCCGAGGTCTACAGAAAATGGGGAACACCATGGCACGAGTTCTGATCGTCGATGATTCGCCGACTGAAATGTACAAACTGACCGGCATGCTGGAAAAGCACGGTCATCAGGTTCTCAAGGCTGAGAACGGCGCCGATGGCGTGGCACTGGCCCGCCAGGAAAAACCCGACGCGGTATTGATGGACATCGTCATGCCCGGCCTCAACGGGTTCCAGGCCACTCGCCAACTGACCAAGGACCCGGACACCGGGCACATTCCGGTGATCATCATCACCACCAAGGACCAGGAAACCGACAAGGTCTGGGGCACCCGCCAGGGCGCGAGGGATTACCTGACCAAACCGGTGGATGAAGACACCCTGATCGCAACCCTGAACAAAGTACTGGGTTGAACGCACGGCCATGAGCCAATCCCTGACCGCTTTCGAGCTGTTGCTGCGGATCGATCGGCGCTGTCGGTTGCTGGGCGCGGACCTGCCGTCCCAACCGGTCCATCGCGACACCTGGAGCGGCATCGGCTTTCGCCTGGGCGAACACTGGTTCGTGGCGCCCATGGGTGAAGTCAGCGAAGTGCTGCACGAGCCGCGTCACACGTCGTTGCCCGGGGTCAAGCCATGGGTTCGCGGAGTGGCTAACCTGCGCGGGCGTTTGTTGCCGTTGATGGATCTGTGCGGTTTCTTCGGCCATGAACTGTCCAGCGTGCGCAAGCAGCGGCGGGTGCTGGTGGTGGACCATGAAGAGGTGTTCGCCGGTTTGCTGGTGGATGAAGTGCTCGGTCTGCAGCATTTTGCCCGGGACAGCCTGGAGTCGGCCTCGGCGAACGACCTCGATGGCCCGGAGACGGCCTTCGTCCAGGGCCGGTTCGAGGGCGAGCGGCAGTGGCAGGTGTTCAGTCCGTTTGCCCTGGCGCGGTCGTCGGGATTCATGGATGTGGCGGTTTAACAGGCCGCAGCGCGGCCCCTGTGGGAGCGAGCTTGCTCGCTCCCACATTTGAATGGCGGTGGTTTGGGGTTTTGGGG
This sequence comes from Pseudomonas sp. HB05, assembly GCF_016756915.1. Lineage (NCBI taxonomy): Bacteria > Pseudomonadati > Pseudomonadota > Gammaproteobacteria > Pseudomonadales > Pseudomonadaceae > Pseudomonas > Pseudomonas sp. HB05. The sequence goes on from NZ_JAESPG010000001.1 coordinate 533,247, forward strand.
ACAGGCGAGAACCGATGATCAAAGCAAAAACAGGCAAGCCACTGGAAGCGTCGCGCAGTCGTTCGCAGATCATCGTGCTGTTCGTCGCGTTGATTGTCTTCATCATGCTGTTGTTCGCCAACTTCGCGTACCTCAACATCCAGTCCACCTATGACAAGCAATACATCGGGCACGCCGGTGAGCTGCGGGTGTTGTCCCAGCGCATTGCCAAGAACGCCACCGAGGCCGCCGCCGGCAAGGCCGCCGCGTTCAAATTGCTGAGCGATGCGCGCAATGATTTCGCCCAGCGCTGGGGTTACCTGAAGCAGGGCGACCCGGTCACCGGCCTGCCGCCTGCGCCTGCCACCCTGCGTCCGCAGATGCGCGCCGTGCAGCTGGACTGGGAGCGCCTGCTCAAGAACACCGATGCCATTCTTTCCAGCGAACAAACCGTCTTGTCGCTGCATCAGGTCGCGGCGACGCTGGCCGAAACCGTGCCGCAACTGCAAGTCGAATACGAGAAAGTCGTCGAAATCCTCCTGCAAAGGGGCGCACCGGCCCCCCAGGTGGCCATGGCCCAGCGCCAATCGCTGCTGGCCGAGCGGATTCTCGGCGCGGTGAATACCGTGTTGGCGGGGGACGAAAACGCCAGCCAGGCCGCCGATACGTTCGGTCGTGATGCCGCGCGTTTCGGCCAGGTGCTCAACGGCATGCTGCAAGGCGACCCGACCTTGAAGATTTCCCAGGTGCAGGACCGCGATGCCCGGGCGCGCCTGAGCGAAATCAGTGAGCTGTTCGAGTTCGTCTCGGGCTCGGTGGATGAAATCCTCGAGACCTCCCCGGAACTGTTCAAGGTTCGCGAATCGGCGGGCAACATCTTCAACCTGTCGCAAACCCTGCTGGATGAAGCCTCGCACCTGGCTTCGGCGTTCGAAAACCTGGCGGGCGGGCGCTCCGTCAACACCATTGGCGGTTATGTGCTGGGTCTGCTGGCGCTGATGTCGATCATCCTCATCGGCCTGGTGATGGTTCGCGAAACCAACCGCCAGTTGCGCGAAACGGCGGAAAAGAACGAACGCAACCAGAACGCGATCATGCGCTTGCTGGACGAGATCGAAGACCTGGCCGACGGCGACCTGACCGTCACCGCCTCGGTCACCGAGGATTTCACCGGGACCATCGCCGATTCCATCAATTATTCGGTGGACCAGCTGCGCGATCTGGTGGCGACGATCAACCTCACTGCCGGCCAGGTGGCCGCCGCGGTGCAGGAGACCCAGGCCACGGCGATGCACCTGGCCCAGGCGTCCGAACACCAGGCCCAGCAAATTTCCGAAGCTTCGACTTCAATCAATGAAATGGCCCAATCCATCGACCAGGTGTCGGCCAATGCCGCCGAATCGTCGGCGGTGGCCGAGCGCTCCGTGGAGATCGCCAACAAGGGCAACGAGGTGGTGCACAACACCATTCATGGCATGGACAACATCCGCGAGCAGATCCAGGACACCGCCAAGCGCATCAAGCGCCTGGGCGAGTCGTCCCAGGAAATTGGCGACATTGTCAGCCTGATCGACGACATCGCCGACCAGACCAACATCCTGGCGCTCAACGCCGCGATCCAGGCGTCCATGGCCGGTGATGCCGGGCGCGGCTTTGCGGTGGTGGCCGATGAAGTTCAGCGGCTGGCGGAGCGCTCCTCGGCCGCGACGCGGCAGATCGAAACGCTGGTGCGAGCGATCCAGGCCGATACCAACGAGGCGGTGATTTCCATGGAACAGACCACCACCGAAGTGGTGCGCGGCGCCCGGCTGGCCCAGGATGCCGGCGTGGCCCTGGAAGAAATCGAAGGCGTGTCCAAGACCCTGGCGGCGCTGATCCAGAGTATTTCCAACGCGGCGCAGCAACAGACCACCTCGGCGGGCCAGATATCCTTGACCATGAACGTGATCCAGCAGATCACTTCGCAAACGTCCTCGGGCTCCACGGCCACGGCAGAGAGCATCGGCAACCTGGCGAAAATGGCCAGCCAACTGCGCCGGTCGGTGTCAGGGTTCACCTTGCCGGCGGGGCCGGCTGGCGATGAGGACAAGCAGTAACTGACCAGCCCTGCATATTGAAAAAGGGCATGTGGCGAGGAGGCTTTGTGGCGAGGGAGCTTGCTCCCGCTTGAGTGCGCAGCGCTCACAAAGTTCTTGGGGCCGCTGCGCCCGAAGCGGGAGCAAGCTCCCTCGCCACAAAGGCTGATGTAATCCTGCGGCATACGACTGTTGATTTGGAGTGGTTATGGGTGATCGGCACGACTATGTGGCCCTGGAATGGGTCAAGGGCGAGATTGCCGAAACGCTGAAGCAGGCCCACCTGGCCCTCAACCGCCTGGTGGACGATCCGCAGGCAGTGGATGCCCTCGGCCAGTGCCTGGCCTGCATCCATCAGGTCCATGGCGGCCTGCAGATGGTCGAGTTCTATGGCGCGGCGTTGCTCGCCGAGGAAATGGAACAACTGTGCATCGCCCTGCAGGACAACCGTATCGCCCACCGCGACGAGGCCATCAGCCTGTTGCGCCAGGCGCTTGGCCAACTGCCGACTTACCTTGAGCGCGTCCACGGCGCCCGCCGCGACCTGCCGTTGGTGGTACTGCCGTTGATCAACGACTTGCGCAGTGCCCGGGGTGAAGGCCTGTTGTCCGAAACCCGCCTGTTCAGCCCGGAACTGCCAGACATCGCGCCGCTCGACGATGACGCCTTGAAGCGGCTCGAACCGGCCGACCTGCCGAATACCCTGCGCAAGTTGCGCCAGAGCCTGCAAGTCGCGCTGGCGGGATTGCTGCGTGAGCAGGACGACGTCACGCATCTCGGTTACCTGGCCAAGGTCTTCCACCGTCTCGAAGCCCTGTGCGCCGGAGCGCCGCTCAATGCGTTGTGGCAAGTCGCCTCGGCGCTGGTCGAAGGCATGCGCGACGGGCGTATCGCCAACAGTCCGGCGCTGCGCAGCCTGTTCAAGGACGCCGACAAGGAACTCAAGCGCTTGCTGGAGCAAGGCATATCCGGCATCAATCAGCCGGCCCCGCCACACCTGCTCAAGAGTCTGTTGTTCTATATTGCCAAGGCCGAACATCCCAGCGGGCAGATGCAGATCATGAAAGAACGCTACTCACTGGACGATGCGCTGCCCGACAGCGCCATGGTCGACGAAGAACGCGCGCGCCTGGCCGGGCCCGACCGCGATGCCATGCGCTCGGTCCTTGCCGCATTGTGCGAGGAGTTGGTGCGGGTCAAGGAGCGCCTGGACCTGTTCGTGCGCAGCGATCGCCAGCATGCCTCGGAACTGGACAGCCTGCTGGCGCCCTTGCGGCAAATCGCTGACACGTTGGCGGTGCTGGGGTTTGGCCAGCCGCGCAAAGTCATCATCGATCAGTTGGCCGTGGTGCTGAGCCTCGCCCAGGGCCAGCGCGCGCCTGACGATGCGACGCTGATGGACGTCGCCGGCGCCTTGCTCTACGTCGAGGCGACGCTGGCCGGCATGGTCGGCACCGTCGAACCTGAAAGTCGCGAAGACAACCACCTGCCGACGATCGACCTGACCCAGATCCACCAGATCGTCATCAAGGAAGCCCACACCTGCCTGCAACAGGCCAAGGACATGATCGTCGACTACATCGACGCCGACTGGAACAGCGAGCAGCTCACGGAAATGCCCGCGCTGCTGACCCAGGTGCGCGGTGCGCTGGCGATGATCCCGTTGAGCCGTGCCGCCAGGCTGGTGGAGGCGTGCAACGAATTCATCCGCGAGCACCTGCTGCTCGAACATGCCCAGCCAGGGTGGGAGGAGCTCGATCATCTGGCCGATGTGATCAGCGGCCTGGAATATTACCTGGAGCGTTTGGGCGAAGACCCGCTGAAGCCCGCCGAGAGCCTGTTGGACGGCGTCGAGCGCAGCCTGGGCGTCCTCGGTTATTTCCCTGACGAAGCTCGCGTCCCCTTGCTCGATGATGTACTGAGCCCCAACGAAGCCCAGGTCATGCAGGATTTGCAGGAACTGGACGATCCGCAGACCGTGCAGTCATTGGCCGAAGTGCTGGCCAACCCGGTCTCGGCGGTCAACCCGCCGGCGAGGAACATGCCGGGTAGCCTGCTGCCGCCCCCCGTGGATGAAAGCCCGGTGGACGATGAACTGCGCGAGGTGTTCCTCGAGGAGACCGACGAGGTACTGGATGTCCTGCATGAATACTTGCCGCGCTGGACGGCCGACCCCGACGACCACGGCGCCCTGACAGAACTGCGGCGGGCTTTCCATACCCTCAAGGGCAGCGGCCGGATGGTCCGGGCGCTGGTGTTGGGAGAATTGGCCTGGGCGGTGGAAAACCTGCTCAACCGCGTGCTGGAACGCAGTGTCGAGCCGGGCGCTTCGGTCCTGCAGGTGGTTGTTGAGACGGTGCAATTGCTGCCGGGGCTGGTCGCTGAGTTTGCGGCTCATCACCAGCGCCAGCGTGATGATGTCGACCGCCTGGCTGCTCGCGCCCACGGGCTCGCCAAGGGCGGCGATGTCGAAGAGGACGATGAACAGGACGTGGCGGCGCTTGACCCGCTGTTGCTGAAGATCTTCGACAACGAAGCCCAGGGGCACCTCGCCGCGCTCAATCGCTTCCTCGACCAGGCCGCCGAACACCTTCCACTGCAGGCCAACGACGAACTGCAACGTGCCCTGCACACGCTCAAGGGCAGCGCTTCCATGGCTGGCGTGCTGCCCATTGCCGAGCTCGCCGGGGCGCTGGACGAACTGGCCCGGGAATACAAGGCGCACTTGATTGCCCTGGACCTGGATGAGGTGGAGCTGCTGCTCGAAGGCGAAGGGCTGTTGCGACGAGGGCTGCGTCAACTGCACAGCGAGCCGCTGGCGCCGATCCCCGGTGCCGCCGACCTGATCCAGCGCGCCCAGGCACTGATGACCGAGCGCTTGCAAGCGGTCCTCGGCACACCGGACCAAGGCGCGCGGACCAAGCGTGATCCGCAGTTGATCAACAACTTCCTCGCCCAGGGCATGGACATCCTGCTGGATGCTGAAAACCTGCTGCAGCGCTGGCAACAGCATCCTGGCGAAGGCCAGGAGCTCAGCGCGTTGCTCGACGAGTTGACCACCCTGGGCGAAGGCGCGCACCTGGCCGACCTGCACCCGGTGGATGAACTTTGCGAAGCCTTGCTCGACCTTTACGGCGCGGTCGAAGAGAGCAGCCTGGCGGTCAGCGACGCATTCTTCCAGGAAGCGCAACGCGCCCATGAAGCGTTGATCGACATGCTCGACGAACTGGCGGCCGGGCAGGAAGTACATTCGCAACCCGAGCGGGTGCAGGCCCTTCGCACGCTGCTCCAGGAAAGTCTCGACCCGGCCGCCACGGGGCTGATTCGCAGCGACGGCAGTCGCACCCTGAGCATTCGCGAGCTGGGCCAGGCGACGGCGGAAATGGAACATCGCGCGAGCGCCGAGACCTCCGTCGACGATGACATCGCTTCAATCTTCCTCGAAGAAGCGCAGGACATTCTCGAGAGCGCCGCCCAGGCCTTGCAGCGCTGGCTGGCGGATCCGGACAACGGCGCGCCGCTGTCATCGCTGCAGCGGGATTTGCATACCCTCAAGGGCGGCGCGCGCATGGCCGATATCCGGCCGGTGAGTGATCTGGCCCAGGAACTGGAAAATCTCTATGAAGGGTTGGTGGACCGCCGCTACAGCTACAGCGAGGAACTGGCGCAGCTACTCAACAACAGCCACGAGCGTCTCGACCTGCTGCTGGGGCAGTTGCAGCAAGGACAACCGCTGGGTGACCCCGTTGCGCTGATCGATGCCCTGCACCGGTTCCGCCAGGACAAGCCGAATACCATCGAGCTGCCGCCGTCCCATCAAGGTGACGCCGCGGGCCATGACCCCGAACTCCTGGAAATATTCCTCGAGGAGGGCTTCGACATCCTCGACAGTTCCGGCGCGGCGTTGCTGCGCTGGCAGGAGGATCCGGCGAACCGCCAGGCCGTGGAAACCCTGTTGCGCGACTTGCACACCCTCAAGGGCGGCGCGCGAATGGTCGAAATCGCGCCCATCGGCGACCTCGCCCATGAGCTGGAAAACCTTTATGAAGGGTTGTCGACAGGACTGCTGCAGCCGAGCCCGGCGCTGTTTACGCTGGTGCAGGGCGGCCATGATCGCCTGGCGCAAATGCTCGACGCCGTTCGCGCCGGCCAACCGTGCCCGCCCGGTGACCGGCTGATTGCGCGGATCCAGGCGGTCAACCATCCACAGGTGAGCGAGGCGTCAGAAGACGCTGCCGCGCCGCCAATCGCCCCATCGCCAACGCTGCCTGCGCGAGCCGAACCCGCTACGCCGAGCGACGGCGCTGACATGGTCAAGGTGTCCGCCGAATTGCTCGACGACCTGGTGAACCTGGCCGGCGAGACCTCGATTTTCCGAGGGCGCATCGAACAGCAGGTCAACGACGCGCGCGTGGCGCTGGGCGAGATGGAAACCACCATCGAGCGCATGCGCGATCAGTTGCGGCGCCTGGACACCGAAACCCAGGGACGGATCCTCAGTCGTCAACAAGTGGATGCCGAGCGCCTGGGCTACGAAGAGTTCGATCCGCTGGAAATGGACCGCCATTCGCAACTGCAGCAATTGTCCCGGGCATTGTTCGAGTCGGCCTCGGATTTGCTCGATCTCAAGGAAACCCTCGACCGCAGCAACCACGACGCGGAAAACCTGCTGCAACAGCAAGGGCGCATCAACACCGAGCTGCAGGAAGGCCTGGTGCGTACGCGCATGGTGCCGTTCGAGCGCATGTTGCCGCGCCTCAAGCGCATCGTCCGGCAAGTGGCGCAGGAGCTGGGCAAGGACGTCGAGTTCGTGGTCGACAATGCCGAGGGCGAGATGGACCGCAACGTGCTCGAACGCATGGCCGCGCCTCTGGAACACATGCTGCGCAACGCCGTCGACCATGGCCTGGAGCCGGCTGACGTGCGCATCGCCGCCGGCAAGCCGGCCCGTGGGCGCATCAGCCTCGATTTGTCGCGAGAGGGCGGCGACATCATTTTCGACATCCGTGATGATGGCGCCGGGGTGCCGTTGGACGCGGTGCGGCGCAAGGCGATCAAGCGCGGCCTGCTGGCGCCTGACAGTGACATCAGTGACCGTGACGTGTTGCAGTTCATCCTCCAGCCAGGCTTTTCCACGGCGGAAAAGATCACCCAGATTTCCGGGCGTGGCGTGGGCATGGACGTGGTCCACGAGGAAGTGCGGCAACTGGGCGGGAGCATGTCCATCGACTCCACGCCTGGGCAGGGTGTGCATTTTCGCATCCGCCTGCCGTTCACCGTAGCGGTCAATCGGGCGCTGATGGTGCAATGCCACGAAGACCAATACGCCATTCCGCTGAACACCATCGAGAGCATCGTCCGGGTGCTGCCCGCCGAACTGGATGGCTATTACCAGCTCGATCCGCCGACCTACACCTACGCCGGGCAGCGCTACGAGCTGTGTTACCTGGGTGAGCTGCTGAAAACCGGTGCCCGCCCGAAACTGCTGGGCCAGAGCCAACCCTTGCCGGTGCTGCTGGTGCAATGCAATGAGCGGCATGTCGCGGTTCAGGTCGACGCCACCACCGGTACCCGGGAGATCGTGGTCAAGAGCCTTGGCCCGCAGTTTTCAGCGGTGCGCGGCCTGTCCGGGGCGACGATCCTGGGGGATGGGCGAGTGGTGCTGATTCTCGACCTGCTGGCACCGATCCGCGCCTTGCCCCACCAGGTACCGCGTCGCGAGGTGCCGACTGAAGGGGAGGGTGAACCGCAACGGCCGCTGCTGGTGCTGGTGGTGGACGACTCCGTGACGGTGCGCAAGGTCACCAGCCGGCTGCTGGAGCGCCATGGCATGCACGTCCTCACCGCCAAGGATGGCGTGGACGCCATGGCCCTGTTGGCCGAACACTCGCCGGACCTGATGCTGCTCGACATCGAGATGCCGCGCATGGACGGCTTCGAAGTCGCCACGCAGGTGCGCAACGACCCGCGCCTGGCGCACCTGCCGATCATCATGATCACCTCCCGCACCGGCCAGAAACACCGCGACCGCGCCATGGCCATCGGCGTCAATGACTACCTGGGCAAGCCGTACCAGGAATCGGTGCTGCTCGACAGCGTCGCCTACTGGAGCAAGACCCATGCATGACTTTCACCCTCGTACCAGCCACCTCACCGGGCTGTTGCTGCCATTGGCCGATCGTCATCTGATCTTGCCCAACGTGGCGGTGGCCGAGCTGATCGACTACCAGCGCAGCGCCTTCGATATGGACACGCCACCGTGGTTCCTGGGCTGGGTAAGCTGGCGCGAGCGACAAATCCCGTTGCTGAGCTTCGAGTCGGCCTGCGGCCAGAAAACCGTCATCGGCGAGCGCGCCCGCATCGTCGTGCTCAACGCCCTGGGCGGGCGCCCGGAACTGCGCTTCATCGCTTTGCTGGTCCAAGGTATTCCACGTTCCTGCAAGCTCGACAGCCAGTTGAGCTACGTCGACGTGCCGCTGTGCGGGCTGGAGCAGGCGGCGGTGCAGGTCGGGGAACATGTGGCGAAGGTGCCGGATTTACTGGCGATGGAAGAGTTGGTGGTTGCTGCGGGGCTGATAAGAAAATAGGCCTGACACCGTAACTGTGGGAGCGGGCTTGCTCGCGAAAGCGGAGTGTCAGACACGTCAATGTTGACTGATATACCGCCTTCGCGAGCAAGACCGCTCCCACAAGGTAATTATTCAACTTGATATA